>CAZZWK010000017.1:0-80997 GCA_964657925.1 uncultured Dictyobacter sp.
AATCGAGTCCGCTCGTATCTTGATACTGATCAGTAAAACCTCGATTTGTGCCGATGCTCCCTGATTGATATTGGACAGTGCCATAGGGTCCAAAGGCCTGATTGCCAAGCACTGAAGCAGTGTTGGCGATATCGCTGAAACTCTCTAGTACGCTCCCAAGGGCATCAGTGAGGTAGAATTGCGTTGATGTGCCATTAGTCGAGCCTATCAGGTTCCCATCTAAAGGATAATAATACAGGTTGCTCGTGGATGTGCCATTGCCACTGTAAAGGTGTTCCTCAATACCAAAAGCGTAGACGGTGATACTCGTGCCACTCGTGGTGATGCTGCGTTGGAGCACCCGTTGCCCGTCTGAATCATAGGCATACCACCCCTGGTTGGTTGAACCAGCATTCCACTCGACCAGTTCATTGAAGGCATCATAGGATAAGCTAGCCGTAGTACCTGCATAGGTTCGACTGGTTTGATTTCCCCAGGCGTCATAGGCCGTGCTGTAACTGGCAGTCGCACTTCCTTTGTTCGCACACGTCGTCCCTGTCGGATAGACACCAGTCAGTTGATGGGGATGAGTGCTGTCGCAGTAGAGATACTGTTGTGAACCACCGGTACCATTCAGGGGTGCTTGCCACAGTTGGCCTAAATGCGTGTACTGATAGCTGCTATTGAAACTAGCCCCGTTCAAGCTATTGGTGGGGGTGGTGCTGCCACAGGTACCGTTACCTGCCGCGGGAATACTCCCAGTATTGCCTGCCCACACCAAGCGGTTCTGCTCGTCGTAGCAGGAGCTTTCGGTCTCACTGCCACCCGAGTTGCTCTTACCAGGGACGGCTGCGTAGTTCAAGGTGGTGGTCACGACATTCCCGGTGGGATCGTAGACACGGGCGGCACTGAAGATGCTCCCCGTAGAGCCACTGCCACTTTGCCAACTCGCACTTGATAAGGTCGGGCGTTCGTTGGCGTCGTAGCTGTACGCTTCGCTGGCGATGGCCGTGCCCGAAGGGGTCTGGAAGTTCAAGCCACTGGTTAAGCCCAGATTGTTGTAGGTAAGGGTGGCGAGATTGGCGACGCCGGTGCCGTTGTTGCTGAGACCGGTCAGCTCGCCGGTGGTGCTATCGTAGGCTTGCGAGAAGGTATATCCGGCCTGTCCTCCTACCGTGGTGGGTTGTCATCGGCTGATCGGCGTCGTTGTAACTCTGCGTCAACTGGTACGTTGGTAACGCCGTGGTGACGTTCCAACTACTGGGGACGCCCAGTTGCATGGTCTCCTCGGTCAGTCGCCCACGGTTATCGTGTTGGAATTGTTCCGTTGTTGTTGCATTTGAGCCATCAGGATAATAGGTATTTGCAACTGACTTGGTCAGTTCTCCCACGGGAAAATCGGTGGAACCCGTTGTACCTAAAGTGGTTGTATCATACGTATCCTGTTCGAAAACATGGCTGCCATTGCTACAGGCACCCGAACCGTTGGTGGTCGGTGCCGCATCCTGCATGCACCGTTCACGTCCCAAGAGGTCATAGCTGATCCCAATAGTGCGTGTAGAAGATCCACTCGTTTCGACATCAGTTATTGATCGACTGTCCTGGTCATAGGTGTAGGTGTCGGTCCCTCGGTCAGGATCGGTCTCGCTGGTGAGCCGTCCCAGGTCGTCATAGGTATCCGTTGCGGTGACGCTGGTCGTGCTCTGATTACTTTGCGGGGTCAGATCCGTCTGGATCACTTTGGTGGGGAGATTTAGGGCGTTGTAGTCTGCCTCGGTGATGGTCGTGATATTGCTGTCAGATGGCTGGCTATTGACCGCACCGCGTTGACTGTAGTACTGAATGTAATGTGTTCGCCCCAGTTCGTCAGGGAAGGTGACGGTAATGTGGTTGTTGGCATCGATCTGCTCGACCGCGCTGTACTCGTTGCCGCTGTCGAGATGGGGATTGAGGTCCTGGTACTCGCTGCAACTGGTCCACGTACCTGTGGTGTTGTCACAGATCACCCCTGGCTCCGCCGCTGATCCTTCCGCTGGATCAGCCACGTGGATGATGCGACCCAATGCATCGTAGACGGTGGTGGTACCACCTGGCTGCGTGCTGCCGTTGTTGTCGATCGTTGCTGTGGCGGGATCGACGAAACCACTGCCATGAGGATAGCGGAAGGGCAAGCTGCTGAAGGTCTTGTTGTTGGTGTCGTCATGGATGGTGAAGCTGATCAGGTCATGGCTGCTATCGAGTGGGGTACGCGTCTCCACCGCGCGTCCCTCACTATCGTAGAAGTTCTGGGTCACTGTACTGCTGTACTGTGAGGAAATCGTGTCGATCTCATAACAGGGCAATGTACTGCTCATCGTACAGGTGGCGTGCGAGGTGGTTTGTTCAGTGTAACTGCCAGTTTCTCCAGGATCTTTTTGTTGTACCGTAAGGGTCTGGGAGTTGGGATAACCGTAGGTTTCACTCGTCGTTAGAGCATTTTCATCCGTGACGCTTGATGGAACCTCACCTTGCGTATTGTCGTAGCCGATGGTGATTGATTGATTGTAGACGTTCGTCTTTTGTGTAGGTTGTGTCTGTACAGTTGTGTCGAAGGTACTGCAATAGGTATATTTACTCGCTGTCCAGCTCGCGCTGATTGCCACTGGATTGTTCGCGCTACCAGGCGTACAGCCGTTGCTGCTGTAAAGCGAACTGTTGGCGACGCCGAAAGGATCGACACCCACGGATGCATTGCCGTACTGGTCGTAGCCGGTGTAGGAGGTCAGCGTCGTGCTGGACTGCTGACTACAATTGCTGTAGGCTTTGCTGGTGGTGGCATAGCCCGCCGCGTGCACGGGAATGGTGCTGGTGTTGCCCTCGTCGTAGCTGGTGTCCTCACACTTCCACACGTGGCCCGAGCTATCATCGATCTCGCTGTGGGAGACGTTGTCCAGGTTGTAGGTGAAGACGCCACCACTGGTGCCGTTGTCGACCTGATACTGCCACTGCTGCGTCACGGTGGGCGCGTTGTTGGAACTGGTCACCGCTTTCAGCAGGTGATGATACACCGTGCTTGAATAGACATAGCCACTCGATGGGTTGATGTCATCGTAGGTGTAGTCGGTCTTGGTGTAGGGCGCGTTGCTGTTGCTGCCGCTCTGGTTATAGTCCACTGAGACGCTGGTCAGCGGATCGACCACACATGGGTTGTAGGTGGCATTGAGGTTGCCATTACAACTGTTAATATTGCCGTAGGGGTTGCCGTTCTGGCTACCCACGCCGGTGTAGAAGTTCAGCTTCTGGGTGAGCAATGTTTGCTGCGTCGGATTGTTGCCGGTAAAGGTATCTTCCTCGTAGAGACCACCCCGGTTGTAGTTGGCCCCATCGGATTGCGGCGTGTTCCAACCCTCGGTACTGAAGTAGTGATCCACCGTGAGATCGCCTGCCGCGCTGGTGGTGTAGACGGCGGCGAAGCCACGGAACTCGGCGTGATAGTAGTCGGCCCAGTCCGCGTCCTGCTGGTTTTTCACGCCATTGTAGCCTGGGGACCAATTGTCGCCGGTGCACGAACTCTCCTGTGGGTAGCCTGAGAGCGTGATGGGGTTGCAGTTGGTACTCTTGGGTGGACTAGTGATCTGCGCGAGGTCGTAGTTGTAAGTGGTGGTCGCAAGGCTCAGGCTGCTACTGCTGCTGTCCTTGCCCAGCGCCTGGATCTGCGAGACCGCCTGGAAGCTCCAGGAGTAGTCCTGCGCATTGCCATACTTGCCGGTACAGCGTAAGCTGGTATTGGGATTGTTGGCCTCGCGGGTGCAGTAGAAGGGGTCGAGGCGGTCGTCGAGCACATTGCCGTTGCCATCGGTGACTACGGGAGTGCCGTTGGTATTGCCCATGGCGGTGGTATAGGTGATGTTTTCTCCCTGTCCGCTGTCCAGGTCACGGTACTGATCCAGAAACTGCCAGTAGGTTTGCCCGCTGTACTGGGCCACCCCGTTGGCCGCTTTTTGCGAGGGATCGATATAGAAGTCGTTGACGCTATTAGCTGCGGTATAGCCGAGTTGCAGGCCCTGGCGGACGTGTCCGGTCCCGTTTTGATACACCGTGGGCACGACACTGTCGAGCAGGTGCTCATTGGCGCAAAACTCGTTGACCTGGCTGTAGGGATCATTGCAATCCACAAAGGAAGAGTCGGTATAAGTGAATGCATAGCTATAAGCCAGATGGGTGTTACTGCTATCACTGCCCACGTAGCTGCTCACCTTAGAGAGCGAGAAGGTGCTCATCACATCGGGTTCAGCAGGACCTCCGCTGTAGTTCACTGGATCATCACACCGCAGATTGTTGGGCGAGAAATTCTGTCCAGCATCTGGTGGAGGACTTCCGACGCAACTACTGTAGTAGTTGCCAGGATATTGCTGGGCAAAACTCCCATCGTTGAAAGGGGCCAAATAGCTGAAGTCGACGGTCCCCGCCAGAATGCTGCCGGTGCCGGTGATGGAGGTGGCGCTCAGCGAGGGGACGAAGCCATACTGGATCTGGCGCATCACTGCGTCGCGCACGGTGCCCCCTGAGGGATAGATATCCTGTTCGTAAGAGATGAACATCACCTTGACGGTGTTGGTCGCTTCATAAGGGGCGTAAATCTTGCTGACATCATACTCATAGACCGTCTTGGTACCCGATATGACGGTGTATTGTTTAGAATCGTTCGTGCAGCCGAATTGTGCGCCGCAGAACGCGGTCAGGTATCCCCGGTACAGCCGGGAAGAACTCGAAAGGAGGTTCTTGGATTACCATACTTACCTGGAGTTGAAAGACAAAGGGGACAAGAGCATGTATGGAAAGCATTGGTTCCCTGAAGATGTTTAGGGGTTCGCAGTGCAAAATCCGCACACCATGGTCAAAGCTGATTGCTTAAAGTCTAATTCTCAGGAGGAGCATGTGTACTCCCGGTGAGACAACATCTGACTTCACCGCTCTCTGGTAGTGAGAATGAGAGTTTGGTTCCCACTACCTTTCGCCAGAGAACCGATTGCCAGCGAGGCAATTCAAGGGAATATGTGGACGACCTACCGTGTGCTCGGACGTATCTGACCAATGGAATGCGGGATCGCCTACGGATCGTGAGATCTAGGGCGACGGAGTCCCCATAGTACTCAGCGCTGGGGAAAGCCCAGCACATGGGGAAGGGGGACAGAGACGTTCCATACCATCATACAGAGAGGAGCATGAGAGATGCGATCCCCCGAAACTGTTCTTGGTATGCTTCAAGATCGAGGCAAACGAGGGCTTCCGGTCGATGACCTCTATCGGCAGCTCTACAACCCAGAACTGTACCTGCGAGCCTATGCTCGCCTTTACTCCCATCCCGGAGCAATGACCGAAGGTGCAACCGTAGAAACCGTGGATGCCATGTCGATGCAGAAGATCTGGCAACTCATTGATCTCATCCGTCATGAGCGTTTTCACTGGGCACCCGCTCGACGAACCTCCATTCCCAAAAAGAATGGGAAAACGAGGGCGCTCGGGTTACCAACATGGACGGACAAACTGCTCCAAGAAGTGCTCCGCAGCCTTCTTGAGGCATATTACGACCCACAGTTCAGTGAGTTCTCCCACGGTTTTCGTCCAGGATGCGGGTGTCACACGGCACTGAGCTACATCCAACACGCCTGGACGGGTACCAAATGGTTTATCGAAGGAGATATCAAAGCCTGTTTTGATCATATTGATCATTCGGTCCTGTTGACCATTCTGGCTCAGAACATCCACGATAACCGTTTTCTTCGCTTGCTCAAGCACTTGCTCCAGGCAGGATATCTGGAGGAATGGCGCTTTCACAACACCTACAGTGGAACCCCACAAGGGGGTGTGATCTCGCCACTGCTCGCAAATATCTATCTGGATCAGCTCGACCGCTACATCCAAACCTCCCTCCTTCCTCGCTTTACGCGGGGAGACAGGAGAAGGAACAATCCAGTCTATGCTCACTACAATCGGCAAGCGTTTGCTGCACGACGGAAGGGAGACCACCAACAGGAGAAGGTGCTGACCCGTCTGGGACGGCAACATCCCCGGGGTGACCCGACCGACCCGTCCTATCGACGGCTTCGCTATGTGCGCTATGCCGATGATATCCTCCTGGGATTTGCAGGCCCAAAATCCGAAGCGGAAGAGATCAAGGGACTGCTCACGACCTTTCTGCATGAGGAACTCAAGCTGGAATGGTCGCAAGAAAAGACCTTGATCACACACGCCAGGACTCAACCTGCTCGTTTTCTGGGATATGATATCGTGGCTCGCTGGAGTTCGGATCGACTGACAACGACGCGAACAAAGCAAGGGCACCGAACCTTGAGTGGCTCGATTGGCCTTCGTGTTCCAGTGGATGTCGTGGAAAAGAAACGCGCCCAGTATCGCCGGGGAGGAAAACCCTCTGGACGCCCGTCGCTTGCATCGCGTGATGATTTCGTGATCATCACGACCTATCAGAGTGAATATCGTGGTCTGGTGCAATACTATCAACTGGCGGAGAATCTCCACTGGCTTCATAGAGTGCGTTGGGCTATGCAACAATCTCTGGCAAGGACGTTGGCCCAGAAATATCATCTCAGTCCCCGAACCATCGAACGACGGTACCGAAGTTGGGTAGAAACATCCGTAGGCAAGAGGAGGTGCCTACAAACCAGCCAACCACGTTCGAACGGGAAACCACCACGGATAGCTCGCTTCGGTGGAATTGCACTGCAACGCAAGCAAACCGCAGTGGTGGTAGATCGGCTCCCGATCTCATTTGCCTATTCACGCAAGGAACTGCTTCAGCGCGTACGACGAGGATGCTGCGAACTCTGTGAAAAACAGGGGGAGTGTGAAGTGCATCATCTCCGTAAACTCACGGATGTGGATCGATATGCAAAAGGAGGAGGAATGCCGTACTGGGCCGTAGTGATGAAACAAAAACGA
Organism: uncultured Dictyobacter sp.; assembly: GCA_964657925.1. Taxonomy (GTDB): domain Bacteria; phylum Chloroflexota; class Ktedonobacteria; order Ktedonobacterales; family Ktedonobacteraceae; genus Dictyobacter. Next base: position 6,919 of record CAZZWK010000017.1, read on the forward strand.
AGAAAAACACTGGTAGTTTGTGCTTCTTGTCATCGAGCTATTCATGAACAGCACGATGGATAAGGAGGAAGAAGAGAAACGTCTTGGAGAGCCGGATGATGCGAAAGTATCACGTCCGGTTCGGAAGGGGGCTTTCAGAAAAGGGCATCTCTGTACCTCGCTGGAAGCCTACCTTACCGTAGTAGTAGCCGTTGCGATCCCACAGGTGGAAACAGGTGCCATCGAAGGAGATGCGCAGGTAGGAGAGGTGCTCGGTGGCGTAGTAGGTGGTGTTGCCCGAGGTCGAGGAGGGTACGAGGCGATCGCTGACGTTATCGACGCCATTGAGGAAGTACCACGTGCCCGCCGAGGTGCTCCCGGTGGGATACTGTTGCACGCTGATCGAACCAAGCCCGAGCGACCAGCCATCACCTTCAGCGCCAGCGGGGGCGCGGCGGCTGTAGCGTTCGTTGGTGCTCTCACTCGAATAGGTCAGGTCGAGCTTGGGCGCGAAACCGCCCACGCCAGGCACCACGCTCAAAGGATAGTCATAACTCAGTTGTCCCGCGTTGCCACTCACCGAGGCGACATGCGGGGCCGGTGGACTCTGAATCTCAGGACTGGCTCCTGCTGTGAGTGGTCCCATGCCCAATGTGCTCACCTGTGTGCTTACGGTATGTGTGGTGGCATTGTTGGTCATGCGTTGTTGATAAGCTTTGCCCGATTGTTTGGCTTTTGCAGCATTGGCAAGCATCTGCGGCCAGGCCAGGATGACCTCGTTGGGGTTGATATTCAGGCCTGCAAGTTCTTGTGGGGTGTAGTGATAGCTGATGGTCATGGGCGAGCGCAAGGCGAGACCATGCACCTCGTGTCCCTGGCTATCCACCACCAGCAGGCGATAGGTACCCAGAATACTACTCTCGGCGCTGGAGTTGCCGGAGATCTGACTGATTTGCAGCGTGAGCGTACCAACCGGCGCAGTGTTGCCATCGATGGTGGCATGGGTGAGATCGACTGCGGCACGCGGCAAGCTCAGCGAGAGCCGTCCATCGCTACTGCTGAACGTGAACGGGGCTGTGCCAGCAGGAATGGTTGCCGGAGTCAGTGCGAGTGCAACCTTGCTCGCTGTGCTCTTCGCCGAAGTCGCTGGTGCGCTTGCGTGATTGAGCAAGAAGGAGGAGTCGAGCGTGTAGGCCTGGTTGCGCATCGTAGCCGGTTCTGCACTCGGGAGCGGCTTAGCGGCAGCCGCTTTGGCTTTCGCGGTCAGGGGAACGCCAGTATCATTTTTGGGACGAAGTAGTGGCGTATGGGAACCGCCCTTGGTGCTCGCGGATTGAGCGAGAAAGGTTTTGGCTGTGTTGTGCGTTTGTGCTGGGGCAGGCAACTTCACTGCTTGCGCCTGAACAAGCGATGCAGGCCAGACACCGAGCAATTCGAAGAGGATCAAGCAAATAAAAAAGAGCCCAACATAGCTCCAAGAAGTGTGTTTTGTCGGTCTATTTCGATGTGCAAATACTGATGACGGTTCGTCTGGTAAACGTGTCATAAGAATTCTCCCGAGCATGAACCAAAAAGGAAGACGGTAAAATATGAGCGTAGGAAGCACGCGAAAGAGAGAAAGGCGTGTTCAGCAGAGATACCCTATCATGCGCTCCCAACCTTGTCTGGAAAAAAGCATGAAGTGGCACAAAGAGCGAACAAGAAATCTTTGTTTTATCCCCCAAAAACGAGCAAAATACGGTCACAAATCGTTTCACAAAACCCCTCGGTAGGGGCCGATTATGTACATTGACAAAATAATCGAAGAACGATATCTACGCGTGTATAGTAGGGAAGACCCTTGTGGTCTTCCGTTCCCCTTCGCGCACTCTTCGACTCTTTTGTTAACCTGTATTATCGTGCCCACGCGGCATGGATGACGCCATCAGAGGTCACAATGAACCCTTCTTCGGTAGGGGCCGATTTATCGTGCCCACGCGATATGTATGACGCTGTCGAAGGGTCACAATGAACTTTGACACAGGAATAGGATCATAAGTGGCACCCAAAATAAAAGAAGATAGTCTCGTAGATCACGAGAGAAGCATTACAAAGATCGGCATTACACGAAACATGTACAACGATAACAAGCATCCTATGATCAACTATACAATATTGTACGGCGTTTTTCCAGGGGATACATAGGCAATTTTGGCTATTCAAGTGAAAAAGAAGAAAACCATATGATGAAGGTACGTGGCAACAAAGCTAGACAATCGCGGACGGATAGGTGATATTAGATGAGACCAGTGTGACCATTACATAAGAGTACCGCTTATCAAAATAGCCCATTGAGATAGGGGAAAAGAAGGAGGGATTGGGGTCAGAAAGCGATGCGCGTTGTTAGGGATGAATGGGCCTGTAGCGAGAAGAGAGTTTGAATGAAAACGTTTTGTTGTAGCGCTTTATACCTTGCTTCTCCATCGACATAATGTTATACTTGCACATGTGCCAAAGAGGTATGTTTTTGGGTGGTTTGTAGCATCAATGCGTTGGAGCGGTTGAGCAGATAATAGGAGGCTGGAAAGGGAGCGGGAGCGTATTTCACTGATGAAAGATGCAAGAGAGGTGGCACGATTACGCTTATTTCAGCATACTACAATAGATCGTGGGAGCGATGGAATGCTTTCATACTATTGTCACTCTTTTAGGAAGGTGTGGCTTTTATGCTTTTAGGAGCCCGATCATGGATGCTACGCAGTACACATTTCGTATTTCGGTATGTACATGGCCGTATAAGCGCCCGCTTGCTGATGTTATTTTTGCTTGTGGCCCTGACAAGTATTGAGTTCGCTCCGTTTCTTTCTTCCCCCGCTAGCGCATCCGCGCAAAGTCATACGGTACAAATAACGGGTGATGTGTGTCGCCAATCCTTCTATTCCTCGGATGGTAACCCGTATGCCGAATGCCCTGGGCCTTATCCTGTGGGCGGAAACTGTGTGTGGTGGGCGTGGGAGCAGTGGCACCTGCTTGGATATGATCTGCCGGTGAACTGGGGTAATGCCGCCGATTGGGCGATGGATGCCTATCGTTCCGGCCTGATTGTGGGAACGACGCCAAAGGTGGGCGCGATCGCGGTATTTCCACGCGCTGATGGTGTGTGGGCATATGGACCCGATGGACACGTCGCGTTTGTAACCTCGGTCAGTAGCGATAACAATACATTCAATGTTACCTATCAAAACTATGGCGATCCCCATTTTATGTATACGGGGAATGGCTACAATACGAATGAGATCAATCAAGCGCAGTACCAGGATGGTCAGTTGCGGTTTATTTATTTCCCTGGTGCGATCAGCCCGACATTATTCGCCGCACTGCCGGGATTGAGTACTATTACTGACCCCGTCGCGGCGGTGCAGCAGGGCAATAGCCTGTTACATAGCGACCCGCAACTGGTATTGGGAGAGCAGAACGTTACCGGTGCGCAACCGGGTGAGGATGCGACGACGAAGAATCATATCGCGCTAGGCGTGTCGTCGGCATCTAGCGACCAGGAATTCGATGCTGATTTTACCGGTTCGGGCACGAGCGATCTTCTGCTGTACAATCGGCAGGCGGGCGATATCAAGATCCTCAACCTGCATCCCAGCAACGCGGGTCAGGTGCCGCTCAAAGACAAGGTGCCACCGAGTGTCGCGGCGATAGCGGCGCAGAAATCGGCGACGAGCAACCCACAACTGGTCACGCTGGGAGATACAGTCACGCCCGCAGGACACTGGGGTTCGTCGTTGGAGATCCATATTGGAAAATTTTCGGGTGGCCGTGCCTCCGATATTTTGTTATATGACACCACGACCGGTGGTATGCAGTTCTTGCGCCTGGGGTCAGATCTGACGATAGAAAAGCACGTCGTGTTGCCGAATATAGGTCCGGGTTGGGAGATCTCGGTCGGGCAATTCAATGGCAAGAGCAGTGGTTTGTTCCTCTATAAACGCTACGCGGAACCAGAGGTGACCACGCCAACATCTCCAGCGCCGGTGACAGGACCTATTGTACCGGTACCGACGCTTGTGCCGACTCCGGTAACCATCCCAACCCCGACGCCCACAGCAAAAGCTACGCCGAAACCGACAGCAACTCCCAAGGCGACAGCAACACCTAAGCCAACGCCGAAACCAACCGTCACCCCGACTCCTAAACCAACGGTAACACCAACCCCGACCCCGAAGCCGACGGCAACGCCGACTCCCGAACCAACCGTGACGCCAACTCCAACGTCAACCGTAGTGTCGACACCGACTCCTGCTGTTGTGCCAACCCCGACACCCGCTGTGGTGCCGACAGCAACGCCTGCTGTAGTGCCAACCCCGACCCCGACAGCAACGCCAGCAGCTACAACGACGCCAACGGTGACCCCAACGCCTGAGACGAGCGCGGTTAAACAGGTTGATTTCTCGGTATCAGGCCAGACCACTCCAACCGAGACGCCAGGTGATAGCGGCCAGTCTGCAAATGGAGACTCATCCACACGCACGGCGAATGTGATGTTGATGGACTTCGACCAGAACTTCAACATCGTGCATCGCCAGGTGTATTATCTCTGGCATGCCGATTGGGAAGTGTATGTCGGGCGTTTCGCGGGCAAAAATCAAGATGGCATTTTCCTCTACGATCGCACAATGGGAGAGGCGCGCGTCATTGACTTCAACAAAGATATGCAGATCAATACCTACCACGAGATGCACAATCTGACGGGTAACTGGATGGTCTACAGCGGCGATTTTGCCGGTCTGGGCAACGCGCAGCTGATGTTGTACGATCCAATCGCTGGCGCAATGCAACTCATGGCCTTCGATCAGCACTTAAATATCATACATGACAAGCTTTTCTCCAACATCGGGAAAAATGAAGTCGCTTACATCGGCCACTTTGGGCAAACGACACCAGGAATCATGCTCTACGATCCACAGGCGGCGCAGAGTACATTTATGAGCGTCGATCATGCGCTAGCCATCGATCACGAGTATCTGGTGAAGAGTTGGAGCCAGAGTTCGCAGATCTTGGTAGGAGATTTTGCCGATCGTGACGCATGTGGCAGTAGTTGTGCGAGCGACAGTATCCTCGTGTTGAACCGGAAGACGGGATTGATGGAGCAGTATGTGTTCACATTCGGGCATGTCTCCAAAGTGTACGATAACCGCGTGCAGGGATTCATGCGCGAGGGCGTATCGGTGGTGCAGCATGTCTCGCTGGTGGATACTTCCACCTTCAGCATGGTCAGTTCGTTGAGCACACCGATCAGGAACGAAGAATTATATTAAGCTGGAGTAGATAGAGAGGGTGGATACGGCGGTGGTACAATACTAGCATGCGACATGTGTTTTTGATTGGACTATCGGGGAGCGGCAAGAGTACCGTTGGACGTCTACTTGCCCAACGGTTGGAGCGTCCGCTCTTCGATATAGACGCGTTAATCGAAGCCGAATACGGTGAGAGCATCCCAACTATTTTCGCACGCCATGGTGAGGCGTATTTCCGAGATTGTGAGCAGCATGTCTTAGCCAGAGTCGCGCAACAGCATCAGGGCGCGGTGATAGTGACCGGTGGTGGTATCGTGTTGCGCGCAGAAAACCGCGTGCTCATGGCTGAACGTGGTGTGCGCATATTCCTGCAAGTTGCGCCCGAACATTCTTTGCGGCGGCTCCAAGAGCAGCACCAGCGTGCTCTGGCAATAGGAGCGAACCCTGAATTGCGTCCTCTGCTGGCCGGCCCTGATCCGCTTGCCACGCTCCAACAGCATCTGCTTGTGCGCGAGCCATGGTATCGAGAGGCGGAATTCACCTGTTCAACCCATGATTATAGCGCAGAACAGGTAGCTGAGGAGATAGCAACGATAGTGAGGACTACTGAGATGGTCGAACACGTGGATGAGGTTGCGCCTATTATCAGGCATATTCATGCTGGCAATGGCTATGACGCAGTTGTAGCGTGGCAGGGATTGCGGGAACTGGGTGAGTATGTAAAACGGTTGAAGTTGCCGCCGCGTATTTTCCTGGTCACTGACGAGAATATCGAGCGTATCCATGGCTCTACCGCGTTGGCGAGTTTGCGTAGGGCAGGTTTTGAGCCTTTGCTGTACAGCATTCCCGCGGGCGAGGGCAGTAAGTCGCAGCAGCAAGTAGATGCCTTGTACGACTGGTTGTTGGAGCATCACGCGGAGCGGCGCGAGGCGATTATTGCGCTGGGAGGAGGAGTCGTCGGTGATCTGGTGGGATTTGTGGCCGCGACGTATCTGCGTGGGGTGCCACTGATTCAGGTGCCGACCTCGTTGCTGGCGCAAGTCGATTCCTCGATTGGTGGCAAGACCGGTATCAATCATCCAAGAGGCAAGAATTTGATTGGAGCGTTCTACCATCCCCTGCTGGTGCTTGCGGACCCCGCTGTACTGTTCTCGCTGCCGGAGCGTTCGCGCACGGAGGGATGGGCAGAAATTGTAAAGTGTGGTATCATACTCGACGCTGAATTGTTCGCTTTGCTGGAGCGGCACGCAAATGCTTTGCGAGAATTCTCAGGTGTATCGATCGCGATATTGTGTCGTATTGTCGCGCGCAGTATTGATTTGAAGGCGAGCGTGATCGAGGGTGACGAGAAGGAGCAGGGGCGACGTGCCATTTTGAATTACGGCCATACGGTCGGGCACGCGCTAGAGAATGTCGCGGGCTATGGTCAGTGGTTACATGGTGAGGCGGTCTCGTTGGGGATGGTGGTGGCCGCGACGATGGCACAAAGGGCTGGGATGTTCGCGCAGGAAGATGTCGAGCGCCAGCATCGTTTGCTAGTAGCGTTAGGACTACCGGTGGCATACAAAGGGACTGTGCGAGCTCAACAAATTCTGGATGCGATGCAGTTGGATAAGAAGGTGGCGGGTAAAAAGATTCGCTGGATCATGCCGACACGTATCGGAGAAGTGGTAATTACGCCTATGGCAGACGAGATTGTGAGCGAGGTCGTGACCGCGTTTTTTGGAGAAGGGGACGTGGAGCGATGACGAAGTTGTTGGTGGTCAGTGGGCCGAACCTGAACACGTTAGGGACGCGCGAGCCTGAGATTTATGGTACGATGACACTAGCGCGTATTCATGATGCGTTGATCGAGCGGGCGAAGGCGTTGGATAGCGAGATCGAGAGTTTCCAGTCGAATCACGAGGGCGCTTTGATCGATTTTATCCAGCAGCACGCGGGCGAGGCGCAGGGGATGATCATCAATCCGGGTGGTTTGACCCATTATTCGATCGCATTACGAGATGCGGTCGCAGGCTCGCGGTTGCCTACGATCGAGGTGCATCTCAGTAATGTATACGCGCGCGAAGAGTTTCGCCATCGTTCGGTGATCGCGCCCGTTTGTAAGGGGCAGATCACGGGTCTGGGATGGCGTGGATATGTGTATGCACTGGAGGCACTGCTTGAACTGGTGCGTGAGCAATAGAGGGAAAGAGTGATGGCACAAGAGAGTTTAGAACGATTCCGTGCGTGGATCGCGGAACAAGGGCTGGATGCTTTCTATGTTTCTCAGCCGCAGAACTGTAGTTATTTGACTGGCTGGCTGAACGATGACGAAGAAGCGTGCTCAGTGCTGCTGAGTGCGGAGCAGCAAATTCTCTTGACCAACGCGCTCTATAAAGAGGTAGCGACCAGAGAGGCCAGCGATTGGGAGGTGGTCATACCGGAGGGACGCAAGTACGAGGCGACGGTCGCCGAACTGGCGAAACAACATGGGTGGAAAACGATCGGTTTCGAGTCCACGGTCGTACGTTATTACACGTATGAGCAGTTGAATAAAGAGGGCGAAGGTATATTTACGCTGCGACCATACGAGCAGACGGTGCTTGAGGATCTGCGGCTGTTGAAGCGACCAGATGAGATCGCTCTGCTGCGGCGCGCGATCGCGATTACCGATGAGACGTTCGCGCACATCTGCGCGTGGATTCAACCAGGGATGAGCGAGCGCGAGGTAGCGTGGGAGGTCGCGCGCACCATGGTTGAATTGGGAGCGGAGGGGCCATCGTTCGATACTATCGTCGCCTCGGGTCCCAATGGATCGATGCCCCATGCTGTCCCTGGTGAGCGGAAGATTGGGCGTGGGGAACTGGTCACGATCGATATGGGCGCGCGCTACAAAGGGTATTGCGCCGATATGACGCGCACGATTTGTCTGGGAGAGCCAGCGGAGGCGAGGATGCGCGAGGTGTATGAGACAGTTTTGAGGGCTATGAGGACGTGTGAAGCGGGTTTGCACGCGAATATTTCTGGGCGTGATGCTGATACGCTCGCACGTGATGTGCTGGCAGAGGCAGGCCTGGGCGAGTACTACATTCACAGTACCGGTCATGGTGTAGGGTTGCAGATACATGAAAATCCTGGACTCTCACAGCGCACGCCTGAGGAAGTGAAGCTGCCCGTAGGAAGTGTTGTCACGGTTGAGCCTGGCGTGTATATTCCTGGTTGGACGGGCACACGCATTGAAGATTGTGTGTTGATTAAAGAAGATGGTGTTGAGGTGCTGACGCAGTCGCCAACCGAGCTGGTGCTTCAGCGATAAAGGAGAGAGTCTGGAATGATTTCGACCGGTGATTTAAAAAGAGGTTTGACGTTCGAGTTCGAGGGTCAGCCGTGTAGTTTGATAGAGTGGCAGCATGTAAAGATTGGTCGTGGTGGGGCGATCGTGCGTATGAAAGTGCGCAACTTGCGTACAGGCGCGATCTTCGATCGAACCTGCGACGCGGGCGATAAGTTCAAGCGCCTCTACCTCGATCGTGCTACTGTGACCTATCAGTACCAGGACGGGGACCAGTATCATTTCATGGATACGAGTAGCTACGATGATGTGGTATTGACCGAGACGCAGTTGGGAAGCGCGAAGGATTACTTGATTGACAATATCGAGTTGGATATTGTTAGCCTGGATGGTGAGCCACTTTCGGTGGAATTGCCTGAAAAGGTGGTGTTGCACGTGACCTATACCGAGCCAGGTTTCAAGGGCGATACCGCGACCGGTGGAACCAAGCCTGCCACCATGGAGACTGGCCTGGTTGTGCAGGTGCCTCTGTTCATCACCACGGGTGAGAATATCCGTATCAATACATCGACCGGCGCGTACGTCGAGCGGGTGTAGCGAGCACATACATAAAAAAGTTTTTGGAGCAGTGGAATGAATGGTAATCATGGTCGTGAAGCAGATTCCGCCTACGAGGAGTTCGATGCTTTAGAGCGGTTGAATGTAACGCAGTTGCAACAACTGGTCCATCTGCTCGACGAGAGCAGTGTTTCCGAGATTGAGGTCAAGCGTGCGCAGATAGGAATGCATCTTGTTTTGCGCAAAAAGACAGTAACAGTACAGGAAAGCTCCGTTTCGCCAGAATATCAGGTCATTTCCACTCTTGAGACGAATCAGAGTGCGGTTCCACCGGTGGACGAGCGAGCTGTTGTGCCTTCCCCATTAGTGGGTATTTTTCATACCTGGGCCAAGCCGAAGGGGAAGGCCCTGATCGCGGTAGGTGATCAAATCAAAGTTGGGCAGCGTGTGGGTACGATTCAATCGTTGAACGTGCTGAACGAAGTAGAGTCGACGATCGCGGGGCGGGTTGTAGAGATTCAGGTGCAGGATGGGCAGGCGGTCGAGTACGGTCAACCGTTATTGTTGGTGGACACGGCGGAGGAGGCATAGCCGCGTATGTATGCTCGGGATATCTTCGGGGTACCAACGACGATCAGTGTCTCCGTGCTGGGTCTGTACTTGAAAGAGATTTTAGAGACCAACGATATCCTGCAAAACGTGTGGGTGCGTGGGGAGGTATCCAACTGTAAGACATACCCATCCGGTCATTGCTATTTTACCCTGAAGGAAGGCGAGGCGCAGTTGTACTGCGTCTTTTTCAAATCGGCTCGTTTGCGTACGGCTGCCCCGACCTTGCGCGATGGCATGGCGCTGGCTGTCAATGGACGGGTCTCTTTTTATGAGCGCGATGGTAAGTTGCAGCTCTATGTTGACGAGGTGATGCAGGTTGGTGAGGGCGCGTTATTCCAGCGTTTCGAGCAACTCAAGATGCAGTTGGAGGCCGAAGGGTTGTTCGATAATGAGCGCAAACGACCACTACCCGCGCAACCTGCCGTGATCGGCATTGTAACCTCGTTGCAGGCGGCTGCATTGCGTGATATGTTGCGCGTATTGCGTAACCGCTATCCGCTGGCTCGTGTACTGATCGCGCCATCGCTTGTACAGGGTGCGGAAGCTCCGGCTGCTATCGCTGACGCGTTGGACCTACTCAATGAGCACGGTGAGGCTGAGGTAATCCTGTTGGGGCGTGGGGGTGGATCAATCGAGGAACTATGGGCGTTTAACGAAGAGGTGGTGGCGAGAGCGATCGCACGCTCGCGTATTCCGGTGATCAGTGGTGTGGGACACGAGACCGACTTCACCATCGCCGATTTTGTCGCGGACTATCGCGCTTCGACGCCTACCGCTGCCGCCACTGTGGCAGTGCCGGATATAACAGCATGGCAAGAAGAGATTCTTGAGAAGCAAGAACAACTGACGGAATTGATACGCGAGCGTCTGGACGATCTGGCGGAGGATGTCACAGCGTCAGTGCGGGAGTTGCAGCGAGTGAGTCCGCAGCATATGGTCGTGCGCAAGGGACAGCAGTTGGACGAGAGCGTAGAGCGTTTGCAGACACACATGCGACATCTCTTATCTTTGCGCGGCGAGCGCTTGCGTGGATTGGCTTTGCAACTGCATTCGTTGAGTCCGTTGTTGACGATCGCGCGTGGTTACGCAGTCGTGCGCAAAGAGGCGGATCAGAAAATAGTAACAAGTGTGCAGCAAGTGCAGGCAGGTGAGATGTTGACCGTCCAGGTGCAGGATGGGCAGATTCCAGTGGAGGTACGTTCGGCATTATGAGCGAGCAGGAAAATATGGAAACATTATCTTTCGAGGATGCGTTCGAGCGTCTGGAGAGTGCGATCACAGCGTTGCAGGATGGAAAAATGCCGTTGGAACTGGCGTTGCAGCACTATCAAGAGGGGATGCAGCTGGCGCAACATTGTAGCGAATTGTTGCAAAAAGCGGAGCTATCGGTGCAGCAACTACAGGTGGATGATGACGAAATATTAGTTGTCTCTCCGCTGGATGCCGATTTGAATGGATGAACCAGAACGAAGACAAGGAGGTCTCATCTCTTTTTTTTGTAGCGCGGAAGAGTGATTTATAACATGAACAACAGTGGACTTTTCGATAACCGCGTATTGATCGCGGCGATAGCAGCGTGGTTGATCGCGCAAGTATTGAAAACCTTGCTGGAATTGTTGAGTCAGCGAAAGCTGCGTCTGGGTCGATTGGTTTCTTCGGGTGGTATGCCGAGTTCTCACTCGGCGCTGGTATCGGGCCTGGCGACCGCGACCGGTCATGAGATAGGTCTGGGTTCGGCTGCTTTCGCCATTGCATTCGTGCTGGCTGCGATTGTGATGTATGATGCGGCGGGCGTGCGGCGCGCGGTAAGCGTGCAGGCGCGTATTCTTAACCAGATCATCGATGAAGCATTTCAAGGAACGCCCATCGCGCAAGAACGCCTGCGCGAACTGATCGGGCACACGCCAATTCAGGTGATTGCTGGCGGCATTTTAGGTATTTGTGTTGGTTTGCTAGTGACGTTGCATTAGATTATTATGCTGGTGTTGCTCCGTATTTTCTCCGGTGTTTTCCTCTCTTTTGATGTTTTATTGCTATTTGAGCCTGATGAGACAAGGTTTATAGCATGAATTTTTGAGATCCATAGAGCAAATTCCATTTTGTCCTACAGATCTCATCGATTTTTAGACTTTACACTCCTTGTTATTTTTGTTGATAGGTGTCTATCAATGTAACGAGAATAGACTCTTTTCGTCCATCGTTCGGGTTGGATGAGGTTATAGACCTCTTTTGGATCACGCCGAGTTCTTGTAGTTCTGTCGGATGGCGATAGACGGTTATTCTTTTAAGACCAGATCGTTCAAAGAAACGCAGATCTTTTTCGCTGACCTCGATCGTTCTCTGTTGTCGTGTCCAGGAAAGCAGTTCTAAGATCATCATCACTATTTTCTGATGAGACGAAAATTTTGCACTACGAAGGATATATTCCCATTGGGAACAAAGGCATGGTGGTTGGTTTGCTGAAAAGACGTTCTCGCTGATACTATTATTCATGATGTCTCCTGTCATGCCATTGAAGTACAAGAGATGCAGCCATGATCATAGTGGGAACGACGTTGAAGATCAGCATACAAAGCTGGTATACTCCGACATTGTCATTCATATTTCTATTTCTCCCTTTGAGGATTAGTGTTAAAGGAGAAAGACCATCCGTATACCGGTGTTGTTGCTGATGGCCGGTCGGCAACAACTGCACTAGGAACATGGTTTGGACTACTCCAATGAGCAAATTATAGGCTGTTTACCCAAGATTTCAATGCTTAGAGGAGGAATAGCGTAGGGAGAGATAAAGGAGAATGGCTTGGATGAAAGATTTTGGTATAAGACAAATGAAAGCGAGCTAAAACGCAGGTCATAAAAAATGGGTCCTAGAGCCTTTTCGGAGGGAACATATGATCCAAAAAGAGGTAGATAGAAAGAAAAAGTTGTCTTCTACCGATCTTTTGTTTTCCTTTTATAAAGCCTTTTGAAGTGATAGAAATTTCATATATAAGAAGTACTATAAATCAAAAAGCGTATAAAGATAAGGCGTTTTGGAAAGGAAACATGCGGCTAAAAGTACTACCTCGTAAAAAGGCCGCAGTATAAAGGAGAGCAAGTAGGGAACTATTTTATTGGCAATTTATTCTATCAATTTTCCTATTGAATTATTGGCTGGGAAAAGGGCTTGACATAATCATGATAAATAAACATACTTAGTATTAGGACAACGTTTGGTTAACAATTGTAAGGAAATATGTCATTCTTTCCGTTTTTTTATTGTTTTCTATGCAACGACCTTGGCCGGAAGGTGCTAGGAAGCAGATGCACTAGGAACATGGTATATTTTAGAGAGTTAACTGCGTTTAAAGGCCTCTTCCCCAAGCATTGCTTGGGGTTATTTTTTTATCAAATTGGTAGAAAAGCCAGTATATGGTTCAAAACAGTATAGTACTAAAATGAGATGACTATTGATATTCGTTTAACCAAGTATTGATTGTAACCTAAATCTATTTATTAATGGCGTGAAGAGGCAAAGTCGTTTCAGGCAAATTTTCTTAAAACACTAGGGAAAAGTGCTTAGATAGATGCGATAAATAGAAGTGTTTTTTGGGATAGCACAATCGTTACCGATGCGAATTTTATGACCGTCGCGGTCGCAGGATAACGCTTGACGGTAGAAGTTGGTGCGGATATACTAAAATAAGAGACCGATCGGTCTCTTATTTTAGTATAATAAAAGCGAGGAGATGGTATGAGTCAGCAGCAGGAGAGCACTATGCGAGAGCGCGTGGTGCGCTGGGAAGATCCGATGGTAGCGGTCGAGGCGGCGAGACGCATGAGCGGATTGGAGGCATTGCGCGCGATCAGAGATGGTAAGATCGCACCACCACCGATCGCGAATCTGATGGGGATGAACATTATTAAGGCGGAGGAGGATAGCGTTATTTTCACGATCGAGCCCGCGGAATACCTGTACAATCCATTGGGAACAGTACATGGTGGTGCGCTTTCGACCTTGTTGGATTCGGCCATGGGCTGCGTGGTGCAGGCGAATCTGCCTGTGGGAGTAGGATATACGACGCTGGAGTTGAAAGTCAATTTTTTGCGTGCCGTAACGGATCGGGTCGGAACGTTGTTTGCCGAGGGGACGATTGTATATAAAGGGAAGCGTACGATGCTGACGGAGGCACGCATAACGGACGAGGCAGGTAAATTATACGCGCATGCGACATCGACTTGTATGGTGTTGCAGGGATAGAAAATGTGAAAGGCGTAAAGAGGGAACTAAAATGAGTGCGACGAAGGGAGAGCAGACGAGGGAGATGATACTGGCGCGCGCGGCCCCACTGTTCAATCAGTGGGGGTACGCGGGCTCTTCAATCGCGGATGTCATGACAGCGACCGGCTTGGAGAAGGGCGGCATTTACAAACATTTTCGCAGCAAGGAAGAACTGATGCTGGCCGCATTCGATTACGCGTTTGCGCAGGTGCAGCACCGTATGCGATCCATGTTGCAGGAGAAGAGGCATGCAGTAGAGCGTTTGTATGCTATTATCGAGTTTTTCGCACAGAATGTGGATGATCCCCCAGTTGCGGGCGGTTGTCCTGTAATGAATAGCTCCATCGAGGCGGATGATGCCTATCCTCTATTGCGAGAGCGAGCGAAGGCGGCAATGGACCAATGGTTCGACACAATTTATCGTATAGTCAAAAAGGGGATTGAGCGAGGGGAGATACGGGAGGGGATTGAGGCGAAGGAGGTAGCGGGTGTGTTGATTGCCGCTTTGGAGGGTGCATTGATGTTGAGCAAATTGTACCAGGATGCGGGACATATGCAACAGGTAACGATATATCTACAGCGGTATGTGGAGGGAGAGTTGGCTGTGAGGAAGAGTTGATTTGGAGAGCGCAATGTTTGACCAAGCACAATGGGTGGAGCGAGAAAAATCGTTCACTCCACCCATTGTTTGTGAGATTAGAGGCGTTCGGGATGATGTTTGCGCCAGTAGCGCACAATTCCCTCTGTCGTCATCTGGTAGCTGCTGGTGATGTCGTAGAGTTTGAGTGTTTGCTGATTGCCTTTGGCTTTGCGTTGCAACTCTGGCTCGGTCTGGGCTTGCAGGATTGCGGCAATTTCCTCGTTGCTTTTGTTTTCACGCATGGCTCTGAGCACGATATCGCCCCAGGTGAGCAGGTTGGCGCGCAAGGATTCCAGCAGAGGAGTAGGGTTTTTCGCGGCTCCGTAGTGAGCCAGGTAGAGCAGATCGGGTCGCAGCTTTTTGAGCAGGTCGATCGAACTGGACCAGGCTTCAAGGTCAACGTCGGGCGGTGGTGTTGGAGGGCGCACATAGTCAACACCCTCCAGATGAATGCCTGCGACATCGCCGGAGAACAGTTCGCCGGAATGTACGTCGAAGAAGACTACGTGATGGATAGCATGACCGGGGGTGTAGTGTACTTCAAAGCGGCGGTCGGCCACATTGAGCACATCGCCGCCCTCGATCGCGTGAACATGATCCTGCGGTACCGATTCGACCTTGCCCCACAGCGTCTCCATCTGATCGCCATACACGCGCGAGGCGCTGGCGACAAGTTTGCTGGTATCGATCATATGTGGGGCACCTATGCTATGCACATAGACCTGCGCCTGAGGCATCTGACGAATAATCGTGCCAACCGCGCCGGAGTGATCCAGGTGGATATGGGTGACCAGGATGTGCGTGATGTCCTGGGGTTGGAAACCGGCCTCTCGAATGCCTGCCAGCAATTCATCAGCCGACTTTTCGGGACCAGGATCGATGAGCGCGAGCTCATCTTTCCCTGATAGGAGATACGCGCCGACGATGTCATCCTCGTTTAGAAATGGCAGCGAGATATGCCAGAGATTGGGATTGAGTCTTTTGAGCCTCACCAAGTGTCGCTCCTTCACGTTACTGCCTCACCGCGATCGATTTCGCCTGGGTGAACAGGAGCAGATAATCGCGTCCACCTGCCTTAGAATCGGTACCGGACATATTGAAGCCGCCGAAGGGTTGCACACCCACCAGCGCACCGGTACATTTGCGATTGATGTAGAGATTGCCGACGTGATACTCTTCTTTCGCCTGGTTGATCCGTTGCTCGTCTTTGCTGAAGAGCGCGCCAGTAAGGCCATATTCCGTGCCATTGGCGATCGCGAGCGCGTTATCGAAATTCTGCGCTTTGATCACCGCGAGCACAGGTCCGAAAATCTCCTCTTGCGCGATGCGGGCCTGTGGGTCTACATCCGCGATAATTGTGGGTGTGATAAAGTAGCCAGGTCCTTCGTGCGTGCCACCGAGTAGCAGGTGGCCTTCGCTCTTGCCAATCTCGATGTATTCAAGGATTTTATGCATTGCGTTCTCATCGATCACGGGTCCGATGGTATTTTCTGGTTGTGTGATATCACCGATGGTCAAATTTTTCGTTTTCTCGACCACTTTGAACAGAACCTCGTCATAAACATCCTGCACAATGATCGCGCGCGAGCCCGCGGAACATTTCTGGCCCTGGAAGCCGAAGGCGGAGGTAACGATCGCGTTGGCGGCGGCTTCGACATCGGCGGTCTCATCGACCACTACCGCGTCTTTGCCTCCCATTTCCAGGATGCTGCGTTTGAGCCAGAGCTGGCCTTTAGGAGTCTTGGAGGCGCGTTCGTAGATGCGGATGCCGACCTCGCGTGAACCAGTGAAGGCGATGAGACGCACTTGAGGGCTATCGATCAAGGTATCGCCGATGACCGCGCCCGAGCCAGTGAGGAAGCTGACCACGCCGTAGGGCAGGCCGACATCTTCAAGAATTTGCATGAACTGGTAGGCGATCGCCGGAGCGGTACTGGCGGGTTTAAGGATGGCTGTATTGCCCGCGACGAAAGATGCACTGGTCATGCCGGTCATGATCGCGCATGGGAAGTTCCAGGGCGGGATGACGGCGGCCACGCCGAGCGGAATGTAGACAAGCTGATTGTGCTCGCCGGGCACCTGCACGATGGGTTGTTCTTCGGCGAAACGCAGGACCTCGCGGGCATAATACTCCAGGAAGTCGATGGCTTCGGCGGTATCAGCGTCGGCCTCGACCCAGCTTTTACCAGTCTCGAACATCATCCAGGCGTTGATCGTGAATTTGCGCCTACGCATCAGGTCGGCAGCGGTGAAGAGATAGCCCGCGCGCTCTTGCGCGGGTACGCGTTTCCAGTCTTCGAAGGTCTCAGCGGCCACGCGAATGGCCGCTTCGGTTTGCTCGACAGTCGCGGCGGTAAAGTAGCCGACGACCTCATCGGGCTGAGTGGGATTG
The DNA here is from genome assembly GCA_964657925.1 of uncultured Dictyobacter sp. Taxonomy (GTDB): domain Bacteria; phylum Chloroflexota; class Ktedonobacteria; order Ktedonobacterales; family Ktedonobacteraceae; genus Dictyobacter. The sequence continues at coordinate 23,917 of CAZZWK010000017.1, forward strand.
AGGGAGGCAAAGGTTTTCTCGCCGAAAATTTTCTGGTCCCCGATAATCAAGGGATAGGTTTGTCCCAACTCGCCGCGAACCTGTTCGATGGCTTCGCGTTGCGCCTGCTGGTTTTCTTGTGAGGTAAAATCGGTGAGGGGCTCATTTATAAAAGGTCTGTGCGCGCGCTCAAGCACGGCATCAAAGACGGTGGTCATGCTAAATACTCCTTCGTACCACTTTTCCAATGTAACGTGAGAATGGTGTTGTTGTTCTTATTGTACCGCATGGAGGTGGAGAGGGGGAAGGAAAAATTAAAAGATAGACAGCAAAAGTAGCATATCGTATTTGTCGTAAAAGGAGCACTCAATATGATCATTTCAGCCAGTTATAAAACGGATATCCCGACATTCTACGGCGAGTGGTTTATGAAGCGGCTGCGGGCGGGCTTTTGTGGCATGGTGAATCCGTATGGGAGACAGATATACGGGGTAGATCTGAGTCGCGAGGCGGTAGATGGCATTGTGTTCTGGACCAAGAATATAGGGCCATTTTTAGGATCACTGGCAGAAGTGAAGGATAGAGGCTATCCATTCGTGGTGCAGCATACGATTACGGGCTATCCACGCGAATTGGAGGCACGGGTAGTGAATGCTGAGAAGACGGTGGGATATTTGCGAAAGGTGGCGGACACCTATGGAAAAGAAACGGTGGTATGGCGTTATGATCCTATTCTAATTTCTACAAAGACGGATTTTGAGTGGCACCGGAAGAATTTTGAGCAATTGGCGAAAGGTTTGGCGGGAGCGACGGATGAGGTGGTGGTTTCGTTCGCGCAGACCTATCGGAAGACGAAACGGAATATAGATCAGGCGAGCAAAAATGCGGACTTTGGATGGAGACATTCGGAAGATATTGAGGATGAAGAGTTAAAAGGTTTGTTGCGAGAAGTGGCTGCGATTGCGAAGAGTTACGGAATGCAGTTGAAGATGTGCTCGCAGAAAAAATTTTTGGTGCCTGGGTTGATTGAGGAGGCAAAGTGCGTAGATAAGGAGTGTTTGGAAAAGGTTGCCGGGTATGAATTCAATGAAATTAAAGAGAAGGGGAATCGCAAGGAGTGTGGCTGTTTCACGTCGAGAGATATTGGGGAGTATGATACCTGCCCGCATGGCTGTGTATATTGTTACGCGGTACTCAGTCGCGAGAAGGCGTTAGATCGGTATAAAAGACATGATCCTGAAAGTATGTTTTTGTTTCAGCCGGAGGGGAGGACGGAGGAAAAGGCAGAGGATGAAGTTTTAAAAGATCTCCAGAAAAGGAGAGACAAGGCTGGGAGCAAAAATCAGGAGGTGCAGGGAACGCTTTTCTCTGTGTAGCTTATGTTAATATGACGATGTTAATGGATTGTGTTTGTAGAGTAAAGGGGAGACCAGACAATGAATTGTTCTGGCCGATGAATCGTGCCCCTACTATTTTCACGCTTCGGGGTGGATGGGACGATCGCTATTGATCCAATCCAGGTTGGCGGGGAAGTCAGGTGCGCGCACCTCGCCACGAAAAGCTTTTGTGCTCATGAATACGAATTTGCCGCCTTTTTGGCTTTTTTTCGTGTAGTTGAAAGTTATTAGCGTCTGTTTATACGTGTATTTGACACAACTACTATATCATTTCTCGAAAAAATGATATAGTGCTGCTAAGAAATTGTCTTGTAAATAGTAGTAAAGACGAAAAAGATAAAAGCCACAGAAGTTTTCGTTGAAACGGTGCTAAAGCAGATTTTCTTTCTAACAACAGGGAAGGGCGAGCAGTGGCAAGAACAGTATTAGACGGCCAGTTACAGGATATTAAGACGAAGATCGCATGTTTGGGCAAGTATGCGAAAACAGCCCTGGAAGAGAGTTTACGAGCGCTTGAGACGGATGATCAGGAGCTATGTAATAGTATTATTGCCTCGGATCGTAGAATCGATGACTTGCGGACGGAGGTAGAGCGGCAGGCATTTCGAGCGTTGATTTTGCAACAACCCCTGGCGGGTTATGATCTGCGTTTTCTGTCGTCTGTGCCCGCGATTGTTTCTGGCCTTGAACGTATAGGGGATAACGCGGTAGGGATTGCCAAATTATTGGTGCGTATGGCTCCTTTGCGAGCGGGAGGGATTAGCCGCTTCCAGGTAGACGCGGGCAAGCAGGATAATGAGAAGCAACTAGGAATTCCCAATCATACAGTCAATGAACGTACAATCATTACTGGATTGTTGGACTTAGGTCGTGAGGGATGCCGGGTATTGGAAGAAACCATGCGAGTTTTCGAGCGAGGGAGTTCGCAGGAGGCGCGCGCGCTATGGCAGGAAGACGATGTGATTGACGTGCGTTATCACATGGTACAAAACGATTTAATGACCATGTTGAATGCGATTCATGCAATCCCCGCGCTTCAGCAGGACGATTTAATTATGCAAAGAATGACGTACTGGCTATGGATAGCGCACAATATCGAGCGTATCGGTGATCATTGTACGAACATCTGTGAACGTGTTGTATTCACGCTGGATGGTGATGGAACAATCATGCAAAAACTAGAGGACTAGGACGTTTTGAGTGGTTGTATATTGAAGGTGCCAAGTGTCTTCGCGATCGTGACGCGTTGATCGCCGTTCGTATTATACACGGTAGCTTCGAGAACGGCGATTGTGCGACCACGATGGATGATTGTAGCTTCCGCCATAAGCTCGCCGGTGCGTACGGGCAGGAAGTAGTTAATTTTTGCCTCGATGGTGCTGAAGAGAGTATGTGGTGGAAGGGTAGAGAGCAGGGCCATCGACATAGCGGTGTCGGCCAGTGTGAAGATCAAGCCACCATGCACGATATTTTGGGCATGCATTAAGCGGGCATCGACCTGGATACTGGCCGCGCCAACCCCGTCCAGCGCATTCTCAATATGCATATCGAGGAGGCGAAAATAGCCAGAATCATGGGTGCTCTGGCGTATTTGTGCCAACAGTTGTGCGCGTTCGATATCTGCCGATATATTCTTCTCCATAAGATCTTCACCTTCTTTGGGTGGTAGGGGAGCGGAAGAAAAGAGTGCTTGTATGTAGTATGCCCTATCGTTGGCTGATCTGTCCATTTCATTAGCGAGATGGGCATTTTTTTGTCTTCTCTAAGATTTAACAGTTTTTTGTCTTTTTTACAAAGGACAAAAATAAAGGTGCGGAGGAAGGAACAAGTCAGGGAAGGGTGATGTGTGTTGATGAGAGTAGTACGGGTGGTGCTATCTAGTACTTTTGTTCATTTATCGGAGAAATGCTCTGAAGTGGCTTCTGAAGGCCATTGAACCGCTGAAAGCAAGAGGTTTTGTTAGAGAACATATTTGTTTAGTCCACGAAAATCGATGAAATTCCAGTTTTTATAGTTATGAAGAAGACATAAAATTTTCAATGAAGTGAGGGAAAAGCACCTCTCTGTATACTTAAGACACTGAACGCGCTATCACGCTTGATACTGCTTTCAGAGGACGAAATTGTTTTCTCTACACGTGCGCTGATTGCCACATGCGTCTTTGCCAAAGTTGAAGGCATGCATGTAGAGAAAAGTATGCATTATGCTGTACTTCGTATTTTGTATTTGTAGAATTTCCATGATGTGCCTATGATCTTTTCCTGGAGGTCAATTTGAAAGAAACTGTGCATCAGAAAAGGCAATTTTTGCTTGCCATGGCTGCTTGCCTGGCCGTGGGAGTAATGGTAGCGGGGATCATACTTGGTCACAGTTCTGCCGCTTTTGCTGCTAATAGCAATGATGCAGCAAGTCAGCAGACGGTGCCTGGTCAAGTCGCGCCTGCCATTAAAGCGTTGAAACCTATGCATGCCACATCGACCGCTCAACAGCTTAACCTGTCGATTGGTCTCAATTTGCACAATGTTAATGCATTGAACGCGTTGATTGCGGCGCAGAACGATCCACATTCTGCTTCCTATCATCAGTATTTAACACCGCAACAGTTCGCGCAAGCATTCGCGCCGAGCCAGACGACCATTAATAGTGTCACTGCTTACCTGCGGGGACAAGGGTTGAATGTGACATCCGTCGCGTCGAATCATCTACTGGTGAACGCGACAGGAACGGTTGCGCAGGCGGAGAAAGCCTTTCATGTGAGCATCGCAGACTATGCTCTGCATGGACGAACAGTGTATAGCCCGACCAGCGATCCCACAGTACCTGCATCGTTGAACAATGTAATTTCGACCATTGCGGGCCTGGACAACGTTGCGCAATACAAGCATCACAGCCAGGCACAACGCAGCATGCCGCATACAGGTCCTGGAGGCGGTTATACGCCAACTGAACTGCGTACCGCGTATGACATCAACTCGTTGATCAGCAACGGGGACAATGGAAGTGGACAGACGGTTGCTCTATTCGAGTTGGATGGCTATACGCCCTCGGATATTAACGCATATCTGAGCAACTACAGTCTTGGCTCGGCCAAATATTCGAACGTGTACGTGGATGGCACAAGCAATACTGCAGGTGCGGGCGCGATCGAAGTCGAGTTGGATATGGAGGTTGTTTCAGCAATCGCTCCTGGTGCCACACAAAAAATTTATATCGGTCCCAATAGCACCAGTGGCGTGAACGATACCTATAACAAGATTGTTACAGACGACACGGCGAAAGTCACGAGCACCAGTTGGGGAGAGTGTGAGGCTGATTCGGGCTCGTCCGAGTTGAATACACTGGACAACATCTTCAAGCAAGCCGCGGCACAAGGACAGGCGATCTTCGCCGCAGCTGGTGATTCAGGCGCATATGATTGTGGCACGACTAGCCTGGCTGTAGATTCGCCCGCCGATGATCCGAATGTCGTCGGTGTTGGTGGTACCACATTGAATGTTGGAAGTGGCGGCACCTATCAGAGTGAGTCGGTGTGGGGTGATGCATCCGATACCAGTGAGAGCCCGGAGGGCGCGGGCGGTGGTGGTGGTGTGAGCACACAGTTCGCACGACCAAGCTATCAGACTGGCACGAATCTAACAAACGCGAAGCGTGAAGTGCCTGACGTTTCGGCTGATGCCGATCCAAATACTGGATACTCGATCTATTGCACAGTGACAGCCGCCGGTTGTAGTGGTGGTTGGACGGAGGTTGGAGGCACCAGTGCGGCGACTCCACTGTGGGCGGCAAGCGCGGCGGATACCAACCAGTATCTTGCTGGACTGAGCAAAGCCACACTAGGATCGGCCAGTGCGGACCTGTACAAGTTGTACAACACCACGCAGACCTATAGCGCGTATCACGATATCACTTCAGGTAATAACCTGTATTATAATGCGACCTCTGGCTATGATCTGGCCTCGGGTATTGGTTCGCCTGATGTGTGGAATTTTGCGCGCGACCTGGCTGGCACCAGTGGTGGCGGTGGCGGCGGCGGCGGCGGTGGTGGTACCACCACACAACTGCTCTCGAACGCTGGTTTTGAAAGTGGATCGTCTCCGTGGGTAGAGTCTTCGACGGGTGGATACGAGATCGTGGATTCGTCGAATCCGCATACGGGATCGTATAGCGCCTACCTGTGTGGCTATTCTTCCTGCACGGATACCATTTATCAGACGGTCGCCTTGCCGAGCACCACCACTAAAGCGGTCTTGAGTTTCTGGAGCTATATCGATACGTATGATTCAGGTAGCAGCTGTTCGGACACCTTTACCGCCAGTTTGCGCACAACGAGCGGTACGACGATATCAACCGTGCAATCGCAGTGTAACACGAATACGCATGGTTGGACGCAGTACACGTTCGATGTGACCACCAGTCTGAGCAGCTATAAGGGAAAGAGCGTAGAAATCTACTTCAAAGGGACGACGAAGTCTTCCACGGACTCGGATTTCTATGTTGATGATGTCGCATTTAATGTGACGCATTAAATATGGCTCGACGTTAAAAGAGTCTTTTTCATATGGCATCGCTATATTCCTTCAGCAAGAATATAGCGATGCTTTTTTTTGACCTTCGTAGTATACTAGAGGCCATATGAGGTAAAGGGCGAGGCGGATCGCTGTGGCTTATGAATATATGATAGAGCGCAAAGAGAGGGCGAGGAAAAGCTGATGGCAGAAGCACGGCAGGAGTTTCCGATAGAGAAGCAGTTGAAGAAGGATATGCAAGATGCGCAACGCAATCGCGAGCAAGAGCGGTTGGATACGCTGAGAATGGCGTTAGGAGCGATCCATAATCTTGAGATTGCGCGTACCGATCGAAAGAATGCTGAGTATGGCAAGACGTTGACGGAAGCAGACTGCATCCATGTGCTGGAGCAAGAGGTCAAGAAGCGCAATCAGGCCATCCCGCTTTACAAGCAGGGCAACCGTCTAGATTTAGCGGAAAAAGAGCAGCGCGAGATGGAAATTTTGCAGAAGTATGTGCAGTCCTCGCAGATGAGTGACGAGGAGTTGCGTACAGTCATTGCCAGGTTGATTGAAAAGCAGGGCAAAGAGTTTCGTAAGGTGATGCCGCTGGCGTCCAGAGAGACGAAGGGGCATGCGGATGGTGCGCGTGTGCAACGGATGGTGAGAGAGATGACCCAGTAGAAGGACAAGAGATATTTTGTGGGGGAGAGCAGAATTTGCCCCATAGCGTCTCGTTACGGCGTCTCAAGGTACGATGGGATAATGTTGAGTCAGGTGGAACATGATTTGAACGAGTAGACTTGATGCTCGATGTACAGCCTGGTGATAACTCGGTGATCTACACCCTGGGGGTGGGGTTTCCTGATGATGGAGGATTCCTGACATGTCGGCAACTTCGATAGAGTTACCCCTGTTTCCTTTGGACGTTGTGCTTTTTCCTGGTACCGTATTGCCATTGTATATATTCGAGCCACGTTATCGTCAGATGATACAAGATTGTTTAGATGAGGAGAAACCGTTCGGAGTGGTGTTGGTGAAGGCGGATGGTGCATTTATGGATGAAGCGACCTACCCGGTGGGCACGTTGGCTGAAATTCATAATTTGCAGCAGTTGGAGGATGGCTGTTATAACTTGATGGGTGTGGGAACGAGACGTTTTCGTATCATCAGTCGGCATCTGGATAAGCCATATATCTCGGCACTGCTGGAACTGTTCGACGATGACTTTGAGCTAGAAGATCAGTTGTCTGGTTTGGCGCACCAGGCAAAAACTCTTTTCAGCACCTACCTCGATATGTTGTTGCGTGCCGCAAGCGAGGAAGAGGTACACGCAAACTTGCCGGATGCACCGGAAGAGTTGTCGTACTTCGTTGCATACTTTTTGGAGATCGAGAGTCACAAAAAGCAGCAGATGTTGGAGATAACCTCAACACGCCAGAGACTTGAGGAAGAAATTACTGTTTTGCGACGAGAGGTACCATTTCTGCGACAACTGCTCAATCGTAAACTCAGCGATGACATTACTCGATTGAATTAAAGTGTGGACTGGTCTCCAGTAGGGGCACGATTTATCGGCCCGCAACAATTCGTGATCCGATCTTTCTCACAGTCGATGACTCCTTCAGGTGTAAGCTACGAACAAGTTGTAATGCTATAAAGATAAGTGGTACAATCAAAAAGTAAGCAAGAGCCTTTATCAAGAAGACCTTCATTGTCGTGTCTACGCGCCGTAGCGTTGCCAGAATGCTTGTATGTTTTCCATAGTTGAAAGCATGCGAGCTTTTTTTCTGACATGATAGTTACAGGAAGATGCAGTGAAATGGGAAGGATTAAGAACCATTGAAGAAGAATGTTGTTGAGCATGGAGAGCCTGTTACTGTCATCGAGCGCGCCCCGAATACATCCACGAGCATCGATCGCCGCCTGGTCTGGATTATGGCGATTGCCTGTGCGTTCTCGGTAGCAAACCTGTACTATGTGCAGCCATTACTGGCGGATATGGGCAAAGGATTTGCCATCTCGGCGGCCCAGATCGGGCTGGTCGCTACGATTGGGCAGGTAGGATACGCGTGTGGCTTGCTGTTGATTGTGCCATTAGGCGATAAATATAATCAACGCACAATCATCGTCTCCATGTTGGTGATCGTAACGGCGGCTCTGGTCGCTATGGCGACCGCGCCGACTTTCGCGTTCTTGACGGTCGCCAGTTTTCTGGTGGGCTTAACGACCGTTGTCCCCCAGGTGATCATCCCATATGCGGCTAATCTCGCATCGGATGGAGAACGCGGACGCGTGGTCGGAACAGTGATGAGCGGGTTGTTGATCGGTATTCTGCTGGCGCGCACACTGAGTGGTTATATCGGTGCGCAATTTGGGTGGCGGCAGGTGTATTGGATGGCGGCGGTATTGATGATCTTGCTGGCAATCGTGTTGCGTTTTGCTTTGCCGAACGACACGATGCAGAAAAAGGGCATGAGTTACGCCAGCCTGATGAAATCTTTGTGGGATCTGCTCCAGCGGGAACCGGTGCTGCGTGAGACAAGTGTATTTGGCGCTTTGACTTTTGGCACTTTCAGCGCGTTCTGGGTCACGCTCTCCTTTTTGCTGGCGACACCACCCTATCATTTTGGGAGCGAGGTCGCTGGTCTGTTCGGCCTGGTTGGTGTGGCGGGTGCGCTGGCGGCATCGTTTGTCGGGAAGTTCGCGGACAGACGTGATGCGCGCTCTGCCAACGGAGCTATGATGCTCGTGACGCTGGTCTCATTCATCCTGATGTGGTTAGCGGGTCAATGGTTGATTGGTTTGATTATCGGCGTCGTGTTGCTCGACCTGGGTACGCAAGGCAATCAAGTAGCGAATCAGACGAGGGTCTACAGTTTGAACGGCGAGGCCAGGAACAGGCTCAATACGGTTTATATGGTCATTTACTTCATTGGTGGCTCGCTCGGTTCATTATTGGGAACCTATGCATGGAGCCTGGATCACTGGAATGGTGTTGGTATTGTTGGTTGTGGATTGATGGTTATCGCGCTCGGGTTTTACGCGCTGGGCAGTGTAAAGAGGAAACGGGCAAGCGCTGCTGTTATACCTAATGCTGAATAGCTGAAGAAGAACATTGCAGTAGTTAGAACCCTTCATCTCCAACGAGATGAAGGGTTTTTAAAATCATGCTTCCTGTGTGGTTGTTGGCAACGTGTCCTGCGCCATTGTTTTAGCCACGACACGCAGGCGACGAATTTCGGCGACCGTGCCATAAACGGTTTCGAGCAGTTGTGCATTTGCGACGATACCAGCATGGATGAGCCAGGCGGCTGCCTCGCTGCGGGAGGTGCGTACACCTGCTTCAACCAGAGCATCAATGGCATCCATATCCTGGTTGTCGATGCGGCAGGTGATTACGTTGGCTTTTGGTGGTGTGGATGAAGTTGTTTTACCGGCATCGATCAGATAGGCGTATATCTGGGCGCGCACCTTTTCCAGGTCAACACCGAGAGAGCGTAAGATGCCAGCGGCTAGCCCTTCACCCTCACGAATAATGCCGATGAGCAATGCCTCGGGTGTGACGAGTTTTTGCTGGATACGTGCGGCTTCGCTGATAGCAAGGCTGACTGTTGCATTAGCTCTTGCTGTAAGCCCAAGCGGTTGTTCTGTAAAGAGGACCTCCTGCTGATTTTGCTGTTCCTGCTGTTGCATAATATAGATGAGCGCTTTTCGAACTCGATCAGCAGTGATAGCAAAAGCCTGAAGAACATGGGCTGCAATGCTTTCCTGCTCAGTGAGCAACGCAATTAAGAGGTGTTCAGTGCCAATATAGTTGTGATTGAGCGCACGTGCCTCGTTTTCAGCCTGAGCAAGAATTTTTTGGGTAGCAGGTGTGAACTGCTCAGGTGAGTAAGGGGCAGTAAAATCAGCCATAGTTCCTCCTTGTAATCTAAATAATATGTAAAACATTTACAAGTTACGCTGTTCTTAGTATAAGGAAAATAGCAGGTGATGTCAATGGATGCACATAAGAACATCGTAAAAAAAGAGATTGGAAATCACATTCATAATGTTCCTCCACCACGAGCAACCACATGGTTTGCCCAACGCGATGGAAGAACATTATGATTTTGACCGAACGCTGCTTTAGACTTCGCGATAGTTCATAAAAATCGCGATCGTTAGCATGATGATAGTGAAAATGAGTAATACGGCCAGGTCCATCGGCACAGTGGAGAGATTGTAGCCGAGCAACGTGCCGCGTATCGCGTTGACGCCATAGGTGAGCGGGTTGACCAGCAAGATGGTGCCGAGCCAGGATGGCACGCCCTTTGTAGGGAAGATAGCGCCGGAGAACATATAGAGTGGAAGGGTGATAAAGTTCTGGATGGTGCCGAAATTCTCGAAATCGTGAATCCATAGAGCGATGACTACGCCGAGGGAGGCGATCGCCAGGGCGGTGATGAACATCGCCACGATAGCCTCGACAACATTGAGCGGATTGAGTGCGACGGAGGCGAAGGGGGCAAAAAGGAGCACGATCATAGCCTGCACCGTCGAACTGGACGCCCCGCCGAGACATTTGCCGATCACCAGCGTGGATTTCGGTGTCGGAGCCACCATGACTTCTTTGAGGAAGCCGAACTCGCGGTCGTAGACGATAGAGATGGCGGATTGCAGGCCGCTGAAGATCAGCGTCATGGCGATCACACCGGGGAAGACGAATTGTTCGTAGCTGAAGCCACCCTCCGGCACGAAAGAGCGGCGCAATCCGAAGCCGAGCGCGAACAGCCAGACCAGCGCGCGCGCGATCGCGCCAAGCAATCGGCTGCGCTGCCGCCAGAGACGGGTCATATCGCGTTGCCAGATCATGGCGATACCTTCGGGATCAATGAAAAATGTATGCCTGCTCCTGCGTCGAGTCGACTCGGAGGGCGCGGCTACGATTTGTGGTGTTTTGAGCATCGAGACTGTTTCTCCCTGTACTGATGATTAGCGGCGTAAGCGGCCACGACTACGTAAGCGCGCACCCAGGCGTTCTTTAGCACTGGCGGACTCATCGCGGATAGCGCGACCGGTGAGGTGCACAAAGACATCCTCCAGACTGGGCGCTTTGACGGTGACATTGCGCACTTCGATATCAGCCAGGGTAAGCTGGCGAATCAGTTTCGCAGCCAGGGCCTGTCCATCGTCACCTTCCGCCAGGATAGCATCTTCCTCCTGTTTGACAGGCCGTTGCAGCCAGCGAGAGGCTTCAGCAGCAGCTTGCACAGGATCAGGTGTGCCGACGCGCACGATATCCTGGCCGACCATACGTTTGAGCGCGGCGGGCGTATCGAGCGCTACGATCGTGCCGTGGTCGATGACGCCGATGCGATCGCAATATTCCGCCTCATCCATATAATGGGTGGTCATGAAGATGGTCAGGCCAGTTGTTTCTTTGAGGCGCATCACATATTCCCACACGCTACGGCGTGTTTGCGGATCGAGACCGACGGTAGGTTCGTCGAGGAAGAGCGTTTCAGGTTCGTGTAGCAAACCGCGTGCGACCTCCAGGCGGCGTTTCATACCGCCCGAAAATGTGCGCACAAGATCATTTTTGCGATCTTCCAGTCCAACCAGGGTGAGGACATCGTGGATACGCGCGTGGCGGGTACGGACGGGCGTATGGTAGATCATGCAGTGGAAAAGCAAGTTTTGCTCGGCGGTCAGATATTCATCAAGGGTGGGGTCCTGGAAGACGATACCGATACTCTGGCGTACCGCAGCAGAATCGCGTTCCACGTCGAAGCCGTTGACCAGAGCGCGTCCACTGGTAGAACGTAGAAGGGTGCAGAGCATTTTGATGGTCGTGCTTTTGCCTGCTCCGTTGGGACCGAGGAAGCCGAATGTTTCGCCGCGACCGACCTCGAAATTGATACCTTTGACGGCCTCAATCGCGCCAAAGGAGCGTGTAAGATTTTCAACTGTGATTGTCATAGGTTAGACCTCTATCAAATGGCGTAAAGCGGGTAGGGCCGCCTCGATGGAAGCGCGTTCCTGCTCGTCGAGTTCGTCCAGTCGTCGTTGTAAGGAAGTGGCGCGTGCCTGATCATAGACCGTAATCGCGCGTTGTCCGCGCTCGGTCGCTTTAACCCAGACTTGGCGCCAATCGTCCTCATCACGCAGTCGTTCTACATAGCCCTGGGTGAGCAGGCGTTTTACCATCATCGTTGCTGTGGGGGGGGTGACGGCGAGATGATCCGCGATTTCTTGCATAGTGCAGCGTGCCCTGGTAACCAGTAAGCGGAGTAAGGCGACCTGTCCGTTGCTGGTGCGTAGTTCCGAGATATCGCACCATTCCTGCTCAGTGCTTGAGGTATTGGATGCATCAGCGCGCAGACGACGAGTCAGGCGAGGCAACACATCCAGGAGAGCGTTCGCCAAAACGTGATGCGAGGATGGTGAAGTCTGCATCCTGTTCCTCCTTTTTCCTTTGCTTTACATACAGTTAGTCAGGCTAATAATAAATATAGCGAAAGAAGCGAGGAGAAGTCAAGATGAACAAAATACAAGCAGCCTTTTCGACACTGAAAAGGCTGCTTATAGAGAGAGGAGTTAATGATCAGGCTTTGTGTTTGCTCTGCTCAATGATTTCTTGCTGCACATTGGGCGGCACTTCAGCATAGTGGTCGAAGCGAGAGGTGAACTGGCCGCGACCTTGCGTGATGGAGCGCAGATCGGTGGCGTAGCGCATTGCTTCGGCCTGTGGAATACAGGCGATAACGCGTTGTAGACCATTTTCTAGCGCATCCATGCCCAGGACGTGGCCGCGTTTGGTATTGATGTCGCTCATCACATCACCCATGTTGTTTTCGGGCACATCAATCGTCAGTTGCATGATTGGTTCCAATAGGACTGGATCGGCATGAAGGATGCCCTCTTGCATGCCGAGGGATGCAGCGACCTCGAAGGACTGTGCTGAAGAGTCGACTGGATGATATTTACCATCGACGAGTGCTACCTTCACGTAGACCATAGGGTAACCGGCGATGAAGCCGCGTTTGAGCGATTCGCGTACGCCTTTTTCTACGCCTGGTATAAACTGGTTGGGCACCACACCGCCGACGATTTTGTCCTCGAAGATGAAGGTTTGCTCGCCATCGCGCGGCAGGGGTTCGATCTCCAGCCAGACATCGCCAAACTGGCCGTGGCCGCCGCTCTGACGTTTGTGGCGACCATTGGCACGGGCTTTTTTGCGAATCGTCTCGCGATAGGCGATCTGTGGTTCGTGCATTTGCAGGTCGACCGAGTATTTGCGTTTGATGCCGTCCAGGATGGTCTGGATGTGCGTCTCACCCATGCCTGAGAGCAATGTTTCTGCCGTCTCGGGATCGCGCGAGACCAGGACCGTATGGTCATCCTCGGCCACATGTGCCAATGCATTGCCCATTTTGTCCAGGTCGTTCTGACTCTTCGCCGTCACCGCGACCGTATAGCAGGGGGTGGGGAACATAATCGAATCCAGCAGAGAGGGACATTCTTTGATGCTGGCTAGTGTATTGCCGGTGTGTGTATTAGTAAGTTTCGCGACCGCGCAAAAATCACCCATGTAAATCTCGGTCGTGGGTTCCTGTGTCTTGCCGCGTTGGGTGAGCAATTGTCCCAGGCGCTCATCGGCTTTTGTTTGCGCGTTGTAGAGGTGGGTGTCTGTTTTGAGGCAGCCTGAGTAGAGGCGGAAGGTAGAGAGTGTACCAACTTGCGCGGCGGCTGTTTTGAAGACCAGTGCTACAGTTGCATCGCTAAATGGTTTCGTATCTTCTCGACGCGCCTCGATCGGATCGGGCAGGAAGCCGATGATGGTGTCCAGTAGAGGCTGGATACCGATATTCTTGCTGGCGGACCCGCAGAGCACTGGAATGATCGCGCCCATGCACGTCGCCTTTTTCACCACCGACAAAATTTCCTCGCTGCTCAATTCCATACCGTCCAGAAATTTCTCCATGATCTCGTCGTCGCTTTCCACTGCGGCCTCGATCAACTGTTCGCGATACTGGGCGATGGTATTCTGTAGATCGGCGGGCAGCGATGTTTCTTGTACGCTTGTGCCCTCGAATGTGTACGCTTTTTGGGTCACCAGATCGATCACGCCATGGAAATTTGTTTGTTCGCCGAGGGGGAGTTGTAGCGGAACGACCTTGTTGCCGAACTGGTTTTGCAGCGAGGAGAGAGCATTTTCAAAGGATGTATTTTCGCGATCGAGTTTGTTGACGAGCACGATGCGGGGGAGATTGTGTTCATCGGCGTATTGACAGGTGAGTTCGGTACCAACTTCGACGCCTTTTTCCGCCGTGACCACGATCAGCGCGGCATCCGCCACGCGCAGGCCTGCTTTGACTTCACCCACGAAGTCGGGGTAGCCGGGGGTATCGATAAAATTGATTTTGTGTTCTTGCCACTCGACGGGGAGCACCTTCACAGATAGCGACATATGGCGTTTAAGCTCATCAGGGTCGTAGTCAACAACGGATGTACCATCATCCACACGGCCCTGTCGTGTAACGGCGCCGCTATCGAAGAGGGCGGCATCGATGAGGGAAGTTTTGCCCGCGCCAACGTGGGAGATCAATGTTACATTACGAATTTTTTCCGTCCGATAAACCTTCATAACCCAAATCCTCCTGAGTTTCTCTATGGGAAATGGTACGGTTCGACACATCTACGAGGGGTCTGCCATAGACCACCTACAACGTCACCACTTGAACGGTATTTCGGATACCCACAGGGGGTATGACGGATGTCTCCTTTCTTTTTGGAATACTGGGTAGGAATATTATACATCCTTATAGCTTCGACAGGGAATGGTAAGAGGGTAGAAATTTTCGTGATAGGTTTTGGGAATGATATGTTATACTGGTGAAAAATTTTGCGCTTTTTTGCTAGAAGGACAAGGATTATGACGATAGATATTCAAGACATCGAACATATTTTGCAGTCGCAGAATGAGTGGCGGCAGACGCAGACGATCAACCTGATCGCCAGCGAGAACACGCCGAGCGAGGCGGTGAGACGGGTGCAGGTCTCCGATTTTATGGGGCGTTATGCCGAGGGCCATCCCAACCAGGGTGAGCAGGTCAATCGCTATTACCAGGGCACGCGTTATATTGACCAGATCGAGCGCATGGCCGAGGAGGAGATACGCGAGCTGTTCGATGCGCGTCAGGCGGATGTGCGTCCGATCAGTGGCAACGCGGCCAACACCGCGATCGCTTTGAGCGTGCTGCGTGGTGGTGATACCGTCATCGCCAATTCTACCGATGCGGGCGGCCATATCAGTCATGGCGCGGTGGGCGTGTTTGGGCGGCGTATCCAGAATCGTGGACAATCTTTAAAAGTAGGTGGTGCGAACTCGGTCCACCTGCACTTTTTGCCGTTGACTGAGGATCGCTATCATGTTGATGCGCAGAAGACGATCGA
This sequence comes from uncultured Dictyobacter sp., assembly GCA_964657925.1. Taxonomy (GTDB): domain Bacteria; phylum Chloroflexota; class Ktedonobacteria; order Ktedonobacterales; family Ktedonobacteraceae; genus Dictyobacter. The sequence goes on from CAZZWK010000017.1 coordinate 39,239, forward strand.
ACTGGTGGATAGCGTGCAGCCGCAACTGGTGATCTTAGGGAAAAGCCTGTTCCTGTTCCCGGAGCCGGTGACGGAGATCGCGGCTTTCTGTAAGACAAAGGATATTCCCGTGCTCTATGATGGGGCGCATGTGCTGGGATTAGTCGCGGGCGGACAATTCCAGGCACCGTTGCAGGAAGGAGCGACATGGATGACGGGTAGCACACATAAAACATTTCCGGGTCCACAGAGAGGAGTGATTTTAGCGCGGTTGGAGACGCCGGAGGAGGTTAAGAAGTACTGGCAGCCAGCGGATCGTGGCGTATTTCCCGGTTCATCGAGTAACCATCACTTGAATACCTTGCCCGCTTTGCTGGTAGCCACACGTGAGATGAAACAGTACGGCCACGAGTACGCGCAGCAGATCGTGCGCAATGCGCAGGCGTTGGGGCAGAGCCTTGATGAATTGGGAACGGTTGTGGAGGCGCGTGACTTCGGGTACACACGCAGTCATATGATCGCGGTGAACGTTGCCGAGTGGGGCGGAGGTGTTGAGGTTGCCAGGCGATTGGAGGCAAACGATATCATCGTGAACTATAACATGCTGCCGGGCGACGAAGATCCACGCAATCCCTCCGGTCTGCGTATCGGTGTGTCCGAGATGACACGCTTCGGCATGGACGTGCGGGGGGCGGGCGAATTAGCGCAACTGATCCATGACGCGGTACGTGAGAAGAATGTCAAAGAGGGTGTGAATGCGCTGCGCGCGCGTTATAGTGAAATGAAATATGTATAAGTATGACTCAATAATAGGAAAGGGGAGTGCTTTGTATGATAATCACTCCCCTTTTTTGTGGTTTAAAGCAGGTTCCAGTAGTTCGCAGCCTCTTCCGCATTTTGCTCTGCATCAGCGATATTGAGGACGGGGAAGGTTTCTTTCGTTGTTGGGTCCTTCACTGCCGTGGTTGCTGGTCTAATGGACTCGCTTTCAGTTGTTCTCTCTGGTCGGTTTATCGTGTCATTGGCGGTAGGTGTCGTGATTGGCGACGAGCCATTCGTGCCATTGGTTGAAGATGTTTTGTAAACAGGTGCCACCTCTTGTATATGGCTGTCCTGACTGCTAGTTTGAGGGGCAGACCTGGATACCTCAGCGATGGGATGAAGCAACCCCTGGGACACGATCTCGTAATATTCAGTGAGACGCATGGCGATCAGTTTCGCGGGCTGATCGATCATGTGGTGCTTCAAAGCATCTTGCCAGAGCGCGTCGAGGGCCGACGAGTCCTTTAATAAACCGACCTTAAAATACAGGAACTTTTCGGTATCTTGCGACATTGTCATCTTTTCTTCCTATGCTTTACTGCCCACCGACTGCTGGTGTTTGCGCATGAGCAAGCGGCCCGCGAGTAAACAATAACCGAGGGGATTGGCATGCACAGGATCACTAGGCAGAGAGATGTGGGGAATACGTTGTTTAATGACCTTATGAAAGTAGTAGACGCCACCACCAATATTGAGAATGGGTTTGAAGCTGGCGGCGACGGCGTCGCGATCGCTCTGACGCCACGCGGATGCGACGAACGAGACGATCTCGTTACCGATTTGATCGATGGCTTCACGCACCAGCGTATCGAGTTCGGATGCGCTGATGGATTTGCCGTAGGCGGCGATATCGGGGTAGCGCATCTCGCCGTTGGAGGCGTGTGCGAACATGATCTCGCGAGCTTCGAGCAGCGAGAGCGCACGGTCGTATTTACTCTCGAATGTGTTCATCAGCATCTGGGTAGCTGATTCTACGCCGACGGGTTTACCTTTACAATACTCGGTGACGGGAATCTGGCCGCGCGAGACGTAAAGGTCCGTGGTACGACCACCAACATCGATGACCGCGCTTTCCGTCGTCTTACTCGCCAGGCCATCACCGTAGGCGATAAGCGCGCCCGCGCCCTCCATGACCACGGTCGCGACCTCGATAGTCACGTGTCGCCATGTTTTGCCATCATCCATCGTGAAGACATGCGTGCCATCCAGCACATTTTTAATGTTGCTACGCAGACCCATATTTTTGATGTAGGTCTCGGCAGGTAGACCGGTGACGACGTAGAGACCGAACTCGCTATCGGGGATAAGCGTCGCAGCGCAGGCGAGCAGAGCACGCAGGCTATAGCGACTGGCGTAGCGTTGGATATCACCACGACCATGATAGACATCGTTGGATTGTTGTAGCGCCAACTCGCCGACCGCGTAGGCGGTTGCTTCATCCTGGAACTGGATTACATGCGTATTGGACTGGTCGACTTTGACGCCCAGATTGCGCATGGCGCCCATGTCGGCTTTGGAAAAGGCAGTAGGAATGCTGAGAGCCTGGTTTTGTCCGTTAGTAACGGTGACCCCACCGATTTCAGAGTTGCCGAAGTCGTGGCCGTAGGGATACCATTTCATAGAAGAGAAATTCCTTTCGTAGCGGGACTGTATTTAAGCATATAAATATTAAGAACGTTCACATTAAGAAGATTGTAGTAGAAGTTAGGCGAACGAATGATCAGAGTACATAAAAGATAGCGTAGAAGCCTATCAGAGCTACCCTTGTATAAATACCGTATCGAATTGTGTAACGGATTACTCTTTTCTTAGTATCTTAACTCGCCTATTTTGGCTTGTCTACTGTAGTAGAGTAGAAAGTACTAGTGGAGTAAAGTGCGGTGCTTTAAATTAGGGGTGGTGAGGTGAGAACAACATTTTTGTCATCATAGCATATCGCTAATATAGTAGCGTTGCGGGCGACGAGGGTCAATGTAAACAGTGATAGTGCTGCCCTGATGGCAGTGAGGTTGGTGAAACAAACCACTTTTTTGAAACGTGTACTCCTGTTTTGTCTGTGGGTCTTGCCACCTGGCTGTGACGCGATAGCGTTTAAAATCGAAGCCACGCCGGATTTCAGCGAAGGTCGCATGATATTCTTCTACTGAGAGCACAGTTGCCGATATTTGCTGTCCTTGAAGCATAAGTTTACCCTGACGTGATCCTTGCAGGAAGACATTGAGGATGACGCCTACCATGAGGTAAACGAGTACGACCATGAGGATAGGGGCGATGAAGTGCATTAATTACCCTCCCTTGCTCTATATCTCCTGAGGTATTGATAGAAACAATAGTAGATAAATTTTCTTGAGAAGATGTTGCAAGGAAAAGTATTTTCGTTTTGTATCACAATTGACGTATTGAATATAGTAGAATAAATGATGAATGAGCGTAAGAGCAGACGAATGATCTGCCCTACGCAAGATAACAGGATTTACACATCAGTATAATTTTTCAGCAACTCAATCAGCCATTGTTCGTCATGGACGGGCACTTTGGCTTTTTCGGCTTTAGCGAGTTTGGAGCCGGGGTCTTCGCCGACGATAAGGTGGCTGAGCGACTTGCTGACACCGGTCGCGATGGTGGCACCGAGACCAACGAGCGCCTCTTCGGCGCTGGTACGCGTCATCGTCTGCAGGCGACCGGTGAGCAGGAAGGATTGTCCGACGAGCGGGCCGGTGCGTTCCTCTTGTGTGTCGGAGGTGTTGATTCCCAGAGCGTGCAGGTGGTCGAGCAAAGCGATATTGTCGGGATCTTGCAGCCAGTTATAGAGGCTCTGCCCGATTTCTGGGCCTATGCCAGGCACACGGGTGATATCTTCCGCCGTAGCGCCTTTGAGCTGTTCGAGATCGCCGAAGGCAGCGGTGATCAGCTGAGCCGATTTTTCGCCCATGTAGCGAATATTAAGGGCAAAGAGCAGACGCCAGAAGGCGCGATGTTTGCTGGCTTCGATAGCCGCAAGCATGTTATCGGCGCTTTTCTCCTTTACGCCCTCTAAGGCAAGCAATTGTTCGCGTGTGAGCGAGTAGAAATCGGCCACGCTGTGGATGTAGCCAGCATTCACGAGCTGGATGCACATTTTCTCGCCGATCGTATCGATATCCATGGCGCCTTTGGAGACAAAATGGATGATGCTCTGGCGTAGACGCTCGGGGCACTGTTTGTTGGGGCAGTAAGCCATGGCTTGATCGGGCATATGTTCGATAGGGGTGTCACAGAAGGGACATTTTTCGGGCAGGTGATAGACCTGTTCCTGGCCGGTGCGGCGTTCCACCACGGGTTTCACCACCTGTGGGATTACCTCGCCCGCGCGCTGCACGAGCACCCAGTCGCCGATACGCAGGTCTTTGCGTTGAATATCGCCCTCGTTATGCAGAGAGGCGCGCGAGATGGTCGCGCCACGTATATTGATCGGTTCGAGCAGCGCCCAGGGATTGACGGAGCCTGTGCGTCCGATATTGACACGGATATCTTCCAATTTTGTGGCGACCTGGATGGGCGGATATTTGAAAGCGATAGCCCAGCGTGGGTCGCGGGCCACGGTGCCGAGTTCCTCATGTTGGGCGAGGTCATTGATCTTGATGACCACGCCATCGATCTCATAGGGAAGATCGAAGCGTTCTTTTTCCCATTTGTTGCAGTAGTTCATCACTTCGTCGAGGTCGCGCGCAATCTCGATATTGGGATTGACAGGAAAGCCCCACTCGCGAATAAGCTCAAGCGCCTCCCAATGGGTCTGGATCTCCATACCTTGCATATAACCTATTTGATAGCCGAAAAAATTGAGGTTGCGCGAGGCCGTGATACGTGAGTCCTTCTGGCGCAGCGAGCCCGCGGCAGCATTGCGTGGATTGGCGAAGAGATGGGTATCCGTCATCTGCTCGTTGAGTCGCTCGAAGCTTTGAATGGGCATGTAGATCTCGCCCCGAATCTCCACTTTGTCGGGAATATGCTCACCTCTGAGGTGTTGTGGAATCGTGCGGATCGTGCGCACATTGGGCGTCCAGTTTTCGCCCACGATACCGTCGCCACGGGTGGCACCGATGGTCAGGCGACCATGTTCGTAGGTCAGCGCCATTGCCAGTCCGTCGATCTTGAGTTCGCAGACGTAGGTGAAGGTAGCGTTGGGCAGGATATTTTTGGCGCGGCGATACCAATCGTGTATCTCCTGTTCACTGCGCGCATTAGCCAGGCTAAGCATAGGTAAGGGATGGTGATGCTGAGGAACGTCCTGCGTGGGTTGCGTCCCCACACGTTGTGTCGGTGAATCGGGCGTTTGTAGTTCGGGATGGTCGTGCTCAATACGCTGGAGTTCGATCATCAATTGATCGTATTCAGCATCGGTCAGTGTTGGATTATCATTGACGTAGTACTGATAATTCGCCTCCTCGATCTGATGGCGCAGTTCTGCGATATGCGTTTCGAGTTGTGTTTCTTTTGCGCTATTCGCCTGCCCCTGCTCTACCTGAGCGGGATCACTGGTGATTGCCCGTGGGGTAGATTCCTCTTCGACATCTGCCATATATCTATTATCCTTCAGGCCGAGTGGGAGACTGCCGAGAACGGAAAACCGTTTCAGTCAAACCTATCGATTATTGATCAATAGAAGATTATTGTGCGCAACGGGAAACCACTTTAATCAACGGAAGATTATGATAATCGATGGAAGACCGTTGCGACCAACGGAAGACCGCGCCAGTCAATGGAAGACCACTGCGACCAACGGAAGACCACAAGGGTCTTCCCTACTATATACGATTCTCTTTTTGTGTATTGAACTGTAGTCGTTTTCTTTTTAGTATGCCTGATAGTGGAAGACTTCGGCGTTTCCTTCAAATAGGCCGTTGATGTGACTGCGCCATTGTGCGAACAGTGGGCTATTGCGGAAGTCTTCCAGGTGCGCCTCACGCGAGGTCCAGACCACGGAAAGCATATAACGACCAGGCTTTTCGAGACAGCGGGTGGTACTGGCCGAGATGCACTCGGAATGTTGGCGAATGGCTTCCAGGCCCTGGATAATGCCCTGCCCCAGTTCTTCCTCTTTGCCTGGAAGCGCGTTAAAAATAGCGATTTCTGTAACCATGGTGTAACAATCCTTTCTGAAATGGCGCGAGCGGATGAGAGCATCTGCTTTGCCGTTGATCATCCTATCACGTCTCTGTCTCTGTTGTCTAATTCTTTATCAGGGCGAGTGTCCTGGTAAAAGAGGGCAAAAAGAAAGCTACTTCGTTCCCCTTGTTGGAAAGGATAAGAGAACGAAATAGCTTCTTTGCCAGTGGCACGTCATCGTCCATGGGATAATTGTGTGCTTATTACACTATTACACCGTTCTGGATGTGTCCCAGTCCGTGCTGAACGTGTTTTGCAGGGTGGAGAGCACTGCTTGATCGGAGACGATGATGCCGAGTTCGCGATTGCCATCGAGCGATGCCGACGAGATATTTTCGGAGCCAACAAAAGCTTTTTGTCCATCGACGATGATGATTTTCGCATGCATGTAGAGTTTTGGATCTTCTTTTACCTGCACATTGCCAGCTTTGATTGTCTTGATGCCGTCGCTATTGCTATCGGAACCATCACTGTCACTGGAACTGGATGAACTGGGCGAGGGAAGAATGACTTGTACCTTGACACCACGACCGACTGCAGCGGTCAGTGCCTGTTCGACCTGACTGTCTTGCATCTCTTCAGCCTCGATTGAGAGCGATTTTTTTGCGCCGTTGATCAGGGATACAAAGTCGGAGCGCGAATTGGTGGGGCTGACGACAAGGTTAGGGTCATTGAGTGTCGCGTTGGTGCGTTGCCAGTCCGCGTTAAAGATATTGGTAACCTCCTGAACATCAGGGGGATTGATGTCGATAATGCCGTATTCGCGATTATCCTGGTAACGACTTTCACCGAGTGCAGCGAGCGTAAAATTACTGGTCATGATATAGGCGGTTGTGCCATCGATGATCATGCCCTTTTCATGTGTCAGCGAGAACTCAGGGCTGGTGGTCTCGGTTTTTACGCCAGCCGCACTGAGCTTGTCCAGTGTTTCGCGCGGGGAGACAGTACCACCGCCGTAAGGATGGGCCTCTAGCATAACGCGAACGTCGATCCCGTTATGAGCATCATCCTCTAATGCGCTGATGATTTTTTTGTCGGTGAGCAGATACATCTCAAGCCACACAGATTTATTGGCCTGGTGAATGGCGTCGGTAATGACGCTATCGCCGCTATCGGGTTCGACAAAGACCTTCACACCCTGGGCACCAGAGCCGGTATCACCGCTGCTAGTATTCGTATTGGTTGCGGGCGTGCCAAAGGAAATAGTGGTTGTTTGTGCGTCGCAAGCCGTTAAGAAGAGGCAGAGCAGCAGGAAAGAAAGCAATGCGATGCGATATCTACAGTGTAGTGCTGATGAGTCCTTCATATAGTCTCCAGGGTATAATCACCAAATGGCATAAAAACAATGATCGTATTATCTTTACCACATGTTATTACGCATATTTTTGGTCGATCGATTCATTTTTCACTGATAGTCAAGAACGTATGTACGATAAAAAGATGCCTTCCAATAATAGAACGAATAGAAAGCAGGAAAATAGTGGAAATAGCGAGTTCTATGAGTATTTTGTAATTATGGATGCAAACAAATAGCCACCCTCCTGTTCGCAAGTTAGGAAGGTGGCTATTTGTTTACTGCATGTGTTTAGGGATGAAGGAAAACGAACAGTGGTGCGAGCACCAAAGTAATCGTGCTGAGCAGTTTGATGAGCACGTGGAGAGAGGGACCGGCGGTATCTTTGAAAGGATCTCCGACGGTATCACCGACCACGCTGGCTTTATGCGCCTCGCTCTTTTTCCCGAGCACCGTGCCGCCAGGAGTGCGAGGATCGAGCACATTGCCCTTCGCGTCTATACGCAAGTTGCCAGCCTCGATATACTTCTTCGCGTTATCCCAGGCACCGCCGCCATTGTTGAGGAAGAGGGCCATCACGATACCACCCATTGTGCCAACGATGAGCAAGCCTGCTTCAGCCTGCGGGCCGAGGATCGAGCCGACCAGCACGGGCAGCAGAACAGCGATCGCGCCAGGTAGCACCATCGCACGCAAGGCACCGCGTGTGCTGATATCCACGCAACGGGCATAGTCCGGATCGACGCGATCTTCCACGCGCTCCGCCATAATTTTGGGATTTTCGCGGAACTGACGGCGCACCTCTTCAATCATACTCTTGGCCGCGGTACCTACCGCGCGAATAGCGAGTGAACTGAAGAAAAAGATCAGCGTCAGGCCAAGCAGGGCCGCGATAAACGTTGGAATGTTGGAAAGGTTGACGGTATAGGCCGAGATGCGTTTGTAGGAGCTAAACAACACGTCCAGGTAGGCGCTGAAGAGCAGGAACGCCGCGAGCGCCGCCGATCCGATACCGTAGCCCTTGGTCAGGGCTTTGGTGGTGTTGCCGACGCTATCGAGTGCGTCGGTGATGTCGCGGGCGGACTCCTCTTGTCCACCCATCTCCGTGATACCGCCTGCGTTGTCAGTGATGGGGCCGAACGTATCCATTGCCAGGATGTAGGCGCAGCTCATCAGCATACCCACTGTTGCCACTGCTGTCCCATAGATGCCGCCGACGCTGATCCCGCTGGCATTGATGGGGGCGGCCACGTGAACCTGGCTGCCCAGGAAGTAGGAGAGACCGAGAGCGACACAGATCGCCAGGACGGGAACGGCCACGCACTCGAAGCCGACCGCGATACCAGAGATGATCGTCGTCGCGGGTCCGGTCAGCGATGCTTCCGCGATCTCACGGACAGGGCGATAGGTGCCAGCGGTATAGTACTGGGTGATGTAGACGAAGGCGATACTGAGCAGGATACCGACAGTGCCAGCCAGGCCGAACCAGATGAAAGGAGGCAAGCCATTGGCCGAGATATTATTGCCGTTGCCCAGAAGCAGATAGCTGCCGATGAAGATGCCGATGACCGAGAAGACACAGGTGATATAGTAGCCGATATTTAGCTGGTGCATCGCCACATCGCCAGGATCTTTGCCCGCCGCCTGATTGGGTTCTTTGACGCCGGACGGACGAATCCAGAGCAGACCGATAGCGGATGCGATCAGACCGAAGGAGCCAACCACGATCGGGAACAGAATCCAATTTGGATTTTTCGTCACCTGGTAGAGCGAGATACCCAGAATCATTGCGCCGATATTTTCCGCGGTAGTTGATTCGAAAAGGTCCGCGCCACGTCCTGCGCAGTCACCCACGTTATCACCGACCAGATCCGCGATCACGGCTGGATTGCGTGGATCATCCTCAGGAATATTGGCCTCGACCTTACCGACCAGATCCGCACCCACATCGGCTGCTTTGGTGTAGATACCACCACCGAGCTGCGCGAAGAGTGCTACGAAACTCGCGCCGAAGCCGAAGCCCACGATGAGCGAGGGAACCTGATCAATGCTATGACCGATGCTATAGAGCAAAAAGATGAGCGAAACACCCAGCAGCGACAAAGTGACCACCAGGAAACCGGAGACCGCGCCTCCGCGCAGAGCCACGGTCATAGCCTCGCCGAGGCTACGTTGTGCCGCGCTGGCGGTACGGATATTAGCGCGGATAGCTACGGACATGCCGATGAAACCGGAAATGCCGGAAAGGAGCGCGCCAAAGAGAAAGGCCACGGCGGTGCGCCAGGCCAGGTCAATTTTGTCCGCCTCTGACCCATTGCTCAATAGACCAAGGATGATAGCGACCACAACCGCGGCCACAATAGCGAGGACGGCGATGGTGCGGTATTGACGATTCATGAATGCCATCGCTCCCTTGAAGATGGCATCGGAAACTTTGCGCATAGCAGGGGTTCCGGTGTCTTTGCGGAGCACGTAGCTCGCGAGGAACACCACGAAAACGATAGCGAGCAATCCAATGATAATTGGAACCCAGATATAACTGCTCACGATGGAAACTCCTTCTGAAGTCTTGTAAGAAGATCGATGCGATCATCGCTGATCGCCGAAGTATCGTGATGGAAAAGGCAGAGATATGCCCATACATTGTCAAGCATGAGAAATGTATGGGTATAAAGAAAATTATTTCATTGGCTGAAATAAGAACGGTACTGCCTAATTCTACCCTAAGAAAGGCACTGAAGCCGTCCCTTAGTGTAACATAGCACGTGCACCATGACAAGATTGAGCCCTGGTGAGGTATGTTGCGCTAAGCGACAACGCTATCTTCTAGCCCAGCTTTAATGCGTGGGAGGAGTGGAACGACCTGTTTTTTGCGTGAGACCAGGCCTTCGACAATAATAGAATGACCATCCTCTTCGAGCGGCGCGCCGAATGCATCGGCTGCCGCCTGTTCCGCGCCACAGACGAGGAGTTGGCAGCGCATGTTGATAATGTCCACGATCATAAACAAGAAAGACGTATAGAGCCGCTCGTGTAGAATACGCTGCATCGCTTCCAGCAATTCATTTTTACGTGCGATGATAATTGCCGGACTGGCGATTTCGACCGTACCAACGGCAAAGGTTGCACTACCGACAGAAAACTCTTTGAAATCTGATGTGATCAAGGCTTCCGAGGGTTTTTCTGCCAGATCTTGTGCAGATGCAGCAAAGATGGCCTGCCCATATTCCTCAAGATTTTCGCCTGTGATCTGTGCCAACTCACGTGCGACCCGTTCGTCCTTGGTTGTACAAGTGGGAGAGCGCAGGATAAGTGTGTCGAAGAGCAGGCCCGCGAGCATCAAGCCCGCCACATCACGGGGGATAGGAATATCGGCCTCATGATACAGATTGGCGATGATGGTACCCGTACAGCCTACCGGTTCGGCGCGGAAGAAGATGGGTTTATTGGTATGGACATCAGCGATGCGATGATGATCCAAAATTCCCAACAGCTCGGCCTCCTCGATGCCATCGACCGCCTGCGAACTTTCGTTATGATCGACAAGATAGACTCGCTTGGGACGTGCTTTGATCAGGTCTGTACGCGAGATATAGCCCATGAGCCTTCCATCGTGGTCCACGACCGACATCGAACGAGAACGTGTCAGCACACTTTGAACTGTGCTCATATGGTCTTCGGGATGGCAAAATGGATACTCGCGGTTCATAATCTCGCCGGTATTGATGCTCAGATTGATCAAACGCACAGCGGTAAATGTATGATGGCCTGTACTAATGACCATGACACCGTTTTGGCGCGCGGCCATCAGCGTTTTTTCCGTCACCAGCAGGTCGCCGGTAACCACCAGCACGGCTGCTCCGCGTTGAATGGCGGTGAGTTGTGCATCCTCGCGATCACCGATGATAACCAGACAGCCAGGTTCGACATAGTCGGCCATGGTATCGGCTTCCATCGCACCGATAATAATACGGTCGCCCAAGGTGCGGCGACCTTCGACCAGGACACGTCCCTTGAGCACACTGACGATATTTTCGCGGCGCAAGGGCACGCGGTTGACCGAGCTGGGATCGAGATTGTCGAAGAAGAGTTGACCCAGTTCGTCGCGTGAAATCATGCCGTGAACTCTGTTTTCGTCATCGACAACGGGCATTGAGCCACGATTGTGTTCCTGAAGCAGGCGACCAGCTTCCAAAAGAGGCTGGTTGATATTGGCGCTGATCAGACCACGCCGCATAACATCACGAACCTGAAGGTAGACATCTTCGATCTGCTCTGGCGCATCGACGCCATAGCGATCGAGCACAAATGCGATTTCGGGCTTGAGATCACCATGACGGGCGGGTATGGCTTCGCTTTCACCTTGCAGTTGCAGCAGGCGTGCATAGGCGTAGGCCGAAGCGACCGAATCCATATCTGAATTTTTGTGCCCAATTACATAGATTGGTCTGGACATAATCTGTTCTTTCTCGTTTTTTGACGCATGGGAACGGACGAGCGTCCTGTCATACCTTCTAAAGCGAATGGTCCCATTTGCACAATTTCATGACTGCGAAGGAACAAAAGGGAGTTCTTCCAACCATGGAAATTTCAGTCGTAGTGCAGATATAATATGTCCTTTTAGACATAATAGCAAGAGGGAAACGCTAAGAATGTACTCGTTTGCGAGAATCACTCACAGCGTGGTTACGAACCCAATCATCGTCTCGATATCGGACCTGGCTCGTGCGGCTGTAGCGTTATGGCTCACAGGGACATTCGCCAGGGCATCACGCGCGGACTGGCATTCTTGTAAGAGAAATGCATGGCAGTAGGCGCGGGTGTGTGTACGTTCCAGAATATCCATGACAGTCTCAACCTGACTGGACGAAGGTTCGTTATTTTGTTGATAGATATGGCGCAGTGTCTGTTCATCTTGTAGGCTTGCATGTTCGAGCGCATGCAGGATGGGCAGGCTTTTCTTGCGGCGATAAATATCGCCCGCGCTGGTTTTGCCCAATTTTTCTGTGCTGGCCCAGACGCCGAGAATGTCGTCGCGCACCTGAAAGGCGATGCCGATCGCGTTGCCGAACTTGTGGAAGCCTGCAATCGTTTCCTGGTCAGTCGTGCCGAGCATGGCGCCCATCTGCGCGGAACAGGCCATCAACGCGGCTGTTTTGCGACTGATCATATCAGTATAGAGGGCAACAGTCACATCATTCTGTGTCTCAAAGCTCATATCGAGGTATTGTCCCTCGGCGATCGCCACGATATGACGATCGAGAACGGAAGCCAGGCGCGCGGCGAGTGTGCCATCCACACCCTGATCAAGCAGGTCCCACAACACGAGTCGTGCCAGCGCGAACATACCGTCGCCGGTATTGATCGCCTGTGGAATGCCCCAGATGTGCCAGAGCGTGGAGCGGTGCCGTCGTTCGGTATCGTGGTCTTCGATATCGTCGTGAATCAACGTGAAGTTATGGGTGAGTTCGACGGAGACCGCCGCTGGAAGCGCGCGTTGCAAATAGTCATTGTCGACTGGCGAGAGAATAGTATCCGTCAACCCCCATGCACCCGCCATCTCGTAAGCCAGGAGCAGCAAGGTCGGGCGCAGCAACTTGCCTGGATTGGCCTGTGCGGGTAGAAAATCGGCATCAACCCAACCCAGGTGATACTGCATCTGGGCATAGTAGCGTTGCAGCAAAGAGTGACCGGTAGATGAAGAGGTTGTTGCGATCAGTTTTTGCAGCGTCGTACGCAGCGCGCTATCGATAGTGGACTGATGACGCTGGAGTGTTGATTGGATGGTTGATGATACTACCATGAATAACGTAATTTACGAGAGTGTATAGCGTTTGCTGGCTATGGCCTCGTCCCTTTCTGATTGATCGATGTTGCTTATTGATACTCTGATGACGTTGCGAGCGGTGTGATTAAGGTAAGTTTACGGGTGAAAATAGAAAAAAATGGCGGCTGCAATAGTGCCTAAAACAACGAGGCCAGTGGTCAAACCTCGAATGCCACCAGCGCGCCTGGCGGGTGAGCAGAGATCGCAATAGCGCACGATATACTGATAGCGATGGCCGCGCAGACCCTCGCGCAGAATGACGACATCCTCTGTCTTATTGACTGTATGCAGATCGTCACAGATGTAGCGACCACACCCTTTGCAAACCGATTGATCGACGTAGTGGGCGGTTTTAGAGACGGACCATTGATCCGGATAGACCTGCGTGCCACAGACGTAGCATACCTGCGTCTGAGCCAATTTCATTTGCTTTTCCGCGCACGGTGAATGCTGTTGTTTGGGGAAATGCTCCTGGCAGAAGCTCATATGGCAGTCGGGGCAGCGCCCGAAAGCTTCCTCGTGGCACTCATGGCAGCGGCGCGTCTGTTGGGGACTTTGCGGATAAATAGCTTCTTTAGTAACTCGCTGCATATGATATCCTATCTTCCCTCTCTATTTCGTCGTTTCGCGTGAATTCTCATTAAGCATAGAAAAATTGTGTGTAGGGCAGGAGATAGCCCCTGGCATCTCCGCCATGCGTCTGCCCAACAATGTCGAGAGCACGAAAGTGTTATAGATAGTATAGCATTGCAGGTGATGAATGCATACAGCAATGGACGAAGGTTCGGATCTAAACGCGCGGTTTTGTCGATGGGAGAATGCGATTGCGTCCTATGTAAGGAACGGATATGATAAGGACATCGTCATACGTTCATAGAAAGTGGTATCATCATGTCTTCATCTCTTTTCGCGCCTATGGCCTGGCACGGACACCAGCTCCAGTGGGGACAGAGGACGCATGTCATGGGTATAGTGAATGTGACGCCAGATTCCTTTTCGGGTGATGGCATCAACAATGCCGGGCTGTCGGAAGACGAGGTTGTGCGGCACGCGGTCGAGCGTGCCAGGCAGTTTGTGGCGGAGGGGGCTATCTGTATCGATGTGGGCGGAGAATCGACGCGTCCGCACGCGACGGAGTTGTCGGAGCAGGAGGAACTGACGCGCGTGCTGCCGGTGATTCGTGCTTTGCGTACAGCATTACCTCAGGAAAGCATTATTTCGATTGATACTTACAAGGCAAGGGTAGCCCAGCAGGCGCTTGAAGCGGGTGCATCAATGATCAATGATGTCTGGGCGATGACGCGTGATCCAGCGATGGCGACAGTGGCCGCCGCGAAGAATGTGCCGGTGGTTTTGATGGCGAATATGCGTGGCTACCGCAAGCGGGATATTATGAGCGATATCGTGCGTTTCCTCTCACATGCGATCGACCAGGCGCTGGCCGCTGATGTTGCCTGGGAGCATATTATCATCGATCCTGGTATTGGTTTTGGTACTACGCCCGAGGAGAACCTGACAGTGTTACGTCGCTTACACGAGTTACGTGTACTAGGGCGTCCAATACTCCTGGGAGTGTCGCGCAAATCGACCATCGGGTTAGTGCTTGGTGGTGTGCCTGTATCGGAGCGTTTAGAGGGAACTATGGCGGCGGTCGCGTTGGGTATCGAGCAAGGAGCTGATATCGTGCGCGTGCATGATGTGCATGAAACGATGCGTGTCGTCAAAATGAGCGATGCCATCGTGCGCGAAACGTTTCAGCATCCAGGTACATGGTAGATACACCCGCCAGGTACCAGGAAGAGGAGGAACAAGGATGGACTATAAAGAAGCATTAGACTATATCTATGGTTTTACCGATTATGAGCGCAACGGCAAATACACGCGGGACCGCAACGAAAATCTACTGCGTGAGCAAGCCTTGCTGGAATTACTGGGAAATCCACACTTGCGCTATACGAATACCTTGATCGCGGGCACCAAGGGTAAAGGATCGACCGCCGCATACATCGAACGAGTGTTGCGCGAGGCTGGTATGCGCACAGGGCTTTACACGCAGCCGGACCTGCATACCTTTCGCGAGCGCTCACAGGTCGATGGGCACCTGATCAGCGAGAAAGAAGTGGCGGAGCTGGTGCCGGAGATCAGGCGAGCCGTGAAGCATATCGAAGAAAGTGGGGCATATGGTCCTTTTATCACGTATGAAATTGGTACCGCGCTGGCCCTGCTTTTTTTCGCGCGTCAACAGGTACAGCACGCCGTGATCGAGGTGGGATTGGGGGGCAGACTGGATGCGACCAACGTCACACATCCATTGGTTTCGGTGATTACCTCGATCAGCTATGACCATATGAATATTCTGGGCGATACGCTGGCGAAGATCGCGACCGAGAAGGCGGGTATCATCAAGCCCGATGGCATTGTCGTTACATCAGCCCAGGTACCAGAGGCATTGTTGGCGATCGCTACGATCGCCGCGCAACGCGAAGCGCGCATGGTGCGCATCGGACCATTGGACGAGGACAGTGCGCAGACTGAGGTGGATGCTGGACAGCTACCAGCCCTGGCCTACCAGTATCAGGTGCTGGAGCAGAGCGAGAACGGGCAGCATTTTCGCGTGCAAACACCTGAAGGAGTGTACGAGGACCTGTTTACGCCACTGCTCGGCGTGCACCAGATTGAGAACGCCACCGTCGCGATTGCTACATTGGAGATGTTGCGACTGAGAAGTGTGGATTGGAGTGAGCAGGCGTTACGTAAGGGAATCGAGCGTGTGCATTGGCCCGCGCGCATGCAGGTCGTGGGACATAGTCCCACGATTGTCGTGGATGGCGCGCACAATGGCGACTCGGTGCAAAAGTTACTTGCTACCTTGCGAACGACTTTTACCTATCATCGCTTGATTGTTGTGCTTGGCATAAACAAGGACAAGGATCTGGCGCGTATGATTGAGGCGTTAGCGGGTATCGATGAGGTGATTCTTACCCATGCGAACAATCCACGGGCGGTGAGTGGTAGCGCATTGCAGGAATTGTTCGCTGAATACGCACCAGGCGTCGTCGTGCGTGTAGCCGAAAGCAGTAACGAGGCATTGGATATGGCGCTTGCCAGTGCTGATGCCGGTGATGCAATTTGCGTGACAGGTTCATTGTACCTGGCCGCCGAGGGATTGCGCTGGGCGGCGGCACGGGGAGATGTTACTTCCGCCGCTGATATTCAAGGGGTTGACCATTAATGCAGTCGCCGCTTATTGTGAGATGCCGAAGAGTTGAGCAAGAGCCTGTGTTGTAAGGACAAAAAGGAAAAGGTCGGTCATATGCTCAAGCTGATTGGTATCGAGTAGCGCGTGCACAAACTGGGGGTCGAAAAGGCCCGTTGCATGCACTTGTTCGTCGGAGAGGAGTTGTTGTTGTAGTGGCGATTCGAGTGAGATTGGTGAGGCTGATAGCCTGAGTGGGGCGGGTTCAGAGGGTTGGAGTGGGTGAGGGAAAGTATGCTGGAGCAGCGTGGGCCAGAGGGCGCTTTTCTGTTCTGTAGTATCCAGTTGTGCCGCTAAGCGTAGAAGTGGTGTGGTGACGCCAGAGTGGAGATATGGTGAGCGCACCGTCATGTGTTCCTGTGTGGCTATGTGTTGAAATGGTTGCACGAGCAGATCGGGCAGGCGCAGATGCAGATCAAGATAGTGCAAGGTTTGTTGAACAGTGGAAAACTGGCTTGCGCGTCGCTGTAGCCTGCGTGCATGCAGCGTCTCGGACCAGGGTTCCTGTTGAGATAGCGTTTGTTGCACATCTCTGGACCAGGGTGAAAGGCTATTTTCCCTGCGAATGTTCATTATGGATTGGTAGAAACGAAGAGCATCATCTTGTTTGCATGCCTCAGTGGAAGAGGTCGAGAGGAATTGGTTGATAGTGGTGCCCAGCAGTGTACGCGCGCCGAGACCTGTCAAGGCTACGCGTGTGCCTGTTTCCTCGAAGAGTGTGTGGAGGAGCTGGTGGATGACGCAAGGACGCATATCCAGTGCAGGCGTTTCCGTCTCGACAAGCGTGGGAATCCAGTACTCGGGCTGAGTCATCGCTGTGATGGCGAGAAATGGTTTATCGTAAGTAGCGGCGACAGTTTCGGCATTGCGCCAGACCTTTGCTCTCGATGATTTACGCTGGCTGACCATCGCCACCGTAAATGGCCGTATGCTTGCTTGCGAGGCAAGTATGATAGGAAGAAGAGAGGGTATATCACCCGAGGTAAGTGTTGCCAGTTGATCATGGGAGGGGAGTTGTTGTTGGATTGCCTGCTGTAACTCGCGTGCAAGTTCAGTGGTGGGTTCTGCCGTGGTGCCTTGTGCTGCTAGATCGTAAGTATCGACCTGATTGAGTAGGATGTGAGCATGTTGCCAGCGCAAGGTAGAGCCAGCGGGAACGACCTGGATATCTTTGAAAGCGGTCCAGGGCGCGGGTATGAACCCTTGATGCAGGAGTATATCGAGGGCGGCGAGATGCCATTTTCTGGGCACGCCAGCGGCAAAAAGTGCTTTGATCTCGCTGGCGAAGAGCAGGTTGCCCTGATCGGGCCAATCCAGGATATAGTAAAGGGGATGCAAACCAGAAAGGGGACGATGGTAGGTGAAGGTACGGCGTTCCGCTGCCCAATCCAGCACGGCAGGCTCATAAGAGGTTGTGTAGGCGGAGTCGGCGAAGGAGACGAGACCTGCCCCTGCTGAAATGGTCTGTAGCTTTTCACCGCCGTGGCGACCTAAAACATCGCTCATAGCCCAGAGGGTTTGTGCGATGATCTCCTGTGAAACCTGTTGGCCGGTAAGCCATCCAGCAAGTGTTGGCATAGGTGCGGCATCCCTTCGTATTGGTAATTTATAGATTCCTGGTGATAGTATAGGACAAAGCGTGAAAAAACCGCGAATACATGGGAAAATATATTGAAGAAAGCCTCATTTCATGGTATAGTTTACAGGGCTAGTGGTGTATTTCTATATAAAACTGTTGGCCTGCTCGTCGACTAAAGAATCTCGGAATTAACAGGAGCCTTCGATGTTCTTGATCATGCTCATGCTCTTCGTCATCGCATTCGCTATTATTCTAGCAGGTTTAGTTCTCTCGTTACGATCACAAGCATCGACAGACAAAGTGTATTCGGTGCGGTCTAGTATGAGGGACCAGCGCCGTAATGCGGATACGTATCGATTTCAAGATCGTCGGTATAGGAATCAGTATAAAAGTAACCGGTCTTATGCCAGTGTCGGCACTGCAAATGCCAGAGCCTTGCGTTTGCACGATATGGATATGGGCTATGACGATTCAGATAGGCAAGGGGTAGGGAATTTTGTTTCAGCATTATTTAATCTGAAGCAATTATTCAATCGACGCAAAGGCGAACCCGCGCCCTGGCTGGGTCTGTTCCTGATTTTGATCGCGCTATTCGGCATTGGATTATTTACCATGCGTCCCGTTTTCAGCGATGCCAGCGTGATGCCACTTTTTGGTATCAATGCGCCCGCGACGACCGATCAAACATCGAAAACAACGACAAGTCAGCCCGCGCAACCGCAGTTCGTGGGTGTGGTAGGCGCATCGAAGGCATTGGTGCGTATCGGCCAGCTTAACCACGACCAGTATAATTCGACCAGCGAGTATAATACGTGGTCCGACTCGGTCTGTTCAAGTGCCGCGATGACCGAAGTGATCAACGCATACACGCATGGACACACCTACAGGGTGACGGATATTTTGCAGGTCGAGTCGAACCTGCACCAGATCACGCCACAGGATGGTCTGTTGTCGCCCAATGGCATCGATATTACCGTTGGTGCCTTCGGTTTTAACGCGACTCATCTCAATCAACCATCGCTCGATCAGGTTATCAGTATCGCCAATAATGGACGACCGGTGATCGTGAGTTTTCCTCCTGGAACATGGTCTTCTGGTGGTCATATCCTGGTGGTGCGTGGTGGCAATAGCAGCGAAGTCTATCTCGCGGACTCTTCCATTTTTAACATGACCACTATGCCACGCAGTACATTCATGAGCTATTGGCGCGGTTTCGCGGTCGTGGTAACGCCGAAAAAATAAGCGTACGCGTGTGGGGCAAGTGTTGCCCTCAATATCTCCACTAGGCAAAGGCAAAAAGGATCGCGTGGAGCAAACACATGGTTTGCCCTACGCGATTGTTGGCGTATGTGGGTAGGTGCAGACTACTCTTCTGAACCCGCAGGTGGGGGAGTTTTGGGTTCGGACGGAATGTGAATTTTTACACGGCGGAAGCCTTCCGCGAATTGAATATCCAAGCCTTTTTTCTCGCGTGCCTCTTTTGCCACCATGCTGGCGCGTTCGCGCATAAACTCGCGCATCTTTTCGCGGTCCTCGGGATTCATTTGCGAGGCGTGTTGCATCAGTCCCTCGGCTTTGAGATCGATCGTTTCCGCGACATCAATGTAGGTATTAGTGTCGGGCGCGCCGAAGAGGTAAACCTCGTGTACACGGTAGGGCTGAAGACCTTCCGCGAGTAGTTCGCGGAAAGAGCGTGGATTGCCTGAGAAGGGGAAGACCGCATCCAGCACGATCGTACCCGCAGCGCGGTGATCGGGATGGTTGAGGTAGCCCGTTTTATCGGGTTGTTCTTCTGGATCAGGCGCGAAGATGTGACGTGTAGGGTCCTGCGTGAAGACGACGCGGGGACGATATTTGCGGATCATACGTACGACCGCGCGGCGCGTCTCTTCATCGTTGACAAGATGACCATCGTGGAAACGCAAGAATTCGACCGCCTGGACGCCGTAGACCGCACAGGCGCGACGCTGCTCCTCTTCGCGGATGAGCATGAGTTCTTCGTCGCTCTGGCTGGCGATTTCGCTGCCTTCGGTGCCATCGGTGATGATCACCCAGGCCACCTTTTTGCCCTGCTTGGCCCACAGTGCGCTGGTGGCCGCGGTGCCAAAATCATTATCATCTGGATGCGCGCCAATGACCAGGGCCTCATAATCAGGCGTGGTGATCATTTCGACTGCACCTTGAACTGTTCTGTCTCCCATTGTAAAAAAACCTCTTGCTCAAGTGAACGTAATTGTTTTGATTACTGCCCTTATTATTCCAGGGTCCTATGAAATGTCAAGCGTTGGCCGCGCCCAAGTATCTGTTCGAAAGCGGAGATTACTTCCTCAACTGTAATAGTACGTCTCGCAAGAGTATCGAGTCCAACGGCACGTTGTTGCAACCCATGGTGTAGAAGGAAATACTCCTGCTCATCATGCGCGAGCAGAGAGGCGAGAATGGTTGTATCCCAGTGCAGAAGGATACCGGCTTGCAAGAGCGTGCCCCAACGGCGGCGAATCATATCGAAGCCGACGACTTTGCGCTGTTCGGATACTACCTCGTAAGGGGAGAGCGAGCCGTAGCAAGCACGATTCATCAAGAGTTCATAGTCACGTGTCTGAGGCTGTTTGCGCAGATCTCGCTGCGCGTGAGCCTCTGTTGGTGACACGGTGCGTGTGGAGACACCCAGCAGTTGCAGCGCGCAGACCCAATATTCACCGAACCAACGGTAGGATTCGACCAGATCATCGAGAATAAAAGGGTGGTTCGGTGGTAAAACAACGTCCAGGCTGAGCAATGTGGGCCCGACCAGGACCGCTGTGCCACCAGCGCGTCGATGATAAATCGGCATCCCTAACGCCCCTACCTGCTCAGAATTGAGAATATCCGGACGTTGCGAGAAACCGAGCACCAGGCCAGCCGGTCGGGCAATCGACCAGTAGAGGATCGCGGGATCATCCGGCTGAATGGTGTGTAGCAGGTGTTCGCTCTGTTCGATATGCTGTTGTTGATCGGCAATCGTCAGAGGGTAGACGAGATAATCTAAAGATTGCGAATAATCAGTCTTCAACGCTTACATACTCTTTTAAGCTTTTTTCAGCGGGCACGCGCAAGAACCAGCCCACAATACCCATGAGAATGCAGGGAACCGCGCCGATCACCAGCGCGATCACCGCGCCAAAAAGATGCGCGATACCACCCATCAAAAGATTGCCGACCGGATTGGTACCCAGGAACACGATCGAGTAGACACTCATAACTCTACCACGTAAACGATTGGGTGTCACAGATTGCAGGGCCGCGTTCGCTGTCGCGGTAAAAGAGATCTGCGCGAAACCTACGGAGGCAATAAAGAGCAAGGAGAGCAAGTAGATGGGTGAGAGCGAGAAGAAGAGCTCGACTACGCCGAAAAGAAAGCCACCGACCAGCATTTGCGCGATGGTGGGTTTTTTGTTGCGCCATGCCAGCCAGATGGCCGCCAGCAACGCGCCGATGCCGAACGCGGACGAGAGGAAGCCGAAGCCCTGTGGACCC
Source organism: uncultured Dictyobacter sp. (assembly GCA_964657925.1). Lineage (GTDB taxonomy): Bacteria > Chloroflexota > Ktedonobacteria > Ktedonobacterales > Ktedonobacteraceae > Dictyobacter. Next base: position 60,660 of record CAZZWK010000017.1, read on the forward strand.
GCGTGGAGCACTTGATCGGCGAACAGGGGCAGGACAACGTTGAAGTTGATGCCGAAAAGAGAGATGACACCGATGGTGGCGATAATCAAGAAAACAGCGGGCATCTTGAAAACGTAATCCAGACCTTCGCCCAGGCTTTTGAGTACGCGCTGTTTTTCGCCCGTCTGTTGCGGATGCCATTGCAACTCGCGCTCACGCATCAAGAGCAGGCCCGCGATCACAAAGAGAAAGCTGAATGCATTGAGCAGGAAGAGCGGCGCTTCGCCCAGCCAGGCGATGAGCAGACCCGCGATACCAGGGCCGACGATACGCGCGATATTGAAGGCCGATGAATTGAGCGCGATCGCATTCGGCAACGTTTCGCGCCCGACCATCTCCACCACGAATGCCTGGCGCACGGGTGTATCTAGAGAGTTAGAGAGGCCGAGTAGCAGGGCCAGCACGAAGATGTGCCAGAGCTGTAGCGTGCCGGTGATGACCAGCAAGCCGAGAATGGTCGCGAGAATCATCGAAGTTGTCTGCGTCACGAGTAGGAGTTTGCGTTTGGGAAATCGGTCGGCAATCACGCCGGTGAAAAGAGAAAAGAGCAGGACTGGCAGGAATTGCAGCGCGCCCACCACTCCCAGTAGCCACGCGCTATGTGTGAGTTGGAGCACCAGCCAGGATTGTCCGGTGGTTTGCATCCAGGTACCGATAAGCGAGATAAGTTGGCCGCACCAGAAGAGGCGAAAGTTGCGTGATGATTGCAAGGCTATGAACGTGCGTGACAGCCCTTTTGGTGGAAGATTCTCGCCCTGGTTATCTGTTGGTTGGTGAGAATGAGTGCTGGTATGAGAATCTTTAACTGCCATGGACTGTTCCTTCTATTAATTATGTATGTGAGAGTTGTCACCGCTATTCCGCATACTCGAACTTTGCATCGCGTAGCGACTTTTTTATCTCTTCATGCCTTGCGAGTTTCTCAAGTAGTGTGGCCCGCATCTGCTCCAGACCACCAATCTTCTGTTCGATAAGAGTGAGTTGATGATGGATTACCGTATCGGCGCGATCGAGCAGAGCAATTTTTTGCAGTGGCTCGTCCTCTAGACGATACGCCTGTTTGACTTGATCACGTTCTTCCTCGGCTTTAAGGATCTCGCGTATTTCACTCAGCGAGAACCCCAGGAGTTCGCGCAAATTTTTGATACGCTCGATCAGTTGAGCATCGTTTTCTGTATAACGGCGGTAATTGCCCTCCGTGCGTTCCGCGGGGGGAAGAAGTTGCATCTCCTCGTAATAGCGCAGCGTGCGTTTGGTCAGGCCGGTGCGTGTCGCGATCTGATCGATCGAGTAATAGGTACCTTCCGGCATGGACGGATCTTGTAATGCATCACTCATAGTATGGTCCCTTCTTTCTGGGGGTAGGATAGTGTCGTTGTCAACATCACTATGCCTCAGGGATACATTTATACTACATCATACTATACCATAACGTTCACGTGAACGTCAATGTTGATAATGGCATAGAGCAGGAGAGCATAGGCATGTATGTGATATGCTAAAGAGGAGAAGCCCATGGTGGAACTTGTCGTCGCCCACTCCATCAGCACTATTTGAAGGTGAGGATACATGGATTATGCACGATACACTCTCCTCTCTTATTGAAAGGGCGCTTGTGGGAAGCCCGCGGCCATTAGAATTTTATTTACGTGAGCATAGTCGTTTGCCCGGTCCACGCGCGAATTTGGAGCTTGCCCACGATTTCGGCAATATCCTCAGCACATTTAGTACTAGATATGCTGAAGGGGTGCTTGCGCTGCTAGATTATTGTATCGATATTGAACGTACCCCTGTCGCGGCCAATAGCCCCGCTGAATTTGTGCTCTTCTGCGGGTTACTCGCGTCGGGTATTTGTGCGACACACGAGACTGCATGGAGAGAGCGCACGGTCGATACATTGCATAAATACGCCGGTAGCGCGCACTGGCGCATACGTGAGGCGGTCACGATGGCGTTACAGCAAATGCTCTCTGTGGATGTCCAGTATATGATGCCGTACTTGATGCGCACAGCCACGACCGGTGATTATTTGCAGCAGCGAGCTGTTGTCACCGCCATTGCCGAGCCTGGTCTGTTGTATGAGAATGTCGTGATCGAGGACGCACTGCTATTGCAGAAGCTGGTTTTGGAGCGTATACATATGGTCCCGATTGCGTTGCGCAAGGAGGAAAACTTCCGCGTGTTGCGGCGTACGCTGGGGTACACGCTCAGTGTGATTACCGCCATTGCGCCGCAGGCGGGTTTTGCCCTGATGCGTGAGTGTATCGCCTGGAATGATGATGATATTACCTGGATTGTGCGTGAAAATCTGAAAAAGAAACGTCTGGCGAAATATGCTCGCGATGTCGCGACGATTTCGAAGTTGCTTGTTCGCTAGCTTCTTTCTTCGTAGTCTTCACTTCGCCTCGCCTTTGTTGTGATTGATTGCCAGCAGACTTCTGTGCTATGATGGTGTGCCATTGAGGCGAGTGAAAGGGTTCGTACAGAGGGAAGAGGCGTTAGTGCATAGTTTTTACGTGATGACCATGCCAGGTTTGGAGACGTTGGCATTCAGTGAGATTCGAGCGACGCTGGCTGATGCGCAACTCACCAAATTCGTGCGCGGCATCGCGCTGTTTCAGTCTGAGACCCGAGTTGAAACATTATTGGCACTGCGAACGATCGAGGATGTATTCGCCACACTGGCGCACATTCGTGGTCTGCGTCATGGGCAGGATGCGTTGAAGGTTTTGCATAGTGCGATAGTAAACGCGGATATCGCCAGCGCGTTGAATCTGTGGAGTCAGGCGCATGGTGGCAAACGTCCGCGCACATGGCGCGTCGTGAGTCAGATGTCAGGCGCCTACGATTTTCGTCGTATTGATGCAGCTCAGTCGGTTGAGAGTGCTTTACGAAAGAGTTTGCCACATGCAATGCGCCACGTCGAGGACGAGGCCGATATCGAAATATGGTGCTGGCTGGGAGGTGGAGATGTATTGCTGGGTCTGCGCTTAAGCGACGCCAGCATGCGTCATCGCCGCTATAAGCATGAGCATCTACCCGCGTCCTTGCGACCGACGGTCGCGGCTTCGATGGCCTGGCTTGCGCGTCCGAGCGCGCAGGACATCATGCTTGATCCGTTTTGTGGCGCGGGCACTATCTTGATCGAGCGCGGCCTGTTAGCGCCATTTGAGCGTGGACTGGGGGGTGATATTCGTGCTGAGGCGGTGAGGATGGCTGAGCGTAACGCACGTGCCGCCCATGTCAGTCTGTCTTTACAAGAATGGGACGCGCGACAATTGCCATTAGCGCATGACAGTGTGAACAGGATTATTACCAATCTGCCATTTGGCAAACAGATCGGGTCCCGTGAAGAGAACGAGGCACTCTATAGGGCCGCTATGCACCAATTCACGCGTGTGCTCGCTCCTGATGGCCTACTCGTTGCGCTTACCAGCGAGGATCGATTGTGGGAGCGTGTTGTCCGTGAAGAGGAGTGGACTGTTACGAAAAAGGTCATTTTCGTTATTCTTGGGCAGCCCGCCAGCATTTTTGTGTGTGAGAAACAAACGCAAACTTCAATATTGAAATAGTTGTGAGAGAGGAGTCAGGCCATTGGCTAATGCGACAACCGCGGACTTCCGTAATGGAATGGTGATCCGCTGGAATAATGATTTGTGGACGATTACTGAATTTCATCATGTTAGTCCAGGAAACTGGCGTGCGTTCGTGCGCACGCGTCTGAAGAATTTGCACAATGGGCGCGCGATCGAGCAGCGTTTTCGCGCCGGTGAAGAGGTGGACGAGGTGCGTGTAGAGCACCAGAATTGGCAGTTTCTCTACATCGATGGTGACGACTATGTCTTCATGAATACCGAAACGTACGACCAGCAGCCGATTGCGAAGGAGATGCTGGGGGACGCGGTCAAGTTTTTGAAAGAGCAGGATGAGGTCGAGATGCTGGTCGATGGCAGTAACATCATCGCGGTTGACCTGCCGAATTTCCTGGTGTTGACGGTCGAGAGCGCGGAGCCGGGTGTGCGTGGTGACACCGCCAATAACGTCACTAAGCCTGCCACTTTGGAGACGGGGGCGGTGGTAAACGTGCCGCTATTCGTCAATCCTGGTGATAAGATACGAATTGATACACGTACGGGGCAGTATGTGGAGCGTGCCAAGTAATAATCCGTCCGGCAGTTTGTCCTCTATATGTGACAAATGTTTCATGTTCGATAAAAACAAAGGAAGGGATAAAACAGAAGGTAGTAGAGAGAGTTATGTAGAAGAATCGCCCTCAGTCTCATCGCGAGACTGAGGGCGATTCTTCTATAGTGTGAAAGGATGATAGCTAAGTGTTTTAAGTAGGGATAGCAGGTGGGGACCAAAGATGAAGAGGCCAATGAGCACGGAGAGGAACGCGTTGACCAGCACAGCGCCAGCGGAGACATCCTTCGCGATCTTGGCGAGTGGATGGTAGCCTGGTGAAGCCAGGTCGACGCAAAGTTCCAGGACGGTGTTGAACATTTCGGAGACGAAGACGCCGGTGATTGCAATAAAGATAATGGCGAACTCTACCGCGGAAATATGGAGGAAAATGCCCAGGAGGATGGCGAGGAGCGTGATAGTGGAGTGAACACGCATGTTGCGCTGGGTGCGCAAGGTATACCAGAGGCCGTTGAACGCATAGCCGAATCCCGCGATAAAATGGTCCCAGCCATGTTTTTGTATATGGGTGGGTGAGCGAGGATGGGGCGGTTGCTGGCTCATCCCTGATATGCCTTTTGCCCCATCGTTGCCAGCACTGAATTCTGGATGTTTACCATCGCGTTGTAGCCCGCCTCCGTCTGATCGTCGTAGCCAACGAGATGCAAGATGCCGTGAGAGAAGAGATAGATCAACTCGGTCAATGGCTCGTGTCCGGCTGTCGCGGCCTGACGCAAGATCGTAGGCCAGGAGATAACCACGTCGCCCAGATTGGTCACCATACCAGGTGGAGTTACGAAGGTTGTGTTATCCTGTTCAGATGGCTGTCCCTCTTGCTCGTCTTGCCCCTCTGCCTGGTCTTGTGGCGTCCACAATTGGTCTTCGGGTGCATCCACGAGCGGCTTTTCCATAAGTGGGAAGGAGAGCACATCGGTGGGTTTGTTTTGTTCGCGATACTGTTTATTCATCTCGCGAATGCCATCATCGTCCGTAATGAGTAAGGTGAGCATAACCTCTTGTGCAATGTTCACCGCCTCAAGCGTGTGGCGAACAACGCCATCTAGATCGATGGGGGCAAGCGTTTGCTCGACGAGCGTGTTTTGCGCAGCATCACTCAGATTCACATAGAGTTCGATCAAAGGATGTTCTTGCATAGTATTCTTCTCTTTATGACGTGAAAGCACCTGAGAGCAAAAAGAACAATGCTCGATCAGCCTTGACGTGTAGCGATTTTACGTCGATGTGTAGCTTCTTTTCGTTTGCGTTTCACACTCGGTTTTTCAAAATGTTCGCGACGACGAGCCTCTGCCAGAATGCCCGCTTGCTGAATTTTGCGATTGAAGCGTTTCAGGGCGGTCTCGAATGACTCTTTCTCGCTTATCCTGACTTCCGACACCGAATTCACCCCTCTCATGGTCTTATTTCGAGCAATCGGTTACTCGTAAAGAATAATCTCCATGCTTTTCAGTAACCGGCGTATCTCTTGACCTGCGAAAAATTATAGTGTAGGCATTTCAGTGTGTCAAGGTGTTCGAATGACGTGCTGCTGCCTGTGCAGGACTTTTTGTGGAGCGACGACCGAAAGCGAACAAAAAGACGATGAAGCCAATTAGCAGGATACTAAAGAAGGTGATGGCACGGTCGAGCAGAACCGCCGCGAGTGCCTGATCCTTCAGATTCGATCCTGTATAGTAGATGCCGATCATCACTGTCATGCCAGCCTCAACCAGGCCAACACCACCACCTGTGGTAGGAACAGCTGTGAGCAGGGCCTCACCCAGGCCGATGACGATGGAAGCGGCCAGAATATGGATGATGTTGCCACCGATTAAATTAAGGGCGAGCGCGATGAAGAAGAAACGTAAGGCCTCGCAGGCCCAAACACCCACTGTCAGCCCTGCCAGCACGGGCAGGCGTTGGAAGGAGCCGAGGGTACCTTCCTGAAAGTGATAGTACTGGTCGCGAAAACGGGCCGGAATGAGTTTCGCGATCTGCTCGCGACGCCAGCGCAAGATGAACAGTGCCATAATGCCGATGACGACCACGGCTAGCGCGACGATCAGCGCCGATTTGATCGGCGTGGGCATGTTCGCGCGCAAACTGACGATAACGGCGGCGATAAAGATCAGCAGCAGCACGATCAAGTCGAGCAGACGCTCGGCAAGCACGGTGCCGAAGCTGCGCGTGGTGGAGACACCGATATCCTGACGCAACAGGTAGGCGCGATAGAGGTCACCCAACTTCGCGGGCACGACCACATTGGCGAAGAACGAGATATAGATGATCTCGACCAGGCGCAGAAAGGGCGGCAGTTGGATGCCATTCTGGTGCGTGTAGCCAACGTTTTGTAACAATAATTTCCAGCGAAAGGCACGCAAGGCGAATGAGAGATAGTAGATAATGAAGGCAGCGAAAAAGAAAAAGATGTTTGCTTTTTGGATAGCGGACCAGGTGGTACGTGGGTCGATTTTCTCGTGGATTGCCAGATAAGCCAGCGCGACAATGGCGATCGCCAGGGGAACGAGCGTACGCCAGTCCAGCAGGCGTTTACCCAGCGCGAGTTGTTCGCGCGTAACTTCTTGTGGACCCTGTTCGCCTTGCACAGGTTGTGCCGATTGATCGAGCGGTATTTGTTCTTCCGCCACCGTTTGTCTGGCTTTAGCGGTATCCGTTGTTGCAGGTTTGTGGAAATTATGTGTGCTTTTCACCGAATCGTCCTCTACCCAATAATGATTATTTGTGTGCTAGCGTTACATCTTTGAGCCGTACCAATAAGACGACCAGTAACGCGAAAAGGCTGGTCATGCTATGGACGTAGAGATCATCCACCAGATTATGCACGCATACCGAGAGGATGGCGGCCATCAGTCCAATAGCCAGTGCCCTATCATTTACCAGTATACGCAAGCACATAAATCTTGCGTGAATCTGCTGAAGCGATGGTATAGGATAGGTACGTACGCGTGGTGGATGGCTGAGTTGTGTCTGTTCCAATTGGTAGCGCCGGTTGATGGCATGGATGGAACGGCCACCGGCAAAGAAAATGGTGACCAGGAAAGCGAGGAAGCAGAGGAGTCCAATCATCCCTGTTTCTGCGGCGATATTGATATAGTAGTTGTGTGCGTGACCTAATGGCAACACAAAAATACCTGGCGCGTACTGGGCGTAATCGAACTGATAGTTCCCGATACCCACTCCGAGCAGTGGATGGTTGATAAACATCTGGATACCCACATACCAGTGCGCGACGCGTTCGGAGTTCGCGTAGTTATCGGGCGAGGGCGAGCTAAAAGAGATGCCAACCAGACCGATTTTGGTGAGCAGGGGTAAGAAAAGGCTTTCGGGTAATTTACCGGCTAGAAAAGCCTCGATAGCCCCGAGGATTGCGATACCAGCAGCGGAGAATAGGATGCGTAGTCGCGGGAAACCGACAAATACAATGAAGAGAGTCGTCACCGCTAAAGCGAGCAGGCCACCTTTCGAGTTCGTGAAATATTCAACGCCAAAGAGAAAAACAGTGGCAATGGCCGCCATCACACATATTTTCCAACAGCGCGCCAGCAACGCAAGGGCCAGCGTTACCATCAGCGTCATATTGATATAGCCCGCGAAAGGATTGGGTTGACCAAACGTGCCATAGACACGCAAGCTATTATCGCGAATAAAAGAACTGGGTCCGATATTCAGGAATTCTTGCGCATAGCCGTAGCAAGCCATGGAAAGGGTCGCGATACAGAGCACGATCACGATCGTCCAGATCTGTTGACGCGTGCGAATATATTGCAGTCCCAGTAGCAGGACGACAACGGCCTCCAACCACTTGACGATTTCTTTCAAGCTGGTGGAGAGGCTAAACGCTACCGTTGTGGAAAGCAGCATCGCCAGTAACAGGCAGACCGCGCTCACTACAAGGTAGCGTGGTGCATTGAATTGTTCGTGATCTAGTGCGGCGGTATCTATTAGCTTACCAGGAACGAACGAGCGCAGGACGAAGCCCAGCAGCCAGCTGGCGGTCAGAAGGCCGACAAGGATATCCGCGCTATTGGCCCCACCGATCTGAACTGGGTCAAGTGTGCCCCAGGGAACCGCGATGGGGAGCAGGTAGAGCGCGATGCGTGGACGAAGGATTGTCCATAAGGCCAGGACAAGGTAGAGTGGAACGCGAATATTCCAGTACTGGTCGGCGGGGATGACGAAGAGGCAGACACAGGCCAGCGCCGCTCCAAGCAAGCCAACCATATTTTCTAGTCGAAGAAATGGGCCAGAAAATGATAATGGCGGCTTGAGGCGTAATGATGCCGTTTGTCCAGTTTTTCCCACGTGGGACAAATCAGGGCTGTAGATGTGCATAATCTATACGTGGTCCTGTCCTTGAAGTGGTCGCAGTTTGTGCCGGTCACCTGTTCGTTAGTGGGTGCCACTAGGTTGAGCAATACGCTCGCTGAACCAGGCGATTGTCCTGGTCAGGCCCTCTTCCATACTGATTTTTCGCTGCCAACCAAGCGCATGCTGTGCTTTTTCTGTATTCGCCCTGCGTCTTTCGGGATCGTCGACACGACTGGTCTCGAAAACAATGTTGGAGGAAGAATTGCACAGACGAATAATCATCTGCGCGTATTCTAGCACATTCAACTCTTCTGAGCTACCCAGGTTAAAAACTTCGCCGGTTGTGCCAGGGGTGAACATTGCGCGCATAAGACCGTCGACGAGATCACTGACATAGGTGATGCTGCGCGTTATCGTGCCATCGCCGTAGATGGTGAGCGGCTCGTTGCGCAACGCTTGCGTGATAAAGTTCGGGATCATGCGACCATCGTTGATGGCGCTGTGGGGTCCGTAGGTGTTGAAGATACGCACGATGCGCACATCGACCTGATACTGACGGTGATATTCCATCACCAACGTTTCACCCAGGCGTTTACTTTCGTCATAGCAGGCGCGAGGACCGATAGGATTCACATTGCCCCAGTAGTCTTCGCGTTGCGGGTGAACAAGCGGGTCGCCATAAATTTCTGAGGTCGAAGAGACAAGGAAACGAGCATGTTGTTTGCGCGCGGCCTCTAGCATCGTGTATGTGCCCATGCTATTGACCATAATGGTTTCGATGGGATGTTCCATATAGCCGACAGGGCTGGCGGGACTCGCCAGATGAAAAATAGCGTCGGCTGCGAAATCGAAAGGCGTTGTGACATCATGTTTAAGAAACGTAAAATTGGGATGTTGCAGGAGTGATTGAATATTTTCCAGCGAGCCGGTGATGAAATTATCAACACAAAGGACGGTGTGTCCTTCGTCAAGTAGACGAGTGCAGAGGTTAGAGCCTATAAAACCTGCTCCCCCGGTTACGACAATTCTCAATGAAACCTCCAGAACGAGAATATATACAATGATGAATGCGGCTATGATCATAGATGAATCGGTGTACCTGTTTGAGTAGACGTGCTATGAAAAAGGATAGTAACCAGCATAGCACAACTGGCATGTTTGGCTCTACTCTTATCATATACCCGATCGTCTATACGATTATACGCTCAATGCTCTTCAGTTGTCGCACAGAGGAGGTTTTATGCCGAAACGAGGCCCATTCAGGCTATCGTTTCTTTGTTTTGCATCCAGTGCCAGCGCTGGTAAAGTGCTTCGTCTCCCCAACTGAGAAAGCCACAGGTCGTGAGGCCATGCACGATAACCACCGCCAGCAACGAGCGTGGCCCTGGTAGCAGCAGGTAGACGAGGCTGAAAACAAGTCCGGCCAGTCCCACACCACCGACGCTGCGCCAACTCCATTTACCGAGTTTGTGGTAAAGCGTGTAGGCGGCGGTACTGATGAGCCAACCTATGAGCAGCGAGTGCGTCCATTGCGCGATGATCGTGAGCATGAAGCCACGAAAAAAGAGTTCTTCCACTGGAGCATTGATGAACAGGTAGAAAAAGGTTTGCAAGGATTGATCGCGACTGGTCGGGCGGCGAAACCAGGGTCCGACCACATACATGCGGTAGAAGATGGCGAAGGCCGCCATCACGATGCCAACGATCAAACCGATGGCGACAGCCGTCGGCACATGGTAGAGGGCGAGGCCCAGGTAAGAGAGCGGGAGATGGAAGATGCCAATGTATAAAAGCGGCACAATTGCCATGGGAAGAACGCGCATAAGTGTATCAGGCCACATCCACTTCCATGTTGCGTCTACAGTTGAATAGACGAGCTGGCTTGATTTTGCTGAAGACACAGATGTACCTCTTCGCGGCAGAAACGTATTCTTACTTTGCAGTGCTGACATCGATGCTACTTAACTTTCCGATATGTATGTTAACAGAACTTAAAACGAATGTTAAGTAAGTGTAATCGATGTTGGGTTATATGTCCAGTGCTATAGGGAGGGAAAAGGTGCGCACAGAGGTATCAGGCAAGTTGGCCGAGGCCCTCGTACACCTCTGCGCGCGAGAAATTGCCCGCCTGCAAATCCTCATCACTTTTGCTGAGCAATCGTTGGTAGAATGCCTGACCCTGCTCGCGCATCTGCGATGAGGACCGCTGATTTTGTAACAGGTCGTAGAGCGTATTTTCAGCCTTGTCGTAGAAGCCTGTTTGCTCATAATAGCGGAAAAGGTGGCTCTGCAGGTGCGTGGGCAGTTCGTAATCCGTCAGTTCATCGACCAATTCTTTGATGTGTGCGTGAAATTCGAGCTCGATAGGGATATATTCCTGAAATGTGGATTCTAGTAGCAGGTAGAGAGATTTGACCAGGCTGTAGTAGCTGTCTTTGTCGCGTCCCATCTGTGTATAGACTTCGCCCTCGACTTTGAGCAGTTCAGCGACCCATAGGGCTTGCATGACATTGAGCGAGCCAAGCGGAGAGAGGGTCTGTACCAGCGTCTCATCGGAGATGGAGTCGATGAAACGCGAGGTCAGGCCGAGATGATGGAGGAGCGCGTTATCGATCGCGATCAACGCATCCTCGTTCTGGTTGCGTTTGCGCAAGCCGACCAGGATGGAGAGTTCGCGTCCTATCTGCTCTGCAATGCGCAGAATGTAATCTTTATTGATCATCGAAACACCTTTTTCTTATCCTGGTTTATCTGTTTCTGCTGCTTCCTGTTGATTCTATTGCGCGTCAAGCAGTGCAAGGGCCTGATCGATGCGTTTGAAGCATACGTCGCGACCGAGCACCTCCATCATCTGAAAGAGCGGTGGCGTGGCTGTGCGCCCACTGACAGCCGTACGGATTGTGCCGAACAACTGCCCTGTCTTCAGGTTTAACTGGACGGCCAGTTCGCGCATCGGCGGCTCCAGCACCGTATGTTCCCAGGGTTCCAGCGTCGCGAGCAGTTCGCGTGTTGCGAGCAGGGCGGCGCGTGTACTGGCGACATCCATTTTTTTCTGAATCAGGATGTCGAGGCCATAGAAAATCTCCTTTTCGTAGAAGAAAGAGACGACCCATGCTGCCTCTCCCAGCGTTTTCAAGCGTTCGTGTTCGAGCGCGAGCACCCGTTTCGTATAATCTATATCGATGGGGCGTTGCACACTATCAGGCAGACCGCCTTCGTTTTCTGGTCTTTCCATATAGGGAAGCGCGCGTGTTACCAGTTCGTCGAGCGAAAGTTTGCGGATATAAACGCCGTTCATCCATAGCAGCTTGTCGCGGTCGTAGATGCCGGAGGCAATGCCGATGCGGTCGAGCGTGAAAACTTTGATAAGCTCCTCGCGACTGAGAATCTCTGTTTTATCGTCGAGAGACCAGCCGAGCAAGGCCAGGAAATTCACGACGGCCTCGGGCAAGAAGCCATCGCGTTGAAAATCGCGCCAGGTGGGAGCACCTTTGCGTTTGCTCAGCTTCTTTTTATCGGTAGCTAGCACGACGGGTAGGTGATAGTAGAGTGGTGGCTCCCAGCCCAGCGCTTTGTGAATCTGCACATGACGAGGCGCGCTGGAGATCCATTCCTCGCCGCGCAGCACGTGAGTGATACCCATCAGATGATCATCAACCAAGTGAGCCAGATGATAGGGAGGGAGGCCATTAGCTTTGAGAATGATCAAGTCGTCGAGATCATTATTTTTGAAAACCATATCACCATGCAATTCGTCGTGAACCACCGTTTCACCGTCGAGTGGCATAGCGAAACGGACCGTCCAGGAGAGACCGGCGGCATCGTTCGCGGCGCGTTCCTCGGCGGAGAGGTAGCGACAGCGGCGATCATAGCGTGGTGGCAATTTCAGCGCCTCTTGCTCTTTACGCATCTGGTCCAGGCGTTCGGGGGTGCAATAGCAGCGGTAAGCATGCCCGTTCTCGATCAACTGGTTGGCGTAGTACTGGTAGAGCGCTTTGCGTTGCACCTGATAGTAGGGGCCGTAGGGGCCACCGATAACCGGACCTTCATCGATATCGAGGCCGAGCCAGGCGAAACCTTCGATGAAATCGTCGACTGCGCCTTCGATTGTACGCGCCAGATCGGTATCTTCAATACGCAATATGAAATCGCCACCGGTATGGCGAGCGTAGAGCCAGCTGAAGAGGGCGGTGCGGAATCCACCAATATGCTGAAAGCCGGTCGGGCTGGGCGCGTAGCGGAGCCGTGTGCGCCTGGTATTAGCTATTGATAGTGGCCCTTCCACGCGATGATCGGTTTGTGTCATAGAACGAGAGGTGCTCCTTAATTGATAGTGATTGTATAATTTTTAGTGGTTTTGATTTATTGTAGCATAGGCCACCAGTATTCCCTGTTGATGGTCTGAAAATGTTTTTCTAGCGAAAAGCAGGTGAGCCAGATGTGTCGTAGGAGTTGAAGAAGACGCGAAGGCACAAAGATGAGACATGATCAAGCAGGTGACCTTCGCGACCGACGTTGGTAAGAAGATGATAGGAGTTGGAAAAGCTCAGTCTTTCCCGAATTCGTCCAGGGCATCGAGGCTATTGATGAAATCGCGGTATGCATCCAGGTTGACCTCTTCAGCTCTTGAAGAGGATTTGGAGATCGATTTCTCGATAGAACCCTTGCTGGGTTTCTGCGATTCTTCGTCTTGCTCGGGGACTACGCCCGCGAGTTCCAGCACAGTATCATCCACATAAATGGGGGTTTTAGCGCGCACGGCCAGGGCAATAGCATCGCTGGGTCGAGAATCAATTTCGACCTGTTTACCCGCGACATCGAGGACGATACGTGCGTAGTAGACATCGTCGACGAGGTCTGATATGATAACGCTCACGATTTTAGCCCCCAAATCAGTGATCACATTTTTGAGTAGATCGTGGGTGAGTGGTCTGAGAGCGGTAGTTCCCTGAAGCTCAACGGCGATCGCGTAGGCTTCTGGATGGGCGATCCAGATGAAGAGGTAGCGTTCCTGCTTCGTGGCTTTGAGAATGACCACGCGCTGGTCCGTTGCTAAATTTATGCGCACGCTCTCAACTGTCATTTCTACCATAGTTTTAGGCTCTCTTTCGTGCGTACATGCGTCGAATACACGGTTTCTCTATTGTACATCGAGTCGGCACTGGGTGCAAATTCAAAGCACCCTGACCCCTTGTCAAGTGAGCGCAGAAGCGGACTTGCGCTAGAGGCGGAAGCCGACATAATAGCTTAAAGGTGAATAGTCGTACCTATCCATAAACAGATGTGACCAGTACGTAATTATACATGCTGTATTTGTGCTCTATACAGATAGCTTAGTCTATAGACGGCTTCTTTTCAAGAGGGAAGAGGAATATGGTGGGTAAGTGGAAGAGGTAGTGCTGGCAAAATTGAAAAATTCGTTCCAAAATAGCTTGTTTTGAGCATATAGGTATGGTATTATTGTTTGGAATAGTCGTTCTAATTTGGGGATACTGTGGGAAGATTAGATTAAGGTGACCAGAAAGGCAGAACAGATCATGTCTTTGGAGCAAGCCAGCGAAATACAGCGCCGCATGTATGATTTTATTGTGAGTTATATGAAATCGGAGGGTATGCCCCCTACGAATCGTGAGATTGGCCGCGAGTTGAACATCGCGAGCACCGGTCACGTCGACTATCATCTCACGATGCTAGAGAAAAAAGGGTGGATCGAGCGCCAGGCCAAGAAGAGCCGGGGTATCAGGCTGACAAAGCAATCCCACGGGGTGCCGGTCAAGGGCTATATTGCCGCGGGCCAGCCGTTGGACATTTATGAAGATTCATCTGAAACAGTCGATGTCGGCTCAAATCTCTTTGATGTCGAGAATTCGTACGCGCTGGTGGTACGCGGTCGATCAATGATCGAAGATCATATTTGTGATGGCGACTACGTGGTGATCAAGCCGCAATCGACGTGCCAGAACGGGGATATCGTGGTTGCCGTGCACACTTTAGATGGTGTGCAAGGGAGCGCGACGCTCAAGCGCTTTTTTCAGGAGCGCGAACACGACCGTGTGCGTTTGCAGCCCGCAAACTCCGAGCTAGATCCGATTCTGATTCCCAAAAGTGAGTGGGATCGTGAATGGCAGGTACAGGGCAAAGTTGTTGCCATTTTCCGGCAGTGCATGACCGCGGCTTAACGCGCGCGAGGGTCGAAACGATAATTTCGCTGATACGCTGATACAAGGAAGAATGCTCCTGAAACCAGGGCAGAGATATGATGATGGACAATTCTAGCGAATTGTAAACATCACTATTTCTGTCCTGGCTGTTTTTTCATCTGCGCCCACTGAAAACAAGCGTTATTTCGCTAGTAATTTGCCTGTTACACAGTAGTTAACACACTTTCCTCTTGTACTCTCCCCGCAATTCTGGTATACTTCTGATAGCGAATACATTTCTATAGGCCATTTCAGGAAAGCTCTAACGAGCCATAGACGTGCAGAAAGGGAGCAGGGCTTTTATTATGAAAGCTGTTGCGACAGCATTGGTGCTTATTGCGGGCGCGGCAGTTGTCCTATGGTATGGCAACATGCTGAACTCGTGGGTTGTCGGGGGGTTGGTTGGTGGATTGGCGGCATTACTCGTGAGCATTCCTCTCTCGCTTGTCCTTTTCTCCTATTTTGCGCGCCATCGCGATGAATCTGAACAGCACAGGGATGATGCTTTTGACGAAGAGTTATTCGAAGATGATGTTTATCCCCAGGTTTCCGTGCGCCGGATGCGTAGTGCGCGTAATACACGTGAGGGGCGCGGCGTGTATCAAATAGTGGAGGAGCGCGCTTCTCAGCGTGCAGCTACATGGGGCCCGCATGAAAGTAATCGTGTACCGTCGATGCGTCAGTTGCCTGCTCCCTCCTCAAATCGTTCTCCCTCGACCAGGGGATATGCGACTTCCCCGCGGCTACCAGTGGCTACAGGAGATTCCTCAGCGGAAAGAGGCTTGACCTCTCATCATCCCACTCGGCAATTGCCTGAGTACCAGGCTTTAAAAAATAGTCAGAAAGCTATAGGCACTGAGCGCGGCCAGCTACAGGCGCAGGCTCTGCGCGCCGCCCGTTTAGAGGCATCCAAACCCAAACAATCCAAAGACCAGGAATTCGAGTCTTACGAATATAAAGAAGAGCGTCGCTACGAAGACTACTCCACCTATGGTTCGGAACGCGGCTCGGCAATATATCGCGAACGGCGACTTTTAGAAGAAAAACGCCTATCAACGAACGAGCAGGAGGCGTTTTCGCAAAAGAGAAGAGGGCGCACGCCACGACACAATCGTCGTATTGTCGACTCGACATTGTTGCCCGAGGATGGATACGAGGAGTATGAAGGATACGTCAATAACAGCGCATCTTCTACCTATGAAGATGATACCAGCTATGAAGACGATGCCAGGACGACTGATAGGCAAGATTTCGCTACGCGCGAACGGTATACAGATCGCATAGTGTCTGCTCCTGCAACTGAAAAGGTTGGACGCTCTCTGGTGAGACGAGCGCCCTACCTGTATGAAGATGATCCTATGCGTGAGGAGTTCGCGCAACATGTGCGAGAGCCGATCACCCGCCGCTCATCGCGTTATCTCACACCTCTTCGAGACGAAGAAGAGCCAGAATAAGACGTTTTGTGCTTTCTTTTTGTACTAAAGGTGCTAGCCTCTTTTCGTAAAGTATGTTAGGATGGGGTGGCGAAAGTGTTGGCTTTGTGAAGGAGATTGGTTGCCTTGGATATAAATCAAATTATCAGCAATTTGTACGTTTCGGTGGGTGTTTTTGGTATTGTGCTGGCTATGGCGATCGAGAGTTGCTGTATTCCACTGCCAAGCGAAATCGTTATGCCCGTCGCCGGTTTTATGCTCGCTGATGGCAAATTGTTGCCAGGAACGAATACAGTCGTGGGCCTCGTCATTCTGGCGCTTGCCGGTTCTATTGGAAGTTTGCTTGGGTCGTCGCTGGCCTATTGGATCGGCTATAAAGGTGGACGGCCATTGATGTTGAAGTATGGTCGTTATGTCTTGATTTCTCAGCATGATGCGGATCTGGCTGACCGTTTCTTCGCGCGCTGGGGCAGCCCAACTGCCTTTTTCTCTCGCCTACTGCCGGTTGTGCGCACCTATATATCTCTACCAGCTGGTATTACAAAAATGCCTTTCGGCAAATTTTGTTTATATACTTTCCTCGGTTCTTTCCCCTGGTGTCTTCTGCTGGCGTACATCGGTTATGTGTTGCATGGAAATATCAAGCCGATCGAACCATACTTCAATGCCGCGAAATATGTTATCGTGTTGCTCATCGTTGTTCTCGTCGCGCTCTATCTGTGGCGTCACATCCGCAACGACCGTAAGGCGCGTGCCGAGCATGCGGCAAATGCGAACGCGCAGATAGGCCAACAGCACCAGCCAAACTGGAATCAGGCACAGCCAATACAATCACAACAGCCCAATTGGAATCAGCCCTCGCCGCAGCAACAATGGAGCCAGGATGGTCAAGCTCAGCAAGGGTGGAATCAGCCTCCAGTACAGCAGTATCCTCCACAACAAGGATACCAGAATCAGCAACCGGGATACCGCAATCAACCTCAGCAACCCTCGCAACCACCACGCTCATAGTGCTCGAAAGAGCACTCTTTCCTAAAATAGGACGTTCTTGAGATTAGCAAGAGATCAAGAACGTCCTATTTTATTATGCTGTTTAGCAAATTAATCCGCAATTAAATAGTTAAAGTTCATTATAATAATGGGTTCAAAAAGAAGAAAAGTTGTAATGAGCAATTCCCAGGGCTGCTTGAAGGATGATAAACAAAATCAGCCTAAAAGTACTCTTTTTTTCCTGGTGAGAGCCGATAAAAAGAAATGTAATCCGAATCTTTCTGAAGAGCGTATCAGGTTGCGGGAAAGAAATTGAAGAACGGTATCGCCGTTACAATTTGCGTTAATCACACTATGAACAAGGAAGAATAGAAATGCTTGAACGGTACTTATAGTAAAAGATATTTTAAGGAATAAAAGTATCATAGGTACCAATGGTGGATACTATGCGAGCGATGGTGTTTGTAGCTTTCTTCCCTTCTAAATGTTATGGATGTTTATATTGAAGTGAGAGATTCAATAAGCCCTCACAGAAAAGGAAAAATGATGCAGAAAATCGGACAGACGGATGAACGTTTGAACGAACAAGAGGCAACGAGTTCAGAGCAGCGCTCGGGGTCGCGCAGGACATTTCTACGTACCTCCATTATTGGAGCGGCTACCGGTGCGGCGGCTATCCTTCCTGCCAGCGCACTTGTAACGCAAACGGTCCACGCGGCGACAGCGCAAAGTAATGCGAGTGGTTTGAGCGCTTATAGCGCCTTTCATGAAATCAGAAAAGATGAGAACACGCACGTTTCTTTCCTGAAGCAAGCGTTGGGACAGGCTGCACGTCCTAAACCCACTTTCAAGAATTTAGACCAGAGTTGCCGCGAAAACTTTGTCAACCTGGCTGATGTTTTTGAAAATGTCGGCGTTGGAGCCTACCTGCTTGCGGCACCTGCTATCAGTAGCAAGGGCTATTTAGCGGCTGCGGCATCGATCTTGACGATTGAAGCGCGCCATGCTGGTTATCTCAATTCATTGCTTGGCAAGCCGTTGAGCACCAATGGTTCATTTGACAAGCCTATTCCGCAGGCCACTATTGTAAGCGATGTGATGCCATTCATCAAAAGCCTGAACGGTGGACCTGATCCCTCGAAGCCGTTGCAGAACGATATCGATATTCTGAACTTTGCGTTGTTGCTGGAATACCTGGAAGCGACTTTCTACGATATCAACGTATCAAAGTTCTACTAGGAGACCCACAAACAATTTTCTATATTCCTGTATGCTCTATCATTAATAGCATGCATGAGTAGAGGCGAGCATGAAGACCTTCTCTTCGTGCTCGCCTTTTTTATTTGGATTTTGTCAGGTGAGGATATTTTTGACACGCTCACTTTCGAGCGATTGTAGCGCGTGTGCTTCCCAGTGGAGGAGGGCATCCTGATCAATGTAACGCAAGAATTGAGGGAGAGTATCCTCATCAAATGCCTGGGGTAGAAGGTAGTCGATAAAATCGATAATGGTACAGTAGCAATCAAACGGAGAGGCACAAGTGTAGGATGTATATCTTTTGACAATCAACGCGGCCTGTTTTTTGAGCGTTTCGTATGCCAGCCAACGGTTCGCGTCAGGAGGATAGTTGAGGGCTTGATCGATAATGTCATCGATACTGGTTTTCTCCCGTTCATACATTTGTAATAGGACATAGTTCTTCTGTACTCTCTCAGTTGCCTGCTGTTTGTTCACTTCCTGCTCTTCCATGTTTGCCACCCCTCATTAAAAATGAATTATGAAGCTACAGGCTGAATATAGGTTGTAGTAGCCTATCATTCATTGCAAAAATGTATAAAGATCAAGTTAGCAAGATGATCATTTTGTAGGCTCTATCCCTTTGTAACAGCTATTTTAGCATAAAAAAACTCTCCAGAAATACACATTTTTGTGTATAGAGAGCGGTGAAAGAAGTTTTGAATGGAGAGTAGGTTGCAGAAGTATTTTTATTGTGTATTCACTCGTTGAGGGATGATAACCTCTTCCGATCCTGGATGAGCATAGCTAAGATCGAGCAATCTCCAGGTGTCGTTTGTGTGAGTCAAATGGGCTTGTAGCAGGAGGTCGGGTCCCTCTTGCAGCGTCCAGGTCAGGAACGCGGTCGCATGTGAACTGGAGACGTTCGCGAGCTGACTATGATAGGTTTTAAGACCGTGAAAGAGTGTCAAATTTTCATCGACAACACCCAGAAAATTCAACTCGTTCGTTGTGATGGCGGAATTCGCGGAAAACTGGATGTAAGCAATCTGGGCACCGTCTCTGGCAACCCTCTGATTGAAAGTGAGCAGTGTGCGGTTTAGCTTGGAGGTATCGATAGCTTTCTGTGCTGCATGTGGCAGGGCGGATGGATAAAGAGCCAGTACAAAAGTGAAAATAGCCATGCAGGTGACAATAACGAGAGCGAACCACAGTAGAGGGCGTTTGTGCCTATTCAACGCGGTCCAGAAATGATTGGCTTTAACAGGATTGAGGGGGTCGAGATCGGTGACAACGATCTCAGGTTCCTGCTCATACTCTTCTTGTCCGCTGCTGCTCATGTGAAAACCTGTTGGCGATACCAAAATAGCTACTTTTCTTTATAACGTGAAAGGAAGAGGAAAAGTTCTATGGCCTCTTTGTTCTATTGAATAGATGAGATTACGAAACTTTTCCCCTATTAAAAAATGATCTTTCTCCCATTCTCCGCTAACCAGGATTATCAGGTATCAGTTTGGCTGGATCATGGGCATAAAGTTCGGTATAACCGCAATTGGTGCAGGTGATGGCATCGATCATCGATTGATTGTGTCCGAGCCAGCCTGGGTCTCTTTTGGGTTGAATAAGAGCTGCCTCTCGTCCCGCAAACACTGTCGTTACACGGTTTTGATTACATTTTGGACAAGGTTGAATAGCTCGTTCCTGCACAGAGTTGTATCCTTTCGATCAACAAGTTATTTTTGGCAAGGTAAAAGCCAGGAAGATCACGTACACTAGTGAGAAGACACGATCTACTCCCCTTTTAGAAACGTTGTGTTGTTGTGAAAGGATGCGATTCGATGGGATTAAATGTGATCATTTTTGGTGAGTGTCACCCCTATTGCCCAATCCGCCCAGCATATCTTGAATCTCCTGGGCGGAATTGAAGGACAT
>CAZZWK010000017.1:81097-83790 GCA_964657925.1 uncultured Dictyobacter sp.
TATTGCCCAATCCGCCCAGCATATCTTGAATCTCCTGGGCGGAATTGAAGGACATATTTGGGAGTTTTTCCAACATACCAACGATTTGATCATTGGCACCAAACTGTCGCGCCAACTTGATAAGAGTATTTTTATCCACAGGATATTCAATTCGATTCAGGACAAACGGTAGAATCTGGCCTAAAATCTGTTGGAACGGATTTGATCCAGAATTCATTGTACACTCTTCCTTTCTGTTGATATATTGAATAGTTTGAGAGACGGAATGCTGCCTACTCATATACGAAGAGTCCTATTGATCAAACTTCTCTATGATCTCTATCGGTTGAAAAATGTCATGACTCAAGAAATTATAGAATACCACAAGTCTTGATTAGGATGGGAAGGTGGGGTTTGTAATAGAGTTAGCGCAAGCCTATTTGTAAATTCCCCTTTTTATTGGCGCAGTCGAATTTGCAAGAAAAGGGAATTTAAACCACATAGGAATGTACGCTCGATTCATCAGAAAAAGGTTTGAACCAATCATCGAAAGCAAGCGAGGCCATGCCCATGTATTGACCGATCACTGACTTATCGATACCGTCAGACGCATCGTCGAATAAAAACTCGATATCTAAGTCTTCGAAAAAGAGATCAATAAATAGATCTAAAGTATCTTCTTCAGTAGCCTCTTCCATTTCGTCCTGAAGAATGTCTTGTGCTTGTCGCGCAACGGCGTAAGCAGTTAATTCTTCGGCAACTGAAGCGAGGGGTATAGGAGTTGCTTGTCCTATTTGCATTGTTAAAGTCCTTTCTCGGCTACAACTGTTAAATTTCTTCTCATTATTTTGATTTAATCCAGATAATATTTCGATATATTTTATAATAAAGTGATAGATAAGAGTAATAAAACTAACTTTATATCATATGATAGTATTTAGTGGGCATGTTGGCATGAGATTTTGAGAGCAAATGAAAAATCACTGAAGGAAGGATGTTCCAATGAATGAGCATGGAGATGATGATTGGTATCAGAAGTGGCTCAAGAAAGAGCAGGAAATAAGTGCTGATACGAAATGCACCTTTTGTGGAAAGCGCCTTGATCAGGTAGATAGATTTACGATGGGGCCTGGCGATGTCTATATCTGTAATGAATGTGTTGATCTCTTTCAAGAGCATATCGACAAAATGCCTCGCCCCATAAATTTGAAGGAAAAAACCTCACAAACTTGTACTGTCTGTGGCACCATTGTCCCTACAAGCCATCACTATTGTTATAATTGCGGCTCTCAGTTTTAGGAAAGTAAAGCAAAGGCTAGAAGCCGCTTCATGCGATTACTTCTAGCCTTATCGAGTGCTAGAGAGCTGAACTCCTTTAGACTCTTTTTTCAACAGGCTTAAAGCCTCTTTAATACAAGACATAAGATGTCATGAAAGAAGAGTTATACTTTTCTAAGACTGATTATAAGCGCTGACAAGAGGAGATGCTCATGCAGTACGGTTTTACTATTCCCAGAGGTGATGTACAGACTATTATCGACCTTGCAGTTGAGGCTGAAGAGGCAGGGTGGGACGGGGTCTTTTATTGGGATGGAATTTACATTGAGGAGCAAGGGCCGATGTATGATCCATGGGTCTTACTCACCGCTATTGCTATGCGTACGAAGCGTGTACGTATAGGTGCTGTACTCACTCCATTATCGCGTCGGCGACCCTGGAAAGTCGCTCGCGAAACCATGACTCTTGACCGTCTTTCCAATGGACGCCTCATCCTACCAGTTGGATTAGGCGCACTCGACGATGGGGGCTTCGCAAAAGTAGGCGAGGCAACAGATCGTAGGCTTCGGGCACAGTTACTGGATGAAGGCTTAGCAATTCTGACTGGTTTATGGAGCGGAAAGCCGTTTAGTTTTCATGGAGAACATTACAATGTAGAGGAGATGACCTTTCTACCTTCTCCTATTCAGTCTCCTCGAATCCCTATTTGGGTTGTGGGGGCATGGCCGCGTACGAAATCAATGCAGCGCGTCCTACAGTATGATGGACTGCTCCCTACCAGGGTCAATGCAGATGGCTCACAAGGAGAGATTACACCTGCTGACATTCAGGCCATGAAAGTATATATTGCCGAGAAGCGTACTCAAACAACGTCTTTTGATATTGTATGGGAAGGTGAGACGCCTGACGATAGTTCTGAGCAAGCTAGAGAAATTGTTCGTCCGTGGGCAGAGGCCGGTGCTACGTGGTGGATGGAGAGCAGGTGGGATACTTCCGTGGGTGTGGATGAAGTACGAAAGCGCATTATGCAGGGACCACCTCGTATCGACTAGGGATCGGTTTATAAAGATACGTTTGACTAAGTTAAGCTGCGAAACTTGGTTGTGGAATGGACTCACCTGCTTTTTGTGCGTCCTCAATCCACAATTCGATGACTTCGAGGGCGTTTTTAATAGCTTCAGTATAGGTGTTGCCGTGAGTGCGGCATCCTGCGAGTTCTGGAATGGTGACAACATAGATGCTGTCGCATGGGTCCCACTGAATAAGCATCGAATAGTGGTTAGGGTTCATATGTTTTGCCCACCTTATTTTTAAAGATAAATGTAAGGTCAACTTGCTCTCAGTCTACAGTTTGACAGCAACATGACAAAAATAAGGCCGCTTGTAAACTGGCTTCACAAGCGGCTTGAGTGGTGGAGATGGGGGAGAGTTGAACT
>CAZZWK010000018.1:0-83789 GCA_964657925.1 uncultured Dictyobacter sp.
AACGCCGCTGCCGAGGGATAATCACCCGGAATCGTATACGTCCGCGCTTCATAATGCTGACCAGCCTCACACTTGAAATGGAGCAGCGTCCCGTCATGCTCTATGTGAATACCTGCTTCCTGCAACACTTCCAAGGTGGCCCGTACCAATGGCTGCGACTTCAATCCATCAACCACGCTGATCTCCAACCCCCCATCCAGAGATGGGGCCAGAAACAATAAGGCGCTTAAATACTGCGAGCTGCGCGCGCCCGAAATCTTAATCGATCCACCTCGTAAATGATTGCGATGTAACGTTATCGGTAAATACCCCTCCATACCCACTCCCTGACATTGGGCCCCCAATTCCGTCAACGCCTCCAATAACTCTCGATTCGGTCGTTTCCCCAACGATTGCGGATAATCGGTCACAAAGGTGACATCTGGCAGTAGCGCGCCTACGCCAAGCAACAGGCGCAATACGGCTCCGGCATTGCCCACCTGAATCTCTACCGACCCAGTCGCCCGCGGCACTCCGACACCCTCGACCTGTAAAACAGTGTGTTGCTCATCCTCCCATGTCAAACGCGCCCCCAGAGCATGACACCCACGAAAAAGCGCGTCACTGTCATCGCTCTCGGCGGGCCAGAGCACACGACTCTTCCCAGCCGCCAGGGCCGCAGCCAGCACGTAACGCAATGTATAATATTTCGACGACGGTATCTCTGGCTGCGCCGCCACCAGTTGCGAAGGAGCAATAAAGAGTTGCACGATAGCTTTTCCTCTACTTCTATAATTGTATTCATCACTCTACCGCCTTGCCTGACCTCTACAGTTAACATATGCCAAACCTTGCATGTGACCACGACGCTTGCCTACGACTCACTTGCAACATATGCAGACGTACAATAGAGTGCATTGGTGTTCATCCTGTATATCACTTCCCCTTATTTTATGCCAAAAGATGTACCACGTCGAGAATAGAGGAAAGCACAAAACTTCAAACACTTTTCCTGCATTTATCTCTACATATCCTAACAACATGTATTGAAACTCTGTACTATAATCAATTAATGATACTCAACTCCTTACATAAATAAACATTGTTTTGTCAATGGGAAATAAAATAAGATTATAAATAAATTTTAATGGTTATATATGATTTATTGAATTCACCCCCCTTATTGGGTATAATCAGAAGACTGTGAAGAGAGGAGAACTACTTATCGTGATGCATCAACTTCATACCACTATCATTGGCGCTGGCATTATCGGCCTTTCGACCGCTTATGCCCTCCTTCAACAAGGTATAAAAGTAACACTCATAGAGCAAGCGCATATTAATCATAAACACTCGTCCTCTCGTGGTCTATCCAGGCTGCTCCGCTTCGAGTATGGAAAAGATCGCTTCTACACTCAGATGGTCCATGCTAGTTTGCAGCGTTGGCGGACCCTGGAAAGCACGAGCAAACAGGAGTTATTTACACCGACAGGTCTTCTATCCTTGGGAACCGACAATGATCCAGATGTTCAAGCCAGCTACGACATACTGCGTAGTCTAGGTTATACCCCTCAGAAATTAAGCCAGCATGAATGTCAACAACACTATCCACAGTTCCAAATTGATCAATACCAATACACAAATATCGTCTACAATCCCTATGCTGGTATCCTGCATGCCTCCACCTGCCTGCATACATTGCGCCATCTCATCCTATCGCTAGGTGGCGAAATACGCGAGCATCAGCGTGTGATCGCTATCGATCGCGCGCAAGGAACACATCCACTGCGCCTACAACTGCAATCCGGCGAGGTTCTTTCCACCGACCGCTGCGTTATTGCCGCCGGTCCCTGGGTCCATAGCTTGCTCCAAAACCTCCACCTCCCTGTCCACCTTACCCGTCAATACCTGCTCTACTTCTCACACCTGCCCGAGGATCTTTTCGCCCTGCCCTTCTTTCCCTGCTTTATGGCTGAGGATCTCTACGGCTTCCCACTCCATCATAGCTACAACCATGGACAGGGCCCCCACTGGCTCAAAATTGCCTCTCATGCCTTCGGATCAGATACCACTCCCACTGAAGCCGCGGTCGTCGATCAGCACGTCATCGCACAGGTCTTAGAACATATCTACCGACTCCTGCCTACACTACATAACGCGCAACTAGCATCTATTGAACCCTGTATTTACGATGTGACGCCAGACGAAGATTTCATTCTCGATTATGCACCCGGCGATCGATCCATTATTATCGCTAGTGGTATGAGTGGTCACGCCTTTAAATTCGGACCCTTGCTCGGCGAAATGATCAGTAATCTGGTGACTGAACAGCCTTCCTCTATCCCCCTGGATCGTTTTTCCTTGAACCGTTTCTCTCTAACTCATCACCAACACACAAATTCGATTGCATAATTCTATATTACAAAACAAAAACGAAACACAACAAAAACTAAAAATAGTTACTCACATAATCTATCAAAACGAAAGCCATACACATAACGACCAACAACAAACCAATGCAGGAGAGCAATACCGTCCACAACGAGAGCGCACGCAGCATCGTCTTATCACGCCCATACAATCCCAAAAAAAGACTCGATACGGCGGCAAGCAGCCCACACACAGGGAAAAATGCCATGAGGATACTTGCGCAACTCAACGCGAATGCCGTTATGAGCAAATACTGTTGCTCCCTCGTCGCCACCTCCGCCTGCTCCGGCATGCTCAAACCGCGTACAGCACTCTGCAACGCCGCGGTCGTATATCGTCGTTGCCGCAATATGTTCTCTCGCAACACCATCACAGGTACACGCGCATCCGTCAGGCGCATTCGTATGGTCATGAAAAAACTCCTCCTCTCACGTAAGCTACCTTTGCGTGTACCAACCATAGTTTTTTCTTTCCTACGTTATTTCATTATTTTAACACACTATATTCTCTTTTCAAACTCTTTTCCGTTCTGATATGAAAATAGAGCAGTGTATCTTTTCTCTACTGCTCTATGCCGACGATTGTAAAAAATTTGGATGTATCAATTGCTTATTGGGAAGCACGAACGCGCTTCACGCCATACACAATACTGGCAAGGTGCTCATTATAATCAGCATGACGAACATCTAAACTGTGTATAACCACTCGCTCGAAATTCACGCCCTCGGCATGAATATACTCGTGCCGGTTCAGCATCATCCCCACATGCGTGATCTGCTCACGACCGAAAAAAATCAGGTCGCCCTCCTGCATCTCTTCACGCGCAACCTTCCGCGTCAGAAAAGCATATTGCTGATCCGCGTCGCGTGGCAACACATCCCCACCCATCCGATAGCACAACTGCACCAGACCACTGCAATCGATGCCCCGCCAACTCGTCCCGCCCCACAGATAGGGCACGCCAAGCAATGACTTCGCGTATGCAGTAACCGTTCGTATATCTTTGGACGGAAAAAGCTCCTGCTCCGCGCGCACCTCGACATCTCCGTGCTCCAACCATCCCTCTCGATCGCCAGGCAACGCAACACGCAGACGTCTCGCATGTTCAAGATCAATATAGGGCAGTGCGGTCGACAGGTACAACTCCTCCATCCGTTCATCGCCCTGCTCCGCCTTATAAAGCGGCGTATGCATGGCAGTCACGACCACCAGATACGGCAACGGTACTCCGCACGTCCCCTCACCCTCACAATACCCGCGTACAATCGGAAACTCCAATTCATCGCTCCGTATCCAGCCCGCGTAATCTGTTAGCGTCACCTGCGTCCAATCGCCACGCACCTCGCCCGTCTGTACGCGCGTATTCATAAGCGCCTGCGTCACCACCTCCGCCTCGTCATCAGCATCGCCCCTGATATCCGCAACGCTTACCCCCACCACGAAATCGTTCGTCAGCATCTCAAATGGCAACACAACAACCCTCCTCGCGCATCAAGTTCCTAGCCATCCCTATCTCTCTACCAAAACACATGAGCCCTGCAAAATCTTCCTCCCCAAGCCTTTTTATCCATCCGCTTCAGCATTGTTCTCGTCATAGAAAGCCTCTCCCTCACCTTGCGATCCTGAACGCAAGCATTCGTCGATTTCGAACTGAGCCCGTCACATAGTATGCCCAGATCGAAACGCAGAGCTAGCACTCCAACTCTGTTGCTGAGTAACAACTTTCTCCCCCCATACGTGTTATAGACACGGTATTCTAGAAATTGAAATACCATCGTTACGTTGATAGTGTCTGTTATTCGCTGGCTACAACCAGTACAAAGGAAAGAAAAAAATGAGCAATCAAGAAGATCAGGTCAAACCATATAAGCCCGAAGATCCCGTTGATCCAGCCACTCGCCAGAAAGAGCAAC
This sequence comes from uncultured Dictyobacter sp., assembly GCA_964657925.1. Classification (GTDB taxonomy): domain Bacteria; phylum Chloroflexota; class Ktedonobacteria; order Ktedonobacterales; family Ktedonobacteraceae; genus Dictyobacter. The sequence goes on from CAZZWK010000018.1 coordinate 4,323, forward strand.
AGGAAATTCGCAACGCCGCCAAACACGCCGCTCAAGAGATGGCCGCCGAGGATTTAGGAAAGGACGACAAACCAATTAGCCATGAGCAGGCCGAAAAAGAATTGCACGAGGCAGTTCAACGCGTGCAGCAAGAGAACAGCGGGAAATAATATCTCGTCTCCTGAATAACCCTGGTAAGCGATCTCTCAAAATATAGAATGCTTGCCAGGGCTTTTTATTTCTTCATAGTGATCATTCTATACATTCGTATCAATCCATGTTACAATGGAAATGTTTAAGCATGCATCTTTTCGTATATACTGTTGTCGACATCGTTGAGAGCGTAGGTACGACGTGGTTTTTTCACAGCTTTCAGAAACTATCAACATCTTCTTCTCACTTGCCCCCGTAGACCAGGACCACGATTTGTTCCAGAAACTGCGCGCACATTTGAGCACCCTCAAACGACAGGGCCTTATCAATCTGTGGTACGACAGTGAGATCAATGCAGGCAACAATGTCGGGGAAAGTATTCAATCCTATCTTCATAGCGCCGATATTATCGTGCTACTCATCAGTTCCGATTTTTTTGAGTCAGATCAGTGCGTCGAAGTAGAAATGGCCTACGCACTGAAACAATATGCCGCCAAAGCGGCGCGCATCATCCCAGTTCTTTTACGTCCAGCCCTATTAGACGATTCTCCTCTTGAGCACTATATCCCTCTCCCAAGCAATGGCATACCCATCAGTACCTGGGATAACCTGGATATAGCCCTGCTAGATGTAACCAGAGGTATTCGCAAGGTCGTCGACGAGTTAGTACAACTCTGGAAAGGTACACAGCGACCAGAAAAACGCTCTCCATTTCCCCTCTCTACACTCCCCTACAGACGCAATCCCTTCTTTACCGATCGCGAAGACAGCCTGACAGTACTGCACCATACCTTCACTTCTGAGCAAAATCCGCAGACACGCATTCAGGCTCTCCATGGTATGGGAGGCATAGGCAAGACGCTCCTGGCAACAGAATATGCCTGTCGTCACTATCACGAATACCAGCATGTTTTCTGGCTCAATGCCACAACTCCTGAGCTTTTGAGCACCAGCATACGCACGCTCGCTGATCAGCTCGCTATTCCTGCACACGATGACCTCAATCAACAACAACGCCTCATCGCTATCAAACAATGGCTACAACAGCATGACCGCTGGCTCGTTATCCTTGATGACCTGGATGATTTCTCCCTGCTGGATCAGCTTTTTCCTCTTTACAGCCACGGCCATGTGCTTGTAACCACACAATCGCAAGCAACCGGACAGTTCGCCACCTCTATCGCCATTGACCAGATGAGCATCGAGGAAGGCGCGCTATTGCTCCTGCGACGCGCCAAAATTATCTCAGAACAGCACCCAGACGATGTCGTTTCAGAGCACGATATGCTTCAGGCCAGAAAGATTGCGCAAGAGTTCGCGGGGTATCCTCTGGCTCTTGATCAGGCCGGGGCTTATATCGAAGAAAATCGACGCTCGCTGTCCTCCTATCTTACTCTTTACCATCAGCAGAAAGTTGCGCTACTAGGCAGACGAGGGCGGTTAGCGAGCGATCATCTCGATCCAGTCACAACCACGCTTTCATTGACCTTTCAGAAGATTGCCCACATCGATCCTCTCGCGTTCGAACTGTTGCGCTTCTGCGCATTCCTCCACATGGACGCATTGCCCGATGAAATGTTCCTACAAGGTGCCGCTTTCCTCGATGAACCTCTCCGTTCGCTTGCCCTTGACCCCCTGGCCTTCGATGACGCCCTTACCACCCTGCAACGCTTTTCGCTGATCCATCGTTGCGCGGATAGCACGACCTTGAACATGCATCACATCCTTCAAGCGGTCGTGAAAAAGGACCTGAGCAAAAAACACCACCAGCGACTCGCCAAGCAGGCTATACGCCTGGTGAACGCCACCTTCCCAGCTGTCCTTTTCACGACCTGGCAAGGGTGCGAGCGATACATGCCCCAGGCTCAATATTGTGCCACCCTGATCCATGATTTCCATCTCACCCTTCCCGAGGGAGCTTTGCTGCTAGAACGTCTGGGTTCCTATTGCGCTCAACGTGGATGCTTTATTGAAGCCGAAAGCTATTTAAAGCAAGCCCTGTCGCTCTATGAAAAATTTCGCCGTGCACATGTACTGGACATGGCTCAGACGTTGAATGCGCTGGGACTTTTGTATCATCAGCTAGCACGTTATAAAGAGGCAGAAGTATGCCATCAACACGCTCTGGAGCTTCGACAACAGGCTCTTGACCCGGATGATCCCAAAATAGTCGAAAGCTTGCACAACCTCGCGATGATTCTTGCGGACCTGGGCAACTATCAACAAGCCGAGCAGCTCTACCTGCACGTTCTCACAGTTGAGGAACGCACGAAGGGACCTGACCATCCCGATGTCGCCGACACATTAAACGAACTTGGGTTGACCTACGTCCAGCAAGGACGCTCCGTCGACGCTGAAATAGCCTATCGGCGCGCGCTCAGCATCTACACACTCTCTCGCGACGCCAACCATCCTGACCTGACCTATCCTCTGGATGGCCTGGGTACACTCGCGGAGCAAAAAGGTGACTATCAGCAGGCGGAAACCCTCTACCAGCAGGCACTTACTATTTGTCAGCAAGCATTTGGAGAAATGTATCCCGAAACAGCCCATAGCTTTTATAAATTGGCAGGTATCGCGGCAGAGCAAGACAACTACCAGCAGGCTGAAGACCGGTATCAGCAAGCATTGGCTATAAATGAGCAAACACTAGGACCACAACATCCCGATGTGGCCCTTATTCTTAACGACCTGGCATTGCTGAAAACCAGACAGCAACAGTATCAACCCGCCGAACTGCTCTATCAGCGAGCACTGAATATCTACGAGTTGACGTTTGGTCCACAACATCCCGCTGTAGCCAGCGTACTCAACAACCAGGGACAACTCTCGCGTATGACAGGACACACGGAGCATGCTGAAGAGCTCCTACGCCACGCGCTTGCTATTCGCGAAAAGGTTCTGGACACAACCCACCCCAGCATCGCTCAGAGTCTGGCGAACCTGGCAAATCTCTTAATCGACCTCCACCAGGATACACAAGCACAATCGTTGCTCCAACAAGCATTCACTCTCTACTTATCTCTAGCGGTTCCTATGCATCCAGATATTGCACGAATACCTGAAATGTATGCATCTCTCCTGGAACGTCTCAACAAAAAAGCAGAAGCAACAGCAGTACGACAGTTGATCAAGCAAAATAACGCATTGCCATCAGCGGAACATCCTCAACACAACGACTAAATCAAAGAAATCTTCCTCTTCCACAGAGTAAGAGCGATAAATTGCTCTGTTCTTGGAATTTTCCCTTTCCGCTTTCCCTTATCGCCTTCTCTTTCAGGCTTTGGCTTGCCAGGATCAGGGTTTGTTGGTTCAGGTTTTGGTTTGTCAGGCTGCGCTGGCTCAGGCCGCTTTCCACCCTTTTTTTGATCCGCATCAGAGGAACCTGCAAGTGCTCTCGCGAGGAGAACAAGAAAGCGTCTCCACCTTTTAATATGCCTATATAGAGATACATCTACATGGGGGGGGTATCGGAATGCTAGGCATTGCATCTGCAAGAGCAGATACACAAGAAAAAATAGGCCTGTCGTTTGCTTGTAGATCGACGCAGTCCATCTGTCGCACCTCTCCACGCCGTATCGAGAAGGCTTCCTTATAGACATCAACTTTATCTTTATTGATGCAACTTCTTGCTGCTTCCATTGATGCCTTCCTTCTCTTCTATACACTGGACGCGTCCTTTAATAGCTATCAACACCTCTATATAATCATCGATATATCTCCATATATAAATACAATGGCGCTACTTATGACGGCATCGACCCTTCACAAATATTTCTACAAAAGAAAGAATAACCTACCACAATTGTAGAATATCACAAAGCTTCCTTCTTGTACAAAAATCTTCATTTCACAAGTTATAACATCCTGGGTAGGGGTAGATTCGTTAAGCTAAAATTTGTGTAATACTATTCGCACATCATCAACAAGCTCCGGCGTGAGATTCTTGTGGATACGTGCGTCGTCAGCGGCATCCCAAACCGTATTCCATTCATCTTCAGTAGCAATGTTTTTCCTGCTATGCGTTCCTGTTCTCTTTTCCAGATAACTGTCTAATCGCATAGAGAGTCGCGTTTGATTTATTATATCAGTCAATGGTCCCACCCCTATCTGCTTTGCTTTAAACACGGAATACGCTGTACCACTACAACTATCGGCATCGAGTAAGACAAAATTCCTGTTGTAGAAGTACCGCGCATTGAACAGCACTATAAAAACGCATCTTGCTGCATCGCACCAGCAAAAAATGGTAAACTACGCCGCTGGAACATTCAAAACCGTTGCGTGCGTTCCCTTTTGTGCACCCACATGTTTTTTCAGCACAACATCATGAGACTCATCAGTATGCGCACTTTGGTGTAAAGCCTTTTCCAGATGTGCATCAGTGAGCAATGCTTCATAGAGATCTGCATTTCGCAGTTCCGCTCCCTGCAAGTCCGCACCAAAAAGGTTCGCGCCACTCAAATTGGCCCCCCGTAAGTTGGCATTGCGCAGATTCGCATTGCTCAAATTCGCGTTCCTCAAGTCGGTATGACGCAAGTCCGCTTCCTGTAAGTCCGCCTCATGTAAATCCGCACCTTGCAGGTGAGACTCCGAAAGGTCTACTCTTTGCAGATCCATCCCGTGTAAATCAGCTCCTCCAAGATGTGCCTCGTGCAAGTCAGGTTCATACCCCTGCACATCAGCATGAGCGAGTCTCCATTTATCCCAAGTTCCTTTTCCTGCTAAAAGGAGATCAAAAGGGTTTTGATAGGGCATACTATTCACCTCTGTTTCTATGTTCAACACCTTAAAAATGGGATGCGTCCAGATCAATCCTTCCCCACTTCATCTCTTTGCCATGCTTGCTCTACCTCTTGTCTGAGCACTTCCCTGTTACTCATCCTTATTTCATTGGTATGCACTTCGCGTCCAAGTAAAACAGCGAGATCACTGAGATATTGCTGATAGGGAAGAATAAATGGACTACTCTCATCCAACGCTTGATAATAGGCTCGTACGCGTGGACTCTCCGCCACCCACCAGTGATTGTCGCCATAGCGTTCAAGAGCCGCCATCAACTCATGATACGTTGTTGTCTCGGAAGAAAGGTTTTTCTGTTTCAAGTACGTTGCATTGTTCATTGTGTTCCTTTTCTCTACCGATCATCCTCGCACTAGACTATTCTTTTAAAGTTATATATTTAAAGCTATATCGTAGAGTAGTTCCCCTGATAAATGATTTCCTATTTTGCGCTGGCACCTTTTCTTCAAGCAAGAACTGCCAGGTACGCTGTGAGCATATAGCCTTGTTCGTTCATACGAGCTCCGAAAAACTCGAGTCGGGAGGGACCGCTCGGGCACATCACCTCGTGATAATAACAAAACTCTGGAGCACTGTTGTTTTCATCCTTGTCATCCTCTCAAGACATTGCAGTCTATGCATACCTTTATGAACACAAGACCGTGTTCTTGATCTCATAGATTAGCGAGCGATGAACATTCTTGTGCGTTTCTATGATCATAGTTTAGGTACTCCACTTGCTCACAAGAAATCCATAAGACATCATCTCCCAGAGCAAGGAGCGAGGAAAGAAAAAGTTCACCAGCGAGAGAGAGAACAAGACCATCACAAACGGAAGTTTCCGTCGATGCGGGGAGAGGTTCTGAGCGCCAGTTTCTACAAGAGATCTGGTTAGGAGAAGAAAGCTCACAAGAAGATTTATAAGCTACTCTAAGTATACACTATTTCTGGGGAAATTGTAATAGATATCGAGCTAATTGGATGTGATTTAAAACTTTACGATGAAAGTACAAAGTTGTGTTCAACTATCAGCCTCTCCAACATAACTCTCTTCCATCTTTCCTACAAAAAGTTGAAAAGTGTTGTAATTTACTGCTTTTTATTCTATAGTATGCTTAAAGACAACAAAAGGTATTTATTGTTTTATACAAGATAGTAGCGGCAATGCGTTGAAAACCATAAAAAGGCAAAAATGAATAAGCTTATATCTATTGGTGTCTTTGAAGAAGATCAGTATCTGCTCTCTCTTTTACAAACGAGTTTGGCTTTAGACCGCTATATCGTTTCTGCATACTCATTTCGTGCTACGGTTCTTGAATTCTATTCAGCACAATGGGAACAAACACAATCCTTTCCATATGATCTCCTTATCATTGAGATTTCTTCAACCGAACTTGTAGGCAAGACGTTTGCAGCTTTTAAGCACATCGCTACATCGAAAAATATCCCTATTATTCTCCTTACTGAGACTACTTCAGATGAACTGAGAGCACTTTCGGAGCAGGTAACCGTTCTCCCCGTCTTCTTTCGTCGACTTTTCCCTATCTTCGACCTCTTTACCGCAATTGAGAAAAGAACGGGGGTCACACTCCCGTTCTCAGTTCCGATGCTCCAGATTATCCTACAATGGCAACATGAGCAATGTGATATTGTGCTTCAAACAGAACAACACATGATACATCAAAAGGACGAATGGCTGAATCAACGCCAGGAGTGGCTTCAGCAACGACAGACATGGTTAAACCAACGCGATGCCTGGCTCTCTCAAAAGTTTCATACGCTTAACCCTCAGTATGCATGGCTCGATGAACAGCACCTATGGATTGAACAACAACAGCATGAGATCAACCAGCAAGTTCAATGGCTGCAAGACCAACGAATATGGCTCTCTCAAAGACAAAATCGTCTCGATCATCTAAAGCTACAACTACCTTTCGCAAAAGCACAATAAATTTCCTTGTAAATTATTCATTTTCCGCTTCCTCGCAAAATTTTGCAGTTATCCCCATTTCTCTGGTATTGTAGAGACAAACAATTTTTCTCTCCCTCTTATAGATTACCTCTTTCAGCAGGTCACCACTCATAAAAGCGGTGACCTACTTACAACTCTTTCTTGCGATACAATTGAGCGTTTCTAAATGTTCAACTAGCTTTAGGAGCGAAACATTGGTATGATACCATCTAGAGGTATTACAGACTCTGAGGAGACCATTAGAGGAACAAATGCTGCTGCATAAAGGTCTGTCTTTTACCCATTTTTGTGAAATGGCCTTGGGACATGATGGTATCATTGACCATTTCGAGAGTTTATCCTCTGGAATCAGCTTGGTAAGCTTTCCCTCAAAAATGTAGGTAAGAATCAGGCATAAAAGAACAGCATACGAAGAGGGAAAGATGGAAAACGCATGAAGCTGAGAAAAAAAAACGGAAGCACAATAGCGCACGATATGCTGGTGATCGGAGCCTCGGCGGGAGGAGTTGAGGCATTGAAGATGCTTGTGGCTGGATTGCCTGCTAATTTAAAAGCATCGCTTTTTATTGTGATGCATATTCCCCCTAACCTTCCCAGTACACTCCCCACAATCCTCAATAGGTCAGGACCTCTTCAAGCAGTTCATGCAACAGAAGGTATGAGGATCGAGCAAGGAAAGATTTATGTTGCTCCCCCTGACCATCATCTTCTCCTGGAACAAGGATATGTTCATCTTGGAAGTGGCCCCAAGGAACGGTATGTTCGGCCAGCAGCGGATGTATTGTTCCGTTCAGCCGCCCACGCGTATGGATCTCGCGTAGTGGGAATCATCTTGACCGGCATGGATAGCGATGGAACGGCTGGACTATATGTAGTGAAGCAGTATGGAGGGGTTACGATCATCCAAGATCCTACGGAAGCAGCATGGCCTTCGATGCCACAAAGTGCGTTGGAGCATGTCGAAATTGATTACATCCTTCCATTAGCACGTCTTGTTCCATTGCTGATAAACCTCGTCGAGCCATCTCCGTAACGATACACATGCCTCCCGTGTATCTCTTCACATCTGCCACCTCGTTGGGTCCAAGCCAAACAGGTTCCCGCACACCCTTTCCTACTCCAATCAGAAATACTACCTTCAGACGTGAGCCAGGCAGTGGAACACCGTAGCACGCACTCTTCAATGTGCTGTTGCTCGTTGACGGAGACTCATGCCTTTGTTATACTTCATAGGGTAACCTGGGTCCCCGTGCGCAGACACAGAAAAAATAGCATGCAGCAAAACACATCTATCCAACAGAACTCTTTCCCAATTGTGGGTATTGGCGCTTCCGCCGGTGGACTAGAGGCATTTAGAGAGGTATTACATTTTCTGCCCGATGACACCGGTATGGCATATGTATTGGTGCAGCATCTCGAAGCCAGCCATACAAGCCTCTTGCCCGAATTGCTGGCATCGGTCACGTCCATGACTGTCCATGAGGCTCAACAAAACATGGTCATCGAAGCCAACCATATCTATGTCATTGCCCCTACTACAGACATCACGCTCTCGCATAATACGCTTATCTTGCTTCCTCGCGCCCAGGTTGGTGGACAACACCTCGCTATTGATACCTTCTTGCGCTCACTCGCCGCGGATCGAGGCCCAGGAGCTCTCGGCGTACTTTTATCGGGCACAGCTGCCGATGGGACGCTGGGACTGCAGGCCATTCAAGCTGCCGGAGGGATGACCCTTGCCCAGGACCTCCGCACAGCGCAGTACCCCGAGATGCCACAGCATGCTATTAACGCCGGGTATGTGGACTTTGTTGGGTCACCGCAAGCTATTGCGCGGGAACTTGCCAGGATCAGTCGACATCCTTCTGTCCACTCTCTCCCAGGAGCGGAGACGGAGCAGGAACTCCGTCCCGCTAGGCATGATAATTCCGAACAAACGCCAGAATTCCAACAGATCTTGCGCGTGTTGCACCGAAACACAACCACAGATTTCAGCGCGTATAAGCCTGCAACCCTCATGCGCCGCATCGAGCGGCGCATGACGCTTGTGCAGGTCGAAACTTTCGCCCAGTACCTGACCTATCTGCGCGCGCATCAAAGCGAAGTAGACGCGTTATACCAGGACGTGCTAATCGGCGTGACCCGTTTCTTTCGCGATCCCAGTACCTTTGAGATGCTGGGACGGGAGATCTTGCCACGCTTGCTAGCGACAAAAACGACAGATACCCCCCTGCGCGTTTGGGTGCCCGGCTGTTCCACCGGAGAGGAAGTCTACTCTCTGGCGATCTCTATCCTGGAGTTTCTGACCGAGCATGCACCGTCGGTCCCCCCTCTGCAGTTCTTTGGCACCGATCTCAACCAACAAGCGATCGATGCCGCCAGAACAGGCAGCTATACAACAAGTGTCGTCAGCGACCTCTCCCGGGAACGTCTTGCTCGCTTCTTTCATTTCGTCAATGGGCGCTACCAGATCCACAAAACAGTGCGCGACCTCTGCGTCTTCGCTCAGCACAATTTGCTCAAGGACCCACCGTTTTCGCGCATCGACCTGCTCTCGTGTCAGAACGTGCTGATTTATTTGGGGACGGGAGCACAAAAAAAGGTTTTGCACGCGTTCCACTATGCCCTTGCCCCTCACGGCGTGCTCCTGCTTGGGTCAGCGGAATCTAGTGCCATCGCTTCCGATCTGTTTGCTGCCGCCGGAGAACACAAACGACAACGCTATGTCAAAAAAGCGAGCAGCACACGCGTTTTTTTTGTCGGCAACACGACCAGAGGAGCCCCACCAGCCCCCTATCAGGAGGAAAACACTATGGCACCGGAAGAGCGAAAGCAGGCATTTGATCTGCTGCAAGAGACCGATCATCTGCTGGCTAGTTTTGCCCCCGCCAGTGTCGTGATTGACGCGGAAATGCAGATTCTCCACTTCCATGGTGACACAGACCCCTATCTGGGTCCCACGCCTGGCCGTGCCAGCCTCAATCTCTTCAAAATGGCACGAGCAGGTCTGGATCTAGAATTGCGCACCGCCATCGCCAAAGCGAGAAAAAGTGGGCAGCCGGTGAAGAAAGAGGGCGTTCAGGTGAGCACCCATGGCATAGTTCGTATCATCACCCTCAACGTTATTCCCTTGCAGGCATCAACAACAGAGCACTACTTTGTCATCCTCTTCGCGCAAGTGTCTGCATCGTCTCCCGAGCCTTCTCTCCCCCTGGCAACAGATGAGCACGAGGGTACCACAGAACAGGGAACCACCAATCGGCGTCTGCAGGAGTTGGAGCAGGAGTTGGAGGCTACACGCCAGGAGATGCGTTCGGTGATCGAGGAGTTTGAGACCACCAACGAGGAATTGCGCTCAGCCAATGAAGAAAGTCTCTCCAGCAATGAGGAGTTACAAAGCCTCAATGAAGAACTGGAAACCTCCAAAGAAGAGATTGAAGCCAGTAATGAAGAGTTGCTTGTCGTCAACGCGGAACTCCAGCAGCGTCAGGTACAATTGCAGGACGCGCGCGACTTTACGGACGCCATCGTGGAGACGATCCGAGAACCACTGCTCGTGTTGGATGCGGCGATGCGAGTGCAACGCGCGAACAGGGCCTTTTACCAACAGTTCCAGGTGGAACCTGCGGACACGGAGAATCACCTTATCTTCGAGATCGGAGCGGGCCAGTGGAATATTCCCGCCTTGCGCACACTCCTGGAACAGTTGCTTCCCACCAACCACGCCTTGACGGATTATATGGTCACTCACAACTTTCCGCACATTGGGACGAGGACGATGCTCCTCAATGCGCAACGTATCGATCATATTTCCAGTCTCTTGCTCGTGATAGAGGACATCACCGAACGCATACAGAGAGAGAACGAAAAACAGCAGATGCTGGAGCAACGTACGGAGTTTCTTGCAGTTGCCAGTCATGAACTCAAGACGCCGGTCACCAGTCTGAAAAGCTATACACAGATCCTGTTCGCCCGCTTTACAAAGGCGGGCGAAGAACGCTCGGCAGCACTGTTGGCGAAGATGAACAATCAATTGGATAAACTCATCGGCTTGATCAGTGCGTTACTGGATGTGACCAAAATAGATGCGGGCCAGTTCGTCTGGCAGCAGGAATCATTTGATCTCAATCTCTTGGTGCAAGACATCGTCGAGGAGGTTGGCTATACAACAGAACACCACGAGATTCGCATCGAGGGAACGCTTCCGCTCCTGGTTTTCGGCGATCGCGAACGGATTGGTCAGGTACTCACCAATCTGCTCACGAATGCGCTGAAATATTCGCCTCAAGCCAATGCGGTGCTGGTGAGACTGACCACAGAAGCGCAGAACGTGACCGTCGGTGTCCAGGATTTTGGTATTGGCATTGCGCCAGAAAAACACGAACATGTCTTTGAACGCTTCTTTCGCGTGAGCGATCCCGAGCACGAAACTTTTCCTGGCCTTGGGCTGGGCCTCTTTATCTCAGCACAAATCGTCAAACGCCACAGAGGGCGCATGTGGGTAGAAAGTCGCGTCGGGGTCGGCTCTACCTTTTTCTTCACACTTCCATTGCACACACAACAAACATCTGAGGAGTAGAGCAAACCAGGAAGGAGCACTGAATGCAAAAAAAGATACTCATAGTCGAAGATGACGCAGCTATCGGAGAGGTGCTGTACCTGATGCTGGAGGGCGTGGGTTATGAGGTGCATGTTGAGAACGATGGACGCAGCGTCCTCCCGTTGCAGAAACTATTCCCTGATATGCTTTTGCTGGATATTCGGCTTTCCGGGATCAATGGGTAGCAATTGTGTCGGCAGATCAAACACCAGGAAGCCACACACTCCATTCCAATCATCCTGCTCTCGGCCCACAAAGCTATCCAGCGCATCGCCAGAGAGGCCGGTGCCGACGATTTTCTTGCGAAACCATTTGAGATGGAAGAGGTGTTCACCCTGGTCGCACACTATGTGGGGAGAGCATAATTCCTAGGCACATTAGTGAATCGAGGCGAGCATGCCTTACGTACTGAAAAGAAGAGGAAAAGACAAATCATGGCAAAAAGAATTCTTGTGGCCGATGATGACGCGGGCATGCGTGATTCCTTACGCATCATCCTCGAAGACGAAGGGTATGTCGTCGAAACCCATCGGCAAGGAGAAACGGTACAGCAGATGCATGCGCCTTTCCCCGACCTGCTCTTACTTGATCTGCGACTATCAGGTATGAATGGCATGACGATTTGTCGTCAATTAAAAGATCAGGAAAGTACGCGCTCCATACCAATCATCCTTATCTCAGCCAATACAGATACGAACGTGATTGCCAAAGAAGCTGGCGCTGACGACTTTCTGCTGAAACCATTCGAGATCGATGATTTGCTCGCGCTTGTCGCACGCTATATCGAAAGACCATAGTGCAATTCAGGACATAGAAACGTTTGTCCTCTCCAATCTATGCTAACAGTAGCTCAAGTTCAGCAACACTAGTCTTTTTCAAGGCTATCTTCGCTCTCCATCCTTTTTCTATACAAATGTCAAAACGAGTATATTTTATACACTTTCACTTTTTGGTAAAACCCTCGTAATCTCGTTCACATACGCCACACCTTCTGTAGGGTATCTATGATCAAGGTACAACCTTTCAAATGTGCGGCAAGAAAGACGCATCGCATTTTTCTCATTATAATCATCATACTTCTTTATAGCAAATTTTATCTATTTTTGCCGCTTCTACTTTTTAGTAATATATTATTAATAGGTAGGAGAGAGAATAAAAATAATTCATTGCTGAAACAAAAAAACTATACTCTCCCTATAAAGCACCTTTCCCATCCCTTGGTCTGCATGAGGAGGAAAGTGCCTGAGAAAAGAGAAAATCTTTGAAAATTAGTAAAGCGGCATAAGTACCCCTTTTGGTAGTTGAAAGGCTCTTTCGTAATAGCGTCAAGAAGCACATTGGGCTTTTATAGGCAAGAGAAAAGAGGAAAAGAATGGTCAAAACAGGAAGAGACATCGATCTTTTACTCCAAAACATACCTGTAGGGCGATTAGTTCCTCGCGTATACCCCAGAAAAGTATTCCACTAAAGGAGCGGTTGTATGTCAGAACATGCTGATCCAACGACCAGTTTTTTTGGTGATCAAAGCATCCTTGGTGCAGTCAATCGGCTAGTTTTTCCGGCGCTCGTACAACGCCGCTTCCCAGATGATCCCATCAGAGTGTGGATCACAGGATGTGCTACCGGCGAGGATGTCTACTCACTGCTCATCCTGTTGCTAGAGTTTTTGGAAGAACAGAAACTTACCCTCTCCGTTCAGTGTTTTGCGACCGATAGTGACGCAACTATTCTCAAGCAGGCAAGAGCCGGTATCTATGCGCAAAAGACGTTGCAGGCGGTCTCTGCCGAGCGCCTGGAGCGCTTTTTCGTACCACTAGATAGGAAAGGAGGGCAGTACCAGATCAGGAAAGAGATTCGAGCCTGCTGTATCTTCGCACCTCATATGCTCACACAGGACCCCCCCTTCTCTCGCATGGACATGATCTATTGCCGCAATAGCCTGCTCGACCTGAAGCCTTTCACACAAGAACAGGTTATCCAGACACTGCACTACGCGCTCAATTCCCATGGATTTCTGCTCCTGGAAGCCCCAGAACAGGTTGGTCCAGACGCCGTGCTTTTTACACACATCGAACACCACCAAAAACTATTTATAAAAACAAGGAGGGAGCCGCCCTTGCTGCCGTCCTCCTCTAATGAAAACGATCGACATACACCATGTATCCAGGAAGCGAGCAGCATGAAGGAAACTGAGATTGAGCTTGATGATTTTAATAGCCAACAAGAAGCCGATCATTTATTGTTAACCCGTTATGTTCCTGCAAGTGTAGTAATTGATGCAGACATGCAGATTCTCCACGTACGTGGCGAGACCAACCCATATCTGATACCTGCATCAGGCAAAGCAACTTTGCATGTGCTTAGATGGGCTCGTGAAGGACTCAAATTGGGGCTGCGCACCGCCGTTGAGATGGCTCAAAAAGAAGGTCGCACCATCACGAGGGATGGATTGCAGATCAGTGGCACAAACCGCATGGTGCAGCTCACAGTCGTCCCACTCAACGTCCATTCTAGCATCCCCACGTTCCTGGTGCTCTTTGAAGAGAGAGCGCCGCTCGCAAACGCAGATGTGGAGCTATCATCCTCTCATGCTCCGTCGGTACGGTGCATCAAACGTGCTGACTCAGCGAGAATCATACTGCTAGAAAAAGAGATGACAACCATCCAGGCAGAGGTGCAAATGATGCTGGATGCACACGATCAGGCGAATAACGCGCTGCATAGTGAGAACGAGGAGATCCGGTCAAGAAATGAAGAATTGCAAAGCATCAATGAAGAATTGGAGACCGCGCAGGCAGAATTACAAAGCATCAATGAAGAATTGCTACTACGCAATGCGTCTATCCATATTGCCCAGGACTACGCCGAGTCCATTGTCGAAACGATCCGCGAGCCCCTGGTCGTCCTCAATGCAGAGATGCGCATGCAGAGTGCCAACACTGCCTTCTATCAGTTTTTTCAGGTCACACCTCTTCAGGTTGAGCACCAGCTGTTCTGGGAACTGGGGAATGGTCAATGGGATCATCCCCAGATACGGCGTCTGCTGGAGGATGCGCAGGCCATGAAGCAGTCCTTCTACGATTTTGAGATAGAACAAGACTTTCCCACTATTGGCCGCAAGGTACTCCGACTCAGCGGTCGCCCCATTATCAGCGGAATGAACGGCCTGAAAAACCATTTGCTACTCCTATCTTTTGAAGATGGTACTGAGCGCAAAGAGATGGAACGACAGCAAGCCATATTATTGGATATTGTGAATCGTGAACGGTAATTCCCTTGACTCCGCATGAATAATGAAGGTTATGTAGCTTTCCTTTCTCTCTAATCCTTTTCCTACGGTCTTCAACCACATTTTGTTCATGTGAGAAACGCATCTTGAATCAACTCGGGAGATATTTTGCCGATGAAGAAAAGAACAAGAACTTTTATAGCGCGCCTTCAAAGTAGTGCGCAACTAAACGTTCCTTCAGCATACATTTTGCACGAAAGAGCGAGGTCTTAATCGTGCCAAGAGGGAGAGCAAGAATGCTCGCTATCTCTTCATATGTTCGGTCCTGGAGATACCGCAGGTGCAAGACCATGCGATAGGTGGTAGGGAGGTGCTCCATCTGTTCCTGGAGGATAATACGTTGTTCATATTGCTCAATGATCTCTGTTACCTGCTGCTCTTCCCCTCTATGAACCTGCATCTGTTCCACCATTAGCTTTTCTTGCAAAAGGTACGTATGCTTGTGCAGGTTCAGGACATGTAGACAACAATTATAGGCAATACGGTAAAGCCAACTTGAGAAGAGAGCATCGCCGCGGAATGTAGACAAACCTTGCCAGGCTGCCAGAAACGCATCCTGAGTCGCTTCACTCGCTTCTTCAGGGTTCCGCAGCATATGCATGTTTAATGCGTAAACCCGATGTTGATGGCGTTGCACGAGCAAGGCAAACGCAGTTTGATCCCCGTGTTGACTCGCTTTTACCAGATCTTTATCATCGCTCTCAGCGGAAAGAGTCCCTGAGGAAGAATTCTCTGAACAATATAATGTATCTCTGCAATCCGTGATCATCGAATGTGTTTCTGCTTTCCTTGTGAAGAGGTGAAAAAATTGTAGTGCGTGTGTCCTTCACCTCCTTCCTTTCAAACGTCCTACTGTGCCCACGAATCTACTTCGCGCGCTGACAAAACGGCGCAGAAGTGATACGTGGCACAGGAATACACGACAAGGGTATACTACAAACAGCATAGAAGTGATATATGGTACAGGCATGTGCGACAAGAATGCAAGACGGGGATACACTACAAGACGAACTTCTTTTTCTATTCTCTTTTGCGCAGAAAGCTCAGCGTTCATATACGCGAAAGATGCCATCTTCAAGAATAAAGAAGCCAGAAAGGGTTATAATGGCACGGAGGTCAGCGTTGTATCTGATCTTTAAGCGATACAGTGCAAAATCCGTCTCCTCAGGTCCAGTGTAGCCTACACGTTGAGCGAGACCACAAATACGGTGTGGCGTCTCTCTCATGGCGAGCATATACTTACTCAAGGAGTGCTTTCTTGTGCCAATAGGAAGCACAATAGCGGGTATATAGGTCGGCTGAGCAGGTCGAGAAGCATTCATA
This sequence comes from uncultured Dictyobacter sp., assembly GCA_964657925.1. Classification (GTDB taxonomy): domain Bacteria; phylum Chloroflexota; class Ktedonobacteria; order Ktedonobacterales; family Ktedonobacteraceae; genus Dictyobacter. Next base: position 20,421 of record CAZZWK010000018.1, read on the forward strand.
GATGCACGCTTTCTCACCAGCAGGTGGGACCTCAATACTGAGAAATTTTCTCAGCATGTAACTAAAACACGTCTCCTAGAACCAAAAAGTTTCACATATACTGTAATAGCGTTGCTGCTCTCGGCGAAAAACCCTCTCTTTTCCTCAGGTTTTGTGGAATGAAAGAGCAGATTATTCACTATTTCTTGTACTTCAAAGAAGTCATTCTACTTTCTTTCTACTTTTTGTAATTATTCTTATGATGACTCGCTTTATTTTTCATAAATAATGAAGCGTACTACACTTGTTGCTAAGAACTTCTCTCGATAATCAGACCTTCTATTTGTGAAAGAACCTCTCAGGTGGTTTCTTTCACTACTTCCTGCCCATGCGCTGCCAGTTCCTTGCGCCACTGTCGAATGAATCCTCCTCAACTGTATTCATAGGCACAAATATCGCATGCACTCTGCCCTGGGTGTTTCACTCCACGCTGATCGGTGGTGGCATCGCAGGCGAACAGCGGCGAAAGACTTGATAAACTTATATAATGATTCTTTTAAGCATTTTATATATACGTTCATATGTTCACGTAGCGAGAAAATCGCTCTCCAAATGTAATGGAAAAGCAGTCGAGGATCGTGATCAATTTCGAAGAGCATCTTTCACTTCTTCGCAATGTTAGACAATGACGAGATACACCACTTCGCGCACAACTTCATCAGATCTCATCGTTTACACCTTCTTAGCACAATTTATCTAGAATCGTGCTAAGTACTTGTGCTAATGAGGCACCCCTGCCTTGAGACCATGAGTGCGCAAAGTCTATCTCACCAAGTTGTTTCTGCGCCATCTCTTTTGCCTGGTTCAAGTCCGTACGCTGCGCGGGGTACAACATAGCTACTGTGAGATGGGATTCAAGAAAGCCCAATAGGTAAGCCGCATCAGCAGACCTTTCCTGAGCAACGAACACATGGGCTAAACCAATAAGGCACCTTCCTACTTTTCTCTGATCTGCTGAGATATCGTATTGCCGCAACACGTCAAGATAGCACGCACTCGCTTGTGCCACATCACCTTGCAATCGCTTCAAATCACCCAGAATGCAGTAAGCAATCGCTCTATCTGCAGAATCTCCTGTCTGCTCCAGCAGTAACAACGCCTCATCGAGCAGATACCGAGCCTGCTCGCCATCGTTCTCAGCCAACGCTATGTCAGCAATCTTTAAGTTCCAGCTTATAATTGCCGAAAGATCACCAAGATCTTCGGCCATACCGAGGCGTTCTTCAAAATATCGTTTTGCCTCTCCATATTCTCCCTGCAACCAGGCAATATTACCACAAGTATCGAGCGCTAAAGCGATGAGCGGCTTCGTGCCTAGCTCTTGTGCCAGATCAAAGCTCTCACGAGCAAGCGCGCTAGCTTGCTCATGATTCCCCCACGCAGCTTCCAACGTGACCATCGTCATCAGAATACGCGCCAGGCTCTCTTTGTCTAAGTGCTGACGAGCGAGCAACAACCCTTTTTGCAGGAGATTGTACGCCTCATCAACATCTCCTCGGTAAAAGACGAACCGCCCTAAACTCTCCAACGCATTCGCGATCGACCAATAACTTCCCGATCGATAGGCGATCTCGACGCACTCTCGCAGCAGTTGACCCGCGCTGTCAATAGTGTTCTGCCGATAGTAAACCCATCCCAAACCACTCAATGATCCAGCTAGATTGTACCAATCCTCTACTTCTCGTGAGTCGACAACGCTCTGCTCCAACAAAGTTTGTGCCTCCGCCAGGTCTCTGAGACGATAGGCTAAATGCCCCGCCCGACGCAGTACCTTCCCTCGCAGATCCAGAAAATTTTCGCGCGGCAGTTCCGACACCTGAGGCAGTTGCAGTACTGCCTTCAGCCAATGCCGTTCCTCACTCCAATAGCCACGCAGGCCACAAAACTTCCCAAAAGGTTCCACAAAACGCAAAGCACGTGCAGTATCCTTCTGCTCAATTAACCATTGCAGCACCGCTCGTAAGTTCCCTACTTCCGGCTCCAACATCTTCAACCAGGAGATCTGTTGCCTATCTTTCAGGTGAGGCGTAGCCTGTTCTACTAACCCGAGATAGTAATCCGCATATCTTTGCTGCAACGACTCCAACTCTCCGTTCACCTTCAAATAGTTCCCAGCGAAATTTCGAATTGTTTCTAGCATCAAGAAACGCGTCTCTCCATCATCCAACTCAATTCTTTGCAGCAGGCTTTTATTCAAGAGAGAGTTGACAATATCCACAACATTCGATGCATCATTCGTACCTGTTCTGAATAGAGCTTCAATCGTTTTGAGCGTGATGGAACCCACAAAAATAGAGAGATGGCGCAACAACCACTGCTCCTGCTGCTCAAGCAAATCATAGCTTGATTTGATCATGGCATACAACGTTCGTTGTCGTTTTGGCAACGTTCGTACATCGCTTTTGAGTATCGATTGATCCTGCAAAAGCCTTGTCAACAGTTCCTGTGGCGAAAAAAGCTTGATGCGCGCCGCCGCTAGCTCAATTGCCAGCGGCAACCCATCTAGATGAGTACACAACTCCGCGACTGCCCTTGCATTGCCCGTGGTCAGGGTGAACGAAGGGAGGTACGTCTGCGCTCGCTGGATAAAAAGTGCGACCGCAGGGCAGTGCTTTAGTTCCTCTACCTCTGGTAGTTGCTTCACATCCGGCAAGGCAAGTTGCGGCACAGCAAATAGATGTTCATCCCTGATATTGAGTACATGACGGCTAGTCACCAGCACTTTTATATCACGGCATGCTAATAAAAGTTCTTCGATACATGGTGCCTCACTGGCAACATGCTCAAAATTATCTAAAAATAAAAGGAGTCGTCTTTCTCGCAAAAAATTCTTTATTAGTTTTATCAGCAATCGCGAAACACTATCTTGAATGCCAAGTTCAGCTGCGATAGTCGGCAACACGAATGCAGGATCACGTACATCGATGAGCGCAACTGAGCAAATACCATCGGGAAAGCAATCACGTAACAGAGCCACCACCTCTACAGCCAGGCGCGTTTTTCCAATACCACCAGCACCACAGAGCGTGAGTAAACGTACCTCCGGGCTTTTCAACAAGTCACACACCGCATCGACTTCTCGCTTACGCCCAACAAATGAATCATAAGGTGTGACTATCCTGTCGAATACCTTATACTCTTCATCAAGAGGCGTTATTACCTCATCCAATAAACCTAATTCTTCAATGCTTTTCCCATAGAGCTGACTCAACTTTTGACGATAATAGGGACTGGGCAACGTTACACCACGTTCCCAACGCCCTACAGTATGCGCATCGGGCAAGTCGATTCGGTTAGCAACGTCTTCGTATGTCCAGCCGCGTCGTTTACGTTCAGTACGTAGCTGCTTTCTTTCAATACGTATCTCAGACTTGTGCATCGTCTTCTTTCCATTTGCCTTAAAAAAACGTCCTTTGACAGAATAAACGTGCTGAACCCACTTCTTTCGGCTATTCTTTCAAATCGACATCCACTATAAATGCACACCTCGCTTTACTCCTACATTCTATACTACACTCACTCTCTAGCCACAAGTCCATGTACATCTGTCCAATCATAGGAAACATATTCATGATTGATTACGTGCAAAGAAGTCTCAAAACAGATTCTGGCTCGTCTAAGATTTTCATAGCGCCCATCTTGCACACAATCCAGATAAACAAGCCCCAAAGCATGCTGTATCCTCGCCCATTGCAAAGGATAATGCTGCTGTGTATAGACCTTTCGCGCCGCCTCCAGATGCCTGATTGCCTGCTCTTGCATGACAGAACGCCCGCTGTATAATTCCTGCAGATCTCCATAAACACTTGCCTGACGATAGGCTTCACCCAGATTACCATGCGTAGCCGCCCACTCAAAGGGATAGGTCTTCTGTGTAAGCAAACGCAATGCTGCTTGTCCATACACAATCGATCGTCGTAGATTCTCAGACTTTTTTCCATCTACACGCCAAATATAAGCTGCACTTAATCCACATTGCATGAGTGCCCAGTCTATAGGAGTAGCCTGTTCATCTAAATAGTGCAATGCAGAGGAACAGTACGCCACTACAGACTCAAACAACTGCTGTTGCCCACCAGTTTCATCATCACCACAATGATACCTATTTTGTAATCGTACCTCTTGTTTTTTCTGGCGCGCTGCCGCAATCATAAGTTGACTGATGAGCAGACGTAGCAGCATGGTTCGTTCTTTTTCCGCTACATGCTGTTCTCCAGACTCCGCACCGAAAAGCCGACGTAAGATGATGGCTGTGTCCTGAAATACTGTTTCGTTAGACATGCTCGTGATCCTTTCAGTAACGCAAGATATCACTCACTAGTTAGTAGAGCTAGCTATATGTGAAGAGGCTCACGTTTCCGTACAATTGATGCCCTCCCTCGTCAAACTCACTCTACCAATTTCATATTCCTCATCCATTTCTAAATCCGTTCTCCATTTTTACACTCATTTCGTGCATCGAACCATTTCTATAGCACTCACATTGTAGAGACGATTTGGAGGAGGAGATCTACAAAATTTGTATTTGCTTTGACTTAGGTAGTTCGCAAATTCACTGTTTGAAACCCGCATTCGCTTTGCCTCATTCAGCAAAGTGCCTTATCCGGAAGGCCAGCGATGCCCCCCGCTTGCCCCCTTCTTGCAATGGCGTTATTTACCACTCACTGGTACTCTTAGTCTATGGATGATGAGAAACTATAAACGTATTAGATCAAAAAACAAGGTGAATAGATTCTAATGTTTCTCAAGGGTTGAATCAGTACAGAAAGGTTTAGATAATGAAAGATGCTGAGGAACTGCTATTAGAAGGTATCGATGGGTTTATTCGAAAGCAAGCGAAAAAAGTAATGTGCTGGCATTTATGTGCTGGACGCGAAGAACTCGACGCTCTGGAAGTAGATGAGCTTGCTCAACGGGTGCGTATTAAGCTGTGGAAAATGTTGAAAAAAGGTCCTATTCAAAGCCCTTTTTCATATACACAACGCATTATCTATAGCGAATTTATCGATATGAAACGCCAACGCAAAGCCCTTTTACCTTTACCAGAAGACGACAACGAGGAGATCTATCCCCTCACACCTCTTACCACAGATCCTGCCGACGAGGTCATTGCACATATGGAGGCTCACTCGTTTCTCCGCCACCTTGTGCAGATGATGATGGATCTACCCGCGCGCCAACAAACCGCTATGCTCAGTTTTTTATGGCTACACGTCGATGATACGGCTGTACTGCATACTATTCTCACTACATACGGCCTCGAAGCAAACGTTATAGAATGGCCGACTGAAGGTATGGCTAAGAAAACTCTCTCGGCTTCTCTCTCAGTTGCACGCCATAAAATGATCAAAAAGCGAGGACTGGATAAAGTCTGGGGAATTACTGCTTGAAGCAGGAAATGATTATAACGTTGAGGAGTAGGTACAATCAAGGAATATGCTTTTGATATTCCTTCGCCATTGAAAAGCGAGGACACCCATTTTATCCCTTGATGCTATGCTCAACTAGTTTCGCAACCTTTACCCAGATTTCATCGCGCTTACCCCGGCTCATGTTACTCAGCGGCTGTGATGGTGGATTGACTGTTTGAAATGGTGCAAGGTCGCTGTCACTAAACAAACACGGACGCAAGATTACAGAAAAAAGCGCAATAGTTGATTGTCTGGCAGCATTGACTATCTGGGGCAGCTCCTCACGAAGAATAAAATCAGAGGCGAGAAAATCGGGGCTGACCAGTAAAATAGCCATCTCGGCAGCATCTAACGCTTGCTGCAACTCATCCATCCAAAGGCTTCCAGGCCGAATTTTGGTATCATCCCAGTAGTTCACGATATCGTTGTAGGCATAGTAATCGAGGTGACTATGCAGCTCTTGTAGATAACGACTGTCTTTACGACTATAACTAATAAACACCTTTGCCTGTTGCACCAGCGGAGTACTATTACGTGATGAGCGCGCACTTTGATAATCCGCAGCGTTCAAAGACAGCATGCAGAGATCGTTGAAGCTACGCTTTAGATACTGATATGTCAATCGGTTCAACTGATCAATAATCTGAGCGCGGCTCGTACCGTTTTGCGCGTCCCTGCCATAACGTTGCTCAAAGTCCAGGTTATCGTGCAGCCTGGCCTCATAGGACAGAACATCGGCGTACCAGTTCGTCCCTTCAGCCAATTGTTTGAGTTGCTCCAGGCCTCGTTCGTAATCCATTATTCACGCTCCTTAATCGACTATCAAATAAAATATGGCCTCTATTCTATCATTGAACCTTTAGATAGCATAGCATATTTGCCTATTTTATTTATGATGTCTTGTGTTATGCTATAGAGCGGTCTAGAATAGACATATCGGCATACCGTCCTCTTCATTACGCATACACTCATTGCATCACTACAACTTATGTAGAACAAAAATACATGTGTTTATAATCGCGTTAGGTTTCAGAAGATAAGGTTTCCACATGGATGCAATAAACTATAAGCAAGGCTTGATCAAACTTCGCACACTCGTGCAACAACAAACACCAGTCCTTATTAGCGACTTTTATCTGCTTGAGTACCGCTTACACGATGTGCTTTCGCAACAACAACGCTATGGACCAAGCCAGAACAACGATGTAGAGCGCTATCAGGTTATCGATCAACTGATGCAATTTACCATGCAGCATTTTGCCCTTCAATTTATCGACCTTTGCCGCGATGATAGCGATAATAATCAGATTTTATCCAGTGAAATCCATACATCTGATCCAACCCTTTCCTACCCTTCCACAATCTGGCAAGAGGGTGATGAGATTCGCGTTCATGATACAAGCTATATCCTGCGTGCACCACTCAATACGCCTACATGGGTTCAAGACGATAACTACCTCTATCAGCAAGTATTAGCTATCCAGGTAGGCAACGGTCGCAAAGTCTGGCTTAAACAAGTGCGCGTTCATAGCGCAAGCACACCGGCAAAGACACGAAGAGACGCGCTTATGCAAGAAGGACATCTTCTCAGTACAGTAGAGCAGGAAACACAGGCTTTCCCAAAAGTCATTAGCAGTGCACAGTCACGCCAGGAAGTCACACTTGTGCATACAGTTTCTCCTGGCTTATCATACTTGCAAACCTTCGGGGCGTCCGGTCAAGCGCTGCCTGCAACCCGTGTGCGATCATTCTTCCAGGCCATGCTCTCTCTTTGCACAGCGCTCGAAGCACTGCACCATCATGGTTACACACATAGATTCCTCACGCCTACAACCATCTTCATGGCAGATAATCGCCAGGTACGCCTCCAAGATATCGGTATCGCAACCTTGCCCTATACAGCGGGAGAAGGCCCCGACGGATATAGAGCGCCAGAACAAGCCACGCACCCATCAGTGCTGGCAGTTCCTGGACCTTACACTGATATCTACCAGATTGGCAAGATTATCTACTTTATCGTCTGCGGTCGTACAGGTACATTCTCACAACCACTGCCACCATTGAGTCTTTGGAATCAGGCTATTGCACCGGAAATAGACGCTGTTCTCATCAAAGCTATTGAGCCAGATCCGAAGAACCGCTGGCAATCACTGCGCCAGTTTTCCTCTGCACTTCGTCGAGCATTACAAACATCTACGCAAAAGAAGGAGCAATCGTGAACGATCGCATACTTCAGGTTGGTGCACTTCACCTTGTACTCAGCAAAAAGGTGCACGAAACCTTGTCAGAGAAAAGATCGCGTTATCCCTATCTTCCCGATTGGCAGCAACTCCTTTATGACCTCCAGATGGGCAATCAACAAGGGAGCATACCGATCATTCTGAATAGAAGACTCACTAATGATGATCAGTTACTGCTCTATACCGATACCTACTATCTTGTGCTCTATCCATCTCCTCTACAAGATGGATATCGTATCGGGTACGTAGATGTGCTCAATCTGCGTGAGCATGAGCGATTGAGCAAAGGCGCGCTCCGTCTTCGTGCATCTGGATTCTACTTGTACGATGAACTGCGAGAAATTCCGAAGGGAAATACGAATTTCTGGGCACAAATCAATCAAAGCTGGCGCTCTTTTGAGCTTCAGCAAGAAAGCGAACAAGGTCCACAACCGGATTTCACCTATGCCCATCAACAGTATTTGGACAAGATCGAGGCGTTGATCGATGTGACCTATCAACTCGAACAGGAAAAAAACAAGCTGAATGCTGGTCTGACCTACAGAAAGGTGGCAGCAGTCGGTGCGAAACGCGACGCACCACGCGATATCTACGCATTCCACCTCGTCGATTTCCCTCAACTGAATGAGAAGAGCATGCTCCGCGTCAAAGACGTTCCTGACTTACAGGGGCGCGTCCTCGATATTACGGGCATGAAATTAACAGTGAAATTCGAGAATCTCGTCGATTGGAAACGTATCCCTCCCTCTGGAAACCTTGAGCCAATCGTCAGTCCCGTTATTTATCGAAAACAACGTGCGGCCCTCCAGTTGTTGCGCACAAACGAGGCCAAAAATCGTTATTTGTTACCAGCACTCGTGGACCAGCGCTACGTCTCGTTCCAGGCAGACCCTATTCAACAAAAGGACGACCCTGATTTACAAATGCTTACACCAGAGCAGTTGGATGCGTTTCGACGAGCTCTAACTGTTCCAGACCTCATGATGGTGCTGGGCCCGCCAGGAACCGGTAAAACACGCACCATCACCGAAATTGCTCGCCATAGCGGACTGAGACACCGACGAGTACTGGTTACATCAGGCACACATAAAGCAGTTGATAACGTCCTGGAACGTATGCCACCCGATCTCATTGTTATCCGCGTCGGACATGAAGACAACGTATCCGAAAAAATGCGCGAAAAAATGATCGATGCGCAGGCACAAAAACTGCAAACAACTCTTTTAGAGAATACAGAAAATCAAGCCTATCGCTTATCCAGACTACTCTCCTATAAAGATGAGATCGATGGCTGGACAGCGCAGACGAGAAAGTACCTTCACTCTCTTGCACAGGTGGCAGATAGGTTACATATACTCTCTCAGCAGCGTTCTCTACTCGCGCAAGATATAGCGCAACCATTTCAGCCGCAACTCGATGCATGCGTGTCCGCCTTACAGGAGCTTGCCCAAAAAACGGCTGGCACACAAAAACATATTATTTACCATCAAAAGAATCAGGCAAAATCAGAGGAAAAAAGCCACTTACCCCTTATCGGATGGTTTTTCACCATTTTTTTCAATCATCACACTTCGTCTCTTGAGTATCGTCAGCAAGTGTTGCAGGCCATTGCAAATGAACAGAGCAAAGTACAGGGTGAGCAGTCCGCACTTCAAGCTTATGTTCAATACATCGTGGACAATAACCAGGACTATCGCCAGTATACACAAACAATAGATCAACTGACGGCACACCACGAACAGATGTGGCAAGATTGTACCAAAGTCGTCAACATGCTACGAGGCGCTATTATCGATTTAGAGCCCCATCAACCGGATTGTAATCAGCAAAATGTTGCTGCACTCAAAATGTATCTGGAGTGGCATCAACAAAAACGCACGGCTCTTGAACGGAAAGCCCGGCTTCTTTTGGACTGGCGCGAAGAACTTGCGCAACCAACCGAACAACTCTACCCCGAACTATTGAGTTATGCAGATGTCGTGGGCGCGACCTGCATCGGTACAGCGACAGCCAAAGGGTTAGAGGCCACTGAATTTGATCTTGTCATTGTTGATGAAGCAGGACAAATTTGTCTCCCCGATCTGCTCGTACCATTAGTGCGTGCAAAACGGGCAGTGCTGGTAGGAGATCACAAACAACTTCCACCATTCGTAGGAAACGAGGTGCAAACCTGGCTAAAAAATTACGTTCCTCCTACGCAAGACATCGCGGATGATCTAGAAGATGAACGCGAGGTCTGGCAAGTAGAAGACCTCGTAAAAAAGAGCGCATTCGAGATTCTCTTTACCGCGACCAGAGACCGTATGCATCTTGCTCGTTTTACTACACAAGGAAGAATGCCCAGGCTGATCGCTGATTTTGCCTCCAAACACTTTTATGAAAAACAACTCGGCACCTTTCCCGATGCAAAAATGACCCACACCATTGATAATGATCCCCTTTTCAACTCGCCACTTGCACTCATCGATACCTCTGATGCACCTGATACTATCAAATGGGAAAGGAAACTGAGCACTTTGGAGAGTTTTGGTGAGGCTGGCTATACAAACATAGCTGAAGCTCTGCTCATTGCAGATCTGGCAGAAGTCTACCAGAAGAAAGGAAAAGACTGGGTCGTGATCGTTCCCTATCGTGCTCAGGCTCGCCTTATTATTCAGGAACTCAAAAAACGTGAGCACATGTATCATGTCTCTCTGGATGAACGTGTCGCGACCGTCGATTCTTTTCAGGGTGGGGAACGTAATTAAGGTTATTTATGGGTTTACCCGCAGCAATACACACGGCAAAGTTGGCTTTCTCAAAGAACTACGACGCTTAAATGTTGCTATAACACGGGTACAGCAAAACCTCGTCATCATCGGCAATTTCACAGCACTTGCACGCGCCGATGACCTTCCATTCCGTACGGTTGTCGCTGATTTGAGGGATTATGGTGAACAATATGGTGAATTCCTCTCATACACTTCTGCACTCCAACACATTCAGAGCATAAAAGCTGAGGGGCAAAAACGATGAATACCACAACAAAACCATCGGTGTCACTGCCTATTTACGACTCGCGGCGTGCAATAGAGCATTTACAAAAGCTTCCGGAGCAGAATCTGCTGCCTATCCGTCTGTTCGCGCTGCTTTTCCCACTGTGGAGTGTAGAAACAAGCGCCACACAAGAGGAAATGCAATCCTACGAGTTGATGGAACGCTATATCGAGCGTGCAATCGATGAGGCGGGGCTGCATAGCGTCGAAGATCTCGCGCACTTTCTGGGTCTACAACGCGAAATGATCGAAAAAATTCTCCGTTTTTTAGAGACAATTGGGCATGTAACGAGATCCAACACGTATTGCGACCTCACATCCCTCGGAAAGCGCTCTATTCATGAAAGGAAAAAATATGTCGCACAAGAAAAACGCGTGAAATTTTACTTTGATGGCTACACCTCTCGGCCCTTACGCAAAGAGCACTATAATCCAAAGAAAGTTCATATTCTTAATCCTCTCGAAACAACTGAAGTTCTGCAACGCAAAACGTGGGGATATCGCTTCCACCTTCTTTCTAGTATGACATCATGGCAGCAGAGTGCATTACAAGAATTAGAGGCTCGGGTCGATCGAGGAGAATACAACGCTCCAGCTGAAGTCAAACGGATGCAAGTTGTCAGTGTAGAAACTGCATATCTACCTATGTATGTGATTGAGACACACAAAAAAGCGAATCCGCAAGCGAAACCGCACTACTTAGCTTATACAGGTATACCAGATCTGCGAGATACTTATCTTGAACAAATCATCAATACGAACATGACGTTTTACGCAGGATTGAGCAGCGAAAAAACATATGATCCATCCGAGCTATGGTATGAATGGCTCCATGAGAAAAATATCAGTGGCACACTGCCATCCGAGCGTTCGGATGGCACATGGTATATATCCTTAGCCAAAACACTGTTTGAAGGTCCACAGGCAAAATTTCCTCTCTCAAAAATAGGAGATTACGAGCTACGCTCCGGCTATTTCATCCAAATCTGGTGTGATGATGCAACGCTGCGTAAAAAAGCCGCACTGGATCGCGCGTTGAAAATAGTGAAGAATCAGCAACGCTATATCAAACGGAAAGCACTACAAGATTACCTCTCGCTGCTAGAAAAACAGCTTCAGACGGAGAGATTGACCTTCATGGATCTTCGCAAGCGGGCAGTAGAGACAAAAATGGACGACATCGTCAACGTCGTAAATACCCTTACGGATTGAATAAATCAATTCCTGCCAGGGCGAACCTCACCTGCATCCGCATCAAAAATCATCACTGCCCTATATTCCACTTCTCCCCATCAAAACCTTGCATCAACGGCGAGATCGATTGAGCAGGAATGACCACCAGTAGGGCACGCATGGCGCGCGTCACATTTCTGATTCAATGTCAACTAGCAGATCAACACTGGCAATGAAGGCTTGCAGCCATCGATCGCGTCGTTCTTGTGTCCATTTCTGATTAGCAGGTATTTGCTGAAGCAGACTGTGTAGTAATCCCATTTCTGTTCCTGCTGCTCTACCATTTAGTGTTTGTACAGCTTCCATGTTTGAAAGAAAGGAGCGCATAAGGTTATTCTACAATCAATTAAAAGTGGACCTGGCCTGTGCCGAATGCGGAGAAAACCATCCTGCTACATTACACTTTCATCATCGTGATCCGCAGGCAAAAGATTTCAACCTCTCTGAAGCGGTCAGAAAAGGATACAGTATTGAACGAATCAAACGAGAGGTCGCTAAATGCATTGTGCTTTGTGCCAATTGCCACGCTAAATTGCACTACAAGTGGGCGCAACAGCATAAGAAACCGTTCAGAGAAGGGTTAGCTGGTCAACTTCTGGCAGCAGAACAAAAACTAGCTATTAGCCAGGAAGAAGAGTTGCATATACAGATGAAAATTAATATATATCTGCTGAAGTAGACATCTATCAGGACTCTACAGATAAATTTTAGAACAAACTACAAACGAGGCAAACGCACCAGGCAGGACTTGAACCCGCAACCCCTTGATCCGAAGTCAAGTGCTCTATCCATTGAGCTACTGGTGCAACGTGACAATTGTGCCATATGTAGACGCAATTGTCAATGATATATAGCTTTGCGTAACTGTTCAGACTTAGCCAAGGAGAAATGGGAAGAAAGGAGAGCGAGGCATTGGTGGAACGGATTGAACCCTTGAGCCATCCAGGAGTTGAAGAGACTGGCGAGACCCATCTTCCTTCTTTCCCCATCTCCTCTATCTCCCTTGAGTTAGATGATTTTCTGCCGACATTAAATTAAGGGACAACATTTAAAAGTTTGTCCTCTCCATATTTCAGGAGTAACACGTTTTATCTAGAGAAAGGAAAATCACATCATGAATATCGATTCTAAACAGGTTCAGCAAACACTTGGGCAGGTCCTTGAGCAAGTTCAGTTTCCCGTGAACAAAAACACCCTTATCCAGGCGGCCCAGCGCTTCGGTGCCAATGATCAGGTCGTCAGCATGCTCCAGAAACTCCCTGACATCTCCTTCAACTCCACCCAGGACGTTCAGAATGCGCTCGGCAGCCTCAAAAACCTCGGCGGCATTCGCCGCTAACTGAGATCACTCTCAGCGAAGCCAGCGGAGAACCAGTATCGCGGGCATACCACGTGTTCGCCCGCGATGCTGGCTCCCTATCAGCTTCCCCCAATCACTACAACAAATGCCCGCGTACCACCGTCACCGCTTGACCTCCTAGATACACGCGTTCACCACCCACGCGTGTACGTACAACTCCCCCACGAGCCGATGCCTGGTACCCCACCAGCTGGTCTCGATGCAGCTTCTCCGACCAGTACGGCCCCAGGCAACAGTGCGCCGAACCCGTCACTGGGTCCTCGTTCACCCCCACACGCGGCCCAAAGAAACGCGAAACAAAATCGTACTCGCTTGTTTGCGCTCGACTTGTCACGATTACTCCACGCGCATCCACCAGACTCAGCCGCACAAAATCGGGACTTAGGCCTCGCACGATCTCTTCGGACTCCACCTCCAGCAGATAATCGAACTCGTTGCGACCCGTGTACATCACAGAAGTCAAACCTAGCCCCTCCAACAAACCTTCCGCGGGCTCCATCGCCTGTGCCCGTTTGGCCGGAAAATCCATCTCGATCCAATCTCCCTCTCGCTTCGCCGTCAATAGACCACTCAGCGTCTCGAAACGCGCCTCCTCGTCCGGCAAAAGATACTCTTGCTCCCACAGCACGTGCGCGCTCGCCAGAGTCGCATGCCCACATAACGCCACCTCCACCACTGGTGTAAACCAGCGCAACCCCAGACTCTCACGCTTCCTCACCAGAAACGCCGTCTCCGACAAATTCATTTCGCGCGCCACACTTTGCATCCACTTGTCATCCCTCGCCCCATCCAATAAATAGACCGCCGCCGCATTACCCGCGAACGGCTCCTGCGTAAACGCATCCACCTGAAATAAATCCCACTGCATCCCTCTGATCTCCTTTCAGTGCAAAAAATTCTCATCTACCCCTTTTTATACCATTGCTACTCATATCTTTCCTATTTGTAGGATACGGACCCAACTTTAGCGCGCCTGTGTCTCACTTCTATCTTTCTGCTCCCTTTGCCTCGCCTCGACCTCACGCACAAGTTCCCGCAACGACATATCCGCCAGCGAAGGCAGCCGCAAATCGATGTGCTCGAACGTCAACTGACCGGTGATCGCGTTGGGCACCGTCACACAGAATATGCCCGCGCGTTGCGCCGCTTTCGTCCCATTGGGCGAATCCTCGATCGCTATCGCCTCATCTGCCACGGCACCCAATCGCGCCAAAGCCATCAGATACAACTCCGGATCAGGCTTTTTATGTGCCACCTCATCTCCGAACGCCATCGCGTCAAAATAATCGATCAACCCTAGACGCGTCAGATGTCCCGCCACCCAGTTGCGTGACGAACTTGACGCCACACCCACCTTCAAACCAAGACCTCTGGCCGCGCGCAGGTCCTCCTCCACCCCCGGCAATGGCCTCAACCGCGCCAGTAACTCCTGATCGTAAGCCACCCTACGCTTATCCAACTCTAAACGATCAATTGCATGCCCATATTGCTCCTCCAAATACATGTAAGGATTAAAAGCATCGAAACCGGTTCCAATACATAACGCCCACTTTTCCAATGGCAACACGCAATGGTACTCTCGATAAACCGTCTGCCAGGACTGAAATGCCGCTGACTCCGTATCCAATATCAACCCATCAAAATCAAAAATGACCGCCTTGATCATGAATTCTTCTACCTTAAACTCCTACCAGGAAGGAAACAACAAAAAACAAACGTATATGCCTTTCTCTCCCCATTGTATCGCAAAAAACAGATGTGATATCCTCTCCTACGCATCTTCCTGCATCAGGTGCTATCTACATTGACTGGCGCAAATAAGAATTTCCTGCTAAGCAGAAAATGTGTTGATGTTCAGAACGTCCAGACTGTATAATATTCTTTTACTATTCCATTGTTCATACGAACCAGGCATCGGAAATGGAAGCTTGAAAGGGAAGGTTGCATGCGTCATATCTGTGTCTTTGCTGGCTCCAATCTCGGTGCCCAATCTGCATATGAACAGGCCGCAATCGCGCTTGGACAAGAACTGGTCGCGCACGACATCGGTCTCGTCTATGGCGGTGCCAGCGTCGGCCTGATGGGGGTGATCGCCGATACCGTTCTCCAGGCACACGGTGAAGTCATCGGAGTGATCCCGCAAGGACTCTTCACGCGTGAAGTCGCACACACAGGCCTGACAAAGTTATATAGCGTCAACAGCATGCACGAACGCAAAGCACGTATGGCGGACCTCTCCGATGGCTTCATCGCTCTACCAGGCGGCTTCGGCACCTTCGACGAACTCTTCGAAATAGCCACCTGGCACCAGATCGGCATCCATGCTAAACCGATCGGGCTGCTCAATGTTGCCGACTACTTCAGCCCCTTGATACAATTAGTTTCTCATGCCACGCAAGAAGGATTCATCAACCCGCTTCACGCTCAACTCCTGGCGCATTACGCAACTGCACACGAGTTAATCGCAGCATTCCTGGCGTTTCAACCACGCCCTCCTGCATCGAAATGGGCCGATCCTCCTCCTTGATCGTAAGTACGTCACTGCAACTGGGTTCTGTTCGTTAGAGTACAATGTAGTTATGGTCAATCTATCCCTACTATCGCATGCGGAAAGGAGTTTATGATGCCACGAGAGGTTATTCCGCCAGCCGCACAAAGTCCACGGAATACCACTATTCTCATTGTTGAAGATGACGCGGATATCGCGCAATTCTTGCAACAACTTATTGAAGAAGAGACACCATACCATACTACGGTGATCAATAATGGGGAAACCGCGCTCGAACAAGCCCCACACATTCACCCGTGCCTTATGCTCTTGGATTATCGCCTGCCAAAACTCAATGGCCTTGATTTATATGATCATCTTCAAAAACAGGACGCAACCAAAGATGTTCCAACCATCATGATGAGCGCAACGTTGCCCGTTAAAGAGTTGGAACAACGCGGCATTTACCAGATTCGCAAACCTATGGACATCGGTAGCGTCATTCGCATGATCACCCATGCCCTCGCCAGCTTCGAGGAAAAACGCTTGCAAGAACAGTATTAGATCAGTTCTAAACCAGTTGCCAAACAGCAGAGCAGGTTAGCATCATCTGATAAAGAAAGGTAAACTATCATGGCTGATAAAGAACAAAAAAAAGTGCAGAAAGCAGCACCTAAATCAAATAAACAAAAAAAAGAAGCTCAACGCGAAAAAAAGGCCGCTAAAAACAGTCCCGGCCTCTCCACGAAATAATCGTCTCGTACCCTGGCGATGTGATCTCACCCTCCCCTCTTCACATCGCCAGCGCAGCAATGTCTCCTATTCCTCCTTCAATGACCGCTTTTTCCCTCCTCAATCGTTATTCTAAATAAAGGCAAACATCCAGATGACATGAAAGAGTCGGACACGAAGATATCTACTTGACACTTTTGCTACAATGCGAAGGGATTGCGTTTATTTTATCGGGTACTCCGCTTTCAAATGTGATTCCCACGCTATTATGCGTTCTGTTTCTCTGGCTGATAATAAATGAAACACCCTATCTGCTAAAATTTGACGCTTAAACGACAAAACTGCCTGAACCCGACCACCCTGGCACATATATGGACGCAAGCAGGCGCGTTCGTACATGCCTTCGAACACATGTCGTCTGTTTCAACGAGAGGAAAATGGAGGTATGCATATAACTCATGGCAAATGGTGCATATAAACGAGGTACCGCTTCTACACAACAGGCGCATAAGGCCGGGAAACAGTCGGGTCCTTCGATCAACGCGACCAGTGATCCTACGTCACCACAACAAAACACCCAATCAGCGCTAGAACAGGTCACCCCTGACTGGGATCAGCGCGACACCGACAATGGCTTCCCCACTTCACCAGAACCTATCACATTCATTGAGCAGACTCCCTCGCCGCATCACGTCGACATCGCGGTCGTGGGCGTCGGTGGCGGCGGCATGAACGCCATCAATCGTATGATCAGCACGAATGTTCGTGGCGTCCGTTTTATCGCGCTCAATACCGACGCACAGGTGCTCTCACTCTCACAAGCATCCGTCCGCATCAGTCTCGGCCAGCACCATACCAAAGGACTCGGCGCCGGCGGCAACGCCGCCATCGGTATGCGCGCTGCCACCGATAGCAGCGACGAAATTCGCGCCGCCCTCGGTGATGCCGATCTGGTCTTTATCGCCGCGGGTATGGGTGGTGGCACCGGCACCGGTGCGGCACCCGTCGTAGCTTCGCTCGCTCGACGACTCGGCGCGCTCACCGTAGGCATTGTGACCCTCCCCTTCACCTTCGAGGGCTCGCGCCGCCGCCGCATCGCCGAACAAGGATTGGCGGAACTCGGCGAACAGGTCGACGCCCTGATCACGATCCCCAACGACCGGCTGCTCTCGACCGATGCGCGCACGCAAAACCTCTCCGACGCCTTTCAGGTCGCGGACGATGTGCTGCGCCAGGGCGTTCAGGGTATCGCGGAAGTCATCAACGTTCCTGGCATGATCAACGTCGATTTCGCAGATGTGCGTAGCGTCTTGCGCGACGCTGGAACCGCCCTGATGAGCATCGGCCAGGGCAACGGCAAAAACCGCGCCCAACAAGCAGCTGAAGAGGCAATCGCGGGCGGTTTCCTCAACGTGACCATTCGCGGCGCGCAACGCGTCCTTTTCAACATCAGCGGCGGTGAGGATATGACCCTCTTCGAGGTCAATGAGGTAGCCGAATGCATCGGCTCCGCTATCGATGATGCCGCCGATATCATCTTTGGCGCGGTCATCGACCCTAAACTGACCGATACTATGCGCGTCACCCTCATCGCCGCAGGCATGGAAGAACTTCACACCGGTCGCCTCGACGCCGTACGCCCCTACTCGACCTCGCAAAACTCGCCCTACACCCAGTACCCTTCTCCAACCCCTCACTACACCCCCATGCACTACAAAACACCCCACTCACAGGACCATCCACCTGCCTCGCCTCCACCCACACGCATGCCACCCAGCCGCTCCCGACCATAATCCAAGAATCACGAGCAACAAACCTCGCCTGTAGAGTTTATCCTATGTTCACCCTATAAAGAGCAATACAAACAGGGCTGGTACATTCCTAAGATTTAGGAATGTACCAGCCCTGTTTGTATTACTACATCTTCTACACGCTACTCTTCACCTTCAGTTGAGGAACGTCCATGCTCACCTCCTTTTTTACCGATGCGTGAGTAAAAAGCCGAACCCTGCTGCCGCTTCGTCGACTCACCACCCTTCTTGCCAATCTCAGCGTAAAATTCCGCCCCTCGCTTCTCCTTGACCTTGTCCCCGCCCTTCTTGCCAATCTTCGCGTAGAATTCCGCTCCATACTTCTCACGCACAGCCTCGCCACCATGTTTCGCTTTTTGTGAGCCCGGCTCGGGCCCTCGCTTGTTATTCGCCATAGAAAGTCCCGCCTCTCATAAACTTCGTACCCAACATTTCCCAACTTGTAGCGGAAAGACATCCTACATTCAGAACATCCCGCTGCTTCCTTACTGCTGCTGTTCTCGCGCCTGCGCCACACGATTAGCAATCAGCGCTGCCGTGATGCCCGCGCCAACACCATTATCAATGTTGACCACGACAAGACCTGGCGCACACGTTTGCAACATCGAAAGTAAAGCGGCAACCCCTTTACCACCAAATCCATACCCGATCGATGTCGGTAAACCGATCACCGGCACCGGGACAAGACCCGTGACAACCGATGGTAACGCTCCATCCATACCTGCGGCTACAATAATCACATCCACCCCGTCGTTGAGCAGGTTTCGCAATGGCTCGAATAAACGATGCAAACCCGCTACCCCCACATCATAGATCGAAGAGACTCGACATCCCATCTCTTCCGCGATTAACACCGCCTCTTCCGCCACTGGTATATCCGATGTACCCGCACATACCACCCCCACATGCCCACCCGTTCGCTTCTGAACGTACTCAGGACGACTGATTACCATCGCATGGGCAGCCTCAAGGAAACGAACACTCTGATCACGAAATGCCTGCCTTACCGGCTCCACCGCTTCCGGGCGCAAACGACTGATAATCGCTCGTCCAGAACCCGCGAGCAAACCATGCACCATAGCTATAATCTGTTCGGTTTCCTTCGTCTCACCAAAAACAATTTCTGGTGCCCCTTTCCTTTGCTCACGTCCCCCATCCGGACGGATCTGTGGCACGCTCGCATCATCACGTCGGTCTTGCTGAGCTATATTTCGCTCCTGCTCTATCCGACTTCCCTCATGAACCTCTCTCTGTCCTTGCTCAGATAGTACCCGCTGCTTCCGCTGCATCGTACTACCCTCAAATACCTCCTGGCTCGTCAGCCGCTCAAGGAGTTCGAATTGCTCATTTATTTCATCTTTCACAGGATATATACCTCAAGAAGACCTTTCTGCTGCTTTCTTCATTTGCATGACGGCAGCACTCCATAGTGTAACACAGTTCCATAGAACTAGCAAGCCAACGGTGCTACACTTCGACCAATAAATAACCTTTTATCTCACCAGCATAGAAAAACACATCCAGGTTCCCTTCTATTCTCCTCCATCCACCTCTCCCACTTCACACCCCTCAATCCCATTCATCCACACCTGCCATATCACTTCCTCCACTTATACCTATGCTACAATCAACCCCTTTTTGCCGCACTGGTATACTATACTTTGACCGGTGCTATTGCTATTGAAGAGGAGTCGAATGCTATTTCATGAAGAGGTCATCTTTCCTCTACCTACCACTTTTATTGCTACTATCGTTCCTATTCATTGCGTGCGCGCCCGCCATCGATCGCACGAACACTTACAGCGGCTCTACCGTGAATCCATCGTTCCAAACCCAAATGAGTCCAGTTCCCACTCCACCAACCTCTACCTGCGGTGCCTGGACCTCGCCCAATAATCCCGCTCCCTATAGCACCATCACTATCTACGCAAAACTCACGAAAAATGTAGCCGGTGTCCCCAACATTCCAGCTAGCGCCACCGCTCATCTTCAGTATGGCGATGTCCCTCTCGATCAGCATCCCGTCACTGATAGAGGCGGTTACGTAACTTTCTTTTTCCCACTCGCGGGCCGCCAGCCCTACCTGCAACCAGCCACCATCAGCGTCTCCTTCACCCTCAAGAACACCACCATCCACTGCTCCGCCTTCTTTACACCCGACTAATCTCACAACTATGTAGCATGAAGTAACATATTTGCCCCTGTTTTATCGCATCCGCGCCTCTTCACCCACGCGCTCCAACGGCTGACACGTGGGACAAAAATGTGCGCTCCTCTGCGCGATCACCATGCGCTCCACCGTTGTTCCACAGCGTGCACAGGGTTTACCCTCCTGGTGATACACACGCACGTGCCCATAATTATCGCCCACCTCCCCCCACAAATCGCGGTAATCATTGAACGAGGTCCCTCCATGCTCTATTCCCAACGTCAAGACCGCTACAATTCCCTCGCGCAACTTCCTCACCTCATCGTTCGACAAGCTGTTCGCCTTCCGCAAAGGATGAATGCCCGCGTAGTACAATGCCTCGTTCGCGTAGATATTACCAATACCCGCGACGATCCCCTGGTCCAGCAATACCTGCTTGATACCCGTCTTGCGTGACGCCAATGCCCGCGTGAACTCCTCGACATCGAACTGCTCGTCCAACGGCTCCGGACCCAATCCACGCAATGCTTCTTGCTCCTGCTCTCTCGCCCATAGCTCGATGCGCCCGAACTTGCGCGGATCGGTGAACAATAATCTACGCCCATCGCTGAAAAGCCACGCCACTCGGCAATATTTCAGTTTCGAGCCGTACTCATCCGGCTTCGCGCCCTCGCGCGTAAACGTCGGACCCTGCACATCCCACGCCGCTCGATCCCGCTCACGCAAACTCTCATCCACCAGCCAACCAGCGGGTAACAGCAGAAAATTACCCGTCATGCGCCTGTGCACGGTCATCAACAACTCACCACTCAGGTCGATCAGCAAAAACTTTCCTCTTCGCCTCACACCCTCTATCGTTCTCCCCGCAATCTGCACGCGAAAATCCTCCACCATGGGATGCCCCACGGCACGCGTCCAGAACACCTGCGGCTCTTCTATGGTCGCTCCGATAATCGACCCGCGCAACTGCCGCGCGGTATACTCAACCTCTGGTAACTCCGGCATCGATTTTGTCTATCTCTTTCCCCAGGAAAATCCTTACAAGCATCACAAACGCTCATTCTGCATACTCCAGGCCACATAGCCCGTCTCGGTATCCTCCACCACCGTATCCTTCGGCAATCGCTGCAACCTCCTCGCCGCCATCACATCGCCCGCCGCGCCCGAAATATTACCGGCTAACGCGAACCACAAATATGCCGCGGTTCCTGGTGCCCACGCAATGATTATAATTCCCACCAGCGTGATCACTACCAGCGGCGCCAACCCGACCACTAGATACTCGTCACGTCTGAACAACTGCTCGCGCGCCCCGCAATAAAGCGCCAGCGGCAACTTCGCACCGAAATGCGGCTTCCCACCCCAAAAAGCGAATGCCAGACCATGAATCCCCTCGTGGATTGGCAAAATCACAATATACCCAATCACGCTAGCCACAATCCACAGTACTACCGACCCCACAGTGAACGACGCGAAAAATCGGTGATAGTGGAGAAAGTAGCAGAGCATAGTGAGAGCAGCGAGCACAACACCACCAACAATCAACAGCAGCAAGCTGAGACGCGCAAGTGGCTGAAGTTGACTTCCCTCAAGCAACGCCAGCTCATCGATTTTATGCAGATGACCCTTGTCAATAGCTGCCTGCTGCTCACGCCCCCGCCGCGGATGATAACGATCGATCAAACGCAAAGACATACCGTACCTCTTCCCCCTTATCATACCACACGTCAAAACACCGCGGGAGCCAATTTACTCTGTCCACATCCCCACTGCCACCATCAATGCATCCTGACCCATAACACATTTTCGTCACACGCAAACGAACCCACCTGTGCTATACTACCAGCACGACCGGAAACGCTCCCATCGCATCAGAGAGGAACCCATCATGCAACAGAAACATCGCTTCCCCGCCTGGAAAATGCTTATCTGCATCTTCGTTGCCTTCTGGCTCCTCTTCGCCACCGTCCTCATCCTCAGTGACTTCCCCTTCCTGGTCATCAGTATGGCGCTGACCTCGGTCGGGGCAATGTCTGTACTGGTGGTCGCCCTTGCATGGGCCTGGACCAACAACTACTAACTCCGACACCATTTTTAACCTTCCATTAAATCTCCTATCGGCAAACGCAAAAGCGTATCTTCAATATTCAACCACTCAAGCTGTTCCGACTCGGCATTGCTTACATGCCTACCCTCCCTGGCTGCCTTCTGCATCCTCTGCAATATACGCTGCCTGAATCCAGCAAAATGTTCTCGTTGCACATTTGGTGAAGGCATAAGATGCAGCGCAATGAGATCAGGCTCATAAAAATCATTGGGATCGAAAGCGAGCGCGAGCAGGTTCGTATACGCCTGCGCCAGCGGCAAACGGCCCTCCGCCGAAAAATAACCTCGCTGCGTACTCGAAAAAGACAAACAACCAGCGATTTTACATGCCTGCATGATAGGACAGACAACCGCACTCTCCTCCGGCTCCTCCCTGTATGCCGGCAAAAACGTTTCATTCAATTGCAGGTTGCTGATATGCTCCATACGACATAATGCCGTCACATGGCCCGCCAACGACTCCGCTCCCAACAACAACGCCTTTTCCTCCATATCTTCCTTCCATGGCGCTGTACCCAACCCAACACTCTCTCGCAAACTTCGTATCTTCCCTCCCCGTGGAGGCATACAACGCACAACCGTAATCGACAATCCCACACGCTCCGGGTCCAACTGATTCACCGCCTGCTGCAATATCATGCGTCCAATCGTCCAGAAACGCAAAAGATCCGGCGTGTTGGCATATAACTCTAACACCTCGGTTATGAATTCATAGGGAATCTCTCGCTCTACGCTCTCGATCCCCACATCCATCACTTCAGGCGATTCGTTCTTGAGCAATAGCTGCAATTGGTTTCGTTGCGCCACGGTCAATGCTCGCAACAATTGCCGCATATTCTGCGAGCGTGGCAACGATTCTCCGCTCACCCAGCGCGTCAAGGTCACCGCGTGCACGCCTATTTCAGATGCGATCCGCTCTCGCTCACCTGGATCACTGATAATTGTGCTGAGATACTCACGCCAATCCACAATCTCGTCCCTCCTCTTGGCTCTCCCACGACACACAATGCCTCATGCCAACCACTCCCTCCAATTCTAACA
The DNA here is from genome assembly GCA_964657925.1 of uncultured Dictyobacter sp. GTDB lineage: Bacteria > Chloroflexota > Ktedonobacteria > Ktedonobacterales > Ktedonobacteraceae > Dictyobacter. Next base: position 44,066 of record CAZZWK010000018.1, read on the forward strand.
CAACAACTCAAAAAACTCAAAGCTATATACTACGCTCTCGAAGCGTAGTATATAGCGCATACAGCACGCCACACGTTTCCCACTCTGCTCACATCACACCTTCCAGAATCATCCTAATAGTGCTATCATGTCTCACAACTACTTCTTGGGGATGTGTGATGCTTGATATCTGTCTGCTGGGAACATGTGGAATGATGCCTTTGCCCGGTCGCTGGCTCTCCTGCGCGCTGGTTCGCTGCGGTTCGACCCTGACACTCTTCGACTGCGGCGAAGGCACACAGATTCCCTGGAAATCGCTCGGCTGGGGCTTCCGCCAGCTTGGCACCATCTGCCTCTCTCATATGCACGCCGATCACGTGGCCGGTCTCCCCGGCGTCCTCTTCATGGTGGCAAACGCCGGTCGTACCGAGCCACTTGACATCTACGGACCCGTCGGCACCGCCTACGTGGTCGAAGGCCTGCGCCGCATCGCGTCAGAGCTGCCCTTTCCTGTCATCATCCATGAACTGCAAGGCGGCGAACACTTCCCCTTGCCCGGCAACCTCCAGGGTTCCTGCGCACACGCCAGTCACGGCATCCCCTGCCTGGCCTATCGCGCGGACCTGGCGCGCCATCCCGCCTTCCAGGTGGAAAAAGCCAGAGCGCTCGGCTTGCCCGTGCAACTCTGGTCACACCTCCAACATGGAGAAACCGTGACCTACAACGAACAAACATATACGCCTGAACAGGTGCTCGGTCCACCCAGGCGCGGCATCTCCCTGGCCTACATCACCGATACACGCCCGGTCCGCGCCCTGCACTCGCTCGCGCACGATGTCGATCTACTGATCTGCGAAAGCATGTACGATAGCGCCGAAGATGCTCCACTGGCGAAAGCACACGGCCATATGTTCTCGGAAGAATCTGCGGGCATCGCCAGGGCCGCGCGCGCCCATGAATTGGTCCTGACTCACTTCAGCCCCAAAATACACGATCCGTCGAACGCGGAAAAAGCGGCACGCCGTGTCTTCGAAAACACGCGTGCCGCTCGCGATGGTATGGTCATCACCCTCGACTTCCCCTGATCTACCCAACTGCCCAGCGCTACATCGATCCGCGTAGGCGCGTCCCCTTGCGGGCGCGCAACCGCTTCGCTTGCCTTCACCCAACTATTTGGCGCATGCACCAACCATCGCATCTGTACTACGCCGCAACCTTCTTCTTTAAAAGGTACAGGTCAAAAAAGGAAACCACGCGCCGTGTGTACTCGACCCGATCATCGAAGTACGCCCCCACATGATCGACACCTGGCAATATCCACAACTCCTTCGGCTCGCCCGCCGCCTCGTACAACAACAAACCATCCTGCGGATTGACAACCGAATCCTTCGTCCCCTGGATAATCATGATCGGCCTCGGCGTGATGCGCTCAACATCCCGCAATGGCTCGACCTGCCGGAAACGATAGCCCGCGCGCAACCACAACAACAGGTCAGTCGTCCACTCGAAAATGATAAACGGCAGGTGCAGCACACGCTTCACCCCATACTCCACCACACGCCGATGCGTGGCAAACGCGCTATCTACCACCAGCGCTTCTACCTCCGGTGCACGCGCGCTCCCAATAATCGAGACTGCCGCGCCCATCGAGTACCCCACAACCCCCAGCCGCGTCTGCGGCGCCCTCGCTCTCGCGTATGTCACTGCACCCAGGAAATCGTTGATCTCGCGATATCCCAATGTGACCGGCTTCCCCACCACCGTGCCATGCCCATAATACTCAAAGGCCAGTATGTTATGGCCCGCCTTCCACAAATGCCCACACAAACCCAGTACATCTGATCGCGTCATGCGAAATCCCGGCGAGATGATAATGGTGCTGGTCGCGTTTGCGCGCGGAATATACCATCCGTTGACCTCGTGATCCCCATACAACGGTGCGAATGCGACTTCCTCCGCCGGTACCCCCAACTCGAACGGCGTAAAGTAATACTGCCCGAACGAATCTAAATGCTTGGGACTCGTCAAAACGTTCACAATATACAATCCGACCGCGACAATCGCGCTCACCACTCCAATCACACCACCTAATCCTCCCCACAACACATTCCTTACCAAGGAACGAGGATATCGCACGTTCGATACTCTGAACATAGAAATCCACGACCTTTCTTAAATTCTGTTTGCTTGATCCAGAGAAAATTTTTCTCCTCATTCTAAAAAACGCTTTCCCCACCACTTTCTATGCCATTCCTTGCCGCAAAACATCTCATTCCATAAAGTTATTATTCCTATCCGAAACATGAATTGCTATTATGCCTCTACCCTCATATACTGAAGGCGAAAGAAAGCATACGTCATACCTAAATACGCGTAGCCGTTCACGGCATATCACAAACGTACTCGCCTTACTCGCACAGAGCAAACGTACACTCACCCTCGCGATGAACATCACGTCTGGCATCAGGCATGTATCTCATGTCCGCTATACTACTTCCCATGTGAGAAAGGGAGGAGAAAAATGAAAATTATGCACAAAGATGCTGCCCCAACTACACTCCCTACAACACACGAGCCAACCTCCGCCCAAAAACAAACAGTTGCCGCTCGCTCCCAGATGCAGCAAAACGTGGCAAGCAGCATCGGCTGGATTCTCCAGGGTGGCGTTCTGCTTAGCGCGACACTCATTCTGCTCGGCTTCGTTCTCCTGCCCACCCGCCCCGGCGGACTCTCTCCACAACGCGTGCTCAACTTTCCCGCAACCCTCGCCCAGGTCTGGCAAGGCCTGCTCATCCTACGACCTCAAGCCATCATCACGCTCGGCCTCTTCGTACTCATCGCTACCCCCGTCGTTCGTGTCGCGGCCTCTATCATCGCCTTCATCCTCGAACACGATCGCAAATACGTCATTATCACCTCCATCGTCCTCACCATCCTCCTCTTCAGCATCTTTTACCTCAGCACGACCGTCCACAACACACCAAACACGACCCGATCTCTCTCCTTCTCGCTCTTGATCGTAGTCCTGATCTTCTTCAGTTCGATCGCGGCAGGTCTCCTCGGCTCTCTGGTGGGTCTCGGTGGCGGCGTGCTCATCGTCCCCCTGCTCACCCTGGTCTTCAAACTCCCCATCACTTTTGCCATCGGCGTGAGCATCATCTCGGTCATCGCGACCTCCAGTGGCGCTTCCGCCGCCTATGTCCGCGACCACCTGACCAATATGCGCGTGGGCATGTTCCTCGAACTCGCCACCACTCTCGGCGCGATCAGTGGTGCCTTCCTGGCCGCCCTACTCGCGCCCGCCCTGCTCGGCGTAATCTTCGGCATCATCCTGCTCGTCTCCGCCGTCCCCACCCTTTTCAGACTAGGCGAGGAACTTCCCCAGGGCGTGAAAAACGATCGCCTGGCAGACCTGCTCACACTCTCCAGCTCCTACCCTGACCATCAGCTAGGACGCGAGGTCGACTATCAGGTCACCCGTACCCCTTTCGGCCTGGCGATGATGTATATCGCGGGCCTCATCTCCGGCCTGCTCGGCATCGGTAGCGGCACCTTCAAAGTCGTGGCGATGGATACCCTCATGCGCCTCCCACTCAAAGTCTCGACCGCGACCAGCAACTTTATGATCGGCGTCACCGCCGCCGCCAGCGCGGGCATCTACTTCTCACGCGGTGATATCCCTCCCCTGGTGGCCGCTCCCGTCGCCCTCGGTATCCTGCTCGGCGCTCCCATCGGCGCCCACCTCTTGCAACACTTGAGCAATAAAATACTCCGCTTCATCTTCCTGCCCGTCATCGTGGTCGCGGCCCTGGAGATGATCCTGCATGGCCTCGGCTTCACCCTCTTCTAACATTAAGCGCTCTGTCAAACTTCATCGCAATCTCGGTAGGAGCCAATTTATCGTGCTCAGGCGACATTTATGGCGCTGTCTCTATGCCTACAATAAAATTCGACAAAGGCGTATGCACCAAAGGTAATCCAGGGAGATTATTTCTCTCCGCCAACGTATAAGTTAGAGGAAATTACATGCGTCGACTACTCTAACTAAACGAGAAAACTGTGATGGAAAAAATACCACCTGCACAGCATCAACACGGTGACTTCACCGACTACGATGCACCAACCCAACCACACCTTGCTCGGCGAAACAATCTTGTTCGACTCATTGGACCCTCGGTTTCGTTCATCGCCGCAGCTCTGGCTAGCCTGCTCTTTTTCATGCCCGAGGTCAGTGACAACCTCGACTCGACAATCATCAATGTAGGCATGGACCCTCAACGCGCTGATCTCATTACTGCGCTTCTCCTCGTCGCGGGTGCCGCGCTGGTGGGAACTTTCATAGGCCGCAACAAGTTCGCCGCCTGGCTCGGCGCAAGCCTGGTCTTCGCCTTCGACTACCTTTATCCGTTCATCCAACAACAACTTCGACCCTTCTTCGATCCCGCAGGCAACCTCGAACCACTCGATACCACCGTTCTCACTCACACATCGTTCGTGCTGGCCTCGCTCGGACTCCTATCCGCCTTCGTTGGCTCAGCCGTCGGCGCTTCCCTTGCCGAAACGTTGCTCGATCAAATAGCCGCCCTGCTACACTTCCTCTGGCAACGCCTGCTCAAAAAAAATACCGCTGACACTGTTCCAGCCAGACCGCTCTACCGATCGCCCTGGCACATCGGCGGCTGGCTGGCAACCCTCGGCATGCTCGCCCTGATCTTCTTCGCCAGCAACTCGGTCGATCTCTTCGTCTTCTCGCCCGATATCAATATCCACAGCAAACCTTTCTTCAAAACCACCGGCACGATCCTCTCGGGCAGCTACGTCAGCCCCGCGCTCCACAATCAACGCCGTGCCTTCGAAATCTACCTGCCCGCCTCCTATAACACGCCCGCGGGCAAACACAAACACTACCCTGTCCTCTACGCCCTCCACGGCTCGCCCGGCAAACCCAGTGATTGGTTCCTGGCCGGTAAAGCGAGCGAGGACGCAGACGCGCTGATCTCCGCACAAGCCATACCCGAACTGATCATCGTCTCCCCCGATGGCAACGGTCGCCATGGCGCGACCAGCGAGTGGGCCAATAGCGGCGACGGTCGTCAACTACTCGAAAATTCTATCGCCTTCGACCTCGTCCACTATATCGATACCCACTATCGCACCATCCCTAACGCCGCCCACCGCGCCATCGCGGGCAACTCGATGGGCGCCTTCGGCGCCATGAACATCGCTATCCACCACCCCAACATCTTCGGCAATGTACTGGCTATGGGTGCATACTTCCGCGCCGAGGGCACGATCTGGGGTTCCAGCATCAAATATCGCCGTGCCAATAGCCCCATTCTGACCATCGCGACCACCCGACCCGCCCAAAAACTCCACATCTTCCTGGGTGCCGCGACCAAGGATCAACCTTACTACAGTGACACCAAAGAGTTCATCAACGAGTTGAAAAGTCTTCACATCCCCTACCACTTCGATCTGCAAAAAGGCTACCACTCCTGGCTCATCTGGCAAAAACAAATGTACGACGGCCTCGCCTGGCTGCCCTGGAAATAACCTGGGGCCGCGTAGGCGCGTTCCCTTGCGGGCGCGCCCCGGCCTCGCTTTGCTTCCCCCAACCACTTCCTGGATGCACCACTTGCACACTCACATTCGCCACAACCTTTTTCTTCCCCTAACTCATCACCCTTGACATTCCCCTAAAAGTGAATTATAACTCACTCATGAAAGATGCTTCAAAAGCAAAGTTGCCAATCACACGCGGCTCCAGGAAACGTGCCCGCACCCGCACAGACTTGCTCGCGGCGGCGCGTAAGGTCTTCGCGCAACGCGGCTACCACGACGCCAGTATCCTGGATATCACACGCGAGGCCGATGTTGGCGTGGGCACGTTCTACCTGCACTTTCGCGATAAGGACGAGGCCTTCGCAACCCTCATCGACGAGGTCCTGACACTGATTAAAGAACAGGTGATCGCTGAGCTTCAGAACCAGCCACGACACTCGCTCTCGTTGATCGTCGCGGTAATCATGCGGCACGCCTACGAACAACGCGACCTCTTCCGCATCGCGCTGACCGGTGACGGCCAGGTCACACGCACGATTCGCGTCGAAGACATGATCGCGCAAGGCCTCACCAATATGTTCGAGAAGACACAGGAACAACACCAGCTACAAGGCTACGATATACCATTGCTGGCACGCCTGGTCACCGGCGTGCTCGCCCAGGGTATCGCCTGGTGGTTCGACCAGGATGAGCCCGAACCGGAGAAGATGACCGAGCAGATCGTGCAATTCTTATCACACGGCCTGCCCACCTCCCTCTTCTAAACAGCCCATCATCCCCTGTTGGAGCTCGATTATGAACATTCAAAAATAAAATCAGGTATCCTCACCCACTGTAGGCACCGGTTTATCGTAGCACACGCCAATTCATTGGCGCATGGCACTACTCACCACCTCTCATCACTGCATCACCTTTTTTCTTCTCGCCAACACCAATCCATAAATCCCCAACCCGAGATACAACAACGGCAAAATCAAAAATGCTAAAAAGGCTATAAATCCTACTTCTACTATCTTCAAAAGAAACAGTGCCACACAAATCGTCATTAACAATAAACAAATCATTCCAATATATTGAATAATATGCGCATCCTTATGCCACGGCCTCCGTACTTTCTCTATGCTTCGCCTGAGCACAAACGCTACAGAAGCGATCGCTAACCCTACCACAACCAAAAACAGTCCGGTACCAAGCAAAAATAGCATACTCGTATCCATCTCTCATTTGTTTATTTATACACATTTCGCTATTAACCTATATACCGACACTAAAAATTTATATCTCCCATAACGTCTTTTGCTGTTTCACCTGTTCTCCCTCTCGCTCTTCCTTCCATTGCACAAGCTCTTCCTTCAACTCGTTATGTTTTCCCTGAACCACGATAGTGCCCTTTAGATAAAAGTTGATAGTCGCCATATCTGTTCCTCTATACACACTTAACTGCACTCCATAATCAATTTCTCGTTGCTCAAAAATAGACCATCTCTTATCTGGCATCGCTTCATAAAAGGCTTTCAAATGCATCTCTTGCGATTTACTCATTGTACTTTCCTCTTATTCAATCTAAGTTCATCTATATCACCTCGATTCTAACATACATTGAAATACGCAATTATTACTCATCCTTAATAATAAACTCGCCAGCTACTCATCAGGAAAGTTGAGGGAAAAAGTAAACAACGGTCAATAATGCCACTATCTCAACTACAAAAATCACAAAACCTATACGCAATAGTAACCTTAGTAATCCTTTTCGCAATTGAATAAAAGTTAACGTTAAAACATTCATCATCAATTCGAACATTGTCAACGTTAAATATAAAAATGCCGATCCAGGGGCCTTTGGTGGTAAAAACAACAAATTCAATACATATCCTACCGTTATCAGCACGAACGCAACTAACCCTACCTGCTTCTTTCTATTCGGCTTTGGTGCCAGCACATAAACGACGATCCCCATCACAATAAAAACAATGGCGAAGAAAAAGAAAAAAGTCGCGGCACCCGTCTTCACGATAGTATTCATAGACACAACGCCTTACCTACGCCGAAAAATACAGAGTATAGATGCAAACCGGCAAACAGAAAAGGACCACAAGCGCCGACATTACGATCATGAAACGGCCAAACCAGGGCCATCTCTGCCTGTATAATGGCACCGCCACTGTAAGATTGTTGATTCCAATGATTGTTAGCATCATAAATTCGGCGGGAAAATAACTAAAACGACTATGCACAGGGAAAAAGATCGTACTCAGCATATATCCAACCACAACCACGGCCATCGATACACATCCAATGAGCACTCGTCTATTCGGTTTTGGTGTTTCACTATAGGTAACAATCGAAAAACTAGTAATAAGTAGCGCGATAAGCAGACAGAAATAACCAAAAACTTGTCCAAAAGTTGGGAATACTTAGCTTTTCTTCGGTTGCCGCCATCTAGAATAAGATTTCTTCTACGCAGTCGACGTCTGGTCCGCCTGATCATTAATATAGAGGCTGCATATCGCAACAAGCAAATATGCAGCCTCCAGACCCTATTTACAATATATAGCTATGACAGCAGGCTTAAAAATCTGCTCCCCTTCTTCTGGTGAGGGCTCAATTTATAGAATGAATGAGTTTCCACACTCGTTCGGGGGTAAGAGGGGTCGAAGTTATTTTCACCCCATAAGGAAGAAGAGCATCTGCCACAGCATTTGCAACTGCAGCCGTCGAGCCAATTGCGCCACCCTCGCCCGCGCCCTTGAATCCGCCTGGAATGAAAGGTGAGGGCGTTTCCATATGCTCGATCAGAATTTCAGGAATCCCTGAGGCTCGTGGAAGACGATAGTCATCAAATGTCTGATTGAGCAATTGCCCTTTGTCGTCATACGGGAGTTCTTCCATCAAAGCCCCACCCAAACCCTGAACCACCCCTCCATGTATTTGCCCTTCAATGATCATGGGGTTGACCATTGTTCCACAGTCATGAACAACTGCATATTTCAATACTTCCACAAAACCTGATTCAGGATCAACTTCGACTAGGCAAGCGTGCGACGCGTAGGCAAATGCGACCGCCTTAGGATTGTACATCTCTGTGTGCGAAAGACCAGGATCTTCTCCTTCGGGTAAATAACGAGGATCACCAAAGTATGCAGCACGCGCAATTTCCCGCAAAGGTACACCCTTTTCAGGAAAACCACGCACGAAAGCATACCCTCTTCGTAATTCGATATCATCCACCGCTGCCTCAAGCATATTACTCGCTATACGCTTGAGCTTCATTTGAATATGTTCACTGGCACGTAGCAAGACCGCACCTCCAACAGCAGTCCCTCGACTGGCAACTGAAGCAAGACCGCTATAAGGACAGGCATCGGTATCTCCATACACAATACGTACCTCGTCCAGCGATACACCAAGCGTATCCACGACAATTTGGCTTAAAGAAGTCTGGGTTCCTTGTCCAATTGGCATAATACCAGTATGTACTGTAACATGCCCTGTCATATCCATTACAATTGTTGAGATTTCATGACTGGGAATCAAAAAACCAATGAAAGCCTGAAATTTAGAAGGTCCAAGAGCGGTATTTTCCACAAACGATGCCAGACCGATCCCCAGGTATCGCTTCTGTTTACGCAATTCTACCTGGCGCTTTCGTTCCGCCGCGTAATCGAACAAATCTAACACGCGCTTGAAAGCTTGCGGATAATCACCGCTGTCATACGTAGTGCCAGTCGCCGTCACAAAAGTGGAGACCTGCTCCGGCTGGATGAAATTTTTTTCTCGCAGTTCAGCTGGCTCCAAACCCAATTCGGAAGCTGCTATATCGAGCATCCGTTCCATTACGAAGGTCGCCTGCGTCATCCCAAATCCACGATATGCACCTGAAGGCACCTTATTCGTTACAACGACGTGTAGGTCGATTTCTGCCGCTATCAATCTATATGGACCAGGTAACATACTAGCTGTGAGCAATGCTGGCAACGCCCCGCGTGATGTGTGATGAGCGCCTGCATCATAAAGTATGCGATCCCTCAATGCAAGCAATGTACCGTCATCTTTCAATGCGAGTTGTACATCGTGCACTTGTTCTCGTGCATGTGTACTTGCTCCAAAAGATTCCGTACGGTCCTCAATCCACTTGATCGTTTTTTTCAGTCTTCGCGCAATATAGCTTACGATAATCTCTTCGGGATACACCTGGTCCTTGACACCAAATCCCCCTCCTACATCCCCAGCTCTCACACTAATTTGGCTCTCTCCCATCCCTAGACAATGCGCAATCCCAGTTCTCACCTGATTGGGTGCTTGCGTCGAACTATGGACCGTCAGCACTCGTTTCCGCTCATCGTAGGAAGCAACACAACCGCGAGTTTCCAATGGAAAACCACTATAGCGATGGCTATAGAGACGCGCTTCAATAACACGATCCGCTTCCGCAAAAGCTTTAGCACAGTCTCCTTGGCTCATATGGATCGGCTCACATGTTTCGTTCGTCCCCCATTCTTCATAAAGAAGGGGTGCTTCATCTGCCAGCGCGATCTCAGCATCTATGACAGGAGGAAGAGATTCATACACGACTTCGACAAGCGAGGCCGCATCTTCTGCCAGGTAAGCACTTTCAGCTACCAGTAAGGCAATCGGTTGACCAACATAACGCACACGATTCTCTGCCAAGCAAACATTTTCCCTATTCCTGAGCCCTGCGGTATCCCACAAAACAGGCAAAGGTTGCACCTCACGGTTCACTTCGAAACCCGTCAACACCAGCCGCACCGCTGGCATCTTTGTCACCTTGCTCATATCAATCGATTTGATGGTTGCATGTGCCCTACTACTCCTTATGAATTTTACATACAAGAGGTCATCACACTTATAATCATCTATATACGAACCCTGTCCGGTAATCAGTTGCGGATCTTCCCGGCGTTTGACACGCTGCCCAATACCCTCTCTAATCTCCGTCGCCGGTCTATTGCTCAAAACTTCCTGCATCTTTCACCTCTTGCAATACTTTTATGCCTGGGAAAGCGTTCCCCCTAGATAGAGACGACTGATCTCTGGATTCTCCAGAATAGTAGTGCTTGACCCTGTGAGGAGAACACGACCACTCTCCATCACAATTCCATATGTCGCTACCGAAAGTCCCGCACGCACATTTTGCTCGACCATTAATACAGTCTTCCCTAGATCTTGCATTACCTTCACCATGGCAAAAATAGATTTGCGCGTTTTAGGATCAAGCCCTAAAGAAGGTTCATCCAATAAAATAAGGGTCGGATCTAACATAAGCGCGCGCGCGAATTCAACCAAACGTTGCTGTCCACCAGATAAGTTGACTGTGCGCTCCAATGCACGCTCCTTGACCAACGGGAAAAGCTCTTCCACTTCTTGCAAACGATGCTGCAGCAACGACTCATCTTTCAAAAGGTATGCTCCAAGCCTGACATTCTCTCGCACAGTCATATCTGGGAAAAGACTATGCTCTTGCGGCACCTGTACAACCCCTTGCGCCAGAATAGTTCGTGGCGCCAGACCAATAATCGAATGCCCCTCAAAAAGGATCGACCCCAGACGAGGTCTGAGCAATCCACTGATCACACGCAAGATCGTTGATTTTCCAGCCCCATTTGGACCAACAATGCAAGTAGTTGTTCCCTTCTCCAATATGAGTTCAACACCTTTGAGCACATCACCCCCATCATAACCTGCAACAACATCATGCAACTCTAGAATCATCGTTTTTAATCTCCAAGATAGGCTTGCAATACAGTCGCATCCGCACGAACCTGCTCTGGAGAACCCTGCGCGATAGTGGTCCCACGGTGAAGCACCATTACCGTATGGCAAAGCCCCATGACAAATTCCATGTTGTGCTCGACAATGAGAAAGGTAAGACCTCGTTGATTGAGTGTACGAATACGTTCAGCAAGGTACCCAATCATCGTTGGATTCACTCCGCCAGCAGGCTCATCCAGCAAAATCATTTGTGGGTCAGCAATCAAAATGAGTGCAAACTCCAGCAACTTTTTTTGCCCGTATGAAAGGCTACCTGCCTCTATCTCTTTGAGCTCAACCAACCCCACGAAGTCAAGCAAATCCAGAGCCTGCTGCTGCTCCCGCGAAGAACTCCAACGGCTGAACAAGCCTTTCACACCCTGACGCTGAACCGCAACGTGCATATTCTCGAGTACCGATAGCCGAGGAAAGATACGTGTCAGCTGAAAAGTACGCCCAATGCCCATTCTGAAAACAGTATCGGGCCTCTTACCTGTGATATTGGTACCGAGAAAATGCACATCACCAGTATCCACTCGCTCATAACCGGTGATGACATTGAATAACGTCGTCTTCCCCGATCCGTTTGGACCAATCAAACCCGTTATCGTACCCTGCTCTACAGCGATCGAACAACTATCTAGTGCACGAATCCCCCCAAACACTTTGGCAACATCATGTACTTCCAGGAAACTCATCGCAATTATCCCTCTCTCTCTTTTGTAAAGGGTGCTTCCTTTATACCTGGAGTTACGATCGCATTGATAGCCACACGCCCCACCTTTCTACGGGTTTTCCATTGCAACCAGCGCTTGTGTACTGTCGGTATGATACCCTGAGGCAAAAAGAAAATCACAGCAAGTAACAAGGCTCCGTACAGAACAAGATCCAGTCCGTTTTCACCAAGTTGTAGTGTAAGATATTGCTGCAACGGCACCAGCAACAATGCACCGAGGATGGGCCCCGATAGAGTCCCGATTCCTCCGAATAAAACCATCAAAGCAACGAAAACATCAAAAGATGGATCAAACGCAAATTGGGGGTAAACAGCTCCATCAAAGTAAGCAACGGTAGCCCCGAGCATACCAATTAAAAAAGCTGATATAACATAAGCGCTGAGTTTCGAGAGATCTGTCTTCACACCAAGACTCAAGGCTCTCTCTTCATCATCCCGGATCGCAAGTAACCCTAGACCATACTTTGAATTCCGTACAAACCATGATACGAGCAATGCGACGCAAAGCAAAAGCAGCAAAACATAGTAGAAAGGCATATTAAAGAAGTCGCTGCTCCACGGCGGGTTCGGCAAAAAGATACCCGCAGATCCGTGGGTAAAACTTTGCAAATTGAAGGTTAACAACTGGAGGATAGAGAAAAAGGCGAGCGTGATCACGACAAATATCTGCCGCCTTGTACGGAGTGCGATCCATCCGATTGGCACCGCACCCAGCGCAGCAACCAGGCCTGCGAGAGGCAAAAGGAGGAATGGAACATATCCTCCCTGTATATTCCAGTCTTGACAAATCAGGGCCAACGCGTATGCTCCCAGGCCGTAGAAAGCCGCATGACCCAGAGAAATATAGCCGGTATAGCCTGAAAAAATATTCCAGGACGTTGCTGAGCCCGCAAAGAAAAGAGCAAAGATCGCAATAGATGTTACAGTCGGATCTGAGAACACAATTGGAAAGAGAATTGCAATACCAAGAAGTGCAAGCAATCCCAACACGCGCAATCGTTTCATTGCAATCTTCCTACCTGCCGTCCAAAGAGGCCCTGTGGCCTTACCAATAAGAATACAACAAGCAATACGAAGAAGATGGTCGTCGACCAAATTGGTGACCAGACGACGGCGGTCACATCACCGATGACCAGCATGACCAGCGACCCAATCAGCGCTCCACGTAAACTCCCCATACCTCCCAATACAATGATGACGAGTAAACGAGTGATTAAGTCGTAGGAACTCGCAGCGTTAAATACGTTCGTCGCGCCAAACGCAACCCCGCCCGCTGCAGCCAGGGCAACTCCAATCCCAAAGGTGATCGCCTGTATTTGTTCCACATTAATACCTATAAGTGAGGCCGCAGTGTGGTTCTGTACCGAAGCTCGCAATCCATAACCGAATTTCGTACGATAGATGAGAATATAGAGAGCTGCAAGCAAAACGATACTCAGGACGAACGCGAATACATAAATATAGGCAAGATAAAACCCCGCTATGTGAAAAGATGCATTGACGTACCAGGCATCCAACTGCACATACTTGGGCGTGAAAAAGTAGTTCAATAACCCTTCTATCACTAAGGACACACCAAACATCACAAGAATTGAAAACACTGTTCGATCCCTGCGCAGACGACGCACAAATATCCACTCAATTCCTACACCTAAAAAGAACATAACCGGCATCGTCACAATAAGACCCACAAAAAGATCCAGATGCAATTGCTGTTCAAGTATGTAAATGAAATAAGCACCAAGAATGACAAAAATACCTTGTGCGATGTTGATAATATCCATCACACCAAAAACAAGCGTGAGGCCTGAAGCCATCAAGGCGTAAACACTGCCTGTAAGCAAACCTGTAATGATGGCTTCAATAATAATAGTCACTATACATCCTTCCTTGAGTCGCCACGTGAAAACGAAAGGGTATTTCTTCGTCAAATCATCTATCGACAAGTATAGTTAACACATATCTACTTAGAAACGCCCACAGAAGAGATCATAACATCTTCTCTGTGGGCACTCATTTCGTGCAAACTCTTCACCAACACTTAACTCGGCCACTGAGGCTTAGGGTATTCTGGATTCGCTTGCGCAGCATTTGATGGATATACCGGAATCAACTGCCCCTTTTGCCACTGAAACAAAAATGGGACTGCAACGGAGTTCTCACCATCAGAAGCAAATTTTACTGGGCCCTGCAATGTGTTAAATGTATCAGATTGTAGCTCGTGCATTAGCTTCACATTATCAATACTATTGATCTTGGTAACGGCCTGATTTAAAACCTGCATGACAGAGTATGACTGTACACTATCACCACTTATCCCATCAGTTGTTCCACCGTATTTGGCAATGTAATCCTTTGTAAATTGTGCATTCTGATAACTGTTGACCCCAGGGAACCAGCCACCATTAGGAACAAAAATGCCTTCGGTTGATTTAATCCCAATTGGACCACTAAATTGACTCCCCTGATCTGGACCAGATACCTCAACAAGTGCCTTGGGGTTATAGTGTTCTTGCTGGAAACGCTTAACGAATGCGATGGCATCCGGAGTCGCAGTTCCCAAAATTGTCATATCGGCGTTCGCTTGAATTAATTTATCCGCAATAGGATTGTAATCGGTCGTTTCAGATGGATAAGTGATTTCACTAATCTTCGTAGTAACACCACCCGCCTCTAACCTCGCTTTTGCATCTTCGACGATTGGCTGAAGATAAGGGTCTTGCTCGGTCGCATATACAGCTGTTTTAGGGCGCATAGATACAGGTAAAGATAAAATGTAGTAAGCAAAAGAAAGCAACGTATTTTTTGCGGAAAGAGAAACAGCAAATATATTATGCAGGTTCTGTTGAAAAACAGTTGGTGCGACACCTGAACCCTCAATCAGAGCATAATTATGCCGTTGTGCGATACGACCAGCCTGAATCGTGAAATCATCGGCGAACGGGCCCACAACAAGATCAACGTGATCGGTCGATATCAATTTCTCATAGTTCGTTGCCGTCTGGTTCGGCGAACTATTATCATTGAGATAGATCATCTGTACTTGACGCCCTAAAAGACCACCCCGTTTATTAATAGTGCTGGCCCAAAGGTCATACCCCTGCTTCGTCGCCTGTCCATCTGCAGAAAAGTCGCCTGAAAAAGAGAGCGAAACACCGATTTTAATTGGTCCTTTGCTCTGCGCACCGGTCGTTGTCGTTTGTTGATTGCAAGCGCTTAGAAATAGCACAAAGATAACACAAAAACTCAACGACCGGACTATGCTGATCAGTGTACCTCGATAGTGTGTCATGTTTTCTCCTCAAAACCATGCCTTGTATAAAGTATATTGGGTGGTACCCAACCATAAAGGCAGGATTATATCGATATTTTTCGAAAGTATCTATTTTATCAGGGTGAAATGGGAATACTCAATGAGTAAAGCCATACTAGCAGTCATAATGAAAAAGGTGAGTATGTTACATCCATTCTCGTATATAAATGAATGACCACTGCAATGATCTGGAATATTGTTACCGCTAAAAACGGCGTTGATGGGTAAAATCTACTTGAACGGGAACGCTGTTTATTACCCTATCTGGCGAGGATGACATAGGTGAATTAACACTCCTATTCTGCTCTGAATAGTGTTGTCTATATCTGTTTGAGTCTCTTCGTGTATTACTGTTTTCGGCGGAAGAAAACCGCTTCTCCTTCAATTTGAACACATCAACCGACGCTAGCAACTGACCTGCGATTTGCGCCAGCGTCCTCATTTGTAGCATCGCCTGATTTGTACTCTTGCTCTCTTGCTGAGTTACATC
Organism: uncultured Dictyobacter sp.; assembly: GCA_964657925.1. Classification (GTDB taxonomy): domain Bacteria; phylum Chloroflexota; class Ktedonobacteria; order Ktedonobacterales; family Ktedonobacteraceae; genus Dictyobacter. Next base: position 59,918 of record CAZZWK010000018.1, read on the forward strand.
AACTACCTGCGTCATAATCTGTTCGATTTTTTTTGAGCTCTGTAATTGTGTTAGTGCAACACGATTAGTTGCTTCAATTTCGCTTGCCTGCTGCTCAAAAACTGCGAAGACTGACTCAAAAGCACTACCTACTTCTTTTACCAACATCGTGCCCCTGTGCGCTTCGCTTTCGGTTTCTTGCATCGATTGCGCAGCTGTATTGATGTCCTCAAGCACACTGCTCACAATCTGGCTGATTCTTATCGTTTGCTCTTTGGACCGCTCCGCAAGTCGACGAATATCAATGGCAATGGCACCAAATCCCGTACCTTGATTCCCTGCCATTGCCGCCTGTACCGCCGCATCCAATGCCAGGCGGTTCGTTTGTTGCGCAATACTGGCTATCACTTCAACAATGTTACTAATCTCACGAGAGCGCTCTCCAAGCATTTCGACCTTTTCAGTGGTATGGTGAAAGGTGTTGTTCATGTACGCCATCCCGCTCACCGTCTGCTGCACTGCAGAACGACCCTGCTGCGCAACCTCATGAGCTTCCTGGGCAACATGCATCAATGCACGCGTTCGTTCCGTGACTTGCTGACTCGCCAAAGCCAGGTTCGAAACTTCTGAAGTCGCTTCCATAATTTGTCGAATCTTTGTCTCCGCATTATCCGCAAGTTGTTCTATATGACCAAATGTATCGAGCGTCGCACTCTGTACTCTACGCGCCATCATCTTCACATTTACCACAAGACTATTGAGTTGCTCTGCCGTTGTATTGAAAATGTTGGCAAGCATCCCTAGCTCATTTGGCGTAATTTCTGCCTGTACACGCAAATCTCCTTGACCTATACCACTCACCGTCTGAATCAACTTTTCTATTTCCTCTTGTAAACTCAGATGACGATATTGTGCGTCTTGCATGAGTTGGACTGTGACATCGAGCATACCGTTCATTGATCTTGCTACCTGGTTGATTTCATCTTTTCCACTTATCTCTGCCCTTGCTTTCGTATCACCTAACGCAATATGTCGCGTCAAACTAACTAGACGGTTCAACGGAAGAATAATCGTCGAGCTGACTAGAATCGCAGCAATAACAAGAATCAATAGGATGAAAGCGATGGCTCCACTCGTATAAATGTAAAGCGGGTTCACCAGCGAAGGTCCGAGCTTTGTAACTGTAGTTCCCATCTCTGTGGCCGTATCCACAACTTGCTGCCAATTGTTTTTTAAGGTAAGAAAATCTGCATTGGCCTGGAAAAAATCCTTGTAGGACTTGGTATAGTTGACATTATTCGCTAAATCAGCCAGTACAGTGTCCTGTTCTCTTTCATACCTTGTCCAATCAGCTTCATTGTTGGGGAATGCTGAATCACCGTTCGCCACTTTGCCGAGAACCATCTTTTGTGTATTTATGACTGTAGAGTTCGGGGCATCACTTCTCAAAATATTCCGTACGGTTCCCATATTGAGAGAAGTCGCTATCTCATAATTTTGAACGTAAAACGTCAAATTATCTCTAAAGTTAAGCTCAAGCGCAACTACATCAGAGGTGATCAATCCACCAGATGCGGCCAGCGAAGGATCTCTTCCTACTCTAGGGCTGTTCTGCGCAAAAACTTGCGAGAAATGAGCTTGCAGCAGTGCGTTCATACGTTGTAGGTTGATCTGTTCCTGTGTCGCACTATTTTGCGCATCAAAGCTCGTCTGTACAGCCTGGCTACGTGTTTCAAATGACTGTAGGTAAAAATTCCCAAGTAAAACGAGAATGATAACAGGCACAACAGCTGCCGCAATAAGAACAATCAAGAAACGACTAAATATTGGTATATCACGAAAAAACCTGAACATACATGCACTACCCTTTTCTCAATATAAGAAATATTCTATGCACTCTTTTTCTTCCGCCCAATTATCATCTCACCTTACAAAAAACGAAAAGTTACTCATAAAAGTGGACAAAAGAGATGATCCACAAAGGGAGTTTTTGAAAAAGGATGCTATGAATCACGCCTTGCTTTATTCAATAAGCTCTGCAGCTTTCAACTCATTGAGCCGATAAATGAGGGAATTAAGCGGCTTATGTAAAAGCTGCGCAATCTCTGCGGTCGTTCTGTTCCCATCTATCAACGCAAAAACCTGACGGTGATCACGTGAAACAATCGTATTTGCTGAAATACTTTCTCCTCGTCTTGTACGCCTCGGCGTCTTACCAAACCAGTTATTTTGAGCACCCATGTTCGCCTTGGAATCATCTTCCCTGATCGAATAAAATCTATCCTCGGGCTCAGTTACCGGCGATGGTTTTACTAAACTAGCATTTGTAGACGGTAGCGGCAAAAAAGTTCCGGGAGAAGATGATGGTTCTTCTAGATTCCATTCCAATTTGCCTTGATGGGCATTAAGCAGCCAGCGTAAGGCTTCATTGTTACTCAATAAAACTTGTCTGCTCACTTTATGATAGATTTGACAAGAAACTACTTGTCCTTCAACAAGGCCAAAACACCCCAGCCAAGGAATACTATCTTGTACCGTGGGTTCGACTATGAGATCTCCACTCTGTCGAGAAGTCTGCATTAGCTTTAGGAGATTTGCAAGGTCTTTTGTTGTATGCACATCTATCCTTTTATGTTAGAGCAATGCTCCGACATGAAGTTTGTAAACAAGCTTGAGTTTTTGGTCTTGTGTACAATATTTTTCTTATGCAAATATCTCTGCTGATCGCTAGTCACAGACAGCTTCTACCGATGATATCGCTACTAGATCTCTGAAAAAAACGAAAAATTACATGGAAATAAACGTTAGCAATTTAATAGTAACTAATATAGTGAGAAGTTACAAGAGTAATAGCCGATTTTTCTATTAGTAAACCACCCATGAAGCGTATTTCCCACTATCAATTCAATTTACACACCCTCATTTTTACTCTTCGCAATCATATAGTCTATCTATCAGCGGACCAATAATGGCGGAAAGCAAGCAAATAGCGGCTTTCTATCGATTATAGTGTATCTTCTAGGTCGAAAAATTAAAATTTTATTAAAATTGCTCAAGTGATCTCCCCTTCCTTTAGCTATTCTCTTTCAACTACCTATACTCAATACATAAGTACTCATATATCGTTTTTTTGTAATGCAGATTGAGTGAGAGGTCTGTTATTGCCTACCGATGGTACTCTGATCGCGCCTGATTTCACACAACAATCTTTCTCACGTCGATCTGATCCTCTTTCCCTCACTATCTCCCACATCTCTCTGTTCTTCTCTCCCTATGCCCAAAATTGCTGAGAAAAATACAACAAGAAGCTTTACACCATTCTATGGGCTAGTGGACGAGTTTCAAGCAAAGAAAGGAATACGGCATCGCTTCCCTGGCTTCAAAAGCACAGAGCATCATGCCAAAATGAGAGTGATAAAAAACCGAAAAACGGATATTCTCAACAGTAACTACCTCAATGGTTACTGTTGAGAACAACTGGCACATATTCCACAATCATATTCGCATAATCATCCGAGACGTAAATGTCATCACGGCTATCGACAAGCAAACCCTGTGGCTCGATATAACCCTGACGCGCCAATACCACACGTTGATTAGTCGCTAGATTCAATCGCACAAGTGAATGGATAGTTGGGGCGAGGTCGATGACGAACAGGTTACCACGATTATCAGGTACCACATCGTCCGGCATGCCGAAACCACCAATCCGCGTTTTAGTGCCTGTGGAAGCGATACGCCAGATTGCGTTGCCACACTCGTCCGCGATATATACATTCCCCACCGCATCGACGCTCGCGCCCACTGGACGCGTAATACCAGAGGCAAACAGGGTCAGAGTTTTACCATCCATACTCATGCGATAAACGTTATTCGTCGGACTATCTGGAATGATCATACTATCGGTTGTTGGATCAAAGGCAATGCCATCGACACCATGTTTGCAATTCGCGCTACTGGCAACACCAGGTAATGTACGCAGCACAAGTAGCGTCGCTCCAACAGCGGCAAGAGACATAATACGGTTGGTTTCCTGCTCCGCGAAGATAATACTACCGTCCGTTCGCATGTACAGTCCTTCAGGCCCATTTGAATCGCGCAGCAGAACTATAATGCTCCCATCAGCGTTGAGCCGCCCAATCAAACCATCGATCTCATCGCTGAACAATATACGTCCCTGTCGATCAAAAGCTAAATCATCCGGACGAAAGCCACGCAGCAGAACTCGTGCTGAATATTGTGTAGGAACAGGCGCGGTAGCGGTCGCTGTGGGCACCAACGATGTAGTGGTCACTGTACTTACCACGGTCGGACTCACAACCGTAACCGGCGTCTTCCTCACACCCGCGGTTGGAGTCCCAGAAATAAGCGGCGCTTGAGAGCAAGCCGATAGAAGCAGCAAAAGGAGAAAAAAAACCTCACAAACCCTGCTTAAATGTGCCATAGCAACATGTCGCATCATTCCCTCCTGCTCCTCCGGGCGAATCAAAATTTCGTCGACATCTACACGATCAGGCTACCCACGATGAGAATTTTCTCACCCACTTCCAATATAAATCCAATCGATCTGTTCTATCCTTCTTAATGAAGGTATAAGTATCGGTTTACGGCAACACATTCTGACATATCGGCCCACCACCACTGACGAACCTTTGAATCTTGACACTGCAAAAAGCAATAGAAACATAACGCCCACATTTATTATAGAGGAAGAAAAGACATGAACACCACCTGGGAAGCCGTTACCTGGAACATCGCTCGTGCTGGCGGATTCACCGCCTACATCCTGCTTGCTCTGGCTGTACTCACTGGCCTCGCGCTTTCGACCCAACTTCAATCACCCAGCCGCTGGCCGCGCTTGATCAATAACGAACTGCATAACTTTCTCACACTACTCGGCTCCATTTTCCTCATAGTTCACATCCTGGCCGTGTGGATCGATCCCTTCACGCACTTTGGCTGGAACGAGGTCCTTATTCCGCTTGCCAGCCACTATCGCCCGGCCTGGATGGCCTTCGGGATCGTCGCACTCTACCTGGGCATCGCCATCGCCATTAGCACATGGCTGCGTCCTCACATCGGCTATAAACTGTGGCGAAAACTACATGTGCTGACCCTGGGCATCTTCATACTTGCAACCATTCATGGCATCGGCACCGGTAGCGATACAACAACGACATGGGCACTTGGCATATATCTAGTTAGCACTATTCTAGTGGGTGCACTTCTTTGCCGCAGAATCTTCACCTTGAAAGCCAGGCCGAAACACGCTACTACCGTCGCCAACGAGCCCCAGACACCAGTAACCGTACCGGCGTCAGTCTCCCATACGGCACCTCAACTCTCTCAGCCACGCATAGAGCACCATCATGAACCACCCACCAGCGCCAGGCCCGAGGAGGAACTTACGCTGGACCAGTTACTTGCCATTATCAACCAGTTGGAAGAAGTGGACCCGCATGATGAACGCTACAAAGACCCCACCTACGAAAAGCTATTCTAAATGGCCTGTCAGAGCAGGAAAAAACCATTTGCTCTGACAGGCTCTAACATGAGGCAAGTGTATCACACATATGTAAATACAAAAAGAGAACTGAACGCCAATACTCCTCTCCCTGTTGCTACACAGTGATGATCGGGTCTCGCGAAACCAAATTATCGCATTCCTCCTGCCAAATGAATCAGGATGAGCTACATGACCTCGATACCGTTGACCTGCGCATTGTCCTTGACCGTCGTAAACTGGATCGTGATCTTCCCGCTACTATCGGCGGTCGCCGTGAACTGCTGCACGTTGGCTTTATTAGCCCCCCCCGCCGCCGCGACAATGTCGAAATTCGTCAGCACCTGCTGACCATTGATGCTCACATTGAAGGTGCGCTGACCCGCTGCGGTCCAATAGGTCTCGGCGAAGTGCAAGCGCACCGTGTACGTCTTGCCAGCAGTTAGACCAGGGATAGCATAGCTGAAGTTGCCATACCGGTTACACTGGTAGACCGCCTGCGGGGCGGCATTGCTCACGCCACTGGTGGTGATGCTATTCGTGCTACACGCGGTAGCTCCCCCACTGTAATCGCTATCGGCAGCAAAGGGAGCCACCGCTGGTCCCCCAGCGTTGATTTGCGTCGCTGAGGTGGTTGCTGCTGGTAGAACCTCGATGCCGTTGACCTGCGCATTATCTTTGACCGTCGTAAATTGGATCGTGATCTTCCCGCTACTATCGGCGGTCGCCGTGAACTGCTGCACGTTGGCTTTATTGGCTGCTCCCGCCGCCGCGACAATGTCGAAATTCGTTAGCACCTGTTGACCATTGATGCTCACGTTAAAGGTGCGTTGCCCTGCCGCGGTCCAATAAGTCTCGGCGAAGTGCAGCCTGACGGTATAACTCCCACCAGCGGTCAAACCAGGGATGGCGTAACTGAAGTTGCCGTAACGGTTGCTCTGATAGACCGCCTGCGGCGCAGGGTTGCTCACCCCACTAGTATCGATCGTGTTGCTGACACTGGCAGTTGAGCCGCCTGTGAAGTCCATATCGGCGGCGAAGGAAGAGACCGCCGGGCCGCCTGCGTTGATCTGCGTGCTTCCTGTGGAAATCGGTGTTGGGGTGGGCGTTGGCGCCGTAGTGGGTGTGGGACTTGGAGCCGACCCGGTCGTCGTGAGCACACGCACGTAGTCGACCAGCATAGAGCCTCCAGAGGCGGTCGCGGAGGTTGGAGTGGTGTGACCGGCCACCCCATTTGGAAAACCGCCACCCATTGCCAGATCAAAAATGATGAAGAAGGCGTGATCCACCGCATTGGACCATGTGGTCGCATCGACCTGATTGGCGCTCACGGTAAAGTAATTCACTCCATCCAGATACCAGCGAATCTGCTCTGGTGAGACACTGCGATCGACGATCACCGAGTAGGTATGAAATGCAGTCTGGCATCCCGCACATGGGTGTTGCCCACTGCCAATACCGGAAGTCTCGTTGCAGGGACCACCTGGATCAACGCCACAGTGCAGCGTTCCATAAACAGAACTGAGCCCGTTGACATCCTCTAGAATGTCAATCTCACCGTCTTTGGGCCAGCTGTGATCCACGCGGTATGGCGCACCGAGCGACCAGAAGGCGGGCCAGTACCCTTCACCCGCTGCACCCGACACGTTGGGCTGCTGGATGGAAGCCTCCATCTCCAGTTCACCACCTGCTGGAACTCCAAAGTCCGAGCGTTGTGTCTCGATGCGCCCCGAAGTCCAGTTCCCATTTGCATCACGGATCGCTTTAATGACCAGATGACCCGCGCCATCCTGGTAGACATTGTTTGTGCTGTTGGTCATTGTCTCGATCTCGCCGGTGCCAAAGCCTGTGCCGGTATCGTAGATCCAGTTGGAGGTGTCGACGCCCGTACCAGCTGCCCCATTGAATTCATCATCAAAGATCTGCGTCCATGTAGCGGCTCTGGCCTTCGGCGTGGTGCTATGCGGCACGAAACTGACGACGGTCAACAAGCTGAGTACCAGTATGCTGATAAATGTCAGCATCGCCGAGCGAAGATACGACCGTTTGTATTGAGGTCGCGAAGACGTGTCCGTGTCTCTGTTGGAAAATAGATGCATTGATCGTTTTCCTTTCCGCTCTCAACAAAGAGAACATTACCTCACTGACTCCCGGTACCGCTATTGCGGCAATGGCTACGCTGTCAGGGAGTCGGCATCACGAAGGGAACCACGAGGGAAACTTCTCTGCCCCAGGCGCTTTATAATGACATTACCTCTTTAACTCCTGCTTTCTGCTTTTACTATTCAGACAACAAGACGATCGAACAACTGAGCAGAGGTTTGTCCATTCTTCACGCTAAATGCTCCTGGGCAGAGAACAACATCGCGTTGGTATCGAGCCATGCTGCTCTCTACTCTCACGAGAAGGTAGGTTACTGGATGCGGAGATGATGGTGCGTGCAGAGGCTATGTCTGGACTAAAGATATGCATCAGCACCGCGTTTTGCATTGACCGCTGGTGGTGCTTCAGGACCTGTAAGGCCATAACTTTTGAAACCCTGATCAGTCGCGCTCCATGCTGAAGCTTCAGTGTTCTTTGCAATTCCATGTTCCTACTTCCTGTAAGGACAGGACAACTGGAAGGCACTTCCATCCATACGAAGTTTCCGCCGTGCCGTCACTCCAGTTCCCGATATTTTTCGAAATCAATATCGGTCCCAATACTACGAATATACTGAATTCCCTCCTGTTTGTCAAGGTCACCTATTGGCAAGGCGTAAGGATGCTATGTGTAATTTCATCCGTGGGGATTGGCAAGATACAGTATGGAGATAAAATAATAGTGCTTATCACTGCATAAACTTTCGATTGAGAGAGGAAGCGAACTTTATGAGTGGAGAATTGAGCACTTCTTCCATGCCAATGGCTGTCGCATCCTATGACTTCTTGCTGCATATAGCATGGTAGAATAGGAGAAACCAGACAAAAAGGGGAGAGAATGTGATGAGGTCCGAACACCATCTGGCACAACCGCGTTATTGTCTTCGTTTTCTTTTTCAGCTCGCAGCAGCCTTCCTTCTTGGGATACCCGTTGGCTTTCTCTTTCATCCATTTTCAACGGAAAATGCTAGTCTCCTGGCTCCTACACCACCCGAACCACCGCTTCTCTCGTTTTGGGGTATCTGGCAGTTTCCTGTCGTGCTACTTTTTAGTACTATGTTGATCAAAACCCTACACACTTTTATTTGGGAACAACCGGGTCTATCTAAATGGAAGTTACTTTCCACTCTTATCGTGCTTCTTGGCTCCCTTTTGCTTTTTATTTGTGGCATTGCTCCCGAAGTTTCATTAAGAATGACGAGCCTCTACTGGGATAAAATAGGTATAATGTACGTAAGCCTCAATCCCTTCATAGTTGGTTTAGCAGCTTCTTTCATTCTCGAAGAGGCAAGTAAGTATTCGTTTTCACTTAGAAAGGCGATACTGAGAGCTGGTTTAGCGTGGACTGGCACTATGACACTCTTCCTAATACTCGTGAATGTTTACGCATATGTAGTCTCGCTCTTATGCTTTCATTGGTTTTGTAACATCACCATTATTTTAGACCTTGCACCTATCGAATTTTTGATGGGTCTCGTGATAGCTATGGTAGGTGGAGGTGTTGGTGGTTTGCTTTGCCAATCCTTACTAGGAAGAAGCAACGACTCAGAGCAGGAGCGTAGCTCTTAAAACTGCCCTTCCTCCTATCTTGACAAAAGGTTCCACTTTACTCTCACCCAGGGCAAACATCTAAACAATTTAGAGAAGGAAACATCAAGAAAATCATTACGAAAGACCTAACGGAAGCAGCAAGTAAAAAGTGTAACACCAGAGCCATTGCTGTCTCTGGTGTTACACTTTTTACTTGAAACGGAACCGACGGGATTCGATTTATCCAGAACTCTCCCAGTGGGACAAGGTGACAGGACGTTTTAAAAAGAGTTTTATTCTCTATCCACTAAATGGCAAAACACTGCTCTCGTCAATGTTACAAAAACTTTTCCTTAAACCTAAAATAGTTGCGGAGGATTTCCTTTTTTATCCACAACTGATCGCACATACCCTTCCCATCGACCCATCACTTCCCCCCATTCGAGGCTGCGTATATACTGGCCTGGATCTTCAGTATCAAATTCGGGCATATAAAGTCCAACAACTCCTCTTTCGAAGATACCTTCTGCAATGACCCCTTTTTCACGGAACAGTAATATCGGTAAACCCAACTGGTAAGCCATTGCTCCTTCAATTTGTGCCCACGGACTTGTTAACCAAGTGTTATCTATCGGCTGTTCGACAAAGCCAGGTAAATCTGTACGAGGTCTTGCAGTTCCCTTCACTACCAAACTACGCCGAAATGCGATTGAAATAAGTCCATTGCACTCTATAAGCATCCTTCTGATCGCCTTGAGCGGTGCTTCCATATCATAATCGGTGATACCTAAAGTCCTTGGAGCTAACCCACGATTTTCCAGGTAGGAAAGCGTTTTTTCTAAAAAATCTTCTTGTTGAGCGAGAAAGGGCTTGGGATAGCTGAGAAATATTGGTATTTTCATACAGGTGCCTTTGCTCTCTAATAATATTAGGAACTAGAAGACTAATTTCTCTGGATAATAAGTGAGGGAACATGTGCAACAGTTGCCAAGAGATCCGCATACTGAATGAGAATAGTACGAACTTGATTCAGCTCCTGTCTTAACTGCGGAGCATCCTCCCATTGATCTTCGTGTTCAACGGTCGAGATCGTATCCAGTTTCATCTCTTCATATTGAAGGAGTAGAGGATGCCATTTTGCCAGCACTGGACGTAACGTTGTGTTCAATATTGCAACAGCCAGGTATCCAAAGGATAAGTCTCCATTCTCCTTCGGTTGGGCAATAGTTGGTCCATATTGTCGAAGGATAGCTCTTGTCGTGCTAAAGAGCGAATAAAGAGAAGAAAGGGCCTCTCGTAGTAAACCTTCATTCGGTTTTAGTTCAATAATAGAAATGCGGGTGACGAGTTCGACGTACATCTCCCAAGCAGCCTTTTGCTCACTTTCGTCAGGTATCCAAGTACCTTGTATACCACCTATATATGGAAGAGAAAGAGAGACTGCTATACTAGTCAATTTAGGCATACCATAGTGCTCCTTTTCCTAGTACATCAACAGAATAAAGAATTAACATCAATAATACCATAAAAGATGCATGTTTGTTTCGTTTCGAAAGGTAATTATTAATATAATGTGGAATTCAAACTGGTGCGGACTTGACTATTCACTTTTTATTGCTAACGGTCTTTAAGACCATCTAAACACCTATATAATTCAAAATTCAAAAAAGGTAAATGATTGCTGTACCTGATTGTTTCTGGTAAGATACTACTTGAGCTTGCAGTGGTATACCAAATTCCATATGAAATGGTAGATTGAAGTTTATGACTCAGGATTATGCTTATGACATATTCATCAGCTATCGGCGCCGAGGTCATGTATTTACCTGGGTCACAGAATATTTTTATCCTTTACTTGAAAATTGGCTATTGGATCATACGCCGCCTGATTACAACATCAGCATTTTTATTGATCGAAATATTGATACTGGAAATTCTTGGACAATAGATCTTAGAGAAGCATTATTGCAATCGCGCTATCTTTTACCCATATGGTCTCCTGATTATTTTAGATCTGATTGGTGTAAAGCTGAATTGCACACCATGTTGAAACGAGAAGAAATGTTAGGCCTTCGACAAGATCATAATGCACATGGTCTGATTTATCCAATAGTTTTTAAAGGAGCACAGCATATACCTCCTATTTACAGGAGTATAAAATACAAAGATTTAAGCAATTGGGGAAATCCATGGTCAGCATTCAAAAATAGTTCAGAATTTTCATTATTTTCGGATGAAGTAGAAAAAATGTGTGATGATCTATGGAGACACATTATCAGAGTACCAGCTTGGCAAAACAACTGGCCTCTAGTTACTCCGGATGATCTTCCTCCTACTTCTAAAGTCCCACTTTCATTACCGAGGTTATCATGAGTGAAGGTACCATAATTACATTTTATTCTTATAAAGGTGGTGTTGGACGCACATTTACACTAGCAAACGTAGCTTCACTATTGAGTAAATGGGGATATAAAGTCCTCTGTATTGATTGGGATTTAGAAGCTCCTGGTCTGCATTTTTATTTTCAATCTCGATTAGTTCCACAAAATCCTCTTGGTCTCATAGATTTTATTAGTGATTACCTCCAAGGTAAACAACCTTCTTGGCACAATTACGTAGCTTCTGCTTCTTTCAATAAAGTAGGATCTCCTTTGCTCCTTATGCAAGCGGGTCACCATGATGAGCTATATATTCAACGTTTACAAAATCTCAACTGGGAAACTCTTTATTCTGAACATTATTTCGGCAATTTTTTAGAGAAGATTCGAAATGAATGGAAAGAAAATTTTGATTTTGTGTTTATTGACAGCCGTACTGGTATAACCGATATTGGAGATATTTGCACTATCCAACTTCCTGATTTGTTAGTATTACCTCTCACTGCAAATGAACAAAGCCTTTCTGGTAGTACTGAAATACTCAATCGTTTACGAATCACCCAAGCTAATCTTCCTCTTGATCACGGAAGTGTTCCAGTGCTTCCAGTTATATCGCGCTTTGAAGGACGTGTGGAATACAAACATTCAGAACAATGGCTAGCAAAATTTGCCTTGAAATTAGCCCCTTTTTACAAAGAGTGGCTTCATCGTGATGTAAAAATCGAAGAAATTCTCAACTTTACACGTATTCCTTCTGTTCCTTTCTGGAGTTTTGGTGAGGAACTGCCCGTTATAGATAAAGGAACTGACGATCCAGACGATATTGGGTTTTCATTAGAAACGCTAGCAGCTCTTGTAGCTCAGAAATTTTCTTCCACCGATGTGCTCATTCGCAATCGCGATATATATATTGATATTGCGAAAAGTGGTGCGAAAATTAAAGATAATCTTTCTATCCAAAAATCTAATTTTGAAGGAAAAAGTTCACTCAAGTCCCTAATAAATCTTTTTATTAGCTATTCCCCTCGTGATAGAAAATTTTTAGACAGGTTGCAAACACACTTAGCACCACTTAGAAGGCAGGGTATCATTAGGTCTTCGCATATAGAAGAAATTCCAGCAGGAGTAGAATGGGTACAAGAGATTAATGCGCGATTAAAAGAAGCTGATTTGGTTTTGTTACTCATTAGCCCAGATTATCTAGCGTCTCCTGCAAGCGATCAAATAATCAAACTTATACAAACAAGAGGGGGGAAAGCAAGAGTAATTCCAGTTATACTTAGACCTGTCCTGTGGGAAAGCTTTTTACCAAACTCTTTGCAAGTCTTGCCTTCAAATACCGTACCAGTTGCCCTTTGGAAAGATAGTGATGCAGCGTTTTCAAGTATTGTAACTGATATATATAAAGTTGCCGTTGAGACAGACTATCATGCATAGCTGTAAAATATTTGCAAATTCAGTTAAAGAGTAAGAGTCATCTTCTCGTATTTGAAAATGCGAAAGAGTATTTAAGGAGTGCTTTATCCAGCTTTTTTGTTTGAAAACACTTCATATACTTTCGTACGGGTTCAGAGAACTGTGAATTATAATAGTTCGTTACAAATCCTAATGAACCATTACAATAGGTTTCCCTTTTTTCCTATACTTCTCTATCTGTTTTTTCTCACTCTTTACTAATTTATGATGTTCTTTTGAAAGGAACTCCATAAAAGAGCAAAGTGACTTACATTGCCAAGTCAGAAATTAACGTTGGACCAACGGCAAAAGCTTTTCATCTTTTGTCGATGGGAGTATCGCTAAGGCAAGTTGGTAGGCAGTTCGGAATAAGCGCCGAATCGCTGCGGCGGCTGGTCAAACGCCACAGGGAGAGATAAATAAAAAAAAGCCGACACTCGAAAGTGTCAGCTTATCCCACTGGGGGAGTTCAGACGGAACCGACGGGATTCGAACCCGCGGTCTTCTGCGTGACAGGCAGACATGTTAGGCCACTACACCACGGCTCCTTACGCAATCACTGCCCATATCATTGATATCGACAAACGATCACGTGACAGATAATATCAGAGTTCAACCGCCTTGTCAAGCCTTTTCTCCGCTCAACTTTTCCTTCCCATTCCACACTCTATAGACAACCATCTTCGATCATCTTGAAACTCTTTCATGCAAAATACCTCAAAATGAAACAACAATAAGGTATAATAGATAAACGTGAATGTCCGCAAACAATGATTGTAAAAGTGCCGAAAGGAATCTTATGGCTCAACTGGCTGAAAATCCTACCCTCCCATTACTCCAATCCTATATCGAGGAGGTCTGTAAAGAACGCGGCTGGACCCAGGACAACTACTCCGAAAAGTTCATGCTCTTCACCGAAGAGGTCGGCGAACTGGCAAAAGCTATTCGTAGCTTCACCGGACTCTACGAGGAAAAAGCGAAACAAAACTACTTCGATCTCGAAGAGGAGTTCGCAGACGTTCTTAGCTACCTCCTGGACCTCGCCAATTGCTTCCATGTCGACCTGGAGCACGCATTCCGCGAAAAAGAACAAATCAATCAAGCTCGCATCTGGGAAACCAAAAAACCACTTGCACAACCCGAACAAACAGAGTAATATTGATTCAACAGCAGAAAGTGCTTCACAAACATACACGCTGAACCTTTTAGGACTATGAACTCGGGACCATGAATTCGCTCTAAATTGCGCCCATTCTCCGTTTCTCTAAACGAGCACCTATGAAAACCTATATATCTATAGCATAAACCCTGGTCTGAATCTATACATAAAACCGTACGCTCGCTCTTTCCCTATCAACAAAACCTCACCCTCATTCTGTATACTGAGAAGAGAGGTTTGTTCGATAGCAGATAATAGCACACCTGCGAGCAGATATCGGTACATTCTATCGAGAGACGCGTCACTTTCTCTTGCGCACAATTTGGGAGGCACCTTGACGAATACTATGTCCACACCGAGTACAACCTCGACCGACGGTCGGGGCTCCATCACTTGCACTATCTGTCAGGCAGTCTATGCTCCCACGCCCGATCACGCCTACCTCCTGCGCGCATCACGCGTGGCACTCGAATCCGCCTTCATGAGCATGTGCCACTTCTGCTTCCGCTGCCGTCGCGCCGCCTGCCCCAACTGCTGGGACAACATCCATGGCGTCTGCGCCACCTGCGCACTCGAAGCTCAACTCCCTTTTCGCGTACAAACCCAACCGCTTGAAGGCGCACTCTTCCCCCCCACACGCCAGGCACAACTCGCGCGTAAACAATCCATCCCCAATCGCCTCATCTGCATCCGCCCCGGTCGTTTCCAGCAAGCTGCCCCACTGGATAACGCCGAAACGCTCGCGCAACTCTCGACCCAAACACCCGCACAAAATAGTCCGCTGCTCTCACCACAAAGCATCACACCTCACCCACTCTCACCAATCCTGCCCGAGAGTCCCACGCTCGACGAAATCCCCACACATAAAGGACCTCCAATCCATCCAATCACCCAACCACTCACCCATCACACCGCTCTACCTCAGCCCTCCATGCCCCCACAACAAACATTGGGCCAACCACCAACTCCGCGTCGCCGCGAAACACTCGATCTTCAACAACGCGACCAGGAACCACCAACCGTCATTATCAAAAAAGACGCACAGCCCGTCCTACCCTCCTGGGAATACCCCACCGTCATTCGTACCTCGACCCCCCGCGCCTCCGCCTCGAAGGCCGCATCTCCCACCGATATCGAACGCCTCAAAACCAGGCCTACCGCCAATCGCTCACGCGCTAAAAACGACATCGAAAATATCAAAACGCGTCCCAACCCGCGCCGTAAAAAAACTACCAACAATAATATACAAACATCACCCTCCACACGTCGCCCACATACAATCACCGGCGTCGCGGACATCAAAACGCGTTCCACACGTCAGCACGAAACACGCAAATCGCTCGAAAATCTCCTGACCTTCCTGTCCGCACTCCTGCTCCTCTGCGTGCTCACCCTGATCATCAGCGCCCTCGTCTCAGCCAGCGCGAACACCTTTATCGAAAACATCCTGCAAATCGATATTCGCGCGGAAGTCGCCTACCTCTGGCAATTCATCACCCACCTCTTCTCGTTGTAACAGTATTTGTAGCATCACACAAAACGATGTACAATGCCTGACAACGATTATTGGACGCGAGCGACGCCTGCTTGCAAGTGGGGAATGGCGAAATGGGGCACGATATCCTGGTCGATGGCTACAACGTCATCAAAAATAATCCGATGTTTCAAATGGTTGAAAACAAAAGTATGGCCGAGGCACGCAACGTCCTCATCAAACAGCTGAAAAATCGCTTCCGCTCCTCGCCTTCACGCGTGGTCATCGTCTTCGATGGCAGCGATCAGCGCGAGCAGGTGTATCACGACGAACATATCCGCATTATCTTCTCCCGCTACGGCGAAACCGCCGACCGCGTGATCGCCCGCCTGGCCGCCGAGGCCAGACAGAAAGGCACTACCATCTCGCTCTATAGCGACGACGGCGAGGTCAAAGATAGCGTCCTCGAACAAGGTGGCACCGCTCACACCACACAGCAACTGACCAGACGCCTCAATGCCGCTCCCCGCGATGTCGAAATTCGCTCACAACATCGCCAGCAAGTGCGCCGCGACTACGGGATCGATCCGCGTTACAAAATAGAGGACGACTCGGTCTATGAACCTCGTCGCCCCCAAAAGAAACGCGGCAAATCCTCGCGCCGCAAAAAATAATGCCCATCACACCCGACTAACGTACCGATGATGCATCACCCGCGACCACCGACTGCTTGCGCAACCGCTCCGGCGGCAAGGGCACCCGTCCCAATTTGGCACGCACTACATACGTGAACGCCTCCAGCACGATCTTGCGCGACATCTTCGATTGGCCGATACGCCGGTCCATGAACACGATCGGAATCTCGACAATCTTAAATCCCTGCTTGAGTACTCGGTACGCCATCTCTACCTGGAACGCATACCCCTGCGACTGCACCGTGTCTAAATCAATACTCTCCAACACCTCGCGCCGATAACAGCGATAGCCCGCGGTACAATCATGCACCGGCATATTCAACATGAAACGCGCGAAAATATTGCCGCACCCACTGATACACCGGCGAATAAACGACCAGTTCGGCGTACTCCCACCCGGAATGTAACGCGATCCAATCACCAGATCCGCGTGGTCGATCGCGTTCAAGAAGTCGGGCAAATAACGCGGATCATGCGAAAAGTCCGCGTCCATCTCGAAGGCCGCATCATATATATGCTCGATCGCGTACTTGAAACCTGCCACATAGGCTGTGCCCAACCCCAGCTTCCCACTGCGGTGCAACACATTTATGCGCGGGTCCTCTTCATGCAACTTATCCGCCAACGCACCCGTGCCATCCGGCGAATTATCGTCCACGATCAAAACATCCGTGCGCGGCGCATTCGAAAATACAGTGTCAAGCAATGGGCGCAAATTTTCGTACTCATTATAAGTCGGAATAATAATTAACGTTTTCATACCATCTTTTCTCCTGATCTTTTTCGTTCCTTATAAATAATAGACGATTATCAGTGATACCGCGGTCAATTTATGGAAATAAGTACAGCACCACAATCACTAATAGAGTGCACAACGCGACTGATCCCAAAATATGCCGGTCGCGCAACAACACCTCCTCCGGACTTCCACCCTCCATGCGCATATGAACCAGATAGAGATATCGCAACATACCGTATAGAACGAATGGAATCGTGACAATTAAGCGATGATCACCCGTTGGTCCTTCAACCGTGTAAATACTATAAGAAATCAATGTGCCCACAACCATGATCGTAATAATCTGGTCCAATAAAGGAATACTGTACTCCTTCAAAATCTTGCGATGCCCGCTCGCGTCTCCCTGCAACAGCACAATCTCATGCCTGCGCTTACTGAACGCCAGGAACAGCGACAGAAAACACGTCACCAGATACAGCCATGGCGAGATAATCACCGGTATCACCACCGTCCCCGCCAGAATGCGTAACACAAAACCGCTAGCGATCACAAACACATCGATCAACACAACGTGCTTGAGCCTGGTGCTGTACAACACCATCAACCCTAGATAGGCGACGATCACCAGCGGAAATAGCACATTCGCCCCACCAATCGAGGCATAAATGTCGTTATGCACCGGTATCCGAAACAGTACCCCCACCAGACCACCACACAGCACCAGCAAAACGCCGATTGCGACAATCGCCCACGAAACCGGCAACTGACCCGAAGCCAGTGGTCGCAACCGCTTCACCGGATGCAACCGGTCCTGCTTCAAATCCAACAGGTCGTTCAGCAGATAAATCACACTGGATACCAGGCAGAACGCAATAAATGCCAGCGCAGTCCTTTCAAAGGCAGCCACATTGAACAACTGCTGCGCGAAAACCAGCCCGATAAATACCGCCCCATTCTTGGTCCACTGCCTCGGGCGTAACTCGCGCAGCAATGCCCGGAAACGCATACCATTTCCCGTCACGGCTGCCTGCTCGACTGCCATAGATAAAGCTGGAAGAGCCTGCTCTTCAGTAACAAGGGTCGCCTGTTGATCTTTGCTTGTGTTCTGTTCGTCCAAGAGTTCGCATTCCCTTTAGTACGCTATATCCACACCAAAACGTGACACAAATATACCCTCGCCTTGATGGAACGTATCTCGATATGACGAAGTAACAAACACGCGGAAGTAAACTCTCACCCTTCTCGACTAACAGCTAATAAATACGCCTCTGCAAGTCTGCCGCCCGCAGTAGCGTAATGCGATGCTTGTCCGTACTGATGTATCGCTTATCGGCGAAATACCCCAACACCTTGTTCACACTCTCGCGCGATGCCCCTACCATCGAGGCCAGTTCCTGCTGCGTCAAGCGCACTTCGATACGAATACCCTCATCCACCTTCGTCCCATGCGTCTCCGACAACTCCAACAACTTCTTCGCCACGCGCCCATACACATCCAGAAAGATCAAATCCTCCACCTGCTGATCCGTCCGCCGCAACCGCTCACACAACACCTCGATCACCCGAATCGCGATCTTCGGATTCTTCATGATCGCGTTATGGAAATCGCTCCTCTGTAACGTGAACGTCTCGACCTTCTCCAGCGCTGTCGCGTCCGCCGAGCGCGACAACCCATCCAGCAGCGCCAACTCCCCGAAATAATCACCCTTCCCGAAGACCACTAGCGAAATCTCCTGCCCATCCGGACTGTTCAAACTGATCTTGACCTTCCCCTCCTTGATCACATACAGCACCTGCCCCGGATCATCGCGATGAAAAATAATCTCGCCCGCGCGAAATGTCCGCCTCTTCGCCACTCGCCCCAGCTCTCGAATCTCATCGTCCGTCAGACCATTGAAAATATGCACCTGCCGCAAATAGGTGAACTCGCTCTCAGCCTCCATGTCTTTTCCTCTCCCGTGCCATACCCTCTGCGCACGACACAAACACTCTTTTTCCGCTCACGTTCGCTTGCAGCAATCATCATAACACACCCCCCACCCCCACGCAACGAATCCTCAACCCTCATACAACCTCAGGCGGTAGAGCTATGATTCATCGGCCCATGCTGAAAATGATCGTTTTGTCCCGCTTCTCACTCTTCACTCTTATTGTCAGACGTTGCCACAACATCACGCTGCTTTCTCCGCTTAACACCTTGATGAACAAGAACAATTAACAATATCACCCACACTATAATCGCAATAAAATTAACAATAACTAATAGCCAGCTATCCCCAACAAGCATAGAAGATTGATACTGCGCAATATTATTCATCGAGACAAACAAAGTCCATTTTTGCAGTACCGATGAACCAAACAGCAGACCTGAGACTAATCCTATCAAACATAAAACTAGGTTCAACCTCTGATACCATACTACCGTTGGCTTCTTTCTTCGCTCCACTATGTAACTATGCCAGGCTCTTGGAAAAAAGATGCAGCCCAGTACAAAAAAGAAGAGGAATGTAACGTCATTATCACTACCAGTACCAGGATTAACCGATAGGCGACTATCAATAATTAAAACTGCTACAATACAACATGCTAATAGAAGTAGAACACTCACAACAATCAAAACAATCTTTACCTTATCACTTCGGGATACCAAGTTCTCAACCCTCCAAATTATAGAACATCCATTTTTTGCTTTCCTCCAACCTCATTATGTTCTATTTAGATCCTTACCTACTCCTCCATCTCCCGACTTCCGTACAATACTCGGTCGCTTAATAGCCTGATACGCGAAAATGACTGCCATTACGACCCAAATACCACTAACAGCAACGCTTGCAAAATCAAGAACTTGCATCATTTGAAGCCATTGAGTCGCTTGAGGTGATTCAATATTGTTCATAAAAAGGAACATCAACCAATTTCGTACAACAGAGAGCACAAAGTCCACACCCATTATCAATCCTGCCAGACACAAAATCAGATCTAAACGTCGATACCATGCAATCTTCGGGACTTGCCTCCGACCTGCTCAATATCCGCGTAGAGCCCCTGGCAAAAAGATACACGCAGCAATAAAAGCGCAGAGCAACCCAGCACTACTATCAGTACCAAAATCAACGTCCAGACGAGCATCAATGATCATTACTATAGCAGTACAGAAAGCAATCAGAAGTATTCCAGCACCAATAAGCAGGGCGAGTTTTCTTTTATCTTTCGGCAACATCCTTTTCACCTTTTCCATTGCCTTATTATCGATTCAGCCCTCGAATCGATAATAAGACAGTCAAGAATTTTCCTTATTATCGGTTGAGCCCCCCAAACGATAATAAGAATAGCATAAAAAAGGGCGCAATTCATCAGCAATAGCATCTCCCCCTCACCTCCCAACTTGTGCTATACTAATACCATAGTAAAAAACTCGGGATTATATCTCTCATCTATTGTGTCCACTCTACTAGGAAAGAAAAAGGGCGGCAGCGCGTATTTCCATACTTGCCGCCCATGAGGATAACTAACATGGCGGAAACGATTACTGCCGACATGGTCATCCATGACGTCGTCACCAAATATCCCACCACCGTCAAGGTCTTCCACGGCCATGGCCTTCCCTGCACCGCTTGCGCCGTGGGATCGCGCGAAAGCGTCGCCGGTGGCGCACGCACGCACCACTTCTCACCCGAAAAACTTGATATCCTGGTCCAAGACCTCAATGCCTCCGTCAACGGCGAACCCATCTCGGTTGCACCCAAAAAAGCACCCATCGGTCGCGGCGTCCCCCTGACCATGGCCTCCGGTGCGCCCAATCGCAAGATCAAACAGGTCATCGCCATCATGAGCGGCAAAGGTGGCGTGGGCAAATCGCTCGTCACCGGCCTGCTCGCCGTCTCCCTACGTCGTCAGGGCCAGCAAGTTGGCATCCTCGATGGCGATATCACCGGTCCTAGCATAGCGCGTATGTTCGGCACACACGGACAACCCAAAAAGGCCGCCAACGGCGGTATTGAGCCTCTGCGCAGCAAGGGCGGCATCAAAGTCGTCTCCATGAACATGTTCCTGGAGCAGGAAAGCGACCCCGTCGTCTGGCGCGGACCCATGATCTCTAGCGCCATCAAACAATTCTACAACGATGTCGACTGGGGCAATCTCGACTACCTGCTCGTCGACCTCCCACCAGGAACATCCGACGCCCCCATGACAGTCATGCAATCCCTCCCGCTCGATGGCGTGGTGATCGTGTCGTCCCCACAGATGCTGGCAACGATGATCGTCATGAAATGCATCAAAATGGTCCAACAACTCAAAGGCGAAATCGTCGGCGTGGTCGAGAACATGTCCTACTTCGAAACCCCCCAGGGCGACCGCTACGAGATCTTCGGACCCAGCAACGGACCCGAGTTGGTCGGCATGACCGATGCTCCCCTGCTCGGCACACTGCCCATCGATTCTTCGCTCACCACCCTCTGTGACTCTGGTCGTGTCGAAGAATACTATGCTGAATCGTACGATGAACTCGCAGGCAACTTCGTCAATACCTTGAAAATCAAACGCTAACCGCACATACACTAAATGGTGCATTCAACCCGCGTAGGCGCATCCCCTTGTGGGCGCGCACCTGCTTAGCGCATGCACCACTACATAACCAAACGTACTATATGCAAAAATCACTGGCATACTGAGCGTGCTACCAACAAGAGGACCGGCCTCTCAGGGACGAGAAAAACCGGTCCTTTTTGCTGCCCAAAACAATTACTTCCTCCTTGCCAATCAATGTGATACGCTTACCATAACAAAATATCGCAACGATCGAGAGGAGCCAACCATGACCGAGCACTACTACAAAAACCTGCCACGTAAACGTATGGGGGCGGGCGCGCTCTTCTTGAACCAGCACCACCAGATTCTCATCGTTAAACCCACCTATCGTCCCGACTGGCTCCTTCCTGGCGGCATCATCGAATCCGACGAGTCGCCTGCTCAGGGCTGCCTCCGCAAAGCTCAGGAAGAACTCGGTCTGACAGTTTCACTGCAACAGTTGCTCTGCATCGACTACACCACACCGCAAGATATCCGCACCGAAGCTCTCCAGTTCGTCTTCTACTGCGGCATCCTCGCCCCATCCCATATCGACACCATCACCTTGCAAGAAACCGAACTCAACGAGTATCGCTTCACCACCCCCGAACTCGCCACCCAGCTCCTCGACACTCGCGCCGCCTCCCCTTCTGCCTGCAAGCCATCGACCAGCAAAAAACTTTTTATCTGGAAGACCAACAACCCCTCTTGCCTATCTGAAATTTAAATCTTCCGTTCGAATGATCCCAGCACCTTGCAGAACGTCGTATGGCTCACCAGACCCGCAAGTGCCTGCCGCACCTCCGGTTCTTCTCGATGCCCATCGAAATCCAGGTAAAACACATACTCCCACGGCCTCTGCCGCGATGGCCTCGACTCCAATTTCAACACATTGATCTTGTTCTCGGCCAGGTACCCCAGACAATGGTACAGCGAACCCGGCTGATGCGATGTCGCCATCACCAGCATCGTCTTCGCCTGCCCCTCACGCCTTGTCGCTGGTTCCCTCCCCAACGCGATGAACCGCGTATAATTATCCTTGATCGTCTGAATACCCCGCGCCAGAATATCCAATTCGTACAACGCCGCCGCGCCCGCACCGGCCACCGCCGCCACACCCTCCAGTCCCTCTTCGCGAATCATCTTGGCACTGCCCGCTGTATCGTACGTGGCAACAATTTCAGCGCCCAGATTGCGCAAAAATACATCGCTCTGCGCCAACGCCTGCGGATGCGAAATCACCCGCTTGATATCCTCCAACTGCTGACCCGGCAAACACAACAAACAGTGATTGACCGGATGCGCGATCTCCCCAAGCACAAACAGGTCATGTTGCCGCAACAGATCATACACATCATTAATACTGCCCGCCTGCGAATTCTCCACCGGCACCAACCCATAATCCACCTCATCCGTCGCGACCGCGTGAAAAACTTCCGCGAACCCTCGATATGGCACCGGCTCCGGCTGAACTCCCTCCTCCGCACCAAAATATACCATCACCGCCTCATCCCCGAACGCCCCCCGTTCACCCTGAAACCCAACCCTCAACTTACGCACTTCCCCACCCTCCTCTATTTGCCCATTCTTATGCTCATCACCAACAATTCGCTCACTCGATTGCGCCATAATTATGCTCTACTCCTCACCTGTTAATCTCCTCTTCACCCGATTGTGCCAGCTTCCCCCCAACTTGTCAAGCAAGCACTTTTTACAATAGAATTCTCCAATATCCTTCCTGTCACGCTCCAACAAACTACGCTAATCCTTCGTATGCTTTTTTCCTATCCTCACAGCCACATAAAGAGAGGGTTCTCGCTGTCGATTTGTTCAGCAGCGAGAACCCTCTCTTTATTTTGCACTCACAGCAGCATCACTACTGAACCTGGTAATGCTCCTTGTGATAAAATGTCATTCCCTTACCCATCACTTTGACTGGGTAAAGATCGGTCAGCCAGATTGGCTCGTGGCACGACGCGCACAAATGACTCGTCTGATGATTGATAACCTGGCGGTTCGCCAGCGAGGCGCGCGCTGTCTTTGAAAGTTCACCCTTCTTCGGCATGGATGCTGCTCCCTTTCCCTTCGATAGTCCTCTCGCAAGAGTCCTACCCTTCGACTTCTGTTTCTACATACGATAACACATAGTGTTCACTTTTTCTTCCCAATAGCAAACCAGTCAATCCCGACCCAGTAGAGCTCCGTCCAGCTTCCCCAATAACCTCGGTAGGAGCCGATTTATCGTGCTCA
>CAZZWK010000019.1:0-54246 GCA_964657925.1 uncultured Dictyobacter sp.
TTTTGATACTGTGTTGCATTTTGAGGCAGTTTATTGCTTTCAAAATCACCTTTAGAGCTTATATGAGGAGATTCGTAAGCTAATTGCGCTAGCGTTTGCTGCCATAAAGACCCATTCTCTGTTACAGAGGCGCTTTGTGTTTCTTGCAAGGAATGTGAGATTCCTGAAAAGGATGTGCCAGTCTTAAAATTACTGGTAAAGGGTTCATATATCGCCTGGGAATTGGTAATACGTGTAAAAATTATATTATTCATTGTGTCCTCCTATTCAAAAGAGCGTCTAGCTCGGCTATACCAGCTATATGCAATAAGTTTTTGTATCTGGTTTTGCTCCGAAATATACTACAGTTAGCTCTAATATACATCAATAAAGAGGAGGCCAAGATGGCGAAGAAATTTTATGGTATCTATTCACCAGCGGCAAACAATATGGCAGAACAAGTAGTGAGGTTTTATCATATGGTTCCGTTTACTTCCCCGTGGAAACAGCTAGAAAAGGATTGTGAAGATCTCGCGCTGGATGGTTGGCGGCTCGTACACGTTGCTGTTGGACAAGACGGTACAGCCCTCGGCAACGCCATTGTTGCGATCTACCATAGATAGCTCTTTAACTACACAAATTTAAAAACGGGGTAGCCCTTTTTGGGGCTACCCCGTTCATGTCTTTATTGTTTATCAACAAAAACTAAGTTTGTTTGCTCTATTCCACCGTCACCGACTTCGCTAAATTCCTTGGTTGGTCCACGTTGCACCCTCTTGCAACTGCGGCATGATAGGCGAAGAGTTGTAGCGGAACCGTTGCCAGCAACGGGCTGAAGGCTTCCAGCGTCGCGGGCACGTAGAGCACATCGTCCGCGTGCTGGCGAATCTTTTCATCCCCCTCGGTCGCTACGACGATGATGTGCGCATCCCTTGCTCGCACCTCCTGAATGTTGCTCACCACCTTTTCATAGGTGTGTGAGGCCGTGGCAATGCCGATCAGCGGCGTGGCTGGATCAAGTAGCGCGATCGAACCATGCTTCAATTCGCCCGCTGGAAAGCCTTCCGCGTGAATGTATGAGATCTCTTTGAGCTTGAGTGCGCCCTCTAACGCGGTCGGATAGCCCACGCCGCGCCCGATGAAAATCATACTATTCACGATCGACATATGCTTCGCCAGCGGCTCGATCGTGTCCTGCTCGCTATTGGCGATATCAAGAACATGTTGAATCTGCTCCGGCAACTGTTCTAATGCATGCAGCAGTTCGCGTGTCTGTTCCGCCGTGAAGCGTCTGCGCGTCTCGGCCAGGTAGAGACCCAGCATATAGAGCACCGCGACCGAACTGACGAATGTCTTTGTCGCCACCACGCCGATCTCCGGTCCCGCTTGCAGGTACAGCACCGCGTCCGCCAGTCGCGTGATCGCGCTCGCCACCACGTTCGTTACCGCGATGACCGGCGCGCCGTGCTCCCGTGCCTGCCGAATACCCACCAGTGTATCCGCCGTCTCGCCGGATTGCGTGACCGCGATACATAGCGTCTCCGGCCCCACGATCGGGTCGCAGTAGCGAAATTCCGCCGCCGTAATCGTCTCGACTGGAATGCGCGCCCATTGCTCGATCACGTACTTGGCGATCAGCCCCGCGTGATACGATGTGCCACAGGCCACAACGATAATACGTTCGACTTGATCGAGCAGGCCTGCGATCTTCATCTGCTCCAATTCGTGCAAGCGCAACTGCCCGTCGTGCACACGTCCCAGCAGAGCTCGTCGCAACGCATCCGGCTGTTCGTTGATCTCTTTGAGCACGAAATGCGGATAGCCACCCTTTTCTGCCGCCGCCTCGTCCCAATCAATAGTGTGTGGTTCGTGCTCCACCTCGCTACCATCCAGGCGTATGATCGAGACACTATTAGGCTTCAGCGTGACGATCTCACCTTCCTCTAGAATGATAATGCGCCGTGTATGTTTCAAGAGTGCGGGAATGTCTGAGGCCAGAAATTGCTCGTGTTCGCCCAGCCCGACAATCAATGGACCTGCGCACCGCGCGCCCACCAGTTCATCAGGATGTTCACTGCTGACCACCCCGATCGAATAAGATCCGGTGACGAGTTGTAGCCCCAGGCGTACCGCCAGCGTCAAATCATGTCCAGCTGCGTTGTTATAGATGCCCTCGATCAGGTGCGCGAGCACTTCGCTATCCGTCTCCGATTTGAAAACATGCCCATCCTTGCGCAACTGCTCGCGCAACTCCAGGTAGTTTTCGATGATGCCATTGTGCACGACCACAATGCTGCCACTACAATCAGGGTGTGGATGTGCATTGGTATCATTGGGCCGCCCATGCGTCGCCCAACGCGTATGACCGATACCCAGCGTGCTCTTGCCCGTCTGTTTGTCGTGCGCGACCGCGTCCACCAGATTCGATATTTTGCCCGCGCGCCGGTGCAGGTCGAGTCCGCCGGACCTGTTAAGAACTGCGATACCCGCGGAGTCATAGCCACGATATTCTAATTTTGCCAGGCCTTCGAGTAATAGGGAGGTAACATCGGTCTCCTGCGAGCCGACGTAGCCGATAATGCCACACATGTGGTCAAACCTTTCTGTTGTCCGTAGAACACAAAAACGAAATTCGTGCTGCTACATCACTGAAGGCTGTTTGTCCTCGATCGTTACCGACAGGCGTTACACACCCTCTTCTCAGGGTCGTGATGGTCCCTGGAGGCTCCCCGCTGACACATTCCGAACGGCCTCCACCTCGTCAACCGTGGCTTCCTCCCAGTAGCCCGGCCCATGCGCTAATCTCCACGACAATGTCATCACGTCTTTTAGTATAGCATGCTTCCTCGATATATACCGATCCCTCTACTCTAATCAACGTATGGCTAAGACAATTTTCCTACACAAAGCGCCAACCTACAAAATTGGTCGACCACAATTGCCGCAAATGACCCTGGTAAAAAGAACAGGAGAAAAACCCGCCTTATAACCAGTGCTATCGGCAGCGGAATAGCATATACTTTAGGCTAAGAAGGAAAAAATATAACTCTCGTGCCCTCCCTCGGCATGACAGCAATAGATATACGGAAATATACATACACCTGATTCCGTTTTTTGGAGAACATCTTTTATGGCATATCATGGTCCTATGGGTCGTGGTGGCATGTCCACCTATCTAGAGGAGCAGAAAAGGCGGGGTCGCAAAACTGATTCGCAAACAATCAAGCGTGTAGTTGCGGCGTTCGCCCCCTATAAATTTCAGGTCTTGATGGTACTGTTTGCGATCCTGCTGACCACAGGCTTGGGTATCATCAACCCTTTTATGATTGAACGTATTGTTGACGATGCCATCGATAGAAAAAATCTATCTCTGCTCGTCCTCTACGTGGTGATTATGATCGTAACACCGATCGTTTCTGGCCTGATCGGTGTCTGGCAAACCTATCTGAACAACGTCATCGGCCAGAAGGTGATGCGCGACTTCCGCAATCGCCTCTACGAGCATTTGCAGAACATGTCGTTGCGTTTCTTCACCGGCACGCGTACCGGCGAGATTCAGTCTCGTCTCTCCAATGATGTCAATGGCGTGGAGAGTGTGGTGACGAGTACCGCCACCAGCATCGTCTCGAATGTAGCGACAGTCGCGAGTACGATTATCGCCATGCTCATCATCAGTCCACTGCTCACGCTCGTCTCGCTTGGCCTGTTGCCTATCTTTCTATTCATCACGACAAAAGTAGGCAATGTGCGTCGCCGCACCAGTAAAGAGACGCAGGAGAGCATGGCTTCCCTCACATCCATGATGCAGGAGAC
The DNA here is from genome assembly GCA_964657925.1 of uncultured Dictyobacter sp. Lineage (GTDB taxonomy): Bacteria > Chloroflexota > Ktedonobacteria > Ktedonobacterales > Ktedonobacteraceae > Dictyobacter. The sequence continues at coordinate 3,793 of CAZZWK010000019.1, forward strand.
GCTCTCGGTGAGCGGCATCCTATTGATGAAGACATTTGGTCGCCAGAAGTACGCGCAGCAATTGTTCGAGAAAGAGAACCAGAATCTGACCGATCTTGAGGTGCGCCAGCAACTGATCGGTCGCTGGTTCTTCATGTTCATCAACGTCTTCTTCTCGATTACGCCCGCGGTCATCTATCTGATCGCTGGCTGGCAATTGATCACGCAACTGCACCCCAACATTTCCATCGGTGGTATCGTGGCCTTCACGACACTGCAAAGCCGCCTGTTCTTCCCCATCGGGCAACTGCTGACCATCCAGGTCGAGGTGCAGGGCGCGTTCGCCCTCTTCGATCGCATCTTCGAATATCTCGACCTGCCGATCGAGATTCGTGATAAGGCCACTGCGCACCGCCTGTCCGAGATGGAGGCACATGGACACGTCGAGTTCAAAAACGTCTCGTTCGCCTACAAACGCGACGACTCGACCCTCTTCAATATTCCCTCACCACAGGATAAAAAACCCGCCGCGGACGCGAATAATGACCTGTTGCAACGCCTGAAAATTGGTCGTAGGGATAAATCAGCGCTATCCACGCGGCAACAAGATGGTGAGCATACTACCCCTGCCGAACCCGAAGAGCTGCGCCAGACGTTGAAGGATGTTTCGTTCGAGATCAAACCCGGTCAACTGGCCGCGCTGGTTGGCCCCAGTGGCGCGGGCAAAACAACCATCACCTACATGGTCCCGCGTCTCTACGATGTCGATAGCGGCTCCATCGAGATCGATGGCTACAATATCAAAGATCTGCAACTCGCTTCCCTGGCGGAAATGATCGGTATGGTGACGCAGGAGACATACCTCTTCCACGATACCGTCCGCGCCAACCTGCTCTATGCCCGCGAGGACGCCACGGACGAAGAGATTATCGCGGCGACCAAAGCTGCCGCCATCCACGATCGCATCATGGAGCTAGAAGAAGGCTACGATACGGTGGTTGGTGAGCGCGGTTATCGTCTCTCCGGCGGTGAAAAACAACGTATCGCCATCGCGCGTGTTATCCTCAAGAATCCCCATATCCTTATTCTTGACGAAGCGACAAGCGCCCTCGATACCCACTCTGAGCGCCTGATCCAGGCCGCGTTGGAGCCTCTCATGAAAGGTCGCACGACGCTGGCGATCGCACACCGCCTCTCCACTATCCTGGCCGCGGACGTTATTCTCGTGGTCAACAATGGTGAGATCGTGGAACGCGGCACCCACCAGGAATTGCTGGATCTCGGCGGCGTCTACGCCCAACTCTACAATGAGCAGTTCGGAAAACTTCCCGTGGAAGAGAGCGTTGTCTAACCTCTTTCACGCCAGTCGATAGACAGTTTCTCTCTTACTAACAGGAGAGAAACTGTCTTTTGCATTGTGTTTTCTGGACAGGACACTTACAATAGTCAAGGACAAATTCTTAATACAACACGCACTTTTCTATTCTGTTTCATAAAGAGGATATATACGATGCATCGACTAGAACATAGTAGGCGAAAACGGATAGCTCAAAAGCATACGTTGAGCGCAATAACACTCCTGCTGGCTTGCCTTTTTCTCCTGGCCGGTTGTAGTTTGCCGGGTGGTTCATCCGCGACAACGTCCGTCTCCGATAACGCTATTCCCACTCCAACCCCAGGACCTACTCAGCCAGTTACCCTGACAACGATCCACATGATAAACCCCATGACAGGTTGGGCTGTGACCAGCAATAATCATGTGTTGTATACCACGTCGGGCACCCAGCACTGGCAAGACGTAACGCCCAGTGCTGCCGGTCAATCGTTCACAGTGGGCGCGAGCTACTTTCTCGACGCGCAAAATGCCTGGATCACCCTGCAATTCAAATCAACCACCTCCGTTTTCCATACATACAATAGTGGAGCATTGTGGTATGAAACCCCCATTGTGGATACAGGGGTAACCGTCACCCATATCCAGTTTTCGGACGCACAAACTGGCTGGCTCGTTTACTGTAAGGCGGTCAATGCGTCAACGCACAGCGAACAGGTGGATATCTTCAATACCAGCGATGGTGGCACGGATTGGTATCTGCTCTCAAGTTCGACAACCAATGCGACCACACAAAATGGTATCGCAGACGATGGTGTCAAATCCGGTCTCTCTTTTAATAGCACCAGCAATGGTTGGCTGACGGCAACCTCACCGACAAACACTCAATTTTTATTGTATACAACAAGTGATGGGGCCACAACCTGGCATACACAAAGCCTGACGTTACCCACAAGCACAGGGAGAAATGTGCTAGCAGCAGCCTCTCCACCTCAATTCTTCAGCGCGAACGCCGCTGTTTTACCACTCACGTTTTCCACTGCAAGCAGTACGACTTATGTCTTCTATCAAACGAATGATGGCGGCAAGACCTGGCTGCAGTATGCTACAAACAGCCAGATCTCATCGAACGTGACTTTCTACGACGCCAATCATGCCTGGGCCACTGGTGGCAATAGTAAGCGCGTGATCTATGCGACAGGTGATGGTGGCAAAACCTGGAAACAACAGGGCAGCCTGCCCTCGACGGTTACCTCCGTGGCCCAAATCGACTTCGTAAGCGCTACAACCGGTTGGGCGATCGGCACAACGAATAACCGCACAACACTGCTTTTTCAGACCGGTGATGCTGGTAAAACATGGTCGAACGTACCGACGGTCAGTAGCGCCCTATAGTGAGTGCATATCCGGCCTTTTTTACCAGTTACTCCGCATCATAAGGTCCAACTTTTGTCTTGTTTCCTCGTAAATGATAGCAAGAGGATATCTTATTTGCTCGATCCTGTATCGCTCCCGCGAGATTGCGAGGGGAAGAACAGGCACTGGCAAAGCAAACCGCACTACTGTGATCGCGCAAGGATACTATCCCGCCGTTATACGCTATATATAGGGTGATAGAAAAAGCAAAAAAAGCTATAGAAAAGCATGTTGGAGGATTTCGAATGGATGCTCGCTTCTACAATTCGGATGATATAGAGATCGAGCGGCTTGCCAATGATGTCGTCAATGTATTCCTCTCCCAAAACTATCAGGCGCAGCAGCTCGGAGACAATAATCAGCGCTTGATCCAAATTAAAAAGGGCGGCGATTTTGAGGCTATCATCGGCATGCAGGCTGCCGTTTCGCTCACATTGCAGAGAAATTCTGGCGGTCTGCTTGCGATGATTGGTCAGCAGCGCTGGATCGATAAGGCCGCCGTTGGCGCGGTTGGTATCGTCGCATTTCCTGTACTCTGGCCGCTGGCATTAACAGCTGGCGCGGGCGCGATTCGCCAGGCAAGCTTGGGCAATAATGTACTCAATGTCGTCGATGGTCTGGTGCGCCAGCAAAGACCCGGCATCCAGGTGGGTCCAGTACCGATGCAGCTTTTACCGCATGTACAACAACAGTGGGGTCAACCACCGGCTCTACCCTCGCCACAGACTCCTTACTACACGCCATCTTCGAACGTGCAGGCACCCTATTACACTCCATCACAACCCCAGATCGTCAATGCGACACCTGTAAATCAACCCATCATATCGGCTCCAGCTGACGAGCAGCTGCGTTGCCCTCAATGTAACACACCCTACGAGCCGGGCGATACATTCTGCTCCGGTTGCGGCAAAGCGCTGGCAACACCTCACATCTATTGTTCGAACTGCCATACCGAATTAAAACCCGGTGTCGCCTTCTGCCCAAAATGTGGCTCTTCGACATTCCAGGCAACTACTAGCCCAACGCCCACCGTGCAACCAACCTACACACCCTCTGCGCAAAACGGACCTGCAGCACCAACCTATACACCCCCTGCTCAGCAGCGACCTCAAACGCCCGTATACGTCCCTTCGTCTCAACCCGCACAGCCTGCTGGCCCGGTTCAACCTGAATATGTCCCGCCTGTGACCCAGACACCACCAGTCGTGCCACAGCCAAAGGCATATTATGTACCTTCCAACAACCAGCAAATAATTGACGCCTCTGCTCCTACCATTGCCTCTCAGCCTGCTGCGCCCGCGCGCCAGGAGCAGAAAAAGCCGGAGGAGCCATACTATGTCCCACCCGTGACCCAGGAACCGGCAGTTCAGCCACAACCAAAGGTAACCATGGTGCCAGGCACACCGAATCAGGTGCCGCCCGCACCCAAACCGCGCCCGCAGAAGCAGTATTATATTCCTTCCAATCAGGCCCAACAGAGCAGCACAGCATCAGCCGCGCCTACACAATCGTCTCAGCCTGCTCAGTCGCCCGCGCAACCCACGTCCACTTCCGCCACAAGCTCCCCCTGGGGTGGCTTGACGTTCGGCAGCGGTCAGTACGTCGAGTTGACGCAGAGCCAATCGGTCGTTGGACGCTACGATCACGATCTCGGCGGCGACCGGCCCGCTGTCGATCTCAGCGACTTCCAGGGTTCCGATACCGTTTCCCGTGTCCACGCTCTGCTGGAACACACTGGCAACACGTACACACTGACCGATCTCAATAGCACGAATGCTACGCGTGTCAATGGCAAACGCCTGACGCCGGACCACGATACCCCCATCAACGATGGCGATACACTCCAGTTCGGTAAGATCACCGCCACCTTTAAGCGTCTCTAACATTCTTCACTCAAAACGGGATGTCTGATAAGTCATCCCGTTTTTCTATGGTTACGAGGATCAGTAATGCTGCAAGATCGACCATCCACGTATGCTATTGGCGATATTCACTGCGAAGTTACCCTGTTACGTAACCTGCTCGCCCAACTGCCTTTTCAGCCGGAAGACACACTTGTCTTCCTTGGTGACTATCTCGATCGTGGTGAGGATACGCTCGCGACTATCCTCACACTACGCGATCTACGACAATCGCATGAAAGATGTGTCTTTTTACGCGGTAATCACGAGGATGCCTGGCTCGCATATTGGGATGGAGCACGTTTTTCTCGTCCGCCAGATATGGATGGCGCTCAAGAACTGTGGGATCTTCATAACGGACATCTGCCATTCGTGATTGGTGATTGGCTGGAGGAGACACAGATCACCTACGAAGATGAATACGCCTACTATGTTCACGCGGGCTTGCTTCCTGGCAAAAATGCTTCGCTCACTTCCGACTTTTACAAAATGTGGGGTTCACCGGACTTTCTCGCCAGCGACTATAACTGGGGCAAACCTGTCGTCTTCGGCCATTGGCGCATGCCGCAACCTCTGATCCAGCCCAATAAAATTGGTATCGATACCGGCGCATATCGCAGTGGCATATTGACCGCGGTTCGCCTACCAGATCGCCATATTTTTCAGGCTACACGTTAGTTGTATCCTGATGGACATGTTGCATGCCGATCATGATCGCCTTTTCCCATTCCGGCAAAGCCTGAGCCTGCTCAACATTCAGTGGTGGTAGTGGTTCCACAATACGTGGCTGCAACATCATCTGCCACCAGCCGACATCGTGCCAGGCCCCAAACTTGTATCCGACCTGTTGATAAATTCCCACTAAAGTCATGCCCATAGCCTCGTGCACCCCAACGCTTTTCGCGTTGGGTAACGCAATACCCGCGTACACATTGTAGAAACCCTGCAAGCGCAGCAGCGCGAGCAGCGACGTGTAGAGCGCGCGTCCAACCCCATGCCGATGCCACTGCTCGTGCACATAGACCGAGATATCTACCGACCACTGGTAGGCCTGACGATCACTGTGCTGGTCCCCGTACGCATAACCTACAACATGACCATCATGCTCATAGACCAGCCATGGATACGTCACACTCTTTTTAGCGATGCGATGGCCTATCTCCTCCACACTCGGCGCTAGCGTTTCGAACGAGATAATGGTCTGTGTGACATACGGCTCATAGATGTGTTGGATTGCCTCTGCGTCGTCCAGGTGTACTATACGGATGGATGCGGTCATTATGTGCCTCCTTTGCCCATATCCTACGCTTTAAAACTCCATTTTACCTGATATTATTGCTGTTCGTTTGTTCTCTCAATAATATATGGTTAAAAGCGCTATATGGACGAAGAAGGCTAAATTAGCTTACCCTTTTCCCTTTCGTTCTGCTTTATCTATACTCGTTCTCAAGTAGATGGCAGAACACCAATGAACCGGGTTCCTTGGCTTGTAAAGAAAGTACACTGGGAAGCAAGGCACTCAACTTACCCCCCAGCTTACTCTGTAGAGCAAAACTGTGTACTTGCCTTACATATACTCCTACGCATTCTTAGGAACAAGTGGATTACTATTTATCCGGCTTTTTTTGTAAATGGGCTAAATGGATAGCGGACATCGCTTTTCAGCAGAAAGTTTTGCTTTTACGGCCATTCGTTATTGTTCGGCTAAATTACTAAAATCTCTGCCATTTGCTTGCTCGCTATCCATTACATCCATCGCTTGCGCCGTTATGCTATAATTAAACAAAAAAGAAACGGTTGTGAGCAGGAGGAGTAGACGGATAACGTCGTACCGCGAGAGAGGGAAGATCACCGGCTGAAAGTCTTCCTCGGATTGGCTACGTCGAAGGTCGCCTGTAAGCCCGAAAAGCATCTCTAGCATGATGAAGAGAGTTATCTTATAGTCGCTAGGAGAGAATTTTCGCGGTAGTGCCCGATAACGCACGTATGAGGATCAATGTACCCTTTATGGATGATCCAGCAGTTTTCTAATGGTAGAGACAAGGCAATAAATGCTGTTGTTTGCCAGAAGAGAACGCTACGGCTTTCATAGTGTAACGTTGATCGAAACAGGGTGGTACCACGAGTGATGTCCTTTCTCGTCCTTGACGGAAAGGGCTTTTTCATATGCTTTTGCGAGGTGGGTAATGTTAGAGCAACACACGAATTCCCAGACAACACCCATTACTGATGTGGCATCGCTACCAAAAACCTACGAGCCACAGTCAGTCGAAGAGAAGTGGTACCGTTTTTGGGAGGAGGGCGGCTACTTCAAGCCACGCCCGAATCCCGCGCGCGCTCCTTTTGTGATCAGTATGCCCCCTCCCAATGTAACGGCGGCCCTACACCTGGGACATGCGATCACGGCGACGATCGAAGATATTATGATCCGCTATCACCGTATGCGCGGTGATGAGACACTCTGGGTGCCCGGAGAAGATCACGCAGGCATCGCAACTCAGGCCGTGGTGGAAAAACTGCTGGCGAAAGAGGGTACGGACCGTTACAAGATAGGACGCGACGCCTTTATCGAACGCATCTGGCAGTGGGTGCACCAGTATAAGAGCCGCATTCAAGACCAGCATCGACGCCTCGGCGTTTCCGCGGACTGGTCTCACGAGCGTTTTACCCTGGATGAAGGGCTTTCCAGGGCTGTGCGCGAGGTCTTTGTGCGTTTGTATGAAGAGGGACTGATCTATCGCGGCGAGCGCATCATCAATTGGTGCCCCTATTGCATGAGCGCCATCTCCGACCTGGAGGTGAACCATGTCAATACCCCCGGTACATTAACGTATGTGCGCTATCCTCTCAAATCCCTTTCAGAGGAATCAAAAGGTGAGACCGAGTACATCACCGTGGCGACGACGCGCCCCGAAACAATCCTGGGCGATACCGGCATCGCGGTAAATCCTAAAGATGCTCGCTATAAAGACTTGATTGGACGCTTAGCAATCGTGCCAGTGATTGGACGCGAAATTCCTATCGTGGGCGATGACTCGGTGGAGTCCGAATTTGGCACTGGCGCGGTGAAGGTGACACCATCGCACGATCCCGTGGACTTCGAGATTGGACTGCGGCATAACTTGCCGCGCATTCAGGTGATCGGCTTCGACGCCAAGATGACGAACGAGGCTGGTCCATACGCGGGCCTGGATCGCTTCGAGGCGCGTCAAAAACTGGTGGCCGACCTTCAGGAGTTAGGCCTGATCGTGAAGATCGAGGACTACGTGATACCTCTTGAGCGCTGCGACCGCAGCGACACGATCATCGAGCCGCTGATCTCGAAACAATGGTTCGTGAAAATGATGCCTCTGGCGACGCCCGCGCTCAACGCGGTGAAGTATGGGCAAACCAAAATTGTACCCGAGCGCTTCAACAAGACCTATACCGACTGGCTGGAGAATATTCACGACTGGTGTATCTCACGGCAGTTGTGGTGGGGCCATAGAATCCCGGTGTGGTACTGCACGGATTGCGGCGAGATGATCGTCAGCCGTGAGGACGTGACCTCCTGTCCAAAATGTGGGGGCACAAGTCTGAAACAAGATGAGGATGTGCTCGACACATGGTTCAGTTCGTGGCTTTGGCCTTTTAGTACGCTCGGTTGGCCCGACGAGACGCCTGATCTGCGCCGCTATTATCCCAATTCCGTGATGGAAACCGGTTATGATATCATCTTTTTCTGGGTGTCACGCATGATGATGGCCGGTATCCATTTTCTGGGTAACACGCCGTTTTCAACCATCTACCTGCATGGTATGGTGCGCGATGCTAAGGGTGAAAAGATGAGCAAGTCCAAAGGCAATGGCATCGATCCTCTCGATGTGATCGAGAAGTTTGGAACCGATGCCTTGCGTTTCACGCTGGCGACCAGCAGCACGCCGGGCAACGATACGAAGTTGGTGGAGGAGCGCATTATCGGCAACCGCAACTTCGCCAATAAGATCTGGAATGCCTCACGCTTTGTGCTGATGTCGACTGCCGAGATGGCTCCTGGCATTCCAGCCCTGGAGACAGTTGTCCCTCGTACCCTGGCCGACCGCTGGATCGTGCAGCGCTTCGAACGCCTGACACAATCGGTGACAGGTTTGATTGAGGACTTCCAGTTTGGCGAGGCTGGTCGCCAGATCAACGAGTTCTTCTGGTCCGACTATTGCGATTGGTACGTGGAGATTGCCAAAGTGCAGATGCAGGGTGATGAACAGGCTCGCCGTACCACCACCGCGATTCTGCGCGCGATTTTGGACCAAACGTTACGCCTGCTCCACCCCTTTATGCCGTTTGTCACGGAGGAGGTGTGGCAATATCTCTACCAGTTCAGTGAGCCGAACAGGGCTGCATGGCCCGCGTCCGCTCTCATTATTGCCCCATGGCCGCAATACACGGGCATGTTGCTGGACGATGAGGCGGAACGCCAGTTTAGCCTGCTACAACGAGTGATCATCCGTATTCGTGACGCCCGCAATCAGGTGAACGTCGAGCGTGCGCGCCGTATTCCAGTGACTATGGCTGTGGGCGACGAACTGGCGATGTTCGTGGAACAGGCACCATTGATCGAGTTTCTCGCCCGTACCGAGAAACCACAACTGTTGCATAGCATGCAGACGAAACCAGCGCAGTCGATGAGTCTTTTAGCCGACGAGGTCGAGATCTACCTGCCCCTGGCCGGTTTGCTCGATGTCGAGAAAGAATTAACACGCTTCTCCAAGGAATTGGAGCAGACACGGCAGGAAATCGCACGTGTGCAGACAAAACTGGCGAATCCCAATTTCGTCTCCAGAGCTAAACCGGAGGTGGTCGAGAAGGAACGCGAAAAACTGACTTCACAAGAAGACCGTCTCACAAAGCTACAGGAACGCTACGACGAACTTGTCGCTATGAAGTGAACGGAGCACAAAACCGAATAGTTTGGACAAAGCGAAACGGCAACCGCCATGGTTGCCGTTTCTTAACACACGAGCAAAGAAGGGAGGAGCACGAAAAGATGGAGAGAGATGTTTGCTAAAACCACTTCGCGCTCGGACTCAGCGTTCTTCTCGAAAATATAGGAGAAATTGCCGTAACTCTGCTTATTGTAACCAGGCCAATGCTTATGAAAAAGGCCATGTCGCTCACCATTCGCATGTACTTCAAAAGGAGATAACCTTTAGAATAAGCTTTGCTAACAGCAATTTCTCATCTGTGAAGAGCATAACCGATGAACAATATTCCTGTCAATAGTTTATTGACTAAATTGACTAACTAAATCAACATTAGGATAATAGCTCTATAAAATCATAGATAAAAAGTCTATAAAACGTTTGTGCGAATGATTTGAGGGTATAGCTATTTTTGCTCTACAAAAAAAGTTGAGCGCATGCTATTTCTGATCTCTGTACGTAAAGATAAGAGGCGAGGAGTGTCGCCTTAGACGTTTACTAGAGATGAAAAGGACGAACACACGACTACTATGTTCTACGACTTATTGAAGATGTGTGTAAGCATCTGTTTTAATATACTCAATGCACTGCTTGGCGGAAAGTTGCCGCCGTTCGGTTGCGCCGCTGTCATTGTAGAAGAGGAAGGGCGCTATCTGGTGGTAGAACTCCCCCGTAAACGCCTGGTTTTCCCTGGTGGATTCATGACCTGGCGCGAGCATCCCGCGCAGTCAGCAGCGCGTGAGGGCAAGGAAGAGACGGGATTCGTTTTGCAGATAGATGACCTCATCGGTTTTTATCCTGGTGTTAGCGCGAACTGGTTACAAATGAGTTCCATCAGCTTTGTCTACCGTGGTCATATCGTTGGTGGCGCGTTGCGTAATAATATTGAAGGGAAACCATTATGGTTGCACGAAGAAGACCTGCGCAAACGTATGAGTAAACAGACGCTGAAGTTGCTCGATGATTATTTGCAGTATCGCGAATCTCATAGTGCACAAATACAATAGGTCTTCGCTCATGCTGCTTAGATCAAAACCATCAGAAAAAGAGCACAAGGAGAATCAAATATGTTTTGTCCAGCTTGCGGACAGCCGGTAGCGAACAACGCCCAATTTTGTGAGCACTGTGGAACACGCCTGCAAAACGCTGCGAACAATGACCCATATGAAGCATTCGGCGGTGCTGAGCCTCGTCCTGCTATGGTGCCTCAACCTCCTGTAGCGCCACAGGGGCGCAGCACACGTGGGGCTAATGCTGCCAAAGATCCGTACAAAGAGCAAATTGCTGATATTAAATTACAGATCAAACAATTGAAGCTCGACCTCAAACAGATTACCTCCAATATGTCCAGCACACGCTCTCAATACTACGAGACCTCGGCCTTTGTACCGCGAGGATTGCTACGACGTGGCTATAAAATGATGGAGGATTTTCGCCTGCTCGGTCCACAGCAACAAAAACAACATCTACAAGCTGAGATCGCCCAACTGGAACAGGAATTACTCGGTTTGCAGCAGGCACAACTTAGCTGGAAACGAGCGCAACAGAACTAGGCACACGTATGTTATCGAGACGACGAAAAAAGGGGAGAACATTTGCCAGATGTTCTCCCCTTTCATTAAGAAGGGATAGGTGTGATGCATTGGAGTACAACCTACACTCTTTTAGATCGGCATCTCTCAGTATAAAAATAGGTTTGTATCAATGCGCAGCGTAAAGATGCTATTAGAGCACATCCTTGATTTTTTCCAACTCTTCTTGCTGCGCGGTCCCTTCAACGATATGATTGCTGCGATACTGCACTGTCCAGACAACGAGGGCGACGTAGGTGAGAATGATCAGCAGAAAAAAGGGAAGAAAGAAGGTTTGCGCGAATAGATAAAAAAGTGCTACCAGCGCCAGAGCCAGGGTAACCTGTACACATCCCCAGACAGTGTTCATTCGGTATATCAATTGCCGATAAGGCGCTAGAGTCTCCCAGTAGCGATTATATTGCTGTACTCCATCGGCAAGGCTTATACCGTAAAAATAGCGATCGACATAAAAAAAGATCGGTTTGCGAAAAAAACCTGAGCAGAGAATCAGTAGACCAAGCACGCCGATCGGAAGAGCATAATTGAACAAAGGGGCAAGCAAGGGCGAAAAGGGCGCGATCATCTCCAATTTGTCACTGGCAAAAATAGTGGCAATAATGAAAAGGGCGAGCAGGCCGAGCAGATCAAGCTCCTGCTTGCGGATCTTGATACTGAGGATGCCCGCGATCGGTAATATGGCTACTAGCAGAAGCGCCACCACGAAAGACACATGGGTGGAAAGAATAGGGAAAAGCATATATGGACACACAATATCAATAACGACCATTTGAAGTATGTTGCTGGGCACTACACCCGAAAAATCGAGTCGTCGCAACGATCTTTGTTCATCAGACATAGCTTCCTCCTTGCTCGTACTTGGTAAGTCCAGGAGCGTCCGCTTAGTTGGGCCATTTCAACGCGTCTTTGTTCGCGGATTTTGTTAGTATGACACGTTGGGACAAGAAGGGCAATATGTGCGGAGGAAAAAAGCAAACAAGGTTGGACCGCGTCGTTGCGGTCTACGTCCTGCGCTGGAACGTTTCGTTCTACTTAATCGAATAGCAGAGGCGAATGCTTAAGCACGTTCGTGCAGCAGAGAGTCAGGATTAAGGTTCATTCCCCTCAACGTTTGCTGCATGAGAAAACGCGTAACTTCATTGACACTGTTGCTATTGCTGTACACCGCAATCTGGCGATCGGCACCTGTCCCTTCCGGACTATCAACTAAAGCTCGTAAGTAATCTAACTCGTGCCGCGTCCCCAATCCATCGACCATATCGTCGACAAAGTTGAAGAGTTCATGGAGTGATTCACGTATTGATTTCGTCTTGTTTTGCGCAAAATCGACGAATTCCGCGTCTAATCCATAACGTGTGGCCCTCCATTTGTTCTCATCGATAAAGTGAGATGGAAAGGTAGTTGTAGCAAGGTTGTTTTCATAGAGCAAGGTCAGCTTGGCAACAAGCGCCTGGCATAATGCCGCAATGGCAATCGTATCCTCGAAGGTCGCGGGCATATCAAAAACACGAAATTCAATAGTGCTGAAAAATGGGTGTGGCCTGATATCCCACCAGATCCTTTTCCCATTATCGATAAAGTTATTTTGCACCAATGTTTCGATGTAGCGATCATATTCCGCCGTCGACGAAAAGACCGGCGGCACACCTGAACGCGGAAAGCGTTTCCACACGACTGTACGATATGATTTGATTCCTGTGTAACGGTTGATCCAGAAAGGCGAATTGCTGGAGAGTGCTATCATGTGTGGAATCCATGTACGCAACTGATTCATGAGAGGGATGGCGATCTCGTGATTATCGATACCGACATGGATGTGTAGCCCACAAATCATGATGGATCGACCCACATCCTGGTATTCCTCTTCGAGTTCCTCATAACGCTGATGTTGTGTACGTGGCTGTTCGCGCCAATGTGATTGTGGATGGGTGCCTGCGCTGATCAGTGCAACCCCATCTTGTGTAGTAAGCTGTACCAGCATAGTGCGTAAGCGTAAGAGTTCGACTCGTAGATCGGCGATGGTAGGACAAACTCCTGTGATGATTTCGACCATCGCTTGTAACATCTCTGGTTTGATTTGCTCACCAAAAAGCCCATTGCCCTTCTCCAGAGCCGTGTGTACATAAGGAGTCAAAAGTCCTGTTTCTCTATCTACCGTCTGAAACTCTTCTTCAACGCCCAGTGAGAAACGTGAGGTTGTCTGTGCAATCTTTTGTGAAGCCATCGCTTTTTCCTCCATAAGTCGATGCATAGTGTGGACAGCGTATGTACTTGCAATAAACAACGGATACAACACACGACAAAATATGAGCAGAGCAACCCCTTATTACGGATAGTGATCGTGCGATGGATAGTGACAAGGTATATAGCCATGAGACGGGAAACGCAGAATAGTTCTACATGTAGGTGGAAGAGGCAAGAGAGCACGAACTGCCCTTCCAGTCATAGTGGAGCCAAAGTGCACCGAGCAGTGCAGTACTGGCATAAAGGCACCTCTAGACGAATGGATTGTCTTATGGGTTGCACAAGCTTTGAGCACTACAGGGAAACAGTATGGATTTATAGCGTACCCAAAGCATGTGCACATGTCAAGGGTTGCTTTAAGCAAATCAGCTCTTGTGAAGTTGGTACATACCAGAATGTGCTAAAGTGTAAAAGAGTAAGGTAAAATATCAGTGATAGAGAAATCCTGCTCGCACCCATCGATCGAGATGGTAGCATCAGGAGCAAGCAGGTCCGAGAGCCATTGGCGGCAGGCACCACATGGCATACGTGCGCCGAGCGGTGCATCTGTTGGAGCATCGATACAGGCAATCGCAATCTGTGTAATCGGCCCCGCCTGCGCCGTGAGGGCCGCTGCGAGCGCCGCACGTTCCGCGCAAAGGGTGAGTCCATAACTGGATATTTCGATGTTGACGCCCGTAAATGTTTGTCCACCGGCAACGACAACGGCTCCGACATGAAAATGGGAATAGGGGCAGTGTGCTTTTCGCGCGATGTCACGCGCCTGTGCAAGCAATGTTTCTCGCTGCATAGACATTTCCTTTTTGTATAGTAATCGAAGAGGTGATAGAAGATGACTGCTTACAGCATCTTGCTCTAATGACTATAAAAAATACTCCTGACTATATTCCTATGGAAGAGGAGAAAACGATAAGACAGTAGCCCACATTGTATCATGATGTTACTGTGTTTATACCATCCCGTTCTAAATCACGAAGTAGAATGATAATTCATCCCTAATCAAATAGTAGATTTATGCTAGATAATCTTTTATTGGTTTTCTATGCTATTCCTGGTACTGTCTACATACTATCAGGCGAGGAGAAACTGCTGTGAAAATTATGTTAGCTGATGATGACCGTGACATGGTGGAAATGCTAACTCCATGGTTGAAAGGTCATGGACATGATATTGTGCAGGCCTATGACGGCGAGCAGGCGATTAAGAAGTGGCGTGAGACCGTACCGGACCTTGTTATTCTCGATGTTGATATGCCAAAACTCGATGGTTTCGAGGTATGCCGCAAGATGCGTATGGAAACAAATTCGATGGTGATCATTCTGTCAGCATATGATCGTGAGGACGATGAGGTGCGCGGACTGGAGATGGGTGCGGACGACTATGTACGTAAACCATTTACTCCGCGCCAGCTGCTGGCAAGAATCAAAGCTGTGATGCGTCGATCGACCAGCTCCCGTAATGTGACTGGCTCATCAACATTAACGGTCGGACCGATTACACTCGATGCTATGCGACACGAGGTGACGCGCGAAAATATTAAAGTGCGCCTCACCCCGACGGAAAGCCGTCTACTCCATCTTTTGATCTCACATACAGGGCAAGTTCTGACCACTGATATGATTATCGAGCGCGTATGGGGATATGAAGAATCGGGTGACTCCGGTCTGGTCAAAACGCATATTCGACACCTACGTCAGAAGGTTGAACCCGATTCCAACAATCCACGTTTCATTACCACCGTTCCAGGAGTGGGCTATACCTTTAGTCCACCTATGATCGCTGAGCCATAGACGACGCAATACTTGCCTGGTAATGAAGATCGAACCCGATGACACCGAAAATTAACCAGATCGTAACTGGACCTCAACTGGAAAAGGGATCAGTATTGGTTACTATAACATGCAATGAGACAAATTTATGATTTTTCTCTCATCTTCTCACTAAATTGTTAGTGTTAAGTTTATGTATTTATTTATTCTTTATCGAGGAGAAAATTATGGCTGTACAAATGATTCAAGAAGATACGCTTCTGACATTCAAGGAAGCAATGAGCTATCTGCGTGTCAGTCGCTCGACGCTCTACCGATTGATGTGGTCAAATCAACTCACCGGTCATAAGGTAGGCAGCACCTGGCGCTTTTATCGCGAGGACCTCCATGCATGTGTCGGTCGCGAGGTTTCTATGACAGCGCTCTCTAACAACACCGCGAACTAGCATTCCCTGATCCGTTTCTTTTATTCTTTTATTCATCTTTATCGAAACAGTATCTTTTGTTTGTCGTTCCTGTGTCCTCATCTTCTCAAAGAAGGAGGCACGTTTCTCTGGTGAAACGCGCCTCCTTCTTTTCACTCGATCCCCCTGCTTTAGATCTGGTTAAAGTTCCCAATTTTCCAGGTTCCGTTCACCTTCTGCGCGAAGAGATGCACCGTATATTTCGTTTTCGCTCTGGCAACCGTAACATCGACGCTGAAACTATCGATCGTCTGTCCGTTGGTATTATTATAAGTAACCGAGGGTGTACCAGTGGTAAAACTGTAAACAGGTCCGTATTGTTTATCCCGCTGTTGTGCTTCTTGTACGAATTGGGCTTGTGTCAGGTGTGCATCAGAGCCTTGCGGGGTAAGATACGTATATGCCTGGCTGTATTGCTGATTTTGGATATCACCGTAATAATTGTTTACCAGATCCTGACTCCCATAAACGGCACTCGATGCTTGCTGATACGCCTGCGTGATAATAGGGTACGTTGCCCAGGAACATAGACCGCAACTGAGCAAGATGACGACAGCAAGGATCGATAGGGAAATCCAAAGTAACTTGTGCGATTTTTTGCGTCTGGGTGGTACCGTGACAAAGGGGGGTTGCACACCAGGGGGATATCCAGCACTAGGTGGATAGACGGTGTAAGGATGATATGCTTGCGTAAATCCTTGCCGAGTATCTGGTGGATATGCTGAAGCAGATTGAGAAGGCAGCGATGGCGGAAACTGCAGCGCTTGCTCTTTTTGTGGTGTAGTGTAGGTAGGAGCAGTCTCAGAGGCACTCTGCTGGCGTTCATAAAAAGCAGGTGGAGGTGGATAGATCAGCCCCCGTTGAATAGATTCGGTATCAAGAAAAGCATCCTGCTGTGTGGAGTTCGTAGCTGCCCTTGGTTCTGATGCCATTAGTATCTCGTGGCTGTGTTGATCAGGAGCCACTTGTGATTGCTCTTCTTCCGATGGCTCGGGTGTATACATAGTTATTTCGCTTCTACTTCAAAAAAAGAGTTAATAGGATTGTATCTCATTCATCGTTGTTTTGCTCTAGTCTTTTACTCGCCTCTTCCTCAAATTCGCGTTCGAACTCACGCTGAACGTAGTCCTCAGCTTCACGGCGAGACGTTTGATGCTTACGCGCATATGCATAGACACGGTCCAGATAGTGCTTTGCGACCTGTTCTCGCTGCCAGCGCAACTGCGGCATCGCTCGCAGGTGGATACGCGAAAATGGGTAGAATTGCGAGTCACTTAATGCGACGCTCATCAACAATCCATATTCTGCCGCTGTACGACAGATAGCACCATCAGCAAAAAAATCGGGTTTTGTACTAGAGAAGATCAAGACGCCCGCTATCGCATTGTCACGCGCAATAGGTGTAGCACAGGCACTTCTCTCGAATGTATCGACTTGCGTCTGAATACGGCTATCCTCTTTGCTGTTCCATACCTGCGGGCGTTGTTGGATAATCGCCGTACCTGCCAGCGTCGTACTGCCAAGATAGATCTTACTCTCCTCCGTAAACGGCCATGGTGGCGTGCCATGCGTGATAACCTCGCAGAGTGAATGGATGCCATCTTGCTGAGGAGGCATGAGTTTGGCATAAGTGATGGACAACCCCAAATGCTCTGGATCCAGGTGTAAAAGCGCATAAGCGAAGACAGCTTGCGCAATTTGCCAGAAGCGCTTCTCTCGATCCTGGCTCATCATTGCTAACTCTAAAACATGCTGATAAATTTCTTTTTGTACTTCATGGATATATGGAGGCACCATCTCTATTTCCTGGTGAAAGCTCTGGCGAATAGCTTGCGTAAGTTGTGGTTGGTATTGTGGGAAATGACGTAGCAGTTGTCGTAAGTGGGATGGTCTTGGCTCCGAAGATCCATTAAGCCAGCGATAGACGGTGTTTTCAGTGACATCACTCGCTTGTGCAATGTCGGCTGTGTCGGTATGACCATTATCGAGAATCTCTTTCAATACATCCGCAAATGATGGGTTGAGGTTGAGCGATGTTGTATTAGAGGAAAGTGGGTAGTCCTCATTGAATGTAGGTGGTGTGCCTCTGGAAACGGATTTTTGAGAACGCAATCCCCGTTGCGGACTCATCGTTGATACTGGCAGTTGGTAACGGGGAGCAGATGTCGAGTGAGTACGCGCCTTTGCCGAGCCAGGCGGCCTTCCGCGTCCCCTTTTTCTGGGTTCATGCGATCCAGGCTCATTTTCCATGCTCATATCCTCTGCATCCCTCAATGTAATAGAGTTATTACACGACCTAGTGTGACAATTATATCATACAAGAGCATCTAAAGGTAACACTAATAGTAGAAATATTCTTTTTTTACAGAGTTGCTAGGAGAAAATGGAGTATCGAAAACGTTGTTAATAACCTCCCCTATGCTCATTTAACCTGATCTGTTTCATCCCTCCTCTCTTCTGTGAATTATTATTCATCAACATGAAAAAGATTTCATGTATATTACAATGTTTAAACAGAGAGTAACAAAGTAGAAACATGTATTGCTTTTTTATAATTGCAAATGTATAGTTACTAAATAGTTAAGCTATACAGATATGTTCCATCTGTTCGCTGCATATGAATATTCATCTGTATCTAGCCTTAAGGGAAAATGTTAAAGAATGTTAGTGGGCGAAAATAGGCGTTAGTAAGCATCTAACAACCTATCCTTTCTCTATCACGTATCCGGTAGGGAAAATGGTGTTGCGCGAGGTGCACGTGGAAAATGAGGGAAAAAATGGCTGTCGAAAACGCAGTACACGTGAACGAACATGGTCTTCAACTCAATGGAACTGAATGGTTGTTGGTGCATCATCAATGTAAGTTACAAGAACGCGAAAAAATGATTCAGCATCTATCCATACCAGCTGGCAGTCTTGTGGTTGATGCTGGCTGTGGGCCTGGTCTCTGGTCGTTACTTCTCGCTCAAGCCGTTGGTCGAACAGGCTATGTGCTTGGTGTTGACATCAATACGCAAGCGCTAGCCATCGCGCAGAAACGAAAAATGGGCAGTTGTTTCCAGGAACGAATAGAATATTATTGCGCTCCCTTCGAAAAACTTCCACTCGCTTATGGGACCGCTGATATCATTTTTAGCGCGAATGTCAGCCAGTATTTAGCAGATCCTGTAGCAATCTTCGCAGCAATCGGTCCCTATCTAAAAAAAGGTGGCCGCCTCGTAATTAAAGACATCGACTATGGCACCATCTCTTGTCCTTCGCTCGATCCGACCTTGCTGCACTCCGTTTTGTCGGCACGTAAACAGTGGGAACAAGAACGCGTCCAGCATAACTACGCGTTCGAAGATAGCTGGGTTGGCTCAAAATTGGTCGCTTACCTACAAGCCGCTGGCTATGAGGATATCCAGGAAAAAACCTATCATATTGTACGCCACGCACCACTTACGCAAGAATTTCGTATCTATCTGCAAGGCATTGCGGAATGGTTTGTCTCCGAAGGTGCTCCTTACCTCAACTCCGATGCTGTTTCGGAATGGTTGCGCTGCTTTTTTCATCAGCAGTATGCCGTGTTCGACTCTCCTGATTTTTATTATCAAGAGACGGAATATGTCGTTTCGGGTACCTGGAAATCCCGCTTCCATCTCTCATTTACGGGGTTAACCAGCTAAAATTGCTCCTTAACGATGTAGTACATTTTCAAATTATAATGACATCCACTTTTAATACCGCATAGAAAAAGAAGAGCGACCACTTTGTATCAAGTGGTCGCTCTTCTTTTTCTAAGAAAGATAAGGAATAGAGTATCAATTGAACAGAATAACCTGAGAAGAATGGATAACAGAACAAAAATGATACATACCTGGGTAAAGCAAGGTTACTATGAGTTGCAGGAATTAAGCCTGTCCGCAATCATCGCGATGGCCGCGTCTCCCACAATCGTTTGAAGCTGGCTGTGAAGTTGTCCCATATTTTCCATACGTGCCGTGATGAAATCATGTTGTGACATTCCATACGAAAGACCAGTAAGACCTCGCTGTGCTGCCTCGTATTCTTCGCTGATTTGCGATAGTAAACGAGCAACCTCACTACGCTGTTCATGGGCTCCAAGCATAATGCTCCTTCCTTTCTACCCTTTGTATGTAGGGTGCATCTAACGTTTGTGCTTTTTATTTTAAGGTCGTCAGCAGTGTAATTACAATGTATACTGTTTGTATTAACAAGGACACTTACAACACTACTAGTATGCATGAAAGTGTACCCTCTTGTCTAGTGCCACTTCGCGTATTTATTACTTACAACAATATAGTTTTGCAAATTTGTATACAAAAATATATCTTTGTAATTACACGCATGCAAGCTCTCGTCTTCCTTTATAAGCTTACACGTATCAACGTCTGCCTGCTAAAGACCGTTTTTCATCTCTTGAAAAATTTAATAGGATATTTATTTCTTGTGTATCATAACCTGTAGCCAATCCAGAGGAATAGCTCACTTCATGCATGAAAATAAGCTAAAAACATTAAAAAATATATTAAAGGCCATTTACGTGCAAATATGTAAAGAAAATTATCTTATTGTATTCATCTCCCTTTCTTTTCTGCAAAAGTCAGGGCGATAGAGAAACAAACTATGTATGCAAGTAGCGGTGTATCCTCTTATAGAAAAAGACTGTGCACTGTTAGGTTTATTAAAAAATCTTAATAGATGAAAAATATCATCCATTTATTTTGTTTGTCTGCTTTCTTCCTTTTTTGAGAAGCATATGTTATACTTTTGTTTAGTATCCACATCCATAACTATATCCTCGCGGTATATTGCGATGCTGCGATATGAAGAAGCTGCGTTGACTCCCTGCTGATATGGTCATCGGCGCAACGTAGCACCAAGCGAATGCTTCATTTATTGGCGAAGGGTAACAGGGATGAGCCTGTTACAGAAGCGAAAGGGGTAATCCTTCATGGCTGGCGTTCGATTTGAGCACGTCTACAAAGTGTTCAACAAAACTGAAGTTGTGCATGATATCAGTATCGATATCAAAGACAAAGAGTTTCTGGTTTTGGTTGGCCCTTCTGGCTGCGGGAAAAGCACATGTCTACGCATGGTCGCTGGTCTCGAAGAGCCAACGGATGGCGATATCTACATCGGTGATCGTGTGGTCAATGGTGTTGATCCCAAAGATCGTGACATCGCTATGGTGTTCCAGAATTACGCATTGTATCCTCACATGACTGTCTTTGATAATATGGCTTTTGGCTTGAAGCTACGACATTTCCCCCGCACCGAGATCACGAAACGTGTAGAAGAAGCTGCCGGTTTGCTTGGCTTGGAGCAGTATCTCAAACGTAAGCCCAAAGAGCTTTCCGGTGGTCAACGCCAGCGTGTCGCTCTGGGACGTGCTATCGTTCGCGAAGCGCAAGTCTTCTTGATGGATGAGCCTCTTTCCAATCTGGACGCGAAATTGCGTGTCGAGACGCGTGCAAACATTATTAAGATCCACCAGCGCATCCAGACTACGGTCATCTACGTGACTCACGATCAGGTCGAAGCTATGACCATGGGCGATCGTATCGCGGTTCTCAACGGTGGCCTGATTCAGCAACTGGGTAAACCTCAAGAGCTGTACGATCATCCCACGAATCTCTTCGTCGCTGGCTTCATCGGCTCTCCTTCAATGAATTTCATTCCTGGCGCTAAAATATCGAACGATGGTGATGCCACGGCGGTTGTGTTAGAGGGCGTTGGTCGCGTTGTGGTGCCTGCGGAATTGGCGGAACGCGCACGAGCCGCTGCGAATCGTAACCTCACCTTTGGTATTCGCCCTGTTCACTTAGAAGATGCCAGGGTCGTCGGCAAGGAAAGTGCGGACGATTCTATCCTTACCGCTTCGGTCGATGTAGTCGAGAACCTGGGCAACGAGTTGCAGGTATACCTTACCGTCGGCGATCGCAGCATTATCGCGACCCTCGATCCACGCGCTCGTGTCGCCAGCGGTGACAAGATTCGCCTCTTCGTCGATCGCGACCAGATTCACCTGTTCGACACCGATTCTGGTGAGGCGGTTTTTTAAGCGACCTACAGGTATCACTTCAGCACTACTTTTACAGAAAGAGGAACAGTGTCTATACATTTGTATGAACACTGTTCCTTCCTTTATTACCGCTTTGTTCTTCTAAATCGTGCGGAGCAAATTTTGTATGCCTGTGCTTTCAGCATGCCAGGGGTTTTGATAAAGCGTTGCGTTTGTTACTAGTTGCGTAGCACCTTCCCACCCATCAGAATGGATTGCATGCGTTCCTGCGTCTTCTCGGTGCCACAGAGACTCAAGAAAGCCTCTCGTTCAAGATCAAGTACATATTGCTCGCTTACAGGAATCACTGGCGAACATTCGCCACCAGTGAGCACACGCGCTAGATGTTGACCTACAACTGCGTCATGCTCGCTGACCTTTCCGGTAAATAACATGTTGTCGATCTGTTGTTCGAGCACCAGGCGTGCGCCGGAACCGGGCAAGAGCAACATCTGCGGTTGCGGTGTCTGCCATGTACCAGCTACTTTTGCATCGGCTAATTTGATAGCATCTGCTTTTGCATCGCGCAGTAACAAATCATGATTCGTCGTGATAGCATCCGTTTTGCGCAGGAAACGCAACTCTTGTGCTTCACGTGCACTTGTCGAGACGGTAGCCACTGCGATTGTCTCGAACGCCTTACGCACGGGTGTAAACGTCCCTCCCGTCTTGCCTGCTTTTTGAGTCTCCAGATCCGCACCCTGGCGCAGTAAAAACTCTTTGCACCCACCCCCACCTGGCACCAGTCCGACTCCGACTTCCACGAGCCCGATATACGATTCCGCGTATGCTCGTGCGTGGTGACTATGCAAAACTACTTCACACCCACCACCGAGCGTTTGACCAGCAGGTGCGGCAACAACTGGTATCGGACTGTATTTTAACATCTGGTTTGCCTGTTGTAGCGCGTTAATCGCCTCGTCGAGCATGCCCCATGCCTGCTGACGCGCTCCCATCAAGATCAAGAAAAGGTTCGCGCCCGCCGAGAAGTTCGCTGCCTCGTTACCGATGACCAACGCGCGAAAACGTTTCGCTCCCTCTTCAATGGAGTAGCGCAGCATTTCGACGATTCCTTCGTCGATGGCGTTCATCTTCGTATGGAATTCCAGGCACGCGATGCCATCGCCAATGTCAATCAGGGATGCTGAATCATTGCTGTGTACGATACCCTGGCTGCTTTTTGCGCTCTCTACTGTGACGATATTCGACGGCGTCGGAACCTGTTTATAGCCCTCGGTATCAAAATCAAAGTAGTAACGACTGCCCGCGCGAGTTACATAGAACGTCCCTTTGCCCTTCTCTTTGACTGTCTGTACCTCTTTGGGCAGCTCACGATCACCTATGACTTTTTGTAACACCTCGGGATGCGTCAAAAGAAGATCCCAGGTCTCAAAACTGCCCAGGTCAAAGTTGAAACCCCAGCGCATGGCATTATCGATATCGGCAATGTTGTACGCGATCTCTTGCGCAACCTCGGCGGCGTAGAAAAGCGCGTCCGCCGTAGTCTCCCGTGCTAGTTGGCTGGCACGGTCCTCTCCACCGAGTACCGCGAGTACTTTCTCTTCTACTGTGCTGAGATTGCGTGCCGCCCCTATCGAGTCGAAGCGGTGCTTGGGCTGTGGCTCGTACTCAAATGTTTGTAAATTGAGCTCAAGAATCTGCGATGTACCATCAGTTCCCTTGACACGTTTATAAAATCCCTGCCCACTCTTCTCTCCTAGTTTTCCCTGCTCCACCAGCGTCTGCAACACCGACGGAATGTAGAACGTATCGCGCTGCGGATCATCTGGCGCGTTCTGATAGAGGTTGTTGGCGACGTGTGTCAGTGTGTCCAGGCCAGAGAGATCGGCTGTACGAAAGACTGCTGATTTAGGACGCCCCATAGCGGGACCCATGATCGCGTCGACCTCGCTGACTGTGTATCCTTCAGTCAGGGCATAGTGAATGGTGGATAAAAAGCCATAGGTGCCGATGCGATTAGCGATGAAGTTGGGCGTATCTTTGCACAAAACCGTGCCTTTCCCCAGTACTTCACTGCCGAATCGATCAATAAATTGCAACAAGTCAGGATCGGTATAGTCCGTCGGCACAAGTTCCAGCAGATGCATATAGCGCACCGGATTGAAAAAGTGCGTGATCAGGAAGTGGCGTTTGAAGGTCTCACTACGACCCTCCAACAACATATGCGCGGGCAAGCCCGATGTATTGGAGGTGATAATGGTATCTGGTGCCAGCACCGTCTCTACCTGATTATAGAGTGCCTGTTTGATATCCGGTCGTTCAATGACGGCCTCAATAATCCAGTCCACATCAGTCAGTTTGCTGAGATCGTCTTCGACATTGCCGATGGTGATCAGGCTAGCGTTGCGTTTGCTATAGAAAGCGGCGGGTTTGGCTTTCAGCGTTTTGTCTAATCCTGTGCGTGCGATGATATTGCGATCCTGTGCGTTGCCAGGCACAATATCGAGCAGCAGACTGGGAATGCCCACGTTTGCCAGGTGAGCGGCGATTGCCGCCCCCATGACGCCTGCCCCAAGCACTGCCGCGTTACGAATCTGGTATGGCATGGCTATGAAATCCTCTCGATCAATGTAGCCATTCCCTGGCCGCCTCCGACGCATAGAGTGGCGATACCGAACGTTTTATCCAATGTTTGTAAGTCGTTGAGCAGCGTAACAATCAAACGTGCGCCGCTACTGCCAAGCGGATGGCCCAGCGCGATCGCGCCCCCATGCGGATTGAGTTTTTCCTCGTCGATACCCAGCTGCTGCACGACTGCCAGGCTTTGCGCCGCGAAAGCCTCGTTCAGCTCGATAATATCAATATCGCCCAGTTGCATATTCGCGCGCTTGAGCAGTTTACGCACGGCAGGCACTGGCCCGATACCCATCACATCCGGCCTGACGCCCGCGACCGCCATAGTATGAATCCTGGCAAGAGGCGTAATACCCAGATCATGAGCTCGCTCAGCGGACATCAATACGACCGCCGACGCGCCATCGTTGAGCGGACTGGAGTTGCCCGCGGTGACGGTGCCACCCTTGATAAAAGCTGGCTCCAGACTTGCCAGTCTCTCAAGCGAGGTATCACGCCGTGGCCCCTCGTCGATCTCCAGAAACTTTCCATTCGGTAGAGGCACAGGAACGATTTCACGCTTGAAAATGCCGCTGTCGGTGGCCGCGATTGCACGCTGGTGACTGCGCAACGCGAACGCGTCCTGCGCCTCGCGACTGATATGATAATCACGCGCGACATTTTCCGCGGTAAGACCCATCGGGATATAACTGGAACGTGTGTAATCCAGCTCGCAAGGCGGATACGGCGACTTCTTGATCTCTTCCTCTTCCTGCTGGTTGTGCGGCGTCATCAGGCGAGGATTGTAGCTGGGATTGAAGCCACCCATAGGCACACGCGACATGCTCTCGATGCCGCCCGCGACGATGATGTCTCCCAAACCTAACATGATATTTTGTGCTGCCATATTGACCGCCTGCAAACTGGAGGCGCAGAAACGATTGACGGTCACACCACCCGCTGTCTCTGGCAGACCAGCTAAGGCGCCAACCAGGCGCGCGAGATTCATGCCCTGTTCGCCCTCAGGAAAGGCGCAGCCCAGAATGACATCTTCAATTAACGAACGATCAAGTTGTGGAAGGCGGTCAACGGCGGACTGTACAATCAGGGCCGCTAAATTGTCCGCTCGTACATCTTTCAATGCGCCTTTATTCGCGCGTCCAATCGGCGAACGCGCGGCGCTGACAATAACTGTTTCTGCCATCTCTATTGCTCCTTTGCTCCTGGCACGAGGGAAAAACGATATTTGACTATGCTTTGAATAAGGTACGCATAGCTTAATGTAATCCGACCATACTGTAGTCAGGCTCACGTACTATACCGGAAACATGACCTATCAGCACGGTTCTCCCCTGCTGGTTGTGGCACAGAACCTTTGCTTTGATCTGTGTCTGTCCATCAAGGGTATATAAATCGGTGATGGTAACTTCGCAGCCTATCATGTCCCCAACGAAGACCGGGCGAATGATTTCAAGCACCAGATCACGCGCCATATAGCCCCAACTATTGCCGATCTTCGTTGGTATGGTTGCTGTGAGCAGATTATTTACGACAAGCCGTCCCTGTTCGTCGGGCTGAATAGCGTAAGCTCCATAATCTTTTGCTATTCGACTGAAAAACTGTACGTCCTCGTGTGTAAATGTGCGTTCCCATTTTTGTGTATCACCAATGTGCATCCTGGTACCTCGTCTAGTCTCGGTCTGGCAGGGCGAACTCCAACGAAACGGCTTCGCTGGAGTTCCTGATGTGTTGCTATCAATCTTTTACTGTTACAAATGAAGCATAAAGCTTGAAATGAGGGTTAGTCCTGGAGTGGATATCCCTGTTTCTCAACAACGAGTGCCGCGATCTCACGTTGCAGCTTCACCCCATTGAGCAGGTAATCTCCCATATACTCACGCACGCGGCTGAGCACTTTTTCGACTCGTTGCTCATCAATATACGTAATGATCAACTGATCGAGGTTCGTACGCAAACGTGCGAAGGAGAGCCAGCTCGCCAGTTGTGCCAATTTGACATGCACTTCGCTGTTCTCGGCATTCGTACGCACCGCTTTGATCGCCCGTGCAAGTGCGCTATCGGTAGCATAAATCTCGATCAACGCGTTCGCCAGATACTCCATAAACTCCTCTTCATGCTCAAGCGCCTGCGGATTTTGCATGAATTTCATCGCAATCTGCATGGTGGCGTACAGCGTGGAGTCCTTGGCCCGTTCGAGCAAGTTCGCCGCGTCACGTAGCTCGGCTGGAACCTCTTCACCAACACCTTGTGGCACCTGTCCAGATTTCATCTTCGCTTCGACTTCAGGATATTTGCCCATCAGGTCGATTTTTCCTGCCAGCGCGCGCCGGAACAGCGTTGTGGTGGTGACGATACGGTTGATCTCGTTCGTGCCCTCGAAGATACGCTGGATACGCGCGTCTCGGTAAGCCTTTTCAATCGGATACTCGTGCATGAAGCCATAGCCACCGAAGATCTGCACACCTTCATCCACCACCTGGGCCAGCACTTCGCTACCATGCACCTTGGCGATCGAGGCCTCGATCGCGTACTCTTCGATGGATTTGAACACGTTCGTGGTGTCGTCACCAGCGCTCTTCTGGGCTTGCGCGATATTGCCCGCGGTACGAAAAACTTCGCTCTCTGCCGCGTAGATTTCGGCAGCCATACGCGCGAGTTTCTTCTCGATCATGCCGAACTCATAGAGGAATTTGTTGAAGGCTTTGCGCTCCGTAGTATAGGTCGCGGCCAACTTCAACGCTGAGCGCGCGCCACCAACGGTGCCCGCACCCAGTTTCAAGCGACCGATGTTCAGAATATTGAAGGCTATTTTATAACCTTTGTGGATTTCGCCCAGCAGATTCTCGACTGGCACTTTGGCATCCTGTAAGATGACCTGCCGTGTGGAGGAACCCTTGATGCCCATCTTGTTCTCTTCAGGTCCTGTGGAGATACCAGGGTAGGTGGCTTCAACGATGAACGCTGATGGGCGTTCCTGACCAATGCGCGCGAACACAATGAACGTATCAGCGAAACCGGCGTTCGAGATCCATTGCTTGGTACCATTAAGGATGTAATACTTGCCATCATCGGAGAGTTCGGCATGCGTCGTCAGACCCATCGCGTCCGATCCTACCCCTGGCTCCGTCAGGGCGTAGGCCGCGATCCATTCGCCGGATGCAAGCTTGGGCAGGTATTTCTGTTTTTGCTCCTCCGTCCCATAGTAGACGATCGGCAATGTGCCGATAGTGGTGTGTGCTCCGAATGCGACGCTGAACGAGGCTTCATTGAGTCGTGACGCGACGAGGGCGCTGGTGAGCAAGCCCAGTTCCGCACCACCGTACTGTTCGGGAACATCTATCATCAATAGCCCCTGCTCACCAGCCTGCTTGACAAGGCTGGGCATGACTCCTGGCTCCTGACGATCGATGGCTTCGACCTTTGGTAAGACTTCGCGTGCGACAAACGTCGCGGCGGATTCTTCGATCCAGCGCTGCTCGTCGTCGCGTTCGTCGAGCGTAAATATTTTATTCGCGCTCTCGCTGACTGGCGTCGTCAGAAATGCTGTACCTGCTTCTGTTGGCTTCATTGTGGTTGACATAGCGATGTTTCTCCTGTGTTCATCCTAAAGGGCGGATGAATCCAGCCCCTACTTCCGTAACTCTCTGCGCAATACTTTGCCGACAAGCGATTTCGGCAAAGTATCACGGAATTCGATGCGTTTGGGTACTTTATAAGCGGTGAGTTCTTGTTTAGAGAACTGTAAAATATCCTGTTTTGTCTCTTCGGAAGCCTTAAAGCCAGCTTTCAAAACAATGAACGCGGCCACGGTCTCCCCTCGATATGCATCCGGTAGGCCCACGACTGCCGCTTCGGCAACAGCGGGATGCCGGTAGAGCACCTCTTCCACCTCTCGTGGATAGATGTTGAAGCCGCTGGCGATGATCATGTCTTTGATGCGTTCAACAATATAAAAGAAACCATCCTCATCCATCTTACCCACATCGCCTGTGCGCAACCAGCCGTTGCGAAAGATAGCGGCGGTCTCTTCGTCGCGTTGCCAGTAGCCCTGCATCACGTTTGGTCCCTTGACCACAAGCTCCCCTTCTTCCCCTGCTGCGACCGCCTGGCCTGTTTCTTGATTGAAGATGGCCGCTTCAACATCCGTCAGCGGCAGACCGATACTTCCATTACGGCACTCGCTGGTGAAAGGGTTGCAGTGTGTCACTGGCGCTGCTTCACTCAATCCATACCCCTCGACGACTTTTCCGCCAGTAATGCGTTCGAAATCCTCCTGCACTTGTGCGGGTAACGGCGCGGAGCCACTGATGCAATATTTGATCGATTGTAAATACGCGGTATCTTTGCCCGCCTCTCTGATAATCGCAGTGTACATGGTTGGGATGCCCGGAAACAGGGTCGGGTGATAACGTTTGATCGTTGAAAGCACATCTTTTGTTTTGAAGCGCGGCAACAGCACCATGGTGGCAGCCGCAAAAATCGAAAGGTTCATGCCTACCGTCAAACCGTAGGCGTGGAAAAATGGCGCAACACAAAGTGTCGTCTCCGTCCCATCCTGCACATGCGCCGACCAGTAGCGCGTCTGCATCGCGTTCGCCAGCAGGTTGCGGTGAGTGAGCATAGCTCCTTTTGAGAGGCCCGTAGTGCCGCCGGTATACTGCAAAACCGCCAGCTCGTCGCTTTTTGCCTCCGCCGGTAAATTAAAAAGTTCGATGCCGCCTTTTGTCGGCGTGGTGAGCATGTTACGCATCGTGTGTAGCGAAGACTCACGTGCTATTTCGCCACGAGTCAATACCGGTTGGGGATCGTTGTTCTTGCGTTGCGTGAGCGGATAAGCAATTTTCAGTGGCAATGGCAGAAAGTCGGCGGGATTGGTGACAATAATGTGCTCTAACGCTGTTTGAGCACGTACTGTTCGGGCACGCGGATAAAATGAATCCAGCATAATGAGTATCTTCGCGCCTGAATCCGCCAGCTGATGCTGGAGTTCGCGCTCCGTATACAACGGATTGGTGGGTACAACAACCGCTCCCGCGCGTAATGCACCATAAAATGCGATGGGAAACTGGGGAATATTTGGCAACGCGACCGCGACGCGATCCCCTTTTTGCACGCCTAAACGCAGTAGCGCGCTCGCAAAGCGATTGGTATACTGCAAAAGCTGCCCATAGGTCACTTTGGTCCCATAATAAATAAGCGCGGTCTTCGTGGCATAGCTACGAGCAGCTTGTTCGAGTAACCAGCCTAATGCATGTTCTGGTATGGCAAGATGAACGGGCACACCCTTTTCATAATGATGGGTCCATGGGTATGAAGGATGAGTTGTAAGTTCATCGGTTATGCGTTCAATAGATTGCTCTTCCGTTTGAATATTAGGTGTTAAAGATGGGTCTGACATACATATTCTTCCTCTCTGTAGCAGTTATCCCAGGGTGGGAAACCTCGGCGACTACTCCGTCGTACCTACAACAACCCATACCTATAAGTATAAAAGACTTTCACCTGAATAAACATATTGCCAGCTAACATTTTTTGCGCCATACTGTGTATTAGCTAACACGACTCGGGCGTCGCGTCTTTTATCGTGAAATAGAGCACTACAAGGGAGCAAACTATGTTGGAGAACGAGGAACAACAAACAACTTTTGCGCAACTCGTGACACGCTTTCGACAACGCCGTGGGATATCACAGGGACAGTTGGCGCAGGCAACTCGTCTATCGCGCACCTATGTCTACCACCTGGAAACGGGCCAGCGTGCCAATCCTTCCCCGCAAGTGGTAAAAAACATCGCGCGCGCGCTGGAGCTTTCCCATGAGGACCGCAATTATTTTTACGATACCTACTACACCATGACAGGGCAATATATCGATCCGGAACCGGCTGAAAGCGCTCTATTGGATTTAGGTGAACTAGCCAGCCTGCTGGTGCATAACACTTCTTATCCCGCGCACTCTCTGGATAAACTGTGGTACCTGCACTCCTGGAATGATGCATCCATCAAGCTGTTTGAAACACAGGAGGCCCTGGCACGTGGGGAACGTTTGCATCTTCTGAGCATCGTCTTCGATCCGACGATGCGTAGCCGTTTTCATGGTTGGGAAAACCTTGCACGTCGCCTCGTCAGCGATTTTCAATACGATACGCGCACGATCACCCATCTTCCAGAATATAAGGCGTTGCTCAAAACCTTGCGCGAATATTCAGAATTTCGCCGTATCTCGTCTGTGGTCTACCCACGTGGCAAGCCCGTACCCTCGTTCGCCTTTCAGATCTCACACAGTGAGCTGGGTCCACTGACTCTGCGCACAGCGATAACGCTTTTTACCGGTATGTCGAACTATTCGATGGTCAGCTATGTTCCCGGCAATAAACAAACCCTGACCATCTATCGACAAAACGACTGGCAGAGCTGACTTTACAGGATAACTATCCAGGTGTGCAGAGAGGTTTCGTGTCCTTCAAACGATTTCGGCAGCAATGTGAAAAGTACCTATAGAATATCTATCTATGCTCGTGTTGTAACTGCTCCTCCAACCTCGCGATGGCGCGTTCCGTCACTTGCAGACTCGCGGTCAGTTCGGCCTCTTTATACTCGCGTACCAGCAGTTGGTATTCAAGTAAACGGGGGCGTCTCGTTTGACGTGTGCTATATTCCTGGCGCATATACTCCATATAATCGAGCTGTTTGCGCAAACTCTCGCGATGCTGACGCAGATGGACCAGCGCAACCTCGTCATCGGTCTGGCCGCAGAAGAAAAGCTTCGCCAGAAATTCATCTTTGGTGAAGCGTTCGGGTATGTTTTCCTGCTGCCAGCGTGCAAGCTCATCCCGTCCCTGCTCGGTCAAACGGTAGACTTTGCGGTTCGGTCGACTGGTCTGCACAATTACTTCCACCTCGATAAGGCCTGCTTTATGCAGGCTTTTCAATGTTGTGTAGATCTGGCTCGTGCCCGCGTTCCAGTAGCTAGCGACCGCGCGCTCAAACGTCTGTTTGATGTCGTACCCACTCATGGGACGTATCCACAGCAGCCCGAGCATGATATAGCAGAGTGTGTTACGAGAGGCCGTTTCTCGCCCTTCTTCCTTTAAGAGAGATGGAACAGATTTTTCACGCATAACATTCTATCCTAGGCATGGATTGGAGTTGAAGTGACGAAAGAGGAGCCACAATATAATACATATAGAAGGATCGTTAGTCTCCTCATTTTTCTGCGGTAAGTTACCATTATACGTGAGGAGACTTTAGCCGGTCAATTCACGTGGCAACCTTAGTGTATGTCTACACTTTGCGCGCCGTTCTCCTTCAGGATTATTTCCACCTCACCCTGGCGATCATCGGTTCGCACCGTGACGAGCGTCCGGTCTTCTTTGATATCCTGCTCGTACCCTCGTGCTTCACTTTCAGGAATGCCCAGACGCGAGAAAGCTCCTAAAAAGTTGCCCGCGATACTGCCGATAGCTCCACCGCTCAAGGCTGCGACGATGATGCCACCCGCAACGAATGGGCCGATACCGGGAATAAGCAAAGCCGCAACAGAGCCGAGTAAACCACCCACCACTGCTCCGGTCTCTGTGCTGACGGACTCATCTACTTCGAGGCTTTCCTGCCCCTCTTGCGATTTTTCATTGATCGACGACGTATTTGTCCTCTCCTCAGCTGTCTCTTCTACGCGTGAAGATGTATTTGTTGTTGCTTCCTGAACTACTGCTGAGGAGGACCGAGTCGGTTCCGTTTGCTCCTCGTGCGTATGTTTGCCAGGATAGGGCAAACGGTCTAGCGTCTCCTCGGCGACTGGTAACGTCGATCCCAAAATAGTGGCGGCATCTGATGGACCAGTCACTGGTAATAACAGCAGATCCGCAATGCCAAGTAAACCACCAACAATACCCTTGGCGATGGCATCGGGCCCATGCTTCATCTTACGCTGCACATGGGCCACATGTTCGTCGCGGCTACGTGCCGCAAAACCCAGTTGATTATCAGAAAATCCCGCCTGCGCTAATGCCTTGATTGCATGAAGAGCTGTCTGGCTGTCTGGAAAGATCCCGACAAGTATGCTTTTTGTGCTTTGTGTTTCTGTTTGTCGATCTATCTGCGTCATGAGGTATGTACCTTCCTTTTTCTTCCCTTTATTATACACGATATCTATTTCACGACTTTTTACCCCCTGGGATAGACATCATAGCGTGAGCACGCTCTTGTGTCCACAAGTCCCACCTGTTTGCTCATTTTATGTCTTGATGCTATCATTGCTTCAAAGGAGACTTCTGTGTTCAATTGATAACCCTTCTTCTGGGTACATTTTGGAAGAATGGAGGGAATGGACGACGAGTACGCTTGATTTTCCACGCTGGTTCATTGCTGGATGTTATGGTGGATTGGCGTGCTGTGTTTGTGCCATTGCCGCGATTCTGCTCTACTCCACGATCTGCCGACGTGGCACGATGCGGCAAATTGCCCTGGCCCTGGTGCTGTGTGTCCTCTCCGCCGCCTTCGTCTTAGGTGCGTTTGGCTGGTTCTACTTGCGCTTCCTGCCTCGCCATCTCCACCTGGCCCATTTAGAGATCGAAGCTATGATGGCTTACGTGGCTTTCTTCGGTTTGTTGCTTCCTTTGGCAATAGCATGCCGACATTTCTTTGCCGCCGTACCTCGTCCACTCGTTTCCCCTGAGGTTGCTTCGCCTGCTTACTCGTCTTACCCATCTTATCCTTCTCTACCTGGTGTTCAGGATCAATCCTCTTCGGCCAATCTGCCCCTTTACCAACCTGGCGTACAAACACCGTTTGTCTTCAATGAAGAAACACCATGGGGCTGGCTTGAATATCGCGGTGGAAATTTTCAGGGCCAACGTTTGGCCTTGAAGAGGAGCGTGGTGACGATCGGGCGCGACGAGGCTTGCGATATCTGGTTGGATGATGACCTGGCTTCACGCTTTCATGCGGAACTGGTGTGGGATGTCGAGGGCACTTTTTTTACTGATTGTGGTAGCATGAATGGTTCAACAATTAACGAACACTCCGTACAGGGTACGGTGCCCATTCATTCAGACGATGTCATTGGTATAGGCAAACAGCGTTTTACGTTTATGCTGATTGCTCCGCAGAAAGATCAATCTCTAGAGCAGGAAGACCCTCTCGCCCTGCACACCTGGCGTTCTGTGCAAGACTTGTCTGCCAATGGTCAATTGGATAGAAAAAAACAGCACTCTGATGAGTCGTCTGCAACCAATGGTGCAGCCAATAATCTGCCTTCTTCACAGGACGAGTCCTCTACATCTACCATTGGAACCTTGCGTTTTCATGACGGTACACAGAGATTTGCTCGTTTCATCTTTGATCAACCAATCACGCTGGTAGGACGAGATCCTTCTTGTCAGCTTGTGCTCGATGATCCCTCGATCGCGCCTCGACATGCGTATTTTTTAAGGCAAGAAGGCCAGGACTATCTGCAAGATCTGACCAATGCCGCCGCTACCCGCGTTAATAGGATGCTCCCTCAACCAATGCAACTGCTGCAATCCGGCGACCAGATCACCCTCGGAAATGTACATATGACCTATGAGCTATTAAAGTCGTTGCAGCAAGAGTATAACGTTACTCCCTCGCCTATAGCCTCAGTCTCCAAAACCATGAACACCCCCACTCCGTTGAGGCTTCCGAGTCGACCTAGATTAAGCTAGCCCAACCGTTTTATACACCCTTTCTATCGGTTATGATATACTTGGAGCAACACAAATTGATATTTCCTCATTGTCGGAGGTTTTTACGTCATGGCAGTTTCTGGTTCTGGTCAATGGCCTGCATATACCTATATCGTTCCACAAATATTCACCAAATCAAAGGCGCAGCTGATTGGTATAGGAACGTACGTTCCGCAAGGAATTATTACCAACGATTTTTTTGCTTATGTCTCGACTCGCCTGGGCAGCCCACGTAACGCCGAGGATCTGGAGCGCGTAACAGGATTGGAAACCCGCCATGTTCGTGCCAGTACACTGAAATTGTGCCGTTCATTAGCAGGGAATGATGCGCCAGGACTTATCGGCTCTTCTGATGCCTCGGACGAAACTCTGGTCGATATGGCTGTAATCGCGGCCCAACGCGCGTTGGCAAGCGCCGGACGTAGCGCATCCGAGATCGATACTATTATCGGAGCTTCCTCGTCGGATAACGATGGTTTCCCAACCATTGCGACCATGGTCGCGCAACGCCTGGGGCTCGGCCCTATTCGTTCCACAATGCTCAAAGGCGCCTGCGCCTGCCAGACGGAGGGCTTCCAGGTCTGTGCGGAGATACTGGCGGCCAGCACAGCACGCCTGGTCTTGATGGTCACCGCTGAAGGGTTGCTGGCGAATATTATGCATGTGCTCGATTGGAAGACCAGTTCCCTGTTTGGAGAAGGTGCGGCAGCTTTCTTGATCGAACGTGGCGACGCGGACAGCTATGTAATTAATGGAGCCGATGCCAATCAAGGACCTGCGCTCAATTACCAGACACCCTTACGGAAAGACTCGATCGAGATGGCTGAGATCGATATGAAGATCAGGCAACTCTATAACGAGGGCAAGGGCCAGGAACTCACTCAACTGCTCGCGCGACCCATGGTCGGCTATACCCGGATGAATGGCAAGGAGGTCTATCGCGAGGCACCGCGTGCCATGGCGGAGGCGCTGGACGCCTTGCGCAGACATGCACAACTCGACCCCCAAGAGATCGCACACATCATTCCCCATCAGGCCAACTCGCGTATCACCCGCCGTATGGGCGATCTACTGGTTCACGATTATGGCTGGCCCGCGTCAACCATGAATACCCTCGTCGACAATTTCCGTTTCTATGGCAATCTCTCGAACGCCAGTATCGCGCTGGCCCTGACAGAACTCTTACGCCAGGATCGTTTGCATGATGGAGAATGGATCGCCCTGCCCGCCGTAGGCGGAGGCTTAAACTACGGCTGCTGGCTCCTACGCTTCCATGCGCTCAAAAATATAGACGCAATCCTGTAAGCATGGCATCTTTCTATCAGGATAGAACAGTTAAGTAGGGGCACTCTTGTAGAGGCTGGATTTATCCGCCGGTGCCCTTACAACAATTTATTGTCTGATCTGGTCCTATCCTGTTTTAGGCCAACATCAGCTCTAGCTCTGCAACATATTACACCAGGCCGCGCTCGTATGTATAGAGCATGCCCCCATCGGATTCGTATTCCGCTCCATCGAAAGCGTCGCGAATCAGCATAAGATCGGGCGCGTAAATGCGCACGCGGTCCATCTCCATCTCTGAGAGACGGTGGCGCAAGTCGTAGGCCAGGAAACTGATAGGCTCGATCGCTGTGCCATCGATATAGCCGACGGAGATGCGGTGCTCACCGCGTTCCTCACGTACTTCGGCGATAGCGATGCCATCCATCTTTTCCCATCGTTTCAAAACGTACACCTGCTGCGCCTGTATCTTTTGCTCCAATAAGTCTGCTGTAATCGGATACGCTTTGAACTGCACATAATAAAGACCACCAACGAGCGGGAAAATGCTGGAACTATTGAGGTAATCAATAATTTCGTCGATGTCATCCATTTCCGCGATACGAATGCCCTCGCGTAGCCGCTCTTTCGAGCGCGGCGCAAATGGCGTGGCACTATAAAGGGTAAAGGTGCTTACCGGTCGTAAGTGCAGGCTCTCGCACAGGCGAATCGAAGGGGTATTGTCCGCGTCCACCACCAATCGAATGTACTCTCCCTCTCTGCGCATCGCCTCGACGATCGCTGATTCCATCAATGCCTTGCCAATCCCTGCACGACGATGATCTGGGGCAACGCGTAACCCCTCGATCCAGGCATCTATTTCAGTGAGCATCTGCATATGAACGATACCAACCGGTCTTTGATCATCAGTGGCAACGAATAACTGTCCCTGTGGATCATTGAGCCATGTATCCCATACATACTGAATATAGTCTTCTCCGCCCTCTTCTGGCACACAAAATGCCAGCACTTCTTCTTTATCATTGGCCGTTGCCGGTCTCACCGTTGTCTGTGCCATAATTATGTGGTCCTTCTATCGCTCTCCTGCTTATCCTATCTAGCTTCCTGCCTCATCATAGCACAGACCGTCCACCGATTTCTCCTGCACACTTTTTTCGTGTCTACTTGTACATGAGCACGCATCAGTACAACCGCAAACTCTCATTGCGCTCTCATCTTTTTGGCCTACTATGAGCACCCAGGCATGATCCCGCCATTTCAGCTTTCTATTGATACTCTTTGAGGTGATACCTATAATACGTTTCTTTTTCTGCACACTTTACGTGTCCTATTTATTGGGGGATGACAATGAAGCAATCGGAAACTGATATACAAAGAAGTCGCAATAGCTCTGGGAATGTGGTAGCAAAGGTACAGCAAGAGGTGGCACAGGGCCATGAACACTGGTATCACCTTTCACGTAAGACTACCTGGCTTGCTGCTATCTACTGCATTCTTTTTGCCCTTTTCACCTTGCTCGCAGGATATGTGTACGTTCATCCGGTGATCGCAATTGATGTAGCGATCACACGCGAGTTTCAGGAAAATCAATCGCCATGGCTGCGTACTTTCATGATCGCTATAAGCTACCTGGGCAATAACGCGCTGATTTTTATTCCACTAATTGTCCTCACTGCCCTGATTTTTTGGATTGTGCGCTTACGCCTGGAAGCTGTCTTCATCCTTGGCCTATCCACGGTGAGCTTCATTTTAAACAACCTGTTGAAGCTTCTGATTCATCGACCACGTCCGTCTGCCTCGCTTGTCGAGATCATTCAACACACGCAAGGCCAAAGTTTTCCCAGTGGGCACGTGATGTCCTATGTCGCTTTTTGGGGGCTGCTGTTTTCCTTCAGCCTGATTGTATTCAAACGTGATCGCTGGTGGCGCTATCCTGTCCTGCTCGTCTCCGCGTTCTTCGTTGTTCTGGTTGGCCCCTCGCGCATTTATCTAGGTGCTCATTGGGCCAGCGATGTGCTAGGAGCCTATTTAATCGGCGGCCTACTCCTCGGTTTGAGTCTCTGGCTCTATCGCGCACTGCTGCATCGTCACGTTCTTGGTCGTGATGGGTCAGAGTCAGCAATCACAAAAAAAGAATTGGGATAAAGAACGATTTCTCTTTATCCCAACCCTCGTATCTCCTTATAAATCTACACACGTTCTCATATGTTAGTGTACGTCGGTGGAATCGTCGCTTTTCTTCGTATTTCGGCTTGCTGCTGTTCTGCGCGTGCGTGTGGTTTTTGCTGGTGTCTTCTCTTCGCCTTGCTCATCTGTCGTGTTGCTGTCCTGCTCACTTTCGGTGCTTTGATCCCTGGTATGGTCTTCGCTACCTTCAGCATGAATCTCCGGTTCATCTGTGTGATGACCATTTGCGCCATCTTGTTCTGCCGCTGTACCTAACTCACCATCAGCATACTCTGTTACTTTCGACGTTGTTTCGGTAACAGGAGGATCAATTTGCACCTCACCATTAACCTGCAAACCCTCTGCCGCTAGCGGTGATGAGGTCCCGATTTCGCCATCGGCGTATTCGATAACCTCTACTTGTTTGTCAGAATGAGCGTTGTCATTATCGACATGGATCTCACCGTCAGCGTGTTCCGTGATGGTTGGTGATGTCTCTGCGGCAGGTGTAGCAAGCTGTGATGTTTCATCGATCGGTCCGGCTACAGCAGCAGTATCCGTTTCTGTATCTTGAGCAGTGGCGTTCTCCTGCTGTTCTTTTGCATTTTGTGCCTGAATATTCTGCTCGTCGCTAGCTGATGGCTGTGTCTGCTTATTGTTATGTTGTAGTTGGGCAAGGCGTTGCTCTAACTCGTGCAATGTACCCTGCTGAATATGCAGATATTCCTGTGCCTGGCTGGCCCTCTGTTCGGCTTTGTGCACATCTTTTCTCGCTAACTCAATTTTGAGCATGAATTTGGCCTCTTTCTTGGCCTCCTTCTTGCGCTGCTTCACAACCTTTTTTCGCGATGTTGTTTTTTCCTTATTGGTATCTACTTTTGCCATCAAAAACTCTCCTTTTGGCGTGAAAGATGCAGAAGTGAAAGGCATCTTTCATATGACGAAGGGCAATCATCTACCTTTTTGTGTCATACAATTGCGTTCTATCTGACTGATGATGCTAGACATCGATTTATCTGCATTCATCTTTTTCGTAATCGACTGATTAAGCCGCTTTCAACAGATAAACCTATCCTTACACGTAGGCGCAGTATTCATGCTTGCCATAAACCTATAAAAAATGTGTAGCCAATAGTATACCACATTTTAATAGGTCTATCAGGAAAAGAACATGTTTTATACCTGTATTATGTTAGCGCGAAGAAAATGCCTGTGTACCAGTGATGTCGCGTCCAACAATCAACGACTGAATCGTGTCGGTACCCTCGTAAGTAAATACCGCTTCGATATCCGCGTGATGGCGCGCGATATGATATTGGAGTAAAATACCATTGCCACCCAGCATTTCGCGGGCATCGGCGACAACCTCGCGTGCCAACCTGGCGTTGTTCATCTTCGCAAGTGATGCCATGGCATCCGTCATTTTACCCTCTTCTTGTAGCTGGCTGAGTCGCAGGCACAGCAGTTGCATCGTGGTCACATTGGCAAGCATAGAGGCGAGCTTTGCCTGGATAATCTGGAAATGGGACAACGGTTTCCCGAACTGCTTACGCGTCTGCGTATAGCTCGCCGCAATCTCGTAGGCCGCGACAGCGTGTCCGACCGCCTCCCAGGCGACTCCTGAACGCGTCGCTGTCAGTACGCGACCGGTATCTTTAAAGGTACGAGAGAATGCGAGCCGATTTTCTTGCGGCACGTGCACATCGTTGAGCACGATGTCCGTTTGCCAGACCGCTCGTTTCGCGACTTTACCCGTCATCACCTCTGTATTGAAGCCCGCGGTCCCCTTCTCAACCAGAAATCCTCCAACTTTACCCTCATCGTCACGTGCCCAGATGATGACAACATCGGCGAAAGATGCATTGCCGATCCAGC
Source organism: uncultured Dictyobacter sp. (assembly GCA_964657925.1). Lineage (GTDB taxonomy): Bacteria > Chloroflexota > Ktedonobacteria > Ktedonobacterales > Ktedonobacteraceae > Dictyobacter. The sequence goes on from CAZZWK010000019.1 coordinate 43,137, forward strand.
GTTTTTCGCCGTTCAACACATACTCGTTGCCCACTTTATGGGCGCTGGTTTCAAGTGCGACCGCGTCGGAGCCATGGTTCGGCTCAGTGAGTCCAAAGGCGCCGATTTTCTCCATCCGTGCCATCGCGGGCAGCCAGCGCTGTTTCTGTTCCTCAGACCCCAACATAGCGATAGATGACATTGCCAGGCCCGAGTGTACGCCGAAAAATGTACAGATACTGGCGTCACCGCGCGCGAGCTCCAATGCGATCAAGCCTGTGGCAGTCGCGCTCATACCAGGACAACCATAACCCTTGAGGCTCCCACCCGCGATATTGAGCGCCGCAATCTTCGGAATTAGTTCAAACGGAAACTCGGCGCGCTCCCAATAATCATTGATGATGGGAATAACCTCGTCATCGCAAAAACGACGCACCTTGTCACGAATAGCCCGCTCTTCCTCGGTCAACAATTCATCCATCAAATAAAAATCGGTCCCACGGGATTGCCCTAGATTTTGTCTGATCTCCGTAACCATGCTCTCTCCCTTTCTGACATCGCCCTACTGCGCTGTCAATGTGCGCGAACACCCTGTCCGAGTAGGGAAAACCATGTGTGCCCTCGCGAAGACAGGTAGTCCTATTATAACGTAAAAAAGTCTCTCTTACTGAAGACTCATGCATAGAATACGATCTGTGATAAACTCAAAGATGCTCCTCATATACAAGGTACAAAGATACAAAGTACAGAGTCTTTGAAAAGAAAAAATGGATAGGGACAGTATGGAACTGAACGATACAACAGATTACCAGCAGTGTTTTGCCTGTGGCGCTAAAAATCCATTTGGTTTACAGATGGAATTTCATCTCGATGGTGAAACCATTGTATGTGATTTCTTGCCACGCGCTGAACATCAGGGTTTCCCCGGCGTCATCCATGGTGGTATTATCGCCACTATCCTCGATGAAGCCCTCAATCGCACCTCATTCCTTTTAAACCAGCCCACCTGGACAATGACGGGTCGCCTGGAAATTCGCTACCGTCTTTCGGTACCGTACACCGTTCCCTTGCGTGTACGTGCCACATTGCTATCACAGCGTGGTCGTATGCTGCAGGCACAAGGAAAAATAACACGGGCCGATGATGAAACCGTTGTTTTCGCGGAAGCTCAGGGGACATTCATGAAGGTGGCGCGCGGGGTACTTGATACGGTCACCCAGGAGTATCCTGGCATGCGTGCTCGTTTCGAATAGGAACATGATTCACACTCGCTCTAATAAGAAACGAGCCACCAATACAATTGTACTGCTGGCTCGTTTCTGTACATCCTCTTCAGGAATGAAGTTTAACCCAGGTCCTGCGGCGGTATTGGCGCATCCGCCGATGGTTGAGGGGCCAGTAGCACTCCCACATTTTGGGCCTGCGCCTCCAATTGTGTCTTGGCAATCGGAGCGCCAGTTTCTTCCATGATGGTATCGAGCTGTTTGGCGTCGATCGTTTCATGGCGGCGTAGCTCCTGCGCTATGCGATCTAGCGCGGGCCGGTACGTCATGAGCAGATTAACCGCCTGATTGTAACACGAATTGACGATGCGACTGACCTCGTCGTCGATCAATTCCGCCGTTTCCTCGCTATAGTCCGAAGGTGTACCGGTATCACCACCGCCCGCAAATGGATTCTCACGCTCGCTGAACGAGATCGTTCCCAGACGCTCGCTCATACCCCAGCGCGTAACCATCTGGCGCGCGATCTGCGTGACACGCTGCAAATCGTTTTCTGCGCCGGTGGTGATGCGATTGAATACCACTTTTTCAGCCGCTCGCCCACCCAGAGCGGTGACGATGCGTGTCAGCAGGTACTCTTTCGAGTAGTTGTACCGATCATCGATGGGGGTATACTGCGTAACGCCTAGCGCTTGCCCGCGTGGAACAATCGTCACTTTGGTCACCGGGTCCGTATCTTCCAGCAGCAGACCTGTCAGCGCGTGTCCACCCTCATGATAGGCCGTGACATCCAGGTCCTCGTCGCTCAATACAAGTGGACGCTCAGCACCCAGTAGAATCTTATCTAGTGCCTCTTCAAAGCAGTTCTGGTCAACGGCATCCAGGTTGCGCCTGGCGGCCAACAAAGCAGCCTCGTTGACAAGGTTCGCGAGATCAGCACCAACCATACCGGTCGTTGAACGCGCAACCGCCGTTAGATTGACATCGCTAGCGAGCGGTACTTTCTTGGAGTGAATTTTGAGAATTGCCAGGCGCCCAGTCCAGTCTGGACGATCAACGGTGACGCGACGATCGAAGCGTCCTGGTCGTAGCAATGCCTGATCCAATCCATCGGGCCTGTTGGTGGCCGCGATCACAACGACCGCTTGCCGCGCATCGAAACCGTCCATCTCGACGAGCAACTGGTTCAGTGTCTGCTCACGCTCGTCATTGGTGTTGATGCTCGAACCACGCTGTCGCCCGACCGCGTCGATCTCGTCGATAAAGATGATGCTCGGCGCTGCTTTTTTCGCCTGCTCGAACAGGTCACGTACACGACTTGCACCGACACCGACCAGAACTTCAACGAATTCTGAGCCTGACATCGAGAAGAAAGGTACGCCCGCCTCGCCCGCGACCGCGCGCGCCAGTAGCGTCTTACCAGTTCCCGGAGGGCCTACTAACAGGACACCGCGTGGAATTTTGCCGCCCAGGCGTTGAAATTTTCCCGGCGTCTTCAAAAATTCTACGACCTCTTGCAACTCGTATTTCGACTCGTCTACGCCCGCGACATCAGCGAAGGTCGTGCTCGGTCTATCCTCCAAAATCAGCTTCGCTCGGCTTTTGCCGAAACTGAAAATGCCTTGCTGACCCTGCGATGATCGGCGCGTGAAGTAGAAAAATGCACCAATTAAGAAAAGCCATGGCACGACATCGATCAGTAAGGTCAACCAGAGCGAGTTGTCTGGCGGATTCTGATACGTGAACTGCACGCCATTGTTCGCTAACAACGTGGTCAATTGTGGATCAGGCGTCGGCAATTGATAGACATGATATTGAGTATTTCCACCTGCCGTTACCGGCTTGTTCAATTGCCCCTGAATATCGGTTGTGCCGATGATCATGGCCGTTTTGACGTTCTTATCTTGAATCTGCGTGTAAAATTGACTGTACGTCAACTCCGTACGCTGGTTCGTCGTATTGCTTGTGCTGTTGTTGAAAGTAATATAGATGTAAACAACAAGCATAATGCCCACGATCAGGAACAACCAGCGGTTAATGCCACCAGAAGGACGTTGTGGCGTTTGCCCGTTCGGTCTGCTTCCAGGGCCGGGACGCATCTGCTGCCTGTCGTTATTATTTTGTAGCCAGTACATATTATCCGGCTTTTTATCCATTGTACACTACCTGCTTTCTCGACCCCATGCCATGCGCGAGTGGTTTAAAAGGTTTGCTCTATTATATCGCAACAGGGCGCGATATGCACCACATTGATTGAGATTATCCTGAAGGCCAACGACCACCAAGCCAGAAACGCAGACCTCGCTGTCGTACAGTATGAGCGGAGCGCATCTCTTGCCAGTGCCCCCTACTACGTCCTACCTGTTCCATACTTTCGTTCCACGCGGAAATACGCAAACCGAGGTGTGGATCAAGTTGTCTTTGCCTCTTTCTTATATGTACACCACCTGCTGACTTAAGCCATGGGCGAAGACCTTTATATAGTGTGTATACGATCGATTGTCGCCCAAGTTGAAGCCATGCGCTAATCCATCCAACGATCTCAGCAGGGCTGAGCGTTTTAAGTGCTAAAGCATAAATTTTTGGATAGTATGCTGGTGTGCGCAGGATCAGGCGCGTGTAGTCCAGCCAGCTCACCGTATCCTTGAAAAAGTCGTTCGTAATGCGTGGCCCCAACGTCTCAAGAATATGGCAAAAGACATTCAGCGTTTCATTGACCTGCCAGCTCGGTTCTTGTTCACGCGCTATCATGAACTTACTGAACGCACGCGCGACCGCGGGCACCGCTTCAGAGGCCCGAATGCGGTTGAGATCATCTGCTTGCAGGCAATCATCTTGTAGTGCTTGTGCCAGCAAGGTTGTAATACGCCGCAGATTGCGTACATAGGAGCCGAAACCACAAAAAGTTAAAGGCGATTGAAATGCAGCTGCATCGCCGAGCGAAAGCACGCGATCGGTCGCCAGTACTTTGTTTTCTTTTTCCCATGGCAGCTTGATATTGTAGCCAGCAGGGATAAATCCGTAGACCGGTTTGACGATCTCAACGTTGTTCGTATCTTTATAGGCAGGCAGGAGCGCGAAAAAGTCGTCGAATAGCCTCAACAAATCGACGGATTGGGCCGCCTCGGTATAGTAAAAAAGGTAGATCGCTACCTGATCATCGACGCCAGGAAAGGTTTCCCAGATCAATTGTCGTCCCTTACGCGCATCCTCCGTTGACACCAGCACCTCACCGATGGTGGTATCGATTTCACCCGCTGCAGTGCCTTGCCTATAACCACGCGCAACCGTCCCCACCGTTGGGCAGACCAGCGAGAACGGACGACCACAATTCAATTGACAGGCGATCGGCGATGTCGAACCCATGCCATCGATGAGCAAACGCGCCGCGTAACTCTTGCCTTCGCCGCTATCGCTCAATACGTCCACCACAACTCGTTGTTGAGATTCTACTGCACTCTGGAGAAATGTAGTGTTGTGCAGTAACATATTGGGATAACTGCTCTCCGGCTGGTGCTCCCGAATCTTTTTGATGCAGAGCGCGGTAAGCTTTTCCGCATCAATGGCGATATTGAGCACATTGTTGAGATGCAATTCTGCTGGCGGCACACTGACATTGTCCGCGTGAAAACGCACCAGCCCATCAGTATACTCACGTTGAACGACGGATTGTAGCTCCTCAGGTGTGAGTAGTCCTACATCCAGCAGTTCTTGTAACTCTTCGCGCGAGATATTCCATTCGCGATGGACCGCTCCAATAGTGAAGCGATCAAATACCAGCACGCGCAAACCATAGCGTCTCGTCATCACCGCTGCATGGAGCACGTTCAAGCCACCGCCAGCATAAATAATGTCGAATGTATCGCTCGCATCTACTGTAGGCCTTGCTTCGTGTACAACAACCTCTCGATAGGAGCGCGCCGCGTTTCCTCCAGCATCGTTTGTATAAAACATGCGCTGCCACGAGGCATTGAGATCGCGCATGCGCTGCAAATGTGCTTCACCTTGCGGAATTCCCTCGAATGCTCGCGCTAAATGCGGATATGTGTCGCTTAATTGTTCGCTGAATATCGACATAGCATTAACTACTTTACTGTTTCTTTTGCTTTGGAATATGTCCCACCATCGTCAGAATTGTTCGGCTGTTGACTTCTCTCCGAGAAGCATAAATATTTCCCAACGTTTGCTGTAGACGCGTTGTGCGCGTCGTCGTAGCCCGAACTGCTCTAAAGGAATGAGTGCGCCCACTGCTTTAGCGGGTAATTCCTCCGTCGCTATACCATCCGCTGCTGTTTGCGTTGCTGACGGTTGTCCCCCTTGACGGAAAAAGCCACGTGTGCCATACACAAAAACATGTAGCAGTAGCAGGAGTGGTTGAAAATAGCCCACAGGCAATAGCTCGCCTCCCAGTACAATAATCAACCGTCCCCCCGGTCGCAGTACGCGAGCGACTTCCGCGATCGTATCCGCATCAAAAATATAGTTTGCCGGAAATGTGCTAACAACGCTATCGAATGCGCTATCCACGAAAGGTAGGTGCTGTGCCTCGCCTTGAATCACCCAGGAATCTACTCCTACTTTGCGACGACCGAGTGTCGTGCGCGCCGCCTGCACCATTTCTGGCGACTGTTCGATCGCACGACACATATAACCATCTTCCAGCATATCGGCGAGTAAATCGCCCAGCCCGCAACCAAGCTCAAGTACGTCATGGCCTTGCAGACGCGGTAAAACCTGCTTCTGCCATGTACGCCACTGGCCCGCGAAAGGCACGGTGCTGGCGAAACGATAGAGATAGCGATTCTTATAAAGCGTCTCGAACAAGAAATTGCGTAGATTGGGAGTCACGTCCTACCTCTATGATCTATAGTTTTATCGCCATGTCGTTATATCATTCGTACTACTTTGATCAGGTAACCCGCGTAGGCGCGTCCCCTTGTGGGCGCGTATGACTTTCCCTCCCGTATGATTTGCTGAATGCACTAGAAAGGGTGAGACAACAAAGGAGCCGGAGAAGTCACGCCATCTTTTTCATCAGACGTGACCTACCCGGCCCCATTTTCTCAGACGAGACAGGCTGAGACAGTGTCTTCGCGAGTTATACGCTCACGTCAACAGTTACTCGTGCGTCGATGTAAGGACATCGTCGACCAGTCCGTACTCTACCGCCTGCTGGGCAGTCAAGTAGTAGTTGCGGTCCGAGTCTTGTAGAATGCGCTCAGGTGTCTGACCCGTGTGATAGGCAAGAATATCATACAGGCTGCGGCGTAAGCGCAGAATCTCACGAGCGGTAATCTCGATATCCGCGGCTTGACCTTCGGCACCACCAAGTGGCTGGTGGATCAACATAGTCGAGTTCGGCAAGCAGTAGCGTTTCTCTTTCGCGCCACCGGCCAGCAAGACCGCGCCCATACTCATCGCCATGCCCATACAAACGGTGGAAACGTCGGGTCGCAGATACTGCATGGTATCGTAGATTGCGAGACCAGCGTAGATGCTGCCGCCTGGGGAGTTGATGTACATCTGAATGTCTTTGGTCGAATCTTCGCTCTGTAGGTACAACAACTGTCCCACAACGCTGTTGGCGACCATATCATCGATTGGCGTGCCAATGAAGATGATGCGCTCTTTCAACAAGCGTGAGAAAAGGTCCGAGCCATAGGTGCCACGAGGTGTGTCCGTAATGACATTTGGAATAATGCCTCGCGGCTCAAGAACTTCGCGGGACTCTTTGATCCATTTGGGATCGTACGGATCAAACTTAGTCATGTTCGCTCCTTCTTATCTATGTGCGGTCTCCTCTTTCTGAAAAAAGAGAAGATCATCGTAAAAAATGAATGTGCAGAGGAAAGCCTCTTAATAGAGGAACGTTTTGACATCATGATAGCACTTCCACAAGGCGAGTGCAAGAAATGGAAATGCAAGAAATAGAATTGTATACACGAACTTTTTACCGCTGCCCCCTCGATCCTGACACATCATTTATCTCATCTACACTTCACGTAGGGCAAGAGATGGGGATGTCCCCAACGTCCCTGCCCCAACATCTCTTACCATGCATTTGCTCACGGTCCACCGGTGCCATTCTCCCCACCAACTACCGTTTTCTGGTATTGTTTGGTCGATAGTCGCGCACATGATCCATATTCACTCGTCTCACCAGAGAGTGATCATCCAAACGAGAACGCACTCGCTCGTCAACCGCTGTCATCCCACGAAGGTTCGCAGTAATCACGGTGGGTGCTCCCATGTTATAGCGATAGTTCAGCAACTGAAAAAGCTTTTCGTTCGCCCACGGTGAGCTTTGTTGCGCGCCCAGATCATCGAGTATCAGCAGTTCGGCCTCGCGCATCTTCGAAAACAGCTGGTCGTAGACTTCGGTCGCGCTAGGCGCAAATGCAGCCCGCAGATGGTCGAGCAGGTCGGGCACGGCTTCGAAAAGCACAACTCCACCTCTCAATAGCTGCTGGTTCGCAATCGCGGCTGCAAGGTGTGTCTTGCCACAGCCGTTTGGTCCCACCAGCAATAGCCAGCCATCAGGATCATTCGCGAATTCGACCGCAATCTGATAGGCCTCTTTCACACCAATGATAGAATTCCTGAATGTCTTGAACGTATGGTCGCGAAAGCTATCCATATTCGACATTTCGCGCAGTTGCTGGCGTCGTTTGTCTCTTTGTTCAGCCTCTTTACATTCGCACTGCACCGGCTTGCCAAAATTCGGATGTCCAAACGGCACATTGGCACGCAAATAGCCCGCGCCATGACAGCGAGGACAGGGTGCTTTCGGTGTGTTTACCGTATCTATCGTTTCGGGTAATTTGATAGGTTCTATCTTCGTTTCCGATGCTGTTTTGCGCAACGCACGTAAAATACGCTGATCAGTTGATTGGGTAAGTTGCGCTGATTGTACTTGCCTGGACTCGCGGTTGATGTCCGTGATCATTTGCGGGTCGAGCGGTTGTGTTACGCGTTGTTGATATTCCTGTCCTTCATGTGCATGCCGATACGTCGAGCTCTGGGTCGTTGACTGCGAGGCATGTGGCAGAGAGGGATACTGTTCGTAGCCATCGTATTCCTGATAGTCGCGTTTCTGATTACTGCCAGGGATATCGATTGGAGCATACGCTGCTGGCGTCTCCGCGTTCATCGAGCGTGCAGGGTATACCTGATAGATAGAGGGCGATGCTTCGTCATCTTCTATGATCTGTATCTCCTCTTCCTCATAAGCGGCTGGATCGTCTTTCTCCCAATCACCATATCCCATACCGCCCACTTCCCATTCGTCGAGCGCGTCTGAGTGCAACGAGGGCGAATAGTCATCGGCACGTCGCGGCTGCCCAGCATGTGGATAGTTTTTGCTGGAGAAATCAGCTGTCTGGCGCGACGGTAGTGCTTCGATACGTGGCTCTTCATATTGGGGACGGCCATGCAACTGGTAGTCTGTGCCACTGTCCATGCGCGAATACTGCTGCGGCTGCGGTGGACGTTGTCTACGATAGTCCTGCTGTGGAGGATTCTGGTTTCGATAATTCGTGTGCTGACCAGGAGCACGCGTACGTTCTGCGAAATTATCGATCTGGTTTGTCTGCTCCTGCAGATTCCGATAGTGATTATACGCGGGTTTTGCGGGTTGTGAAGGCCCGGAAGGCTCAGAATTTGACGCGACAGAGTAACGCGACTGAGCGCTTTGCATAAAGGATGGATAGCGGTGAACAGGCCGTGTCGTTGGCTCGTCGGAGCGCTGTCGTCCATTTTGAGTTTGTGTATCTCGCGTATCGCGGACCTGCCCCTCCGGCACACTTTCCTGATAAGGTCGTTGCGCGGAGCGCGCCTGTTGCCGCTGTGGTGTTCTACCCAGTATTTCGTTTAAACGCTCCATACCTTACCTGCCTTCTGTTTCCCATCGTCGTAATATAGCACGTACATAGCTCCACTTACGCTTATTTTGCTCGACCGCTCCTCGAAAAGCTTCCTCGATCCACTCCGCTGGATACTGGTCTGCGGCATCTTTTAATTGATCAGCGATGATTGGTGATAAAAGACCGATGTTTTGTTCATATAACGTAAAAATATTCGGGCGCTCTACCTTGACCTGGATTTGCTGCGGCCCTCTCTCATTTAGCCCTCTCGTATTTTCAGCATACATACCCGCTGCAACTGTCAGCACCGTGTTTTCTTGTAATATGCGCCCATCTTGCTCATTTTTTGTCTGCATATGTTCATTTTGTGTAAACACATTCACTGGCATCATCTCGCCTCCTTGCAATTCTGCCACCACCTTGCGACTTCGTGTTGTATTGAAAAAATACCAGGAAATATATTCCTCCTCGACCGTTCCACCCAGGCGTAATTGTATTTTTAATAGTGTACCACGTGCGACCGCCTGTTCCAATCCTAGACGAATTCTTTCCTGCGGTGGTCGCAAATCTCCACGTCGTTTTAATCCTCGCAGCAATAACTGATCGTTGAAAAGATCGCGATCACTCGTGCAGCGCAAACTTCCCTGCTGCTTCGCCAACAGATAAAAGATATGCAACGTCACCTTGAGTTCTGCGCTATCTTCGATCTCTGGCAGCAGTTGTGTAAAAAAGACTTCAGGAATCGGCACATAGGGATTTTTTCCACTCGGGAAGCCATTGAATCCTGAAGGCCCGCTATATATTGTCATCGTATCTTCACCCCCGTTTACTCTTCATCCATTGGTGGTGAGACTTCCAGGTCACTAAAACGTGTCTGGTTGGCCTGGAAATAGAGGCTGACCTCGCCAACCGGCCCATTGCGGTGTTTCGCCACAATAATGTCCGCAATATTCTTGCGTTCCGTGTCAGGATTATAAACATCATCTCGATAAATAAACATTACAATATCCGCATCTTGCTCGATTGAGTTATGAATAATCATATTATTTGCCACAAAATTATGGTGTCCTTCGACCGTCATGTCATAGACCTGCTCTTCCCCATCTGGCTCGATAGAGATAACCTCATCCCAGTACACATCGCTTTGTGCTAAAGCTGCTAGTTCTATAGACTGGACTGTCGTCGCGACACGCAATGCACGTTCTCTACCCATACCTTGCTTATACAAACTCGTACCACAATAGGCTAGCCCAATACCAGATTGTAACTGCCTACTGGTCATACCAATCGTTGCCATTGCTGGCACTACAATATCACACCAAGCCAGACTAGGTATAATGTCCCTGTTCGTGTTTGTGACATAGCCACTGATATGAGTGTGTATTTGTTCTAATATTTGCTGCTTACGCTTTCCTGCAATGCCTACTAATGTAATAAATTGCTCTAAATCTGGTTTACCACTAATATCAACATGATATTGGTCACGTCCCCTCCCTTTTTGGGGAAGGCGAATCACACGGGCATTTATTCCTAGTCTTAAAAGCAGCGCTTGTACTCCTTGCGCTAGTATTGGGCTACTTGTAGCATAGTACACTTTAGGGATAGCCCTCTGTGTTGTAAAGCTGGCGCATCCATCGGTTGACCATAAATGCCTTAGGAAACGAGCAATGCCTTCAATAGGTTGCGAGAATATACATGCAGGTATAAATTTCTCATAAGAGCGCAATCCATACACTCCCATCGCGTTCAGCCACTCCATAATAGGATTGTGAACACCGTGTGTGAGCCTGTGCGATGCTGATAAGTAGACTTGATACCAGCCTCCTGGACGTTCTTTTGCGCTTTCCCATTGAATACGTGTTGTTATATCCTCTTTGAAAATTTTTTTTGTTAAAGAGATAACCTCTTGCGCTAAGTCTTCATCCACTGTGGTGTATTGCATCGCATGACGTGGAAGTGTACAACCATCGCCAATAAGATGACCTAATAGTGCCAACTCCTCTTGTGTCATTGTCGCTACTTGTGGTCCTGGTAAAGTACGTGGCA
>CAZZWK010000019.1:54346-57606 GCA_964657925.1 uncultured Dictyobacter sp.
GCCAACTCCTCTTGTGTCATTGTCGCTACTTGTGGTCCTGGTAAAGTACGTGGCAACGCTATGTGCATATGCTCAGTAATTTCATCTAATCGCTTCCACCCCTGAAATGTCAAAAATTTGTGATTAGCCGTTGCACGAATGGTTCTGCCTAATCGCGTTTTCATCTTGAAGACGTTTTTTCGACCAGTCGTAAAAACATGGGTGATCGCTTTTGATTCTAGTTTCCATGTCTGTGGATCAAGGGCAAGAGCATGAAAACCCTGAATCTCTAATAAAGAATCAATGCGACGGTACTCACCTTTGTCTGGTAGATAAACAAGTGTTTCCCCAGTAACACAGCCACTTTCGCGTAAATCCGACAATTGCGGCACCTTCGATTGTCTGCTCTCGACCGCACGTGAAAGCTGCGCCAGCGCCATCACCGGAACATCCAGTTCACGCGCCAGTCCTTTTAGGTTGCGACTGATCTCGGAAATCTCCTGCACCCGATTCTCGTTGCGTTTGCTGCCTGCCGCCGTCGATTGCATCAATTGCAAGTAATCGACGATGATCAGGTCTACACCGTGTTCCGCCTTCAGGCGTCGCGCCTTGCTGCGCATCTCCATCGTCGAGATGCCCGCGGTATCGTCGATCCAGATATTGGCTTCTGCCAGGCGTTCCATACCATCAATGATACGTTCCCACTCGTCATCCTCGATCCAGCCGGTGCGCAGACGTTGCTGGTCTATGCCCGCGTCCATTGAAAGTAAACGCTGCACCAGTTGTTCTTTACTCATCTCCAGGCTGAAAATAGCCACCGATTGTTTGTATTTTACGGTTGCGTTATGTGCCAGGCTCAGGCAGAGACTCGTCTTTCCTACCGCGGGCCTCGCCGCCAGAATGATCAGGTCTGATTTTTGTAACCCTCCGGTCAGACGATCCAGGTCGGTGAAACCGGTGGGCACACCCACAATCGATCCCCTGCGTTCGTGCAACTGGTCGAGTTTGTTCATGTAATCCGAAAGCAGATCGCGCAACATGGAGAAGTCCGAACGGGCATGTCGCTGCGTGATACCAAAGATCAGTTTCTCTGCCGTATCGAGGGCGGCATCCGCATCGCCCTCTTCGTATGCGGTTGCCGCGATTTGTCCCGCGGCATGAATCAGACGCCGCAAAATAGCGGTGCGCTCGACAATGCGCCCGTAATACTCGATGTTGCCGCTGGTTGGTACCTGATTGATCAGCGAAGTAATGTAGCTCGCTCCGCCGATATCTTCCAGCTTGTTCTTGCGTTCTAGCTCGTCGCAGATGGTAATAAAGTCGGCTGGCTCACGTTGCTCATAAAGCTGCACAATTGTTTCATAAATGGTGCGGTGGGCGTCTCGATAGAAATCTTCCGCGGTCAAAAAATCCGCGACCTGCATAATAGCCTCAGGATCGATGATGATGCTCCCGAGTACGCCACTTTCCGCTTCAATATTTTGCGGCAACAATTTTTCCACGTCTGCAACTCCAACAATCTACAAGAACCTACTGTTTTATCTTTTACTATTGTATAGACTCGTGCTATAGCATAAAAGTCGTATTTCTCTTGATAATTACCCATACAATAAGTAGCATTCTTTGCTAGCCACTTCCAGCAAAAAAGAGAAAAAAATATCCCGCACCCTCACTTTTATCCAACGATGAAATGAGAGTTTCTTGCCGTGCGTTTGTCTCGTGTGCACCAAGTGTAACGGATATTTTACTCGAAATCAAATGTGCATGACGTTCGAAAAATGTGGAAATGTGGATATCTCATACGTATAAAAGAAGTAATAGAGTATAATATAGCTAAAGACAGGGACGCTATCGCTTTTATCCACACAGCTATGAGAGTTATCCCCATTGTTATCCACCAAAAAAACACACTTATCCACAAAATCCATTTCAGTGTGTGTATAAACATCATAGGAAAACTTCCTATTGTCTTCTAGATTGACGGGAATGTCCTCATCTACTATAATCGGTGCTACGCAAGATGGTACAAAGTGGCTAGATACAGTGCTCTTTCACCATCCGTTCCGTAAATTGCTGCAAATACGGATACTACAATTTGCCTCCACTCGTTAAGCTAAATAATAGAAGATAAGAAGGCTTGAACTACAGAACTCGACCGCGGAAGGTCGGTGGGTATTCTCGATCAAAGACTCCACAGGTTCTGGTGTATCATGTTTAAGAAAAAGGAGTGTCGATACATATCTTATGCCAAAAACGACTAAACGTGCAGCAACAAGACGTGCGGCGGCTATCGCCAGACAGCACGCGACTCCATTGCAAACAAATGTAGCAGTCAAAGATCCACCACGCCGCTTAGATCCTGGAAGAAAAACGTCGCCGCGTGGCATTGCACGTTATCCCTGGGCCTCAATCATTCTTTTTGTACTGATCATCGGCGGACTTTTTCTAGTTCTTCATACATATCACCTACCGCCTTTCGCGTTACCACCGAAGACGAACACAAAGACAGCTATCGGTGCGAAGGCAACGCCACGTCCACAGGTTACACCGACCGTTGACGATGCCGCCTCTCCTTGCGTCAAGCCCTCCATCGTCAGCCAAATCACTCGCTCCGGTGCACCGACCGCCGCTGATATCTCGAAAACCAGCCACACGTACAGCGGCGCGAAAAATGTTGTCAACGATTCCAAAACCTATTGCGCGGGTATCAACACCAATATCGGTCTCATTGTGATTGAACTCGATCCTAAAGATGCTCCCAAGACCGTGAATAATTTTGTTTTTCTCGCGCAAAACCATTTTTATGATGGTCTGAAGTTTCACCGCGTACTTAGTACTTCTGGTAGTTTAATGATCGCGCAGACCGGCGACCCCACTGGCACTGGCAGCGGTGGCCCTGGCTACAAATTCAGTGATGAGCCGGTAAAGGGTACTTATACCGCTGGCACGGTCGCTATGGCGAATTCTGGTCCCAATACCAATGGGAGCCAGTTTTTCATCGATACGGGCGACAACAGCAAACTGCTCCAGAAGAGTTACAACCTCTTCGGTCATGTCGTCGAGGGGCTCAACGTTGCGCAGAAGATTCAAGGCCCGAGCGATAGCGATAAAAATATCACTCCGGACGTGATGAACTATGTAATCGTTGTGCCCGCGTCCTGATAAGCGCTTGTTTTCCATCAAACTTGCTGCTATAAGGTACAATAGAATGGTTTCCACTTCTACATTGGAAATTATGAAAAGAGAAAAAGGCGACCGCAATGGTCGCCTTCTAGTTGTGA
>CAZZWK010000019.1:57706-83479 GCA_964657925.1 uncultured Dictyobacter sp.
TCTAGTTGTGAAGGAGCAGATTCGTGGCAAAACAGTACAGCACTCCACCAGCCATGCAGATCGATCCCAATAAAAAATATACGGCGATCTTCCATACAGATAAAGGCGATATCACCGTTGATCTGTTCGCATCTCAGGCACCCGTTACCGTGAACAATTTTGTGTTTCTAGCTCGCGAAGGTTTTTATAACAATACCACCTTCCATCGCGTCATCGGCGGCTTTATGGCGCAAGGTGGTGATCCTACCGGCACCGGTACGGGTGGTCCTGGTTATCGTTTCGATGATGAGCGTGGCGCGCTCTCTTTGAAACACGATAGCGAAGGCGTCCTTTCTATGGCGAATGCTGGCCCCAACACCAATGGGTCTCAGTTCTTCATCACCTATGGGCCTACTCCTCACTTGAATGGTCGTCACGGTGTCTTCGGCAAGGTAAGCAAAGGCCTGGATGTGCTCCGCACCATCCGTGAGCGCGATCCCCAGCGCGACCGCCAATCCGGCGACCCCATCCATTTTGTCGAGATAGTGGAAAGCTAAGCTCCAAACCCAAGTTTTACTATGCATTGCATCCCCTCCGTCGCGTAGGGCACACCACACGGGTGCCAGAGACGGAGAGGATGCAATGCATGTCAGTAGTGCAGTACGTATCCTCTTCATTATGCCCATTCGTGTCATAGTGAGAGGATACGTGGTATGTTTTTGTGTTTGTGAAAAGAAGGAGCCTATGCTATGAGCGCAATTGAGACAGTGAAGACAGTGATGGCGGCTCTCCAATCGGGAGACATGGAACTGGCCGCTACGCTGCTATCGGATGACTTCGAGCTTGAAGGACTGGCTCCGCAGCATTTGAATAAAAGCCAGTATCTTGCTGTCCAGAGCGAATTGCTTGCCGCTATGCCCGATTTTACCTACAATCTTGACGCGGTACAGACAAACAGAGAGCCGGAGACGAATTTTCATGTCCATGCTCAATGTACTATCATTGGTACACAAAAGGGCGATCTTAATCTACCTCTCTTCGGCGTGGCGACTATCGAGGCGACCGGCATCGAGATTGTGCTACCGCAAACATCTCTACTCTACAATGTGGAAGATAATGTTGTGAAGAAGATGCTGTTCGAGCCACTGCCTGGCGGAGGTATTGCAGGCATTTTACAACAGCTTGGCGCTGAAATTCCCCTCGCTCCCCGCGAACGCAACATTCCCGATTAAGCACTACTGATCCACCAAGCTTCATGCGCTATCCAGCGCATGGAACAAGCTGTGCATGCGCGATGGATGACGCGATGAAGCTTGAAAAAGTATCTGCACCCTTATTTCATAAGTTCCGTGTAAACACTGGGATACGTGCTAATGAAGTGCAACTTGTTGAGCGGCCAGAAGACGAGCGCGGCCTTGCCAACAATATAACTTCTAGGCACAAACCCCCAGCTGCGCGAGTCTTCGCTCACCGGTCGGTTATCCCCCATGACAAAATATTGGTTCGGTGGCACTTTCCACGAGTTACCGATCTGGTTGTAGGATGAACTGATATATGCCTGCTCATTCAGCAATTTCCCGTTGACCCACACATGTGTGCTGTCCGTCTGAATAGTGTCGCCTGGCAGGCCGATCACGCGCTTGATATAATCCTGGGTGGTGTCGTGGGGATAATGAAATACAATCACATCTCCACGCTCCGGCGACTGGAAAAGGTACGCGGTCTTATTCACCATCACGTACTCCTGTGTCGTCAATCCAGGCTGCATGCTTGCACCATCTACATGGTACGTCTGTAGGACAAAGCGAACAACGATAAAAATAAGCAATGTAAGCGCAACTATCTCTACAATCTCACGCGCTAAATGTGAACGATTCAAATCGTAACCTCACTCATGTTTTCTGCTCGTCGGGCTTTCCTTTATAATCAACCTCTTGCCAGGTCTCGATTGCTGATATGTTTCTATTGCCCAATATTATAGACGATTGCCAACGCTAGCTGCACGCACATCACCTATTGCCGTTATCGATGTCGCTCGACGTATACACTGACCTGCATCCTTCTCAGCATGATCCACGCGCTCTGGTCTTACCATAAGCCATTTTTATCTCTGCAAAAAAGTTTCATATCTTTTTAGCTAGATAGTACTACTCTTCCTGTGCTCTCTTCGCTAGCAGAGGATGGTAGGACGCGATCATCGCATGAGCGTACCCCTGCCAGCTCTGTTTGTACGCAAGCATCCTGGCCTCCTGATCGGTATGGTGATAAGATCGTGTGCGCGCAACGAACAATGCCTGCGTCAATGAGGTTTGACTGCTAGGATCGAAAAGGACGCTGGCATAAAGTGGCAGTAGTTCTTGAAAGCGTGGTAAATCGGGCGCGACGACGATGCGCTCATAGCTGTAAAAGAGCATTGCTTGCTCCGGTATCCCCGCCGCTCTGTATGCAAGATAAGGTAACACAAGCACATCCGCTACCTCGATCGCGTAGGCAAGATCTTCCTCATCCCATGATGGGAACATATGAACATTTGCATTGAGTTCGACTCTTGCCCTCATCTTGCGCACTGTTCTCTTCTTCTCCACTTTACCAATCAACAATAGGTGTGCTTCAGATGATGAAGACTCACTCGTCTCTCCAGCGTATATTTGCATTGCTGTAAAGGCATCGATGAGCCGCAAGGTCTCCCGCTCGCTCTGTGCTTCAACGAAGCAGAGGTAGACAAAGCTTTTTTGCTTTGGCAGGCCGAAATGTTTGTACAACCGCTTGCGTTCCATCAATTGGGACAGCATGCCGATCATACCAGGATGAGCATGAAAATAGGCTCGTCTGCGTATACGAGCGCTATCGTACAGCTTTTCAATCGGTGTGCACGTATGAATTAAATCACTGTGTACGAATGTCTTTTTCTCGAATAATCGGTGTACAAGCGCGCGTTTATTGCGTATATTGTGCCACCAACCGCCATTATCACTGCTGACAACGAGCAAGCCTAACCTGTGCGCTAACCACAGTTTCAACAAAAACAATTGGCGTTGCCATATATTTAGACAAAACGCACCAGGATTGTACAGGTGAATTACTCCGATGCGTTGCTCCTGATGTGCTCGATAACGCCACATCCAGGTGAAAGGAAGAGCGAGCACGCTTGCCTCGCAATGGATGTCTTCCGCCTTTAATCCTTGCATGAGTGGTAGGACGCTCCGCTCATCGCTACATATGATCAGCACGGCTGGCATACGTGCTGTAATAGGTGCGTGATTGCTCAATAAGAATTGTTGTTGGATGCGGCCCCATATGCGTGCCCGCGCCATAGCGGCGTAGATCCGCTCGCTAGCGGGTTTGCGGGCCAGGAAGAGCAGGAGTTGGTGCCCTAACGCGATGGTGAGCATCGTGCGTACATCCGGTACGAGTGAGCGCAGCGTCTCTAGAAAAGAGTCGCCCATCGCTCCCCGGTAGTTGCTGTCGGCATACTGTTCCAGTATTTCCGCCCGCCCATCCCAATATGCCCTGCCGATGAAATAACTGCGCTCTAAGCGAGCAGCTGGCACGCGATGTAAAACACACGCGGAAGGCTCATACCATATGCGATACCCGACCTGACGTAAACGCCGACATAAATCATTCACGTCGGCCTTAATTGGCATCCTACATCGTTTACTTAATGATGGTGAGAACGAGTCAAGCACTTGCAGAACGACTCGTTTGATGGAGAAGCAACTACTGCTAAAATTGAGATCATCCGGCAGAATGCCTCGTGTTTTAAAGGGCGCGAAATATCCAAGCGTATCAAGCACATCTTCGCTAAGCCAATATGGTCGTGGCGCTTCCCAATGCAGATCAACACGCCCTCCAATAGCGTCTGCATTGGTTTCCTCGTATGCTTTTTGCAAACATTCCAAAAAACGCGTATCAGCGATGGTATCATCGTCGAGAAAGACCACAATTTCTCCGCTGGTCTCCCTGAGTCCTGTTTGCCTGGCCGCTACCAGACCATCTTCCATTTCCAGCACACATCGTGCCTGCCACGTCTTTTCTCCCCTCTGTTTGTAGGGCAAGTCTGTCGCCAGATAAGTTTGGACCGCATTGAACGTCCCATCGGTCGAGTTGTTGTCGACAACGACGACTTCGAACTGCTCATAACCAAGTGTCTGCTTGCGTAGACTCGCCAGGGCCGCGAGCACGATATTGCGTCGATTGTAGGTGCAGATGATGATGCTAAAAAGAGGACAGTGTGTACGTTGTCCTCTTTCGCGTCGTTCACTATGCATTGCCTTGATCGGTCGTGTATATGTGTAGCCGCTTGGATAGTTTAGATAATTTGGAAACTTATTTTGCGCGTTCATAGATGGTTTCTTGTAAGAAAAGAACGTTCTTTTCGCCTGGATCGTGTGCCAGTTTTCATCCTATTTTGAAGTTTTGTTATAGTAAACCAACATCTTCTTGCAGGTGAAAAGAGTTAACAGCGAAGAAATGATCTGCGCAAGCGTACTGGCAAGCGCAGCGCCCAGCATACCTCCCATGAGAATGAAAGGAATCGCGATCACGATTTTGAATATCGCAACCCCGATGGTACAGCGCACCTGTAGCATATGTATCGGTGTTTTGCCTATAGGTGTGTAGTGCGATAGATAGGTCAACCCTACCGTTGCGACGCTGCCGAACGCTGTTGCGATAAGCAAGATCTGCATCGGTCGCACCAATGGTAGATAGGCTGTGCCCAAAAGAAAAGCTACCAGGAATGGGGTGGCGAGAATACTGATTGCACACAATGGCACGGCCAGGAAAGCAATCGAGTATGAAGTACGTACAAACGCGTCGTATGGATTGAGAAAACGATAGTGTGGCAGAGCGCGTGCAAGCAATGGAAAAAGCCAGTAGGAGAAGAGCATTGGTGCTACATCGATCATTTTCGCGCTAACCAGCGCGCCTAATGTGTAAAAACCAATTTCGGAGGGCGCTATATGCCAGGCTAAAAAGAGCAGCTCTCCATGTTGCCAGATGATCACGTCGAGCGCGAATAGAAACCAGGAATGATGCAGCCCATCGCGTAATCGTTCTTTGAGAAAAATGCCGGGCTTCTGCGCCTGGTCAAGTGGCAACAGGCGTATGATGCAAATGATCGCCAGAATCAAAGTAAAAGTATTCGCCATCGCGAAAGCCAGTAAAAACGCTTCGATGGGACGACCACTCAGCCGGGTCGCAATGAGCACTAACAACAATGTTACCATCGCACCCAGCAGGTGCAAGACCGTAAGAATGCTGTTGCGATGAAGACTGCGCAATGTCGTGCCAGCGACCCCGCTCAGCATAACCGGCAAGGTCGCGAGTCCAGCCAGTAAGAGCAGGTCGAGCGCGAAGATGTGCAGATATTTTGTCAACACAAATGCTACGACCGCGGAAAAAAGACAATAAAACACAATGCTGAGATGTTGACGATACCACAAAAAATAAAAAACGCCCGCCATCAGGCGCGGTGGCTCCTTGCTCTGCACAAGCACAACGTTTCGACTGTTGAGCGGAGCCATTCCGGTTCCTAGAAGTGGAATAGAGATTGTGGTGAGCCATTGTATCAGCAGGTAAATGCCGAATGTTTTGGGTCCTAACTCGCGGGCAATAATGATATATGTCCCCGTCGTACTCGCAAGTGTGCACGCAGCAATAAAATAATGCCATACGCCTGAAGGCACCAGCCTCTCCCTCTTAACAATCGTGCTCGGGAGAAAACGAGTACTCTCTGATTCAACGATCGCATGCGTTTGTACGAAAGAAAGATTTCTTCCTCCATCCATGTCCACCTCCACTCCAACCCAGAAATAGCATTTCTTCGCATTGCTCTATCATTTCATTGATGAACTAATAATTTATTGCATTTAAACAGCGAATCTCCATTGTATGAACCGAAATTGTTTTTTATGTTGGGAAAAGGTACGATGATATCGCCCACGCTTTTCTTCTCTCTGCCCCTGTTGCGCAGCACGATAGGAGCGTAGAAGGAGGTTCTCCTCTGGTCGCGGCGAGAGGATTGTTTCGATATCTGCTTGAAAGGATGGGAAAAAGGATGTTGCTATCCTTCTATCATGTGTTGTCAATGACCGTGTTGGTAGTATCCCAATTGTTTCTTCGCTGGGAAGCATGTCTTGATCAGGGGCGAGGGAGACTGCCCATACAATATTCCAACCTATCCCTTCCACTTCTCATCCTCCATCTATATTGTAAGGCGTCGCTACAAGAATAATAGAGCATGTGCCCTTTCTGTCCTTCCAGCATAGTATTAACTTTACTATAAAAGAAAGTGGCCCATGAAAACACATTGTTCTTAAAGCTTTATGTATTGGTGTGAATATACTTCACACTACTAGGTGATAGCATTGTAGCAGGGTAAAAAGGAAATTGCGATATGAAGCGGGTTAAAAATGCGTTAACATTAAGAGTATGGTGTAAAGAGTTGAAAAATATCTATAGAACAAGTTCTATAAGAGAAAGGAATAGATGCATCTACGCGAGGGAGATATATGCATTCATGCCACTCTGCACACTTTCATCCTCATCGAGCGGTGACGTATGCAGCATACGACGAAGATTGGTTAACGCCGCTTGAATACGCTTCTTCAGCGTATTTTCCGATGTCTGGAGCGCGCTCGACATTTCGGGTAGTGTCATGCTATTGTAATAATGGAGAATGATAACGACGCGCTGCTTCATCGGAAGATTCTCGATAGCCTGCGCCAGGTCCCAATCCCGCTCCATCCGCCCCTTGTGGTCGTCCGCGGCCTGCGCAATCAGGTCCGTCTCTTGCTCCGATAACGCCTGCCGCATGAAGTTGGCCGTTCGCGTTAATCTACGCTTGAAACTAATACACTGGTTGACAACAATGCGCATGAGCCATGGTCGTAGCGCTCCTGCTTTGCGCAGGTCACTTAAGTGGTGCCATGCCTGGATGAGCGCATCCTGCACTACGTCCTCTGCGATATCACGATCACCTACAATCATCGATGCGGTACGCAACATAAGTGTGCTATATTGATCGACGATTTCACTGAACGCAGCCTCATCACCCTGCATAGCACGCATGACCAGTCTTTCTTGCTCTAACTCTTCCTCCGTTTCATCACCTGTCGAGATTTCTTGTACATTTTCTACTATAGGGAGAGCATCAGTTTCATCTATAGTTGAGGCAGTCTCTGCAAAGTGGGTTTGAGCTATAACCATCGGTTCTATCCTCCTTACACCTAACCATTATGCAAACTCTATACAGAAATATAACATAGCATGTACACGTCGACAAGGTGTGTCAACTCATGAATTTTTGCACGGTCTTTTTTCAACGAAGAATAGTTTTTGGACCTCCCAGTAGCAGAAGAGAAGAGTAAATATACGTTTTTTATTATAACACTGCCTTGCCTGTTTTTCTCTACTTGCCAACCATTGATATACAGACAAAATGAGCCTGCTCAGCCTCCGATTAAACTATTTATGGAAAATAGTATACTATATATTGTAAGGATGTTGTCCAGCTAACTGATGAGAATAGCATTCACCCTATCTAAGCATGGTTTATCACCTTGTTTGCCTCGTGCACGCTGATTGATTGACTCTCAGTCTCCAACCTTTCAACAAACCTGATACACTAATAGGGGAAAGTCAGTTAACTTCTGAAGGCAAAATTGGGCAAAAAAGAGCACCCTTCTCTTTATTAAAGACGAGTGCTTCAAGCGGCTCTACAAGCCGTTTTATAAGCTGGGGTACAGGGATTCGAACCCCAATTAACTGATCCAGAGTCAGCCGTCCTACCGTTGAACGATACCCCAAAGAGACTTCGTAACGCGTGCTATCATAGCGTACTCTATCGCTATTGTCAAGCCATTCTCGCGCGTTTTTGCTGCAGCACAAAAACAACGGACGTCCTTTTTCTCACTCTCTTCTCTCTGTGCTCGCAGCTGCTGGCAAACAGATTTCTTCTTACCTCGTCTGCCTCGCAAAATTGCTATACGAACGTAACTATGTATACAATACAAGGAGGAAATAGAGAAAAAGTCCAGGCCTCTTTGCATGTTTGCCGCCATAAGCGTCTCTTCAGGGGACCAGGACGTTTTGAAAGGATACATCAATGCGGAGTAAAATCACTGTCATCGGCGCAGGTTTTGTCGGCAGCACGCTGGTGCAGCGGCTGGCCGAACGTGACTACGCGGATGTTGTAATGTTCGACATCGTTCAGAATATGCCACAAGGAAAAGCACTGGATATGCTCGAATCTGGCCCTGTGCTTGGTTTCGATTCATTCATAACAGGTACAAACGAGTATGCTGATACCGCGAATTCTGATGTTGTTGTTATCACCTCCGGATTTCCTCGCAAGCCGGGCATGAGTCGCGATGACCTGCTGAAGAAAAACCAGGATGTGGTTTCGCAGGTAACGGAGCAGGTGGTGAAGTATTCTCCTAATAGCATCATCATTGTGGTTACCAATCCACTCGATGCTATGGCCCATGTAGCTCTGCACCAGAGCGGCTTTCCGCGCGAACGCGTGATTGGCATGGCAGGTGTGCTCGATACCGCCCGTTTTCGTACGTTCATCGCCCAGGAATTGCATGCTTCCGTGCGTGATGTCCAGGCCTATGTACTGGGTGGGCACGGCGACACCATGGTGCCTCTGTCTCGTATGTGCACGGTGGCTGGTGTCCCTATCTCGCAACTCATCTCCGCCGACCGTATCGAGGAGATCGTGCAACGCACTCGTGACGGAGGTGCCGAGATCGTCAAGTTGTTGGGTAATGGTAGCGCCTATTTTGCTCCCTCCGCTTCAATTTTGCAAATGATCGATTCTATCATCCTTGATAAACATATGATTTTGCCCAGCGCGGTCTATCTCCAGGGCGAGTACGACATTCATAACCTCTTTATCGGTGTACCTGCGAAACTTGGCGCGCATGGCCTGGAGCAGGTCGTTGAAATCGAATTGACAGCACAGGAACGTGCCCTCCTACAAAAATCAGCGGACGCCGTACGTGAACTCGTTGATGTGTTAGCGCTTTAAAGCATCTCTGATGAAGAGGAGGCAAGGTCATGCTCATTTTCTTCCTCCTCTTCACCACGCGTTTCTCCTTTTTCACCTCTAGAGACTCCACCAATCACAACAATATACTCCCCTTTGAGTTTGTTTTGTGTGGGTAAACTCTCCCGCAACTCGCTGATCATACCCCGCTCGACTTTCTCGAACATTTTCGTCAAATCGTTGGCTAAAGCCGCTGGTCGATCTCCGAAAACATCCAGCGCGTCGGCGAGAAAACCGTCCAGCCGATAGGGACTCTCGTAGTAAATCAACGTGTGCGGCATATCTTTGTCCACCGCCAAAAACTTCTTTCGTCCCACTGTCTTGCGCGGCGCAAATCCGCGAAAAGTGAAACTATGCACCGGCAATCCCGAAAGCACCAGAGCCATGACGAATGCACTCGGTCCTGGTGCCATCGTAAAAGGTAACTGCGCATTGATCACGCGACGTACAAGCGTGAAACCGGGGTCCGATATGCCAGGCGTCCCGGCGTCCGTTACTAACGCGATCGATTGTCCCATCCTCAAAAGGTCTTCGATACGTTTGCCCGCCTGTTGCTCATTATGTTCGTGAAATGCTATCTGCGGTTTCTGAATGTTGAAATGTTTCAACAACAACCCTGTTTTGCGTGTGTCCTCGCTGGCAACGAGGTCGACCTCGCGTAAAACATCCAGTGCGCGCAACGTCATATCTCCAAGATTGCCTATCGGGGTTGCTACCAGGTAAAGCATACTCCCTTTCCTCTTTCTCTCCTCATCTGTTTTTA
Organism: uncultured Dictyobacter sp.; assembly: GCA_964657925.1. Classification (GTDB taxonomy): domain Bacteria; phylum Chloroflexota; class Ktedonobacteria; order Ktedonobacterales; family Ktedonobacteraceae; genus Dictyobacter. The sequence goes on from CAZZWK010000019.1 coordinate 67,504, forward strand.
CCTATTCCGTTCAATTATCTCGTAACGTGTCAATAGCTTTCAACTTATTATTGATAAATGATGAACGCGTTTTAGTTAAAAGAGAGGTACCTTCATTTTTGATCGTAACACATGGATAACAAGGAAAAAAGTCTCGTGCAAAATCCAGTACTAGTACAATACTCCTGGATAGTGGCATGAAATTTTCATAGATACGATAGTAGTCGTAGGAGAAGTGCTCAAAACAACAAGAGCCATACTCAAACTCGTCTTTTTAGGCTTGAAGAGGATCATGGGAGAAAATGACTACCCATTTGTGGGGAAGTATTCTTGACTGTTGTAGTGTATTCGGATATTACATCACTTCTATGACATAGGCTAAAAGAATAGTGTAGGTTAGGCAACTACCAATTTCGCATATACCAATACTACTCGATGATGCCTGGATTGATTAATGGAAGAAATTGTAGAATAATGTAGAGGAAAAAGTATAATATGAGTTGACTGGCATGGTAGTGTATGCTAGACTAACCATTAGAAAGTGGTGTTTGGCTATTTCACGATAGTTATTATGTCTTGCATAACACAATAGGTGTTTCACTCTTTACATTTGCTAAGCATAAGCTGGTTCTCGAAAATATCATTCGTGTAAGAATGTACCTGTAGCGCCCTACTCATTGTTCCGCAAATTTTTATTATGACAGCACACGATGAATATGCCATTGCCATATTTTTGAAAGGAATTATCATATGCCATCCCTTGAAACCGCTAATGTAGGGAAGGCTGTTGCCGCAAGAGTCGGTGCGAATATTCGCGAAGTTCGTACAAAATTGGGCATGACTCAAGCTCAACTAGCTGCCCCAGAATTTTCGATCTCTTACATCTCAGCGATTGAGCGTGGCAAAATTCGACCATCTCTCAAGGCTCTTTCGGTTCTGGCCCGACGCCTGGATGTCCCTTTGACCTTCCTACTTGAAGGCACCCCTGCCGGGGCCGCTGAGGCTCGTGCTGTCGGCTTTTCCTCCTCCGAATCTGGACCGGACCAGCGCATCGATGTCGATCTCTTGCTGGCAAATGTACTCATCCAGAAAGGTGATTTCGTGCAGGCCGAAGCACTGCTAGAACCTATCCAGATTGAGCGTATCACTCCCGATCAAATCTATCGTCTGCATATGTTGCATAGCCAGATCTACCTCAATACCGCACGCTACCAGGAGGCAATTGTCGATTTACGCACCGCCATCTCTCAAGGTGAAGCGCTCGGCGATGACGAGTATAGCGAGCGGGCGCGCAACTTGCTGGGAAAAGCCTATTTTTCCCTCCACAACTATACCTTGGCGATCGAAAATCATCTTCACTGCTTTGCCGCTATCGAGCAGGATCAGATCAGCGATCCTATCTTCTCGCTCGATGTCATCAATAATCTTGCTCATGACTACTTTCGACGCGGCGACCTGGAAAAGGCGGTTTACTACTATCAACAAGCTCTTACAACTCTCGATACCTTCTACCAGGATAGTCGAAGCTTCGCGCAAAAATATATGGACATGAGCGAGCATTACAAAACACTTGGTAAGCTCTCTATCGCGCGCGAGTATGCGATGCAAAGCCTGGCTATCTACGAAATGCGCGAGGAGCAACGTCTCGTTGGCCTGACACACCTCTATCTAGGCAAAGCGCTTGAAAAACAGGACGATGTAGAGAACGCGAAACGTGAATACGTCCGCGCTATCGATATCGAACGCGATCTCAATGATGCCGTCTCTACCTCTCAATGCCTTTCCGAACTCGCGGAACTCTTGCTCAAAGATGGACAGGCTGTAGAGGCCGAGCTAAAAGCGCAGGAGGCTCTGACCTACGCCCAATCAGGTGGTGATGCCCAGACGCAAGGACAGGCTTTGATTACCCTGGCCCAGATACATCATCAGGCCGATGACTTCCTGTCCGCAGATCGCTATTTTACACGGGCCCTCGAACTCCTCGATGCATCGAATGCTCATGCGATCGCCGCTAGCGCCTATTTTCAATTCGCGAATCTCCTGGAGGAACGTGGCGAAGTTCAAAGAAGTCTGGCAGCGATTAAAAAAGCCTACGAACATCAACAATTGGGAAAGCATGGCAATGGCGAATAACGCTTGAAGCAATTATTGCTCCCACCCTATTTCATATCACAAAACAGCACGCTGACGAACGTTTTACAGTAAAGAGGGATAGCGTTCGTCAGTGTGCTGTTTCTTGCTTCTATAGTATCTTTCTTGTACAATGACGGGTACTCTATTACTATGATTTTAGCGGGATAAGATGATTGTCTGAAGTTACTAAAGCTACTGAAGCTAGCGATTAGCTGCATAAAATACGTTGTGTCAGAACGTGTTGATGAAGATGATGAGAAGGCGGTACATTGCTACTGCTTTTTTTCTGCAATGAATAAGTCTTATATGCGATTGCGTAGGCGTTTCGGAGGAATATTCGATGCCATTTACTGCACATGATCTCAGGTACCAGGCTGAGCAAAGCTATCCCGAACTCTATGGGTATCTACACCGTAACGCCCAACGCTATCTCGGTGCCCTGAAATTCGACGCATTCGAGGTCGATACCGTCATTGGTCATGTCGTTGAACAACTTGTGCGTCTTGGCCTCCTGGGTGGCAAAGACAACACGCCACTTACCTCCCTCGATCAGTTGACGAATGCTCAATTCTACTCTTTTCTGCAACGTAGTATTCGCAATAAAGCGATCGACCGTTTGCGCAAACGCCGTCCTCAAATCGTTCTTCCCACGAACCAGTATAATCAGGAGGAGGACGACAACGATCCACTCGATGATGCCGCGGAATCTTTGTGGGGCGAAGCTCCTTTCTCTACCCCCGAAGAAATTACGCTACGTGCAGTCACTCAGGATGAGTTACGTGCTATTCTAAAGCACTGCATCATCGCTTTGCAATCGGCTCCCAACCAGCTTCAGGCTGTGCTGCAAGAGCTTCACGATATCGGAGCCGACGATCTGTTCGCCGGTCTTCAGAACGAACTGCATATTTCTTTGTCCACAACTCCCAATCCTCATCTCAGCCAGCATAAAGATCACGCTCACAAAAAATTGCGCGTGTGTATGCAAACACAGAGTACAAATTTGACCGTGATGGTCGCTTTACGTTTAACACTGTATAGCAAAGCCAATCGTGTTGATAGTACAGAGGTCTACTGTGTCAATGTCGCTACCCTGGCTCAGCAAGATTTGAATCCCGATCAGGTGCGCGCAGGTCTGCACGATTTGCAACGCGAAGGCTTGCTTACCTGGAATGGTTCGGATAGCGTTCATCTTACTTCGGCCCAGATGAAACGCCTTACTCACTTCTATAAAGAAGAATAAGTACTAGAGAAGAATAAATACAAGAGCATGTAGCGGTTCTATCCTATGAGCATACGTCGAACAGGAATAGCGGGAGGGTCTCTCTATGAATGAGGATTATCAGGAAAAGCAAGAAAATATTAGTAGCAATCACTATGCAGATCAAAACGAGGCCGCACTAGAACAACACGCTACCGCTACTCGGCTCGCTCAATGGTTGCAAGAGGTACTACAACCCGACCATGAACAAGGTGGTCCTGACGAAAACACAGCCGACGACTCCCAATTGGAACTACTTCTGCGTAGCGATTATCACCTGACTTTTTATCAACAACTCCCAGATTTCAGTATGGCTCTTTTGCAAGATGAGTCGCACGCGGTGGTCCGCTATGCGCCATTGCTTTTTCATCTCGCCGGTTGTCGCGAATGTCATACTGCCTACCTTGAGATATATGATGCTCTCCGCGCTACGCTCCAACCAGGTACCATGCGTCCCGTATTAGGTCAGGGCACTCGAACACTTGCTGCAACGCCTCATCGTATGCTCGCGCATCTCTGCCGCACACTGATCGATCAGGCCGAAGCTATCTACTACCAGTCCCGCCATGACCATACCGACGAAAACACTCAGGCTCGTTCACTCCTCCAGCTGGCGCTTCACATTAGTGCCCACATTATGCAAAGTACGCTGCGTCACAATGCTTTGCATGATCTGGTTCGCGTCGCGGCTCTGTTCGACGATACTGCTTCGTCCCTATCCTCTTCACCCGACATCTACCGATATACCCCTGTCGTGACGGCAGCGAGTGGTGTTCGTCGTGGTAGGACGCTTAAACCAACCGATAGTCAGTTTCAATCCCGCCAGCAGGATGCTGAGACGATCCATCTACGTTCGCAATCGCTCGATGGTGCCATAAGTCAGCAGGATGATCTGCTTGAACTCTCTTTATATAATCTCGATGCTCAATTGCGTGGGAAAAGAATTTCTGTCTCTGTGATATTGGGTCCCTTGATTGAACCTATACGTTGGATCGGCAGCAATCCGTACGCTATCCGCAGTACGCATCCAGTTGATGAACAAGGGGCAGTGAAAGTTTCGCTTGGCTATACGGATCTACGCTTGAAAAAAAATGAGGACCGTAATCTTCTTGAAGCACTGTTTTCGTTACTCGAAATTAAACCCATCGCCTGAATATCTCTTCGTTACTTTCCCACCTTCTGACGACTTTGGAACGCGCGTCGTAGATGGATGAACGCTTTGTGCTCCTGGCCGATGTTTTCCAGTAGTTCCGCATAACGGAAGGATTCATCCGCCAGTTCCTCCTGGCTGTTCAGCTGTTCAAGCATTGCCAGTCCACTGCTAAAATGCTGTTCACCCTCTTCATATTGTTGGCACAGATATTCCACTCGCGCCAAAATTATCAACATATCGGCGGCGATCAGTGAATCAGGGATAACGTCATTCTCCCTTGCTAACAATGTATAAGCACGCTCCACTTCAGTTTTTGCCGCTGACAGTTCTTCTTGCTCAAGATGCCATTCTGCCAGACGTGTCAAAAGAGTAACCCGTACCAGGGGATCGGTCGTGTTTATCTCCTTTTCCAGCTCCTCTACCAGATATTGATACGTTTGCTCCGGCTCCGTCTTGAGTAGCGCGCGACCTAGATAATAGTAAATAGTGCTGCGAAGACCTTTCAACTGTGTATGCAAGGGGAAATACAAACCTTTATAAGCGTATAAACTGGCGATTTCATACTCACCACCGCTAGCATACTCTCGGCTCAGCCTGATATATTCCGCCATACCATCCTGATCTGTCTGGATAGATTCATTGTGCACAAGCGCTTGATGGAAAATAGCAACGGCCTCTTCCAAATGACCCTGCTGCGTATACGCCTGTCCAATCTGTACCTCTACCTGCACTTCAAAGAATGTATCCTGCGCTCCGTTTTCTGCGAGTATTTCTAAACACCTCTGATACGTATGCAGCGCCTGAGTATGATTATTCATGGCGGTGTAGGTAGCGCCCAGTTGATAAAGTAAGCGAGAGTGAAAATACGGCTGCTTCTGTTCTCTCGCTTCCTGTACCGCTTCAGATAAAATATATTCGCTCTCCTGGTAACGTCCCTTCTTATAGAAGGCCAACCCCAACAAGTACTGTTTGTAGAGCAGTTGTCGAGGTGTGCAATTTTGTGTCGTGAACCACTCCAACTTTTCAACTGCTTGTGTAATATCACCACGCATGATTGCAATATGAATTTCTAAAAAAGTAGAGCCAAAATCATGCTCGATCTGCTTTTGAGCCAGCTGCGCACTATCAGTTTGCTGTTCTCCTTGTGCTTTATTTGGCAAAAGCTGTGTTGATGTAACACCTAGCCTGCTGGCGAGAATCTCTAATGCGCGTAGCGAGGGGTGAATCTGTCCCCGCTCTATAGCTGAGATGTAACTTACTGAAAAATCAGGCGCAGCAAGTTGACTCTGTGTATAGTGCTGTGATAAACGAGCTGCTCGTAAACGCTCACCTACCGATTTTCCGATCTTGTTTAATGGTGGCTCAGCAGCCATCTTAACCTCCTTGCTCAAGTTTCCCAGTGAGCTTGTCAATAAATACACAATGTCTGGTTCTTAGCTATTGTAGAATACTCCTATGCCTGTGTCAATATACATGCCATTTAGATAGAGCATATGCAAGCAATACTTTTACAGTTTTGCTTGTGTTACAAATACAAAAATTTCTATGAAATATGTACTCATAAAAAATGTATATCATAATTCTTAAGCGGTCTCTTCTCCTGTTAGAGAAAGTGATGTAAGAAAAAATAGGTGCATGCTTCTGTAGTGTTTATAAAAGATGACTATAGTTATGCTGTGGCCTTTATCCGATCGGGGAATACTACTCATGCTTACAGGCTTGTTGTACAATAGGGCTACCTGTTACTTATGGACACTTCGCTCCATTTCTGCTATACCCAATACTCGATACTCAATTATCTTTGCTCTCAATGCATCTTTTATGTCTGACATACTCTAACAATTCGATCATACATGAGGAGTTTCATACTATGTTTCGGTTTTTGACTGCTGGTGAATCCCATGGGCCTGCTTTAACCATTATCGTGGAAGGATTACCTGCTGGCCTGGCGCTGGAGAAGACAATTGTCGATAGCGACCTGCGCCGTCGTCAGGGTGGCTATGGACGTGGTGGGCGTATGAAAATCGAGAAAGACGAGATCCGTTTTCTCTCCGGTGTCCGTCACGGTAAAACGTTGGGTTCGCCTATCACTATGCAGATCGAAAATCGCGACTGGGTGAATTGGGAGGAGCGCATGAGTGCCGCTCCCGTGGATGCGACGATCGATCCCGTTACTCGTGTTCGCCCCGGTCACGCGGATTTTACCGGCGCGATGAAGTACGGACACGACGATGTGCGCAATGCGATTGAACGTTCTAGTTCGCGCGAAACGGCCTCGCGCGTTGCCGTTGGTGGTCTATGCCGCCAGTTTCTCGCGCAATTCGGTATCGAAATTCATAGCCATGTGCTCTCTGTGGTCGATATTGGCTACGAATCGCCTCGTGCGCTTACACGCGACGCCTATCCAGAAGACATGTGGCAGCAGGTGGAGGCATCACCCATGCGCTGCGCTGACGCCGAACTGACCGAAAAGATGATCGCGCGTATCTTAGAGGCCAAACATGATGGTGATACCTGCGGTGGCGTTTTCGAGGTTGTGGCCTTTGGTGTGCCCATTGGTCTGGGCAGCTATAGTCAATGGGATCGTCGTCTGGGCGCTCGTCTGGGTATGGCGATGATGAGCATTCCATCCGTGAAGGCGATGGAGATCGGCTCCGGTTTTGCCGCAACCCGCACGACAGGCTCACATGTCCATGACGTGCTCCGTCACAGCGGCGATGGTAGCTGGTCACATCTGACCAATAATGCGGGTGGTGTCGAGGGTGGTATCACCGATGGCGAGCCGGTGGTCGTGCGTGTCGGTGTAAAACCTATTCCAACACTGGCCCATCCCCTTCCTTCTGTCGACCTATCCACTGGCGAAAATATCGACCAGAGCCGTTACGAGCGCAGTGATGTGTGTGTTGTTCCTGCCGCGGGCGTCGTGGGTGAGGCTATGATGACCATGGTGCTGACCGAGGCTATGCTCGAAAAATTCGGTGGCGATAGCATGACGGAGATCTTGCGCAACTATAGCGGTTCTAAAGCATAATCCTCGCTTCCCTATCTCTGAAAAATTTCTAACCTGCAACGTTTACTTATCGTAAATGGCAGTAGGAAACGCACGCCTGTTCTTCACCAATTGACTAGGAAAAACTGGGTAAATCTATCCGTGTTACCTTGCGAGGAACATATTTCAATGCTACACTACACTGCGATTAATAGAGCAGAACAAATCAAAATGTATCAAGAGATCAAAGTAAAGGCTGCCTTGTATCATGAATATTAGTTCAAGTATCCGGCGTTTAATGCAGCTCTTCATCGTGCTTTTCATCGCTCTCAGCGGCGGATTGGTCTATTGGCAGGTGGTCGAGGCCAGCGCCGTCACCGCCAATCCCCATAATAGTCGTCGTTGCCTGACCGAGAATGCTCCTATTCGTGGCCGTATCTTCGATCGCAACGGTATCCTCTTAGCTGAATCCGTTCCCGCCCCCAACGGCGGCTGTGGCTATATACGCCGCTACACTGATCCCTCCCTCGCTGGCTTGATCGGCTACTACGTGCCTGGCTATCCCTCGCCAACTGGCAGCGTTGAGGATGTCTATAACGATATTCTGGATGGCAAAAGCGGTCAGTCCGCCCTCTCTAATACAGTCAATAGCCTGCTGCACCAGCCGCCGGTCGGAAATGATGTTTATCTGACGATCGATGATCGCATTCAGAAAATTGTCGATCGCGACTTCGATACACCCGCCAATCCTGGTGTGGACTTAGTTTTCCCTTCCGATCGTGGTTCTGTAGTCGTGACCGATCCCCATACTGGCGAGGTGCTTGCTATGCTCAGTCGCCCCGGCTACGACCCCAATGAGATTGTGCAAACACTTACGAAGAGTGACCAGACCTACTTCAATCAGCTCAACAAAAATGATGAGCAACCGATGCTGGAACGTCCAATCAAAGGCCTCTACGTCCCCGGTTCCATCTTCAAAACAGTCACGCTGACCGCAGCTCTTGATACTGGTCATACAACGCTTAATTCTCAGTGGAACAAACAACAGGCTCTGGGCCCGCTTGTCTATCGTACAAATAACGGTGTCGAAACTATACCTATGGATACTAACCTCGGATATCCAAGGTTTACGTCTAAATTTCCTATCTCAACCGAGTACGCCTATGAAAACTCCGATAACATTGTCTTCGCTCAAATCGGTACAAACACTGGTCAGGATGCCTGGCTGAACTATACAAAACGTTTCTACTTCAATCAGAATATTCCTTTCGATTTACCCGTTACAGAAAGTTCTGTACTCCATGCAGATGGCACTCCTTTATCGCCAGCTGATCTTGCGACCAATGCTTTTGGTCAAGGTGTCGATGTTGTAACTCCATTTCAAATGTCTTTAGTGGATGATACGATAGCGAATAACGGTGTACTGATGCATCCGATGTTGGTTTCGAAATTTACTGATCATAGCGGTAATGTTATGCAATCATTTACTTCGCAACAATTGAACACCGTCGCCAGCACACAAACTGCTACTCAGGTACGTCAGGCAATGGATGCAGTCGCGCGTTGTGGTAGTGGTGTGCATGCGCCAACATTACAGACATCTCCCTGGGGCATCATTGGCAAAACTGGTACTGGTGAGGTCGGTGGTGGAGAGCCCGCACAGGCATGGATGATCACTCAGGCTCCTTACACCAGGAGTAATCCGAATCAGCAGCCTGCTCTGACAATTGTGGCGATGAAAGAGAATGCGGGTGAGGGTGCCAACAACGTCGGTCCCATGATTGCCCAGATGTATCAGGACATCTTCAGCAATGGCTACGTCAAGGCTCAAGCTCCAGTTGATGCTTTGACTACTCAAAATTCAATCTTTCAGTACTGTTCTAGCACAGGTCTGTTCCAGGTAGCATAATACTGCGTCAGGTCAGTATGTTTAAAAGGGCTTATTTATCAAACGATGAATAAGCCCTTGCCTTTATCTTTCTCATTCCTCTAACCTATGATTTACCCATATATCTGCGTTCGTTGCCTCCCTACATAAAGAATAGTAATTAAGCGCTACTTTTAAGTACACAATCCCACAAGATAAAGTGAAATAGTTTGTTTTTTGCTCTGTCTTCTTGTTCAATTTATAAGGGTAAGCTATGACAAATACATTTACACCCCGCGACTTTACGCGCCAGGATGAGTCGGACGATGGCAATTTCTATACGCAACCACGCATGGTCGCGCATATCGATGCAACTGCGATCGCGGCTGTAACCGCGACCATCCGCAAATACGCACCCACAGGATCACGCATACTCGACATCATGAGCAGCTACCGTTCGCATCTCCCCACCGATGTGCGTTATCAAGAGGTCATCGGTTTAGGCATGAATGCGGCGGAAATGCGTGCCAATCCACAGCTTTCCAGTTTTCAGGTGCAGAATCTCAATAAAAACCCCGCGCTTCCCTTCGATAGCGCCAGTTTCGATGCGGTCATCAACACTGTCTCCGTACAATATCTTATCCATCCGGTCGAAGTCTTCCGCGAGGTCGCGCGTGTCCTGAAACCGGGTGGTGTCTCCATCGTTAGTTTCTCCAACCGTTGTTTCCCCACTAAAGCCGTACGTATCTGGTATGAAGGCTCGGACGAACAGCATATCGCCCTGGTGCAGCTCTACTACCAATTAGCGGGTGACTTTTCGAGCGTTGAGGTCGAGCGCTTCGTCGATCAAAAAGCCTCCTGGTTCTCGCCCGGTCACGATCCACTTTTTGCGGTTATCGGTACACGCGCAAAAATGGCGTAGGAATCGAGCACAATAAAGCAGTTATACCCGTTGCGCGTCGCGAATAAAACCATAAGGATAGATATCCTCCAACACACTGACTTCGCCCAGTTGCTGCACCTGTTCATCGTTCAACTTCCAATCGGTCGCGCCCAGGTTGTCCTCTAACTGCTCCATCGTGCGTGCGCCAATAATAGGAGCTGTCACGATAGGCTGGCGTAATAGCCAGTTCAAGGCTACCTGCGCATACGATTTGCCGCTCTCTTCAGCGATGGTACCGACCGCATCGATAATGCGCCAGTTGCGTTTGGTAGCTCGTCTCTTCCAGTGTTCTTCATGTTCCGCCGCGGCGTTCGCGATACGCGTTCCCTCCGGTGGTTGTTCCCCTTTACGATATTTGCCGGAGAGAAAACCACCCCCGAGCGGACTCCAGGGAATAACGGCAATTCCTTCCGCCTGGCAAACCGGCAAAACTTCGTATTCGATATGGCGTTCAACCAATGAATACTGTGGTTGCAGCGATACAAGCTGCTCGAAGTTGTGTCGTTCGCTCACACCCAGACTTTTCATAATTTGCCAGCCCGTATAATTGGAGACGCCGATATAGCGCACTTTGCCCTGGTGCACCAGATCTGAAAGCGCGGAAAACGTCTCTTCGACCGGCGTTATCTTATCCCAGCAGTGAATCTGGTAAAGATCGATATAATCGGTGCTCAATCGTTTCAGGCTGGCCTCGCATGCCTGCAAAATATGTTTGCGCGAGGCTCCCACATCATTGAGTGCGGACCCCATTGGAAAGCGAACTTTCGTTGCCAGCACCACATCGTCACGTTTGCCCTTGAGAGCCCGACCTGTAATTTCTTCGGAAGTCCCGCGCCCGTAAACATCGGCTGTATCGATGAAATTACCCCCTGCTTCAATGAAACGCCCGACAATCTTTGGTGCGTTTTCTGCGTCCGCCTCGCGTCCAAACGTCATGCAGCCCAGGCATAATTCGGAAACCATGAGACCTGTTTTCCCCAATCGTTTATATTCCATTTTTCACGCTTCCTTCTAGCTTATTGTTTTTGTTTTTTATGAAGTAGGTAGGAGCGTTCCACTATTACAAGGGTTGTTATATGCGATAACGAGGTTGCTATCTACCTTACCAATCGTATAAAAATATCCATCTATCTAGAGACCGATCTGCTTGGCATTTGTAGTCGGCCTTGTTTCCCAGGTGATATCTCTTCGACCTCCTCGGTTTCGTCATCCTCTTCCGTTCTGAATGTTAGAGGGATTTCGACTAGTTCGTCTTTGCCGGGGCATCGTTGCGTTTCTTTATAGAAAAATCCAACAATGCCGATAATGAAGCCAGCACAGAGAACGACGAGAGCGATGCCCTCAAAATTCTGCAGCACGCCAAACAATGGTCCGTACACAAAGATACTTTGTTCAGGGGCATCGGCGACGAATAATGTACGCACGAGGTTGTTGACTGTGGGAAAACTACCCGAGAAAGCTACGAGTAGGCCAATCCCGAAAAGCACTACGAGGATTCCGAGCAACATAGTTTTGATCGATTTGTTCACGTTCCTAATCCTTTGCGATCCGTTCACTCCCACCATTTGTCAGCACATTATATGATACACTGAACCAACGTTTACTCTATCTAACACGACGGACGCTTCCTTTTTGGAGCACAATGAGGATACATAATCATGGCAAATCTCACCTACTGGCGCTCCACGCTTGATCCCGAGCGTGTGATGCAAATCCAGGTGGATCATTGGTCCGAACAAACTTCTGAACAACGCGAGGAGCAGTTGACCGTCGAAGAACCTTTTGAGGTGCGTATCGGACATCAAAGTCTCGCGGTTATTATGCGCACCCCTGGCAATGACGCGGAACTCGCACTGGGTTTTCTGCTCACGGAGGGCGTAATTGCACAATCCGAGGATGTACTCGCTATTGAAAACGAGTTGGATGAGGATGGTTTACCTCTACCGAACGTCTTGAACATCACGTTGCGCAACAAACAACAACAGGCCGCACTACAGCCACAACCCGTCTCGTTCGAACGCCATTTCGCGGTATCGGCAAGCTGTGGCCTCTGTGGCAAAAATAGTATCGCAGACCTTATGATCTCTACCCCACCTCTTGAACCCAACGGCGCTGTCTTCTATGCTACCTCCATCTACGATTTAAGCGAGCGCCTGCGTTCACAACAATCCGTCTTTCGTCATACCGGTGGTCTGCACGCGGCGGGACTCTTCTCCTCCAATGGTGAGCTTTTGCTCTTGCGAGAAGATGTCGGACGCCATAACGCGGTCGATAAATTAATTGGCTATGGCCTGCTACACGATATTTTCCCCTATCACGATCGTTTATTGTTAGTGAGTGGGCGAACTTCGTTCGAAATTATCCAGAAAGCCCTGCTCGCACGCATTCCCTGTATCGCGGCCATCTCCGCCCCTTCAAGCCTGGCGGTCGAATTAGCCCAGCGGAGTGGCATCACGTTGATCGGGTTTTTACGCGGCCATTCAATGAACGTGTACACCCATCCAGAACGCATCGTTCGTTAAAGTCATACGCTTGTATTGTTCGTATCTAGCCTACAGCGTGTTAGCATGTTAAAAATGAGCTTCGATTTGTAGGACTCACCCATTTTTACTATAATAAATTCTATGCAACAAAATAGAGAAAAAGATACCATACAACAAAATGATACTATTGCGGCTATTGCCACCCCGCCAGGTGTCGGCGGTATCGGCATTGTGCGCGTGAGTGGAGAGGACGCCTTCTCGGTCGTACTACCCCTTCTGCAACGTCCATCTGGCAAGCGTGATCTTCCGCCTTCTCATCAACTGACGTATGCTCACATCATCGATCCTCTCACACAGGAGACGATTGATGAGGCACTTGTCGCTTTTATGTATGCGCCTCGCACCTATACACGCGAACCTGTGGTGGAAATTCAGTCTCATGGCGGCCCTCTACCTCTGCGACGTATCTTGCGCGCTGTGCTCTCACAGGGTGCGCGTATGGCAAATGCTGGCGAATTCACCATGCGCGCTTTTCTCAATGGCCGCCTCGATCTCGCCCAGGCCGAGGCCGTGATGGATCTCATCGAATCCGAGACAGAGGCGGGCCAGCGGCTCGCATTACAACAGCTTGAAGGACGCTTGTCGGAACAAGTACAGCTGGCTCGTCAATCTATCCTGGCCGCCATCGCACCTATCGAAGCCAGCATCGACTTTCCAGAAGAGGACGTTCCTATTCCACAACCCGACGAACTGCGTTCGCTGATCGTTCACGCGCAACAACAGGTCGACGCTTTGCTACAGGATGCCGATCGTGGTCGGCTCTATCGCCAGGGCTTGCGTACCGCTATTATCGGTCGTCCCAACGTTGGCAAGTCTAGCTTGCTCAACGCCTTGCTGCGCATGGAACGTGCCATCGTGACTCCGGTCGCTGGCACCACGCGTGATACTGTGGAGGAAGTCGCGAATGTACGCGGTATTCCTCTTCATCTGATCGATACCGCCGGTATCACTCTTACCGAAGATCCTGTCGAGAAGATCGGTGTGCAGCGGAGCAGGAGAGCGGCTGAAAGTGCTGATATTGTTCTGCTCGTCTTCGACGGGTCCGAGCCATTGATGCAGCAGGACTATCTCGTTTCTCACGAACTCCAGTCGCTCGGTTTCCAGGCCGCAAGCGATTCTTCAACCACAACCAAACAATCTCTCTTGATCGTCATCAATAAATCTGATAAACCCCAGTTGTTGAATTATGAAGAGCTTTCTACTCTGTGGCCTCAGGTACCTTTCGTCTCCATCTCGACACTCACCGGCGCTGGCCTTGATGCAATCGAGGATGCTCTGGCCGAAATTGCTTTTGCCGGTCGTATGCTTCATACCGAAAGCGTGCTGGTGACGAATATACGCCATCAGGAAGCATTGCGCCATGCATCTGAACAGTTGGTTGCCGCCCTCGATTCGTTAGCACGTGATCTCCCTTTGGATTTTGTCTCCATCGATCTGCGTGCCGCCTACGACGCATTGGGCGAGGTGACAGGCGAAACTGCGAACGACGACCTGCTTAACCAGATCTTCAGCAAATTTTGTATCGGCAAATAAAGACAATGAGATTAGCTGTTTTCCCAATATTCGTTTTCGAAAAGTGAAAAGATAAATAATAGATAGAGGAATTGTGTGAAATCACTCCCTACCATTTTCAGTACGTTACGTCGGCCATCTAATATTATTATCGGCGTCGTCGCGATTATTTTTGTGCTCGGTGCCCTTGTCTCCTATCGCTTCGTACGTCAATCTCCCGCTCATACACAACCACCGGTCGCGAAGGTCTCTCCCACTCCCATCGCTCCACCGACCCCCACGCAAATTTCAACACCGACTGCACACGCTACCCCCACTCCTGCTCCAATAGTACTTTCGACGCAGAGTCCTGCACAGATTCGTGGTGTCGCGGGCGATCCTCATACCAATTATGTAGGTATCCCCTGGATCAGGCTCTCATATCCAACCTGTGGCTCAAGTAGCCTGAGTGGAAGCCTTCTGAAGAACACGATTCAGGCGTATCATAAGAAGAATATTCGCATCATGTTGACTGTTTGCCAACCTAATGGCGATAAACTTTTTGACACAACCCTGCTCGCTGATGCCGCCCAGGGTAATCCTGACGCTGTGCAGTGTGGCAATGAGCAGATGAAACAGGACGCCTCCGTATCCTTCCTCTATGTTCCGCCCGATCGTTTCGCCCGTTTTTATGATCTCTGCGCAAAAGCTTTCCATAAGGTGCGCTCGGATATGCCCATCATCCTCGGCTCACTCGATCCTCACGTCGCCAGCGTCGATTACGGGCTCCTGCTCAATCAGGTCAATTACCTGGATCAAATGCAGGTGGCGATGAATACAACGGTTCACCCAGGCGGCAATTGGGACTGGCATACCCAGATTTTAGGCTTGATCGATAGTTGGCATAATGGCTATGATGGTGCCAACAACCTGTATGATCTTTTCTCTTTCTGGTCCCAACAATTTCACATCAATTTAAATAGTGACAACCTTGGCAAACACCTGTGGGTGATCGAAGGTACCGGTTGCTTCAAAGGATGTGGTGTACCCGATGATGATTACGATATCGCGGTCGCTCATATTCTGGCGCTCACCAGTGATGTCCAGACTATTAAGCAGTACAATATTCCCTTCTTCTACTTCAGTGGTAAAGATTTTTTTGATCAGGGTGTATACTGGCCTATAGGGATATTGAATGGCAATGGACACGCGAAACCACTGCGTCAGGACCTTTCAATGGGCGATGCCACCCTTACAGTATCCTGCCCCCATAAAAGTTACATAATTGCGGACCAGGAAACACTGCTAGCAAAACTTTATGCAGGTTGCAATTTGCCCTCTGACTATGTTTCGATCCTGACCAGGTAGAAACGTTTCTTTTGAATTTTTATAATTTTATAAAAATTCAAAAGAAAACTATTGACACTGAAACTACCTTATGGCATAATATCCCTCGTCACCAAGAAAGCCAATGCTTTCTTCCGTATGCTTCGCGATAGATTCACAAAATCTAGCACGAAAGTGCTTGACAAATCGCAAAGGATATGGCACAATAAGGTGGCGATGAGGAGCCACGGTTCCTCGGGTCAGTGACGCACCTTGACAACTGAAGAGTGAAAC
>CAZZWK010000020.1:0-81650 GCA_964657925.1 uncultured Dictyobacter sp.
CGGTTTCGGAATAAGCTCTTATTCTTCCGTCGTAAGAAAGCAAGCAAGTTTTCTCACCAAAAGCGTGACAGAGCCACTTCGTAGGTCATTTACCACCATCGGTCAGAGAAACGCGATGCTTTCTCGCGCCAGGTCGGCAGCGCCCAACAACGCGGCTACATCGCCCCGCTGGGCCACAACGACTGGAATACGAGCGCGCGGATACGTCCAGGAGCGTTCGTTGACAGAGGCTTGCACTGTCGACAAAAAGTGCTCAGACGCGTGAGCTACACCACCACCGATGATTACCAGATCAGGATCATACGCGTGAATCAGACTGACAATCCCCGTGGACAGGTCGCGGGTAAATTGCTGCACAGCAGACTGCGCCAGCGCGTCCCCCTCGGCAGCAGCGGCAAAGACACGAGGAGGGTCGAGTGGGTGTTCTTGTAGGAGAGAGGGCTGCGTTGGCAGAAGTTGTTGAATATGCCGTAACCAGCCAGTCACCCCAATATACAGTTCCAGACAATCCGTATTCCCACAACTACAGCGTTCACCATCGCGCGCAATGGTGATATGGCCTCCCAGAATGCCCCTGGTCCCCTGTTTACCACGCAAGAGCGTATCATTGAGCACCACACCACAGCCCACACCGGTCCCCAGGGTCAGGCAAATAAGATTGTGATAACCGCGTCCAGCTCCGTAACGTAGCTCTCCCCAGGCATACATACGAGCATCATTTTCCATAAAAACAGGCAGCTTGAACGCTGTCGCAAGGTACGCTGCCAATTGAAAGCCCTGGAAACTTTGCAAGGATTCGTTGACATCCACAATCACTCCCTCGAACGGATCGATGATGCCTTTCATGGAAATGCCTACAGCCTGTACCTGGTGATTCCCCATCAATTCACGCCCAAGCTGCAGCAACGTTGCGACTGTCTGTGCGCCGCTGGTGGGTACAGTTTGCGCAGAGATCACGCTTGCTCCCTGCACAAGACCCGCTTTGACGCGTGTCCCTCCCACATCGAATGCGAGAATAGTCGATGCCTGTTCCTTGACCATAACGTATCCTCACCCTTACGCTTCGTCAAGCGAGGGAATGTATTCAATTTCAATACGCGCGCGATCACCTCGATGCAAAACACGCGAGTATTCAAATGGACACCCCTCTGGTAGATACGCTATGTTATAGAGCAATAAAAGCGGACTGCCCAG
Organism: uncultured Dictyobacter sp.; assembly: GCA_964657925.1. GTDB lineage: Bacteria > Chloroflexota > Ktedonobacteria > Ktedonobacterales > Ktedonobacteraceae > Dictyobacter. The sequence continues at coordinate 1,195 of CAZZWK010000020.1, forward strand.
GGCCAGTTCAAGCTGACGCGCCTCCCATTGTCCAGCGCCCACAGCCTCCAGACTGCGCGTGCCGCGCGCGATGGTCAATCCATACTTCGCCTGTAATAAATGGTAGAGCGAACCCGAAGAGAGGTCCTCGTGAATCAGGTCCGGGCAGAGAACCTCCGGGATATAACTGGTGGAAAGCAACAACTTTACATCCTGGACTAGGCGCAAGCGATCAATCACATGCACCGGCGTATCCACTGGCACCTCTAAGTTCGCGGCTACCTCGACAGAAGCAGGAATAACCTCTTGCCGGAGCACCGTTGTTGTCACGGTCAGGCCACGGCGCTCCATATCATCATAGATGCCAAAGGCTCGCTGCACAAAGCGCTCCTGCAATTTGGGCGAGGCAACATAGGTACCCTTCCCCTGGACCGTGCGCAATTTTCCCTCGTTTACCAGGTCCCCAATCGCTTTACGAATTGTAATGCGACTGACCCCAAATTCTTGACAAAGCTCTGGCTCTGGAGGAACGAGTGCGCCAGGCGTCAGCGTGCCATTCGTAATGCGCCCCAGAAGCACTTCTTTGACACGGTGATACTTGGGAATAGGAATGGGGGTTTTTCTAAAAGGTGTCTCTAGAGAGCTATGCTCAAAATTCATACAGTTGCTCCTTGCAATGGATCTTGCTTTCTATAGTGATAAGAGTATTCTATCATTATTCCATGCTCTCTCCTGGACCCTTCCTGTTTAGCAATGACGTTTAAACAAATCATTGTGTCGTTATGATGACTATAGATAAATTATAAAACCTTTAAGAGTGAGCGTCAATGGTATCTGAGCATTGACGCTCACTCTTAAAAGTCGCGTCTCCACCCCTTGCAGTCCGCTTGAGAACTGCTTTTGTATGCGCCGCAGACGCGAGGAGCGTGCAAAGAGCGTGACTTTTGAGAAACCCTGAACGTTGAGCAGGGCTGGTACAAAGTCGAGAACAGCAAGAGTGACGATGGAGTCTCAGGCAAATGGATGCCCTGTTACAAACAATTATCGAAATCAGAGTCGTAGTACGGCGAAGGAATAGTGCCAGAGGCATTTCCTTCCGCGACCTCTGCGATGACGTTCGCGCTGGGACAATTGGCCGCTGGCTGCCCGGAGGCAAACGCAGTCAGGACAAAATTCAAAGGATGGCTACCGTCATTGCTGATGGTAGTGTTGAGCATGCCAGCCACGGCTATACCCGCGCGCACGCGCGCGCTCAATGATCCGGTGGTATTATTGCTAAATACAGCACCAGTAGCATTTGTGGCAATACTCGGCGAAAACCACTCGCGCACGCCCGCCACAATGCCGAAATCAAAGGTAGTATACGGACCGGTCCAGAAGGTATTATCGCTATACGTTGTCTGGCTATAGTCCAGGGTTGAGCCTGGAGCATTGCCACCAGTGATTGGGTCCGCTGCAATTGGCCCATTTATCGAGCTACCAGCAGAGATAATCACATTATTCTTAATGGTCGAGTCCTGGGTAACGCCATTTGAGCTGAACAGCACAATTCCGATATCGGTGACATCGACAATGCTATTGTTCTCGATATCAATATTTTCGCAACGCATGGTCAGACCATCCGAGTTATCGGAATACCCGTGATTGGCACTGTAAGCAGTAACGAGATTGCCTGTAACTGTTTCGTTTGAGCACGCGTACCCATCGGCTTTGCCCGCCGAATAGAAATTCGTGCCACCCTGGGGATCTGAGAGCTTGTCGTTCGAGACAATGGTGCCATTTCCACCCAGCGAGGCGATATTCGCATTGTCATTCTGCGAGCCGCCTGGTTTGTAGTACCCCAACACATTCCGTTGACCATCAACCCAGACGCTTGTGAGCTCTCCTCCACCATCGATATTGACCACTGGCCCATTGAAAGAGCTTGTACGCACCAGACGCGCCATCAGCGCGTACTGCGTGGGTCCCGGTTGACCCGTCGTAGTCAGGGTGACACCAGAGGGAATGGTTAATCCGCTTGAGATATCAATGACCGCGCTCTGAGCAAGGTAAACAGTTGAACCCGCGCTCGCGTTATTCAAAGCCGTTTGCAAACCACTTTCGTCACCGATATAGCCGCTTCCTCCTGTAGGTGGCTCAGGTGGAGTCTGTGAGCCAAAGTGATAATTAGGCGACGAAATGCTACATATGGCCGGAACCAGGCCATTGAATTCACTACTGGAGAAAAAGTCACTGACCACAGATGACCAGGAGGTGCCCGCATTCAGGTCGTTGGTGTAGGAGGTTAAACCTCCATTATCAGCGTCGCGATTGAGCGCGCCCCGGTATAATGCGAAGACTCTGAGTGCGTTAGAACTATAATCACCAGTAAACTCGCTCGAGGTATAGATCTGCGCGCCCAATGCTCCCAGTGTGCTCGCGCTACATCCATTGGTGAGAAAAGAGTTAACGGCGTTGCTCCATTCGCTCTGGCTGGGAGCACGCCCCAGTCCCTCGGTATAGAGCTTGGCAATGAACTGCGCGGGTACAATCGGCGGGTTATCAAGGTTGGCTAGCTGGATATCATCGATGTAGCCACGATAGCCACCAACGCTCTGCCCACCATCAAAACCGACATTCAAACGGTTGATGGTCTTACCACTCACATAGCCTCCAATCACTGACGTGACCTCGTTCCAGGTATCCAACGTCAGATGTCCACATTGTGAGGCTGGATGCAATGGCACGCCGTTCTCCGTGGCTGCTCCCGAGTCACGCAAAGTGCTTCCATCACTAAAGATCATGTCGAGTGCTACGCAAGTGCTGTTGTCTCCTCGTACGTTCCCATTGGAGTTTTGACTTTGCGGATAGATCCAATAGGAAAGCGTGGTGTTCGCATTCACAGTGATAGTCTGGCCGCTCAGGTCGAACACCTTCATGTATGCATAAGGGTCACTGCTGGTTGAACTTACATTCCCAGAGTACATTAACGCGTTGCTGCCAGTATGGGCAAACTCACTACGCACGCCCATCTCCGATCCGCTTACGCCACAACAAATGCCAGTGACATTACTACTGCCACCGCCCGAACTATCAACCGTATCGGTCCATGTTGGCTGTGATTCACCGGTTTCTAAACCGGTACTGAAAAGGGTGCTGTCGGCATGGACCCTGGGAGCCGGTCCGGCGACTAAGAAACTGGCCGAGAGAGCAAGAAGTACAGCCAGTACCAGAGAGAGTAATACGGGATAAGGACGCATCAATGCGCCTGTATACTGTTCGTTTTGTTTCCTTGCGAATAATCGTCGCACGCTTAATCTCCTTCGATAATCAAACAGATGCAAATAATCTCGGCGTAGATCCTCTCCTTTCGTTTCCTCTCTGGATGGCTCAGAGCAACACTGTTTGCCCTACCCATCTCCAAAGAGATGATTTATAGATGCAAGTCCAACGAAGAACTTGAGAAAAATTCACACGTGGTCAGAGTTGGAGGCTTACTTCACAAAAGCTTTGACGACCTTGCAGAGCTGCGCATCAGAATTGCGGAGCTGGTAGTGTCCTACACTGGCAGGAATAATGATGCTCTCCGCGAAACGCAATTCAACAGGATCGCAGCCGTCAACCAGAATGGTGCAGCTTTCTCCTTCAACGAGATTGAGAATATGGAAACGCTCGTGGGTATCATCTGCAATCTGGTCGGTAAACTCAAAGCGATGAATGGCGAAAAAGAGCTGATCAATATTGCCGATCTGGTATTCTTTGCCGCCCGCCCCCTCGCGCAGAAGCACCGACCGCGGGCACAGGTGCTCCTCTACCCAGTTCGCCCTTCGGCTCTCGTCAAGATTGGCAAACGCGTGCTCCAGGTGCGTGTGGCGCAGGTTGCCTGACAGATCCTTGCGCAGATAGTCATAGATCTTGAAGGTGTAAATATAGGGCGTGGCGCTGATCTCCAGCACCAAATTATTTTTGCCACTACAATGGATGGTGCCGCTAGGAATAAGAAAGAGATCATGGGGATTACTGGGCTGACTATGCACGTAGCTGTCGATCTCAAAAGGGATCGCCTGATCGCGTGCCGCCAACGCGGCCTGCTGGAACTGGCCTATATCGCTCTCATCACGCAGACCCAGGTAAACGCGCGCGCCTGGTTCGTTGGTCACAATATAATACGTTTCGTCCTGCGTAAATGGCTCGCCAAAATGGTTGCGGATATAGTCGACCCGCGGATGCACCTGGCACGACAGATTGGTACCATCCATGGTATCCAGGTAGTCAAAGCGAATCGGGAAATAGCTTCCATAGCGCGCAGCGACGGGTACCCCCAGCACCGCATCGGTTTCGGCCCACAAGACATAATCAAAAGAGCACTCAAGAACATCCTCGCCATTCCCCAATAACACACCATTCTCCGGCGCGATCAGTTCAAACGACCAGGCATAATTAGGCTGTTCAGGCGGTAGACCAAATTGTTCTTTCATCCACTGACCACCCCAGGGACCGGGAGCGAACCAGGGCTTGACGCGCAAAGGTCGATGGGCCAGTTCATGTAACACCTGGCGAAAATCATCACCGCGCATGATTTTCGGCTCCATAGCCTCGGTCCCATCCACAAAAAAGTCCAGGCGCGCCAGTTGTTCGCGCTTGATGAGATTGAGCATCGGCCAATCGACGAAATAGAAGCGCTTATACATGGCCCCAAAAGCTTCAGGCTGTTCTGCCCCTACATTACAGATGGCCTGCTGTCCAGCCAGTTGTTGAGCGCGATCCTTCGGCACGTCAATATAGACATGAAGCCCCTGCGCGGTTACACGCGAGGCGCCGAAGCCTGAGATGACAACGAGCCCGAAGCGACTTTGCTCCTGAAGCTGTGCTTGCAAATGGGCCAGAGCTTCTGGCCTCCAGAACTCTTGTAGATCGCCGTGAAAGAGCCGTCCAAAGACTGGATCAGTCGTCAAAGAACTTTCCAATAAGCCCTGTATCTCATGAACTGGACGCAAACATGCCTCGGTTGACAGCCAGAAAACCTCTCGCGTGCCTTTTTCCAGTTCGGAACGTACGTTGGCGAGAAAATCATGCCAGGGCAGTCCCACAAAGCCATCAAGCACCAGAATGTGAGGGCCATCAAGCTCGTCCAATGCCTGCACAAGCATCTGAACCAGGGCGGCATGACCAGTCTTTACGGACAAGCCGGAAAATATATGGACCGGGTGGGTACGATAGTGAGATGAAAAGGATGATTTCATGGATATGGACAGTCTTTCCTTAGAATACTCGAGTGAGCAGGCGAGCCGAAATCGAGGTGAAGCACATATTTCAGCTCGCCTTTGCCACTAAAATTTAATGCCATCCTAGCGCTTCTATCGGCAAGGCCGCAGCTTGCCCTTGCTCCTCACTGGAGAAGCCCTGCTGACTCAGGAAGCGATAGCGCAAACGCAAGCGCCCGCGCTGACTAACCGGGAAATTGGTGTGCCAGTAGTGATTCACCGGCATAGAAGCCAAAAAACCGTTCCATTCCCAGGGCTCAGTTTCCCAGCGGTTATAGTTCAATTCCTGCGTCATCACTAAGGGAGCGTCTAGGGGCAACCATAAACCGCGTGCTCCGTTGCTCTGGGTAATGCGTGCCGCTTGCTGGATGGTATAGTAGCTTGAACAAGTGCCTGCTAACTGACCTCCAGTCACGTGACTACCAGGCCGGAAAAATCCTCCTCCAGTCTCTAAATCGAGCATACTCTGTTGATTGGCAAATGGAAAAGTAACATATGCTGCTTCTGGCTGCCTGCACCACTCTTTGTCCCACTCAAGCACCAGCTCGACCATGGGCAAAGCGCGATAAAAACGCCAGGCAAGCTTGAGGGGTCCAAAACTGCTACCAGAACCGTCGAAGACGAGCTCATCGAAAATCGGACCACGCGTAAGGATCGGCTCACTCGCGATCGCCGCTGAAGCGCGTGCAAAGACCGGCACATCGGGATACTCCCGCTTCAGTTCTGCGCTGGCTACGCCGAGCGCGAGAAAACGCTGTTCGTTGCCTACCGCGCGCCAGCCCCAGGGATGGATGACGCGCTCGTGGACGAGTTGCCCAAAGCCATAGGTATGCTCTGCGTTCACCCATTCACGCCCACTGGCGCTCTCGTACAAACTGCGCAAACTGCCGGTTGCGGCATCGATATGCGCCTGCCAACCATGAGCTTTGACTTGCCACCCGCCTGCTACCTGTTCAAGCTGGATCGTATCCGACTGAGACAAAGGTGGCGGCGCTGTATCCACCAACGTAAAAGCCGCAAGCTGAGCAGATGCCAGAGGAAGCATGGCAACACATTGCTCTAGCTCAACGTTCTCACGCTGAAAGGCGTAAAGCGTACCATCCTCCGCGCGTAAAGCCTGTTGCTCTGGATCAAGCTGTAACTCTTCCGAGGTAAAGTGCAACAGATACTCGCCAGCCGCTCGCTCGGCAGAACCAGCGTAGAGCATGGGCTGATGTTGGGACGATCTGGGACCCTTGCGCAGGGCCGCACCCGCGGCTTCGTTGAGATAGAGCTCCGCGCGATGGAAAAAGAGCTCTTTGACGTTTTGCTCAAATCCGTTCAGCCAAGAGGCCGGACGCTGCGTGGTCGACCAGGCACCGAATGTATGCTCCAGGGCCATACGCTCCTGCTCCAGAGCACGCGCGAAGTACGCGCTAGCACCAGGTACCTGTGCCTGTTCCACAAGAGCGCTCACATCAGCTCGTCGACGCTGCACGCGCCGAATCTGGGCGGTCACGGCTGTCCCCGAGCCCAGGCCATGCGCCCAGGAATCAGGCCATGCCACTTGATATGTCGGATACGCCCGCGTAGCGTCTTCCGTGAGATAAGCAAACCACTCGCTGACCGTCGCTGTGCGCAGAACAATAGCTTCGTGCTCGCGATTCCAGCGCTCGATTATTTCGTACCAGCGCGTATCTGGTGGCGAATTATCAACATAGTAGCCACCTGTACTGATAAGTAACGCGTCCAAAGCATAGCCATGAGTACGTAGATATTCGATATAACATGGCACAGCCTCATGCGCAATCGCGTAAAGATCATCGACGCTATCATAATCGGTCTCTGTAAAATAACGCGTTTTATCAGCATGAAAGCCCTTGCGTCCCGATAGACCCAACACATTGCCAAGCAGATAATGTTCGTTGAGCCAGTGCAAAACCTGACCCCCACGCGGTCCCAACCAGTTAAAGCCCTGGGGAATGCGCGTGGGTACATCGGGACGTAGATTATGTGCGTGATTATAGCGCCATTCATAATTGACACTACCGCGAGCACCAAGCGGATCTGTGCCCATATCAAGATTGAGCTGGCTGATAAAGTAAGGGATAGCATACTCCGCGAGAATATCGGCCACCGCCCAGGGCCAGCCATTCACATCACAGTGCAGCGCTGTACGCAGAGGCAACGCGTGTTGCTGACAATACTCAACCACGAGGGCAATACTTCTGCGATAACTATCAGCATCGATCAGATCCGTAAAATGCGCGTAAGCAGCAGTAATTTCAATCTGACCACTGCGCACATAACCCAGAAACTCATTCTCGCGCTCAGGACGATGCGTAAGATAATGACGCACTTGCCAGAATGTCTCACAGGTCCATTTAAAGCGCTGAAACTCAGGAGCTGTGGAGGTTACGCGACAGAGATCGAGCACACGATCATAATACTCCAGGTACATATCTTCCAGTTGTTCCTGGGGATGCGTATATCCTATATCAGTGTGAGCAGATTGCATCACGTAGATCGTAAATGGCTTGACCACGTTTCACCTTTCTCTTCTAGCGTTCCATCGCCTATCTCTTCTTTGTCGTTAAAGTCAGACCATCCAGGAAATAGCGCTGGAGTCCCAGGAACAGGATCAGCGTAGGTGCTGACGCCACCAGCGCCCCCGCAAGAATCACCGTAAAACTCGTCGCGCTATAGACTCCCATCAGGCTCGTCAGACTTGGCATTACCGGTCGTACCCCGTCCGAAACACCCAGAACCAGGCCAAAGAGCAGATCATTCCAGATCCAGGTGAACTGCAAGAGGAAGACCACTAACAACGCGGCAAATGAGAGCGGCAGATAGATACGCAAGAAGATCCCTATTTCGCTACAGCCATCCACACGAGCCGCCCCAACCAGTTCCGAGGGTATCGTGCTAAAAAAGCCGCGCATGACTAACGTACTAAAAGGAATACTGATGGCGGTATAAAAAAGAATCATCCCGATCTGCGTATCATAGAGACCAAGCGCGTTATACATTTGATAAAGAGGCACAATGTAAATCTGCGTGGGAAAGAGCGTACCGCTAAAAATGACCAGGAACCAGATAAATGCGCCGCGAATCTTCAGCACGATCAGCGCATAACTCGCCAGGGCCCCGATTAAAACCGCCAGGGCCCCACCCGCACTGGCATAGAGCAAACTATTCATAAAGCCCTGACCCAGGCTGGCATTATTCCAGGCCGTCACCATATTCTGAATCAGATCAAACTCGCGTGGAAAAGACCAGAACGCGTTCTGAATAAAGTCCGGCGTCGATTTGCTTGCGATACTAATCGTCATCCAGAGCGGAAAAAGCCAGAGCAACCCCAGCAGCGTCGCTCCTGCATAGGAAAACACGAGTCCCCAGGGGACCGGTCGGCGTGGCCGCGTGGGAGAAGTCTGCACAAGCGTAGCCATAATTTGTTTCCTTCCTTATACATTCTTCCGTAAATAGAAGACCGAAGCGACCAGCACAATCAGGGTAAGCAGGACCGCAATCGCCGAGCCATACCCAACGCGGAAGAGCGCGAAGGACTGTGTATACATCCACGTAGCCAGCGTAGAAGACGAATTATAAGGCCCTCCCTGCGTCATTACCCAGATCAGACTAAAGGTTTGCAGGCTATTGACCAGGGTAATTGAGACGATAACCGATGTCACAGGCTGAAGGAGCGGAAACGTAATATAGCGAAAGAGCCTGAAGCTACTCGCCCCTTCCATTCGCGCCGCCTCAATCACGCTCTGATCCAAACCATTGAGACCAACCAGAAAGAGCAACATATTCGTGCCCATCCCCTGCCAGGTCGCTACAATAATCATGGCAAATGTATTGACGGGGACCGAGGTCAGAAAATTATATTGCGCAAATTGCGTCAGACCCATGGCACTGAAAAGCGTTGGCAAGCCCGCGTTCGAGAGAAGAAAGGTCCAGATCACCCCTGTCGAGGTAAGCCCAATCGCGTAGGGCAGATAAAATACATTTTTAAAGATCACCTGTCCACGCAGATGTTGCAACATCAGCGCGGCAGCCAATCCAAGCCCCACAGGCAGCACCACCAGTCCAACCACCCAGAGAAATGTATTCAGCAAGCTGGTACCGAACACAGGATCGTGGAGCAATGTCACATAATTTTTCAGACCAATAAAATTGGGAGTCGTCAGGCCACCAGAATCAGTAAAGCTCAGCGCAATAGTCATCACGACCGAATACCAGAACATCCCCACTACGAGTACAAGCGCGGGTAACAAGAAAGCAAAGGAAACAAGTGGCCTGAACCAGCGACGAGCGGATCGTTGCGGCTTTGTTTTTGGGGTACGTGGTGATGCAGGCAAGGCTGCTTCGAAATTCATTGTTTGAGTCATCGTTCTCTCTTCATAACGCTGTTTGGTACACTCCATCGTCACGAAACCACGATGGAAGATTCTTTTGTACAGGCTACTAGAGAGAAACAGCTACTCTGATAACCTGTACAAAGTTCTGGCTTTGACGAACAGGAGCTTTTTATACTACCCAATGCCGGGAGTATTCGTCTACTACTGCGCGGACCAGTACTGCTGCGCTAACGTCTGGCAATTCTGCAAGACCTGCATATAGGAGTTGGGATGAAGAATAAACTGAATGAGATCTGCCGCCGCTGGGACAGCAATCTGAGAAGGGGTGGCTTCCCAATAGCGGTTATGCAAGACAACATTCTGCGCCGAGACCTGCTTGTTCAACGCGGTATTGATACTAAGATTGGCAGGTACCACCGAATCGCCGCTTACAAAACTAGTGGTGTTGACCCATTGCTGCTGCACGTCAGGCTTCATAAAGATATCGACAGCCTGTATGGCCTGCTGAACATGCGGGCTATGCGCGGCAACTACAATCGGGCTGGTCTCAAATATCACCTGCGTGGGAATGCCCGATGTGATCGGCGGTAACAAGAAAGCGTCAAAGTCAACGCCTGCCTTCATACCAGCCTGAATCAGGGTCGGTTCGTACCACTGTCCCATCAAGTTCATCGCCGTTTTGCCCTGCACAAAACTTGTCGGAGGATTAGCCTGATTTTCAGGCGTGCCGAAATATCCCTTGTCTTCCAGCGATTTCCAGACCTGCATAACCTGAACGATGCGCGGATCGGTATAGGAGACCTTCCCAACCATCAGATCTTCATAAAGCTGTGGATCGGTGTTGACTAACAAACTCTCAAACCAGATAAAACCAGACCAGGCTGGCTGGGAATACTGCACCAATGGAGCTACACCATGACCCTTCAAGGTTTCGTTGATGTCCATAAACTCTTGCCAGGTCGTGGGTGGTTGCAGATTATATTTGCTAAATACCTGTTTGTTGTAGAAAATAACCCAGTAAGCGAGATAGCTGGGAGCACCGTAGTAGCGTCCGTTCACCTGAAAAGCCCTGGCTACATCAGGATTGACACCGTTATTTTTGATCCATCCTTGCATGTGCGTAGTAAGATCGGCAAGCGCTCCCGCCTTAGCCAGTTCGTTCATCTGGTATCCCGACCACCAGGTGAAGAGCGGTGGTGCCTTCGTGGTCTGCGCGGCTGAGCGGATCACACCTTGGAAGACAGTGGTATCAGTATATGGCTGAGATTGGAAACCAACCTGATACTTGTCTTTCATATAGGTGCCGACAGAATTAAACCAGGGTGCCCAGCCTGGCTTGTCATTCGCGAGGGAAAGAGTCGTAGGACCGGCGTTTGCTGTTGAGGTTGTGGCCGAACCACAGCCAGCTAACAACAATGAGCCTCCAACTAACATTGTTTGCAAGAATTTGCGTCTTTGCATGGCAATTCTCCTCTTGGTTTTTGCTCTTCCATAGAAAGAAGCATGCTCCCAGACATCTATCGATTTCGATCTTTTGCTGTACTTCTGAGACCTGAATAGACGAACGTTCCCTTTTCCCTCGCTCTTGTCCAGGACTTGCAATAAACTGTCAATCGATAGAAGCTCCTGGGTATGTTACTATGTCGTCATAACGACATAGTAACATACCCAGGAAGAGATTGTCAAGCTTTTCACATCATATTCAATATGTCGTCATGATGTGAACAGTCTGGTGTGAATGGGGTGACAACAGCGACGGAAGAGCAGGCGCATGGGCAAGACCTGCAACTGCTTGCGGCGGGTGCTAATGGCTCCTTTGGTCGGGATCTGCGCTTCGGCTTGGGGCCAGACGTACAAGAGGCCAGCCGCTATCGTTCGCAGGACCTCCACCACGTTGCAGGAGGGAAACAGGGAAAGGGCCATGATCAGGGAGATGATGGTGGGCATGTTAAGGGCACGTTCACGCTGTTCCCAGTTCTCACACTCCGAGAGCATGCATCCGATCGTCTCGGCTGGATAGCACTCTTGCAAGGCATGCAGCACCAGATGATGGTTCAACTTGTCATCAGCGGGAATTTGGCGTAGTCTAAAGGACATAAGGAGGTTCCTTTCATATGTGGTTTGTTCATTGTCATTGTATTTCATATGATTGGCCTCCTTTCTCTTTATTTAAACAGCATTGTCCCCTTGCGGGCACGTCTCTACAGCGTGCCAGCAAGCGGCGGACATTCTGGAGAATATGTCCTAGACATGTCCGCGCCCACACGGTTGATAAAGGAATAAAAAGCATGGATCAACGAATGCAAGGTGAAAAAGTGGTGCTCGTGACCGGTGCCGCGAGCGGCATAGGAGAAGCATGTGTGCTTGACCTGGCGAAGAGCGGATTCCACGTCTTCGCCGGGGTGCGCCGCCCCGCAGATGGGGTGGCGCTGGCGCAAAAAGCACAGGGTCATGTGAGTTGGCTCCTACTCGATATCACAGACCCCTGGTCGATTGACGCCGCGGTGCAGCAGATACAAGCAACCGTAGAGACTGGCAACAGTCTTGCTGGCATCGTCAATAATGCGGGTATAGGTGGCATTGGCCCACTGGAGTTTCTTCCGCCAGACGATCTGCGCCAACTCCTGGAGGTCAACGTCGTCGGTTCGCTGACCGTCACCCAGGCATTCCTCCCACTCCTACGTCACAGCCATGGACGCATCATCACGATTGGCTCCATCAGCGGCTGTCTGGTACTCCCTTTCAGCGGCGGCTATAGCGTCTCAAAATTCGCGCTTGAGGCGCTCATCGAAGAGTTGCGCATAGAATTACGACCCTGGCATCTCTGCGTTTCCATCATCGATCCCGGCGGCATCACCACTCCCATGTGGAGCAAAGCGGTGGCGGCTGTCGACCAGTTGACGCAGACGCTCCCACCTCAGGCGAAAACCTACTACGCCCCGCTATGGCCGCGCCTGCGTCAACTCGCCACACGCTGGTCGACCCACGGCACCCCGCCCTCGCGCGTCAGCCACGCCGTCCTCCACGCCCTCACCGCTCCCCATCCCAAATACCGTTATTTTGTTGGCAGACGCGCCAACCATCTCATGCGCCTACTCGCAGCGCTCCCACAACCGGTCAGAGCCATGCTTATCGCCAGCCAATTTCCTCATATATAATGAGTATGCAATGCCTGCCAGGCCGCCGTCGCCATTCCCTTTTCGGCAGTCAGAAGTTGTTCTTGGAGTTCCTGCTGGGAAGGCGCAAGATATGATCCATAGGGAGCAAGTATAAGACGAACCAGATACATCGTTGGACCAAGCCAAAGTGCCAGACATTGCTCAAGTGGGAAAGGCTGGATGATTTCATTCATCATATGGGGCTGCAACCACTCATGTAGTCGCTGATGAAAATCTCTTTCTGATGCTTTCTCCTGCTCATCGGCTATCTCAATGATCTCTACTTCACGACGATACAATAAATAATATGTTTCCTGCGGATGCTTAACCGCCCAATGAAGGTAGGCACGGACAAGAGCTTCAACTCCTTCCCGCGCCTCTTGATACTGAGAAATCTCCTGAAGCAAACTTTGATAGAAATTCAACTGCGTTTCTACATAGAGATTCGCAGCGAGATCAAGTTTATTTTTGAAGAGGTAGTAGAAGCTGCCAACGCTTATACCTGAACCATGTAAGATGTCTTCTACCTTCGTTGCCGCAAGACCACGCTCGACAAACAACTGCATAGCGGTTTCACAAAGTGTACGACGGGTCGCGGCGAGTAAATCACTTCGGATGCCCATTGTTTCTCCTGATGATATCGATGCTCCTCAGAGTGAGAAGACTCCTTGATACTATAGCATAAAAGCAACCACGCTTCTAGAAGTATCCTCTAAAAGATAATGAAAAAACCTTGACATCTCTTCGATCAATCCGTATACTTGTAATTAGTATCTAGAAGAAATTTCTAGACGTTTATTTACTTGAGAGGGTATCCTTCTCAAGGTTTCACGTTCATGCTTTACACTTGACGAGGAGGTCACACATGAATATCACACAGACAATGGATTCCGAACTGAAAGCAACGTATGAACAATTCCCAGCTTTCCCTGTCCCCAAGAATGCGAGTGATTATGCGGCTTTTCGGAAAATAGCAGAGGAATCGTTTATGTTCCTTGATGGGGTGAAGAATGATCATGTGGTCATCGAAGATCGAATTGGACCACATGCTCCTGGGGCGATAGACGTTCCTGTCCGTATCTACACGCCACGTTCTCGCACTGGTCTTCTTCCTGGCTTGCTGTGGATGCATGGGAGTGGCTTCACGACTGGAACGCCGAAAATGGATGATGGTGTGCTGACTCGTATCGTTGAGGAAGTCGGGTGCGTCGTGGTCTCGGTCGATTATCGGCTGGCCCCGGAGCACGCCTTTCCATCGGCCACTGACGATTGCTATGCAGCCCTCGTTTGGCTCGCTACTCATGCCCAGGAATTAGGAGTGAATCGTGAGCACCTCGCGATAGCAGGCCAGAGTGCAGGCGGTGGTATTTGTGCCGCAGTCGGTCTCATGGCACGTGACCGTGGCGAGGTGAGCCTCTCCTTTCAGATGCCTCTCTATGCATGTCTCGACGACCGACATGTCACCTCTTCCAGCCATGCGATAACGGACCCACGAACCTGGAACCGAGAGTTGTCATTAAAAGCATGGGAAGTGTATTTGGGAAACCATCGCGAAGGCGACATTTCTCCCTATGCAGCCCCCATTCGCGCCACTGATCTTGCGGGTCTGCCTCCAACCTATATGATGATCGGCACACTCGATTTGATGCGCGATGAGAACATAGAATACGCCAACCGCTTGATGCAGGCGGGCGTCCCCACTGAGTTACATGTCTATCCAGGGGCTTCTCATGGTTTTGAACTCATGGTACCAAATGCGAGTGTCAGCAAACGAGCTGCCGACGAGTATGTCTCGGCTCTCAAACGAGCACTCAATCCGTAATAACAGCAAAATAGGAAAGATACGTATCTGCTCGATTGCAACTCCCCACGGTGCCTTGACTTGGCAAGTCAAGGCACCGTGAGGAGTTGCAATCGACTCGCTACTTCCACAATATAAGCGCACAGAGATGCCTGCATCTACGGAAAAGGATGAGGGACCACAGCAGCGCTATCCGGCACAAAATCCGTTTTACGGAACCCGGCGGTCCTGGGCACGGTGCGCAAACGCGGCAGGCTTAAAGCACGGTCTCGCCCCCAACCAAAATCTATCGGCAAAAGTCCAGGCACGATAACACAGGCCGTCTTCAACCCGCTGCTAGCCTGCTCAGGAGCCGTCTGATCTACAACGATCACATCCATACCTAGTCGCTGCATATGCTCGATACAAAAGAGCAGATCATCACGCAAATCGTAGCTTCGCGGGTGCTGCTCGTACCAGTCCCGATACGCCTCCTCTAACACGCGTACCGCTTGACCTTGAAAGAGAAAATCGATACGATCGCCCATCTCCGGTAGTGCATACAGCGTCGCATGATCGGTCAATGTCGTTACTTTGCTATAATCCTGAACCATTGCCCGCAAATCCTCGACACGACCCTCGATACGCGCCCCAACATTGGAAACATAGGACGCAACCTCGCACAAAGCTCCCTGCAATGCGTCTTCCGGGTCCATTCCGCTACCAGCGGCCACAATCAGGTTCCCCAGGCCAGCCTCCTTCCGACGGGCGATAGCAACCATAGAAGGAATGCACACATCCATACGCGTATCGAAAAGATACAGGTCGTATCCCTGTCGCTCTATACGCTCAAGGGTGAACAGGGTTTCGCGCCGCCTGGAACTGCGCGGGTCAATGCGCCCCGGTGCCAGTTGCGCGTACCACGTCAATAGAAAAGCATCGCGTTCGATCAGTTCCAACAATCCATACAGTATCGCCTCCTCCATACAACTGCCCGTCGCACAACCATTGGAAGAATCTTGCACAAACTTTGCAGTATTGTTGCGCTGGCTCATATAATACACCAGTTGCTCGGGCACCAGCAGGGCACGCTGGCCGCCAAATGAATACCCCCATACCCACGTCATCGCGCGCTCTGGGTCGAATGGCTGAAACATAGCCGTGTTTTTACGGTAAAATTCCTCAGGATACATACCACACGTGCGAGGGTCCAGGGCATCTGGTGCCAGGCGTTCGTAGCTATCGACAACATGCACGTGTTTCCCACGTGGGACGATACCACCATAACGCTCGATACCTTCCAGCAAACCCGCGTATAAACTCTGCTGATAACTATTGCCATGTCCACTCCACCAGACTTCGTAGACAACGGCATCGTTCCTTGCGCCAAACTGACCGGTAACCGGAGCTGTCAGCGTATTGTTCCATTCTGATAGCGCCACGCCACCAAGCATACCTGCAACAGGATTGATCAACGCGGACAACGACAACGCATAGTCAGTAGCTCTGCTCAAACGATAGGCAGAGGGGTCCTTTTTCGGACGACTTTGTAAACACAGTAGCGCCCCTTGCGCGCTATCTACAAACGGTGTCGCACACATCGGGCAGGTTGAATCTCGCAACAGGTGATACCGGCTCACCCGCAACGACTCGCAGTTCAGCACATAAAAGCATCCTTGTTCCAACACAGGCGTGGTAGCAAGCAGATGAAAGATCCAGGTCAACAAAGAGCCAACCGCGTCCAGCACAAAAGACGGCATCTGCACACCGGTAGCGGGAACTAGCATCTGCCGTTTCCCGATAAAAGCTGTCTGCACTACCTGCGGGCGCGTGCTAAACCAGCGCCGTTCCAGGCAACAGGGGCACGCTGCATTAGCCTGGCCTGGATCGAAAAATGGTCCAAAGATGATTTGTGAACGATCGAGCCTGATCGGGTAGACAGGACAATCCTTCCAGTAACGCGTAGCCGCGTCCCCTTGTGGGCGCGCAGGGTCATCTCCCCGCATCGCATCTTTTGTCCCCAACACTCCTATATCAATCCATACTTGCTCCACCGGAAAAGCGAGTGCAGGTTTCTCCAGCTCAAAGAGCAATTGTTCCAGGTAGTGGTGGAGTAGATACGACTTCTCGTCTAGCGGCGAGTCGGAAGGTGTTACCACACATTGTATCCTATATTGCCCCAACACACGAGGAGACTCAACAGAAATCATAGCTCCACTCCTTACGACGCGTAACCGCGTCCCCTTGCGAGCGCATCTCTACTTGCAACACGCCTACGCGTTCTCTGAACGCTGACGCTCGTCCTCGTTTAAACTGTCTCAAAATCCACCACACCTTTTGCAGCCATATTCTCCTCTAACGCCCTTCGCATCAAATATGCCAGATAGATCTCATCTGGAATCATTGTTCCCAGACGATTGTTGGTCATATGAATATAGCTTGATAGCAGCATTGTGTAGACAAACGCTCGGTCATCAAAGGCCCTTGGCTGATAGTGCGTCAAACTGTTCTGAAAAATCAGTTTTCGCTCGCTGACAAGCGGGTCCAACCTTGCCTTGAGTTCACGCACATGCGCGGCCCATTCTTGCTCAAAGAAATTCAGCCTTCCCTGCCCTTCCTGTACGCTCGTCTTCTCTAAATGCTGCACGCGCCGCCGCAAGCTCGGTGCCATCCTCTCGAACTTTTTCTCACATTGAGCTGGGGTCGCGACGGCAGCTTCAGTATAGCGCTCCTTCCAAAATCGTTCGTAGCGGGCCAGAAAGGTGATCACCGCCTGCTCATCTTCCAGCAGGGCGAAACACAGGGGCAACGCGAGTTGCATGGAGAGACCAAGCATGATCGAACGCACATGCACGTTCGCGCTACCAATCAATTTGAAAATGAGGTCGCTCGATTTCTCAAAATGCCATTCGGCCACCTCCACGCCGTGGAGACCCCCATATCGCTCGTATTCGGCCTCGTAAGCAATAAAGTGCAGCGAGTTGTTGGGCCGAACAGGCATAGTATCGCGCTCTCCATACACCTGTCTCCATTTCTCCTGGCTGTATTCCGTGATGAACATGCGTTTATAAAAATCCGCCAGGCGCTCACCCTCGGAGGTATAAAGCGATGGGTGCTGCTTCAGATACGCGGCTATGCTTTCTTGAGCCAATGCCTTTACTTCTTCCGCGACACCCGCCTCAGGCAGCAGTCTGAGCCGTATATGCGGCCCCTCTTGCCAGTATCTGATGAAAAAATAACGTTGAATGAGTTTTCGCCTGCGACAGACATCAATCAAGGGCGCAATGGCTTCTAGCAGCAACGGCTCCGGACTGCCAGCATAGAAAATATGCATACTGATCCACTGTTCACTCATCGAAATCTCCTGTATTGGTTTCCCACACAAACTCACTCACATACGACCGACCATCCTGCTGCAACCAGAGGTCATCGCGGTCAGGTAACATCTCGGTGATGATCACACCGTCCGTCTCAGCACGCACTGTAGCCTCCAGTAAAGCAAGCGAAAAATAGTTTTCAAAATCGACGTACAGCGGTTTGTACGTTCGTCTTTTTCGCTCCACTCCCTGAGCACCATCAGGCTTCACATCCAGGGTCACAAAAACGCTAGCCGGTAGCTTGTGCTTTTTGCGCCAACGCGCGACTCCCAGGAAAAAGTCAGCGTCGCTCTGGCCGCTTTGCCGCCGCGGGAAAACGCCCGCTTCCAGTTTCCAATAGGCTCGCTGTAAAATCAAGCGTTTATACCTGAGTCGGGGATAAAAGACTACACCCTCCCGCTTGATACATCTGCCCTCTACTAGCTCACTGGGCACGTTCTTCCATAGATCGAGCAGGCACGTCGTCACAAACGTAAAGTTGAACAATACCTGCTGTATCTCCGGTAATGCCATAGGCAACAAAAACCCCAGGTAGAGAGGAATCACTTCTTTACCCAGCCGTTTCGAATAGAGGCGCAACCGTCCCTGCTCACCATCATCTTGAATGCACAGATCTTCAAGCAAAATCTGTTCATCCTGTGGACGTGAACTTAGATCTCCGGGACAGACAAGTTCATATGCCGTTACCTGAGGGTGCAGATTCAGGTTCGTCGCATCATAGCCCCCTTTTAACTCCGCGAACACTGCCCCCCGCGGCTGTAGCTGCTCCAGATGCTCGCGTAACTCGCAGACAAAATCCTGCCCCTCTTCCGCGTCAAAAAAATGGGCGAAGCGCGAAAACATCAAGGTACAACCTGTATAAATATGATTGATCACAAGACGAGCCTCATCATTGACCCGCAGGTACTGCGAAAAATACGATTGTGAAGCAAAAGGCGCACCACTCCTCGGCACGTATGGCAATAGCTCTGCAACAAAATCATCTTCGAGCACCAGTTCATCCTGACCCGCTGGCAGATCTCTATATGCTCGCTCGACAGCGTTGGTCAGCACCTGTTGCGCACTATTTAACTGCTCGATCTCCGCTTGTTGAAAAAAATTCACATAACGTCTGCCCGAGGTGGTCCCCACTGTCCCCGCGTTTTTTAGATAATGGACGAAAAAGCGCTGACGAAAATCGTAGGCGAAGGATAAAAAATCATCGCAACATCCGCCCACCCCATACCGGGCCTGAAAATATCCCCTGGTTACTAATCTTTTGGGCAGGTTGAGATCAAAAAGTGGCAGCACCTGTTGAAACTCGGCTGTGCTATCAAGCATCGGCTGCCACGCTGTTTCGTTGGCGACCAGCTTTTGAGGTCGGAACACCGTATCCTCGTAGAGAACCGTCTGCGGAAGTGGAGTGTGCTCCTGCCCCAATAGCGCGTAACATGCGCGCACCAGTTGCTCGACCTCTGCACGTAGACCACGGCGTTCGACGGCTGACGCGCGTTCATATGCCTTCGTCACTATCTCGACCCTCGCAAGCCTGCACGCAACCTCCTCTAGAGCAGGGATTTCTATAGCCCGTAATGCCTTGCGGTAGTAGGCTATAGGATATTTCTGGTGCATATCCACGGCGAGATCAGGAACGACCAGCAGCCCCAGGCGTATAAGATGCGCCAGGTAAGCACCAACCTCCTCACACGCGTTTTGAAATGGCGGCAGGTTGCAGAGATCGGCCAGGAGTTGGTGAAAGCGCAGACGACGCCCATCACCCAGCAGATCGATGATGGCGCCTAAAAGCGATCCGACTGGCAGGTAAAAAATATTTTCATGCACGACCTCCAATGGCGCAACATCACTTTCATCTCTCTCATCCTCACTTTGCATGCGACGCACGTATCTGATCTGACCATGCTCCACGCGCCAGCCCGGCGTCAGACTCAGTGGCAGTTCCGCTCGCGTTTGAGGATGGGCCACGATCAGCGCCGCGAGTTTCGTCAAAATAGCCATATTCAGGCGCGTAAAACTCTTCTTCTGCACATCATCCGCCTGGTAGATGATATCTTTATCACCGGGCAAGGGCGCGAACTTACCCGCGCACACCGCAGTAAACGTGCTAAATGGACTCGTCTTGTACGCGCTACGCAAGAGATATTCGAACAGCGAACGCTCAACCGTGCGCAGCGAACGATTGAGTTGCCGGTGATCGGAGGCAAGATAGGCATCGGTAACGCTGTCGAGGGCTGGACTGGCAAGCGCGATACCTCGACGAAAGTCTTCTATCGCGATGACCTTTTTGAGCAATACACGCTTCTGATCCATTTCCTGCGACAATATTTCCTGCCCACTCGCCAATAAAAACCGCCACTGCTCCCACATCTGCACCCATTCGGCGAGCAACACATACGTCCCCGCGGGAAGAACGCTGGCGAACCTGCTCACCTCTTCGCTCGCGGCAAAGGGTCTCATATTGAAAACATCCCGTTTCACCTGGAGTAGACGACTCCTGAGCACTCGCTCCTGAGCGCAAGCACCAATCGCATCATGCAATGCATCCACCAGACTGTCCCTACAGCTGATCAGTTTCTCCTCAAGCGCCACGACAGTCTCTATCCACGCAGTGGTTTCGCGAAATTGTAAAACATCGACCGTGTCGGTAGGAAGTCCGCCCACGCGTAACAAAAACGGCGATGTGATCGTCTTATCCACTGCACCTATAGCACCTGTCATAACATCTTCCCCTCTCGCTCGCATATGCACACCTGCACCGGTTGATACATCTGCCCTCTACCTAAACAAATTGAGCATTGAAACTGGCATTATTTTTGAGGCCATAGCCGATGGGGAGAAAAAGCATCGAACGCTCGTCCATACCATCCAGGCCAAGGGCTGTGTTCAAGGCAAGATTGTCGAATCCGAGCGCGGCCCCACAATTGAAACCGAGAGCGCTCGATGCCAGATAAGCACTTTGCGCCACCAGTCCCACCTCGGCATTCAAAATTCTATAACCCCGATTTCCATAAGCGGCGAGCATGCGATGCGGTTTTCCCACAATCACCAGCAGAGCCGCCACCTCGCCCAGGTTATAGTTGCGCAGAAAGTAGTGCTGCTGGAGAAAAAGAGAAAAATCCTGACGAGACACCTCCCACAAACAGTGTCGCGTGGAGTCATACGCGTAGGCACCGCGTTGGAGACCCTCGATATTGTTTACAAATATCATCAAACGTGTGAAAGCAGGCGTTTCATCCTGATCGCTGCGATACGAGCGACAGGCCGACACAAAGGCAAGCATCGTCGCGAAATGCGCTAATTGCAGGGGGCAACAACTTGAAAAACGCCCAAACCCCGATTGCCGCCGCCGAAAAATGTCCAGCAGGTCGTCTTCAAGCAACGCCTGCACCGGCTCAGGAAGCGCGATAGCCCCCCTGAATTCACCTGACTCGCCGGGCTGACTAAACCAGTCGCAACTCGCTTCGCGCACGACCTTGGCATCAGGAAGCGGCTCTTCTGAAATTAGAGAGGAGAAATGCACCGCTTCGACGGTAGGGAACCGCGTCACACGTTTGGAGCGCTGGAACGCTGGTCTTGTAACGTATGGCTCGCTCTTCCCTGGCAACAATTCCCGTTGCCCAGAAGATTCGTCGTGTTCGCCGCAAGCGGGAAGGGGAATCACCACAAAAGCGCTCTCAGACGCCGTTTCAAGGCCGAGCAGCCGATTCAATTCTTCGTCGCAATACCAGAAGAGAAAAGGCAGGTCAATACCTAAACCCGTACCCAATAGGCGTAAAGATCCCAAAAGTGCCCCTACATCCTGGGTAACCACGTGGTAAGCATACGAATGATACTTGAAGGCATTCTTCCAGAAGTTGAGCGATACGACAAGAAACTGATCGGTCGCCAGCGCGGTAGGATGATTGCGTACGGCGACACGAATGCGTCGCGTAAAGTCACCAACCAATAAACGTGCCAGCGCGTGATGGGCCGGATCATAGTGATACACACCCGCTCGCAAAGATCCACCTTGCCCACACACCCAGAAAAGTTCCGTGGGATACCTTCCCCCACCCGAGGCTGTACCACGTCCAAAGATGGTCTGAGCATAACGCGTCCGCTCACGCTCGTCACGATTCCAATTCACATCAAAACGACGATTGAGCAGGCCGTGCGCGAAAAGCAATAGCGTGGAAAGATCCGCGAGATTCATCCCAGCGGAGACCGCTAGTGGGGAACTGATGCGATCGAGTATATGCGCCATTGAGGCAAGCTTCCGCGGAACACAGTCCGGCAAGGGGAAACGCTCAACCTGTCGGTACACTTTATAACGCGAGGGTTGATCTTTCCAATCAGGAACAAAATTTTTCGGCTCCATCGGCTCGACACCGTGACGAAAAACAGCCTCAATATAGCGCGTACAAATATCCGTTTGTCGATTGAGCATAGTCTCTTCCTGCTCGCACGATGACTTTGCCTCGCACAGGCGCGCGCAAGGCAAAAGTCATCTACTCCGCGCCCACAAGGGAACGCGCCTACGCGATCAAACTAAATCGTGCTACAACTACTGCTGCAACAACTTGTCGTGAAACATGTGTTACAGGATTGCACCGGCAAAGCCCCGTCGGCCTGCTCAGAAGTGATCAAATCTTCAATTTCAAATGTCTCTATGTCGAGCTGATGCAGTTCTTCTTGCAGGTTGCTAAATGGACTCATTAGCTTCGGCATATGTTGTTGTTCCTGAATTGGCATCCTTTTCCTCCTTTCTCTCCTGATGATTTAAATACCAACCTCCGCCTCTATCAGTTACGCGGACCTCGTCAGCAAAACAGTTCCACTCATCATCGTCCCCGCATTCCAGATATCAGCGGTGGTAGTATTCACAAAAAGAATGTCACGCCCCTGCTTATAGAGATACTCTTCCAGATGCTGCACATCCACAAACGTTTTCTGAAAACTGCGCGTGGACGCAAGGGGCGAGACAAAATCGAACGTAGGGACAAATTCTGGAAGAAACAAATCTTTATCTATATGATGCTTATTCCCAGGCCCAACCACATTCCCATCTCTAGCGGCAAACGCGTAGGGCAAACCATGCGTTTGCTCTACGCGTTCGCCCAGAGCTTCAGTAAGGTCGCCCCGCTTTTCATAAAGCAGCGTTTGCAACTTCCCTATCAACTGGAGTAATGCATTTCTGGCCGCATGAATAGAAGAAAGCCCATAGCCGATTCCGCAAGGCTGCTGCACACTTTCGCCATTTGTGCAGACCGCCAGCATAAGAGGAAGTGGCGAAGCGGACAAAACCTCAAAAAGTGTGTACTGGTACTCGAAATGCCGTAGGCTGCGCAACAAAAAAGTCAGGTCCGCATCAATATCTTCCAGTGTTTCTGGGTCGATCACAGCCACCGCGATACGTCCCTGGAGCGCTTCTTGTATATGCTCATAAGCCAGGGCGGAGGTAAGACCCGTAGCCAGCATCTCCCCAAAACTCGTGTGCACTCCTGAGCCTGCTGAAGTCCTTTCAAAAACACAGCGCCGGTTGAGATAGCTAGTGGGGTAGACGGCTGCGGCAGGGACGTAACACACGCGTTGCCTGGAGAACGAAAACGCTGGCAACCACTCACAGCGCGTGTCCTCCATAAAAGCAGCCACGCCCGACCAGCCAGCAAGTTGTTGTGCCACGATAGCATCTTTACCCTGTCGCACCAGCTCGCTACGCTTTGCCAACAGCATCGTGCGAACGTCGGGTAGACTGTTTGTATACTGCCCGATCGCCTCGCGTAAAACGGCCATACGCGCATCAAGCAGCGTCCCGCTCTCAAAGGCCATCACCACAGGGGAGGTCGAAAGCACCGGAGAGGCGACCGTCAGTTGGCTGACTTTGAGAGGAAGCTGGATCAATGTATCGTCCTGGTAATCACTCAACAAACCAGTATGCGCTTGCATGAGCACATCTGCGCGACGCAGGACATCGGCATCTGATACCCTATCTCGCTTCCCTTCGACAACTTCGAGCAAGATTTGCGCAGCGCGCTCAGGACTACCCTGAGAACACAGCGGACAGAGCGGATACTGCATCAGGCTTTCGTGATAGGACTCCATCGTCTCCGTGTCCTGGCAGATAATCCCTGCATCCAGTTCCGAGGGGAGATGTCCTGCAAAGAGTTTGAAAAGCTCAAAACCGACGGCGTTACCGACATGCCTGGCGATGGGAGTAAAAAATGTGGTATCTGCGCTGGTCAACGCGTTATCAAGCACAAAGGATTTCCATAGCGTGGTTCCCTGCTCTGCGGACATGCGCGCCGCAAGACGCACCTGCGCGCATAACCAGCACGGACCCCCCGGTTTTACGATTGGTCCAAGCACAGCCTGCCCTGCGCAAAAAACTACCGGTAGAAACTGGCATCCTTTACGCATACAGTTCTTTTGCAACGCGAGCACCTCCGTGAACGCACTCGTGTCCGAGCAGTAAACAACCGTATCGTAATCAGCTGATCTCTGAAAAGATGGGGCGTCACGCGGATCAAAACCAATCTTCGACACACATACCTCGACCCCGGATTGGCATATGTTGTCCACCTCAGCCTCTAGTTGCCGTAGAGCAGTATCCCCTTCATCCAATAATGCCAGGGAAAGGTCTCTGATCCCATTGCGCATCAAAGAAATCCCTAAAGCGACAAAAGCCTCGCCCGCACCAACAAGCAGCACACGACTCTGCCTGAACGCCTTGAATCTCTCCACCGGTCGGTCGGCATAGTGATCGATGAGCTCAATCTGCGCTCGAAAACGGCGCAGCACCTCGTCATCCAATAATCCGGCAGCCTCAGGGATGCATTGCTTGAGCACGCCCCTTTGCAACAACGTATCGATCAGACGTAGAACCGTCTCCCGTTGCGTTGCTCCTAGCCCCTCGCATAACTCATTTACCGTGTGCTCCCCATTCATATGTGGGCTTAAAGTGGCAAGCAATTGATACACGGATCTCCCTTTTAGTGAAAACACCGCATCATCGCTTTGCAAGAAAACACCATCCCTGCTCTGCAGAAAAATTGAGTTCTGCTTGAGCTTTGGACGCACTTCAGCAAGGTTATCCATCATCCACTCCTGTCGGCGGGCGGCCTCTCTCATCATCTCGATATCTCGTACCTTCTCGACCTAGTATGAATGATTGTGCATACCCTTGTCTGTCCGTAATTCCCGCAACAAGCATCAACGCACCCGCAACAAATGTCTACGGCGAAAAGAGTAGAACAATCGTAATCGAGCAAACAGGCAAAAATCTTCGCATTTTCCCATATCTAACAGGTTTCCCATCAGACAAGAAAAGTGAGAAAATACATGGTACGACCAGGGCAAGAAAATTTTTTCTTTTGATCAGATTCAAGAGGTGAAAGGGAAAACAATTCGTGTTCGCGTATTTCGCATACAGCCATCAAAACCAGTCTCACCCACCGAGGCAGTCGCTCTCTCACAGCACATTGCCCACCCATCATCACGCTCGAAAACCAATCCCTGACTCACAGCCCCTTCTTGCCGTGCGATCCACCCCCTGGCCGCATCACCACCTGATCTGGCAGTTCAGCATCCCCCGGCGCCTGTACGCTGGACTGATCATCCTTGGCGTCTTCCTGCTTGTGCTTGCAGGGGCAGGCATCTCCTCCTATTTCACCTTCTCCGGCCCTCTCAGCCAGATCGTCGGTCAGCAAGCATCATGCGCCAAAAATGGCGCGGGTAATGTCAATTCCGGTCGCATCAATATCCTCCTGCTGGGTAGCGACAATGATGAGAAATTTCAAGGACGACCACTCGCCCAGACCGACATCGTCGTCACCATCGATCCATCAGCCAAAACAGTAGGCATGCTTTCCATACCACGCGATTTCTTCCTTAACGTGCCCGGCTACGGCATGCACAAATTAGACGAGGCCTACAGCCTGGGTGGTGTAGCACTGAGTTGTCTCACTATCGAGCAGGATTTCGGCATTCCTCTGGGCTATTATGCCTGGGTCGGCCTGGATGGCTTTATCAACGTGATCAATACCATGGGTGGGATCGATGTCGATGTCACACACACTATCGTCGACGACAACTATCCCGATGATATCAACAACAACAGCGATCCCTATGCCTTGCAACGCCTCTATCTTGCTCCCGGCCCACAACACCTCAATGGACAACAAGCATTAGAATACGTACGCTCACGACATGCCGACCTTGTGGGCGACTTCGGACGCTCGGCACGCCAGCAGCAGGTGTTGATCGCGCTCAAGAGCAAGCTCGATAACCCTGCTATCTTCGGCAAACTCTCGACTATCGCCAACGAGTTAAAAGGATCAGTCAAAACAGATATGCAGCTTTCTGATGTCTTGCAGGTGATGAATTTCGCACGCGAACTCAATGTCAATAGTATTCACAGACTGGTGCTAGGACCACCCTACTCAACAGCAGGCACAGCGCCCGCTGACTCCGGTACGGACGCAGGCGTCTCCGTCGTTTTTCCAGATTGCCCAAAGATTCTCACCGCGTTACAACAACTCTTTGGGCAAAGCATGCAGCCTATGTGCAATGTTGAGGGCAATCCTGGAGTGAGCTTTTCAGAAAATGCTCTGACAACCCTTACGACGAACTCTCGCTCACTGTCCAGCACCACTTCCACAGCGTTCGATATCAACTCATCCGCCAGGCTCCCCTTGATCGGGGAAAATAACCAGACAGCAGGCCCGCTCGCTGGCCCCAGTGCTCTGTTTGGATGGCGCAGCCTGCTCGATCTACAGCTCCTGGGAGTCTTTGAATCACCAGATGCACTTCGGGTATAAAGAGGAGCAGCACATGAGAAACCAGCATCCCACATTCTCCTGGCAGTCACTGCTCCTGCTGGTCATTGTTGTGCTCGGCATGCAAAGTTGTTTTGAGAGCGGATCAAACCAACGATCCTTTACTACTGGACCGGGCGGCCAATCGGTGAGTGTCCAACAAAGCACATTTACGGGGAAATTTTATCTCAGCATCAACGGCAATCTCTATCGCCTGAATGGCACAGCACAGACCACACAGGAACTGGTTCGCAGCGGCCATGTAATGGACCCTGCCGTCTCGCCGGATGGCAAATGGGTGGCCTTTATCGAAAAATACCAGAATTACTCGGACCTTTGTGTCGTCTCCACCAGCGGCGGCCCTCTGCACGTCTTGCGCAGCGGCAAAGGGCATTTCTACAACGCGGACGGTCCCATCCATAATACGTACGTCTGGTACGCGCAACCCGCCTGGTCGCAAGACGGGTCACACCTGCTTTTTCTCAGCGACCTGGAAAAAGAGCATTGGTACCAGCAGACCGGCCAGGACGCTCCGTTACTCGATTTACAGGTCTTCTCAGTTCCATTCAACGACCCTACCACCACCCCGACCGACGTGGCCTACGCGACCTTTGGGGATGGCGGCGATCAGAATCCGGCGTATCGGCCTGATCATCCGAACCAGATCGTCTACACGCACTACACCTATGATGCAGCTACCCAGACACAACAAGTCATCCAACTCTATATGGAAGATCCCAACACCATCAATACACATCCTGGCCTCTACTATCCCGGATCACCAGGTGGCGGCTACGATCCAGCCATCGCGATTACCCCGACGAACAGCACCATAACCGATCCAGCCTTTTCGCCCAACGGCAACGCCCTCGCCTATATCAAAACCGACAGCACCAGCAACAGGATGGAACTCGATGTGATGTCCGTCCCACCCGCACGTATTACGCAAACCCCGAATGATCCTACGACTGAGCAATTAGCGTTACGCGCCTACCAGAACACATCTTCCCACCTGTTGACGAACACATATCTTACAGAACCTGTCTGGTCACCCGATGGGAAACACATCGCCTACTACACCTACACCGACAACACCTTCAATCTCTGGATCGCCCCGCTGAACTATAACGCCAGAACAGGCAGATATAGCCTTCAGAGCAGTCCTATCCAGGTGACTTCTGGCGGAATCGACGCCGCCAGCCATCCAGTTTGGACAACATAGTGGCGTTCCTCTCTGTTGGGAACGCATTATCGGCTAGCCAGACCTGCTACAGATACCGGCTGGTCAGGGATTCTTTGGCGTCGAGCAGATCGCGAGGGGTGCCTTCGAAGATGACCATACCGCCCTTGTGGCCGCCTTCCGGACCCATATCAATG
Organism: uncultured Dictyobacter sp.; assembly: GCA_964657925.1. Classification (GTDB taxonomy): domain Bacteria; phylum Chloroflexota; class Ktedonobacteria; order Ktedonobacterales; family Ktedonobacteraceae; genus Dictyobacter. Next base: position 29,241 of record CAZZWK010000020.1, read on the forward strand.
ATCCAGTCGGCGTTGCGAATCACATCGAGGTGATGCTCAATCACAATCACGGTGTTCCCGCCATCGACCAGCCGATTCATGATGGTGAGCAGGCGACCGATATCCGACAGATGCAGGCCGGTGGTGGGCTCGTCCATGACGTAGATGTTGCTCTGCTTGTGGAGTTCGCTGGCGAGTTTGATGCGCTGGCACTCGCCACCTGAGAGGGTGCTCAAGGGCTGGCCCAGGGTCAGGTAGTCCAGACCCACGTCGCTCAACGCCTGCAGCTTTGGCTGCACTGCTTTGATCTTCAAAAACGCCAATGCCTGCTGAACGCTCATATTCAAAACATCAGCAATGGATTTCCCGTTCAATGGGTAGGCCAGTACCTCGTCCTTAAAGCGTTTCCCACCGCACACTTCACAAGGAAGCTTGACCCCCTCAAGGAAACCGAGATCGGTGTAGATTACACCAAGTCCCTGACAGTTAGGACAGGCACCCTTTGAGTTAAAACTAAACAGGCCAGCATCGACATTGTTGGCTGCTGCAAAAGCCTTGCGCACATCATCCATGATGCCGCTATAGGTCGCGGGATTGGAACGACTGGAAGTGCTCAGGGATGATTGATCAATCACCACCGCCTCCTGGTGCTGACCCAGAAAGGCTTCATTGATTAACGAGCTTTTGCCTGAACCAGCCACGCCAGTGATGACCGTCAGCACGCCAGTGGGAATATTCACACTGACATCCCGCAAATTATTCGCTGTAGCGTGGACAATTGGCAGAGCGCCGGTCGTCTGGCGAAAACTCTCCTTAAGCGGCCTCTTACGCAGTAAATGGTTGCCGGTCAGCGTATCGGCCTGCAGCAGACCGCTGAAATCACCCTCATAGACAACCTTGCCTCCTTCGCTCCCGGCATATGGTCCCATATCGACGACGTAATCGGCCCGCTGAATCACATCAGGATCGTGCTCGACGACGATGACTGTGTTCCCTTTGTCGCGCAACTTTTCCAGCAGTTCGTTCAGACGATGGACATCGCGCGGGTGAAGTCCGATGCTCGGCTCGTCAAAGATGTACATGACATCGACCAGGCTACCGTTAAGATGCTTGACCATTTTGACCCGCTGCGATTCACCCCCAGACAGGGTATCGGTGGATCGATCCAGGCTGAGATACTCCAGGCCAATCTCCACCAGATGGCGCAGCCGTTCGGTCAACGTGCGAACAATTGGCGCCGCCGGTTCTGTGATATCCTTGACGACCTCTAAAAGCTCATCAATCTGCATCGCTGCCATATCGGCAATAGTGTAGCCATTGATTTTGCAGCTCAGCGCTGCTTGATTGAGCCGGGCACCCTTGCAGAGCGGACAGGGGCCGAGCTTCAAAAAAGGCTCGACCTTTTGTCGTATGCGAGGCGAGAGCGTCTGGATATCGCGCGCAACAAACCTACGATTGAACTTGTACACCAGACCCTCATAGGTGTTGTACGGCAGATCGGTACGTTTGCGCGGCTCGCTGTAGAGCAGCAGATCCCGTTCCTCTGCTGTATAATCGGCTATCTTCTTGTCGTTGTCGAAGTAGCCAGAACGGGCATAAAGATCGCTCTCCCAGCCAGCCAGTCCCGGGGCGATGACAGCGCCCTCGTTCAACGATTTTGTTGTATCGATCAGCGCTTCCGAGGTAATGCCGACCTTACGGCCCAGGCCATTGCACTCCAGGCACATGCCCTGTGGATCATTGAAGGAAAAGGCATTGGCAAGACCTACATACGGCTTTCCGATGCGTGAAAAGAGCAAGCGCAACACTGGCGCGATGTCAGTGACCGTGCCCACGGTCGATTGCGATCCGCCCCCCAGGCGTTTCTGGTCAACAATCACCGCCATGCTCAGGTTCTCGATCACATCGGCGTCTGGTTGGGGATAGCGCGGCAGAAAATTGCGTACAAACATACTAAAATTCTCAAACAGGAGCCGTTGCGCTTCGTTGGCAATGGTATCAAACACCATTGAGGACTTCCCTGAGCCAGATACGCCGGTAAAAATGATGATTTTGCGCTTGGGCAGCCTCAGCGAGACACCCCTCAAATTGTTCTCGCGCGCACCCCGAATCTCAATGTATTCCTGAGACATACTCATGCATAATCCCTCTCATATCGCTAACAACATGTCAGCTACATCAGCCATTCTCGTACGAACAGCGTACCAATTGTTGTTCTTTTTTTGTCCAGATATCCAGGAAGGTCACACCGCAGACTATCATATCGCAAAGGCCACACCGTAGGCGCGGCTAAAGAGATCAAAACGCCCCAGCCTGGCCCATCAAACGACAATTCACCGGCAAAGCTGTTCTACATCTGGTGTAGAGCGTCCATCTGAAACTGCCAGCATCTTGCATACGTCTCAATGCTGAGAGCAAATCTTGGGGGCTGTGGCAAAAGTGGTTTAAGGCCGATTCCAGGTGAGATAATCCATTATACTTATGAACCAGCATGAAACACTATTCATCAGCTAAACGCGGAGAGCCGTTTTTATAGGAGCAAGCATGAACACTCAGCAAGAGCAATGGGCAACTCAGTTCCGTCTGATTCCCATCACGTTTTACCAGGCGATGCGAACAACAGATGATCAAACTATCCGTCGCCGCCCCGCGTTCGGGGAGTGGTCGGCGATCGAAGTGCTGGGTCACATGATTGACAAGATGGTTCACTGGTCCAACCGCGTGCAACGTATCTTGCTTGAGGAACGACCGCTATTACCAACATACGATCAAGATACAGAAGTACGTGAGCATGAATACCAACAGGCTGATCCAATAGTCCTGCATGAGCGCCTACAACAGCAATGCGAACACTTTGCCACCCTCGTTGCTTCTCTTCCCTCTTCCACACTGCAACGTGAGGGGGTCCATAGTGAATATGGACCGATGACCCTACGACAATGTATTGAGGCTCCTCTGGCATCAGTCCCAGAGCACCTTGAGCAACTTCGCGCTGCTCAAGCGACGTGAGTAGAAATAGGCGTCTCCCTTCACTACAACCGATGGCGCGTTTCTTAAAGACCCTTTGCTACTGCTTTACATAAGAAGGCACAGGCAAAGGATTACGTTCGGCAAAAGGCAACTGATGCCAGTAAGGATAGATCCTGGGCATCTCACTGGCCTGATCGAGCCTGCTCACCTGCTCCGTTGTGAGATTCCACCCCACTGCACCAAGATTGTTTTTGAGTTGCTCCTCGTTGCGCGCACCCACAATAATACTCGCCACCGTCGGTCGCTGCAATAACCAGTTCAAGGCGATCTGCGCCACCGATTTGCCCGTCTCCTCCGCAATCTCGTCAAGCACATCCACAATCTCATACACTTTCTCGTCAGGAATACGTGAACCTTCTGAACCAATCTGCTGCACCCGGCTCCCCTCAGGCGCTGGCTGGTTTCTGCGCATCTTGCCCGAAAGTACTCCGGAAGCCAGCGGACTCCACACAATTGTTCCAATCTTCTGATCAAGGGCTAACGGCATCAATTCCCACTCGTACTCCCTGCCGACCAGCGAGTAGAATGCCTGGTGTGCCGCATAACGCGTCCAACCGTACGTCTGCGCAGTGGCAAGCGACTTCATCAAATGCCAACCGGAAAAATTGGAACACGCGATATACCGCACTTTCCCACTCTGCACCAGACTATCAAGCGTACGCAGCGTTTCCTCAACAGGCGTGAGCGCATCAAAACCATGCAACGTGTAGATATCAATATGATCCGTATTGAGCCTGCGCAAACTCTCCTCACAGGCCCGCATCAGATGATAACGCGAAGACCCTACATCATTTGGTCCATCGCCCATCCGAAAGGTCGCCTTCGTCGCAAGCAGTAACTGATCTCGTCTCCCTGCAACCGCCTTGCCAAGCACCTCTTCCGACAACCCTCCCGAGTAGACATCGGCGCTATCAAACAGAGTTATCCCTGCCTCCAGACAAATATCGACCAGGCGACTCGCCTCGGCCACGTCAGTCTTCCCCCAGGCGCGAAAAAACGCATCCCCCCCACCAAACGTCGCAGTCCCGAAGCTGAGCGCAGAAACTTTCAGACCAGAACCTCCAAGTTGCCTATATTCCATGTGTCGTTCCTCTCCTTTTACTCAAAAATACCTTTTTTTCAAGCTGAAAAAGATACGAATCCATTGCTCGTTTACCCACTCCCCCTCCTCTACTAGCAAACATCAAAGACCCGCATACCTTCTACACGTGTTCACTACATACACCGACTCTCCTCGCTGAAAGACTCTTGTCCTCAGACATAGATATGACCATTCTTCACTCATTGTGTCAAAATAAAAATTACACCTTTAAAATAGGTGCGTTAGAGTCTGTCTGACGAATCAGTGGAGCAAGATGAGTGGAGATACGATGACTCAATTGCCCCGCAGATAGCGGAGCCCTTCTTGTTCAGAGCCTCGACCTAATGACGGCTCTTCGCAGATAAGGCTCGTCTCCCACGCCTGTGCGTAGCAGGGTAGCGCAACGATCGATGGGGACACAGCGATTGACAGGGGAGAATATACTGGGACAAAGAAGCAGTGGTCACACTGGTAGCAGCGGAAGCGGGGCTGAGTCTGCTCGGTGCCAGGTCTACTGAGCTGTTCACTGCCGCGTGGAATAGGAGACATGAAAGGATTTTTGTATGCTCCCGCTCATCTACACGGTGCCTGCCTATATCATCACCTTCGTCAGTGTCATCGTCATCTCGCGTGTCTCTGAGACCATCGGCATCTACTGGCGGCGCTCCCAACGCGATCCCACCGCGCGTCAGGCAGATCGCGGGTCACTCGTTGTGATGAGTTTCGTGACTGGCGGAGGCGTGATCGTGGCTTGCGCCCTGGCAGCCGTCTGGACGGGTGCAGCGATTCCCTGGCTCAGGCCCCAGGTGACGATTGCTGGCATCGTCGTCATTCTGCTTGGCACCGTGCTGCGCTGGTGGGCCATCTTCACTCTCGGGCGGTACTTCACCATCGACGTGGCGGTGCGCTCCACGCAGTCGGTCGTGCAGTCCGGGCCGTATCGCTTCGTGCGACATCCCTCTTACACGGCTATCCTGATTATGTTGCTCGGCGTGGGCATGGCGTTGGCGAATTGGGCCAGCCTCGTTGCCATGCTCGCTGGTGGACTGATCGGTCTGCTCTATCGCGTCAGGGTGGAAGAGAGCGCGCTGGTTGAAGGGCTGGGCCAGCCCTACATGGACTACATGCGCATAACCAAGCGCTTCATCCCGTTCATTTTCTGATCATACGCTGCATCAGTACGCTTGCGGACGCACGCCTGTTGGCAAGCAGTGTTCCAAACGCCAGGTGAGCCCACATTCTATTCGTCAGACAGACCCTACCTCCTGCGCTATTTCCGCGTGGCTGCACTAGTATACGGATATACATTTCTTATACTGAAAGGTAATCAAGAGTAATACGCAGTGCGAGTGAGTATCGTTAAGTCGACCTGGATAAAAAGAAAGCTTTCTTTCTCAGGCCTCTCCTCTATTCTCTTTGGCAATGGTTATGATATATAACTATACTGAAAGCACGTTAATAGAAAATTGAGGAAAAGTATGTATGCTACCGCTTTGCGTTGCTCTTTTTGTGACGCAGATTTCCCTTTAACCAACTTGGCAAGCTGTACACATTGCGCCAAACCTGGTGAGGAGAACGCACTCAACGAAACCCTTGGTGTTACATACAATCTGGCTGCGCTCAAAAAACATCTCGATCGGGACGAACTGACAAGACGGCCCGCAGGAATCTGGCGCTACCACGAGTTGTTGCCAGTTGCCAACACCGCTATGCGCATCGATCTTGGCGCTGGCGGCACACGTTTAGCCCATCTGACTCGCCTGCCGGAGAGCCAGCTTATGCCAAAACTCTTTGTGAAAGTAGAGGGATCAAACCCCACCGGGTCTTTTAAAGACCGCCCTATCGGTATCGCCGCCAGTGTAGCGCTGGAACATGGCACCCGTGGACTAGCATGCCTGACTTCCGGCAATATCGGCTCCGCTATGGCTGCCGCAGCTGCAAAAGCTGGCGTTCCAGCACTGGTTTTCTTACTCGGATCAGCAGGTGGAGCCGAGCAAAAAGCTGATGTCAACATCGAAAAATATGTCCAGATCAGCACATATGGAGCCAGGGTCATTACTCCCATCGGGAATCTGGGACAACTCATGGCTCTCGCTGACCGCGTAGAGCAAGAGATGGGCTGGTCTTTTATGCACAACATGCAAGCCTACCAGCCCGATGGTGATAAGACAACAGCCTTTGAAATCTGTGAGCAACTCAACTGGCAAGCTCCCGCCGCAGTCTTCGTGCCAACGGGGACAGGTACCAATCTCTTTGGTCTCTGGCAAGGCTTTCGCCTTTTTCACGAACTGGGCTTCATTGATCGCGTACCTCGCCTGTTCGCGGTCCAACCAGAAGGCGCCGCCTCTCTTGCAAACGCCTGGAAGGCACATATGCAGGTGCCATCACTATTAGAAGAGGTCAAACCAAATGTAGCAGCACCTATTACTCACCGCGTTAGTGGGTACCATGCCTATAAAGCCATTCTGCAATCACGCGGGGGAGCAGTAGGCGTCTCTGACACAGCAATGCTCACAGCGGTCAAAGACCTTGCTTCCAACGAGGGAATTTATGCCGAAGCAGCTAGCGCTGCGGCACTAGCGGGCATACGAGTAGCACTAACAGAGCATCTCCTCGACCTGGAGGAGATCAATGACTACGGGATTGTGGCTATCCTGACCAGTCATGGCTTGAAAAATAGCTTGGCCCTGAGCAAACTCTATAGCCCTCCCCCACAGATAGAAGGCACCTGGGAAAACATCCACACCTATCTCTCAAACCAACCTCTGTAGCATCCCCAAAAGAGGTCAAGCTTGCGCCTGACCTCTCACGATTTTCTCTATCAGCGACTTGATGCACGTAACTGACCACCAACGAGAACACACCACGCCGCAAGATTCGCGCTTCCATTGTTAGAGACATGCCGTTGCTGTAAGTACTGACGTAGCGCTTTTTCCGTTTTCTGCGCGAAAATACCGGTCACAGGTAAACGAGGTTGCGTGCCATGAGCGTTCAATTGGACCTGTAATGCCTTTACCTGATCGCCAGCAGAATTTTGCTGTGAAGGGATAATCAATCTCTGCCAGGTAAGCCCATTGACAATGCCGTTTGTAGGAAGCCCATTATTCGCCTGGAATGATTGTAGCGCCTGTTCAGTATATGGGCCAAAACTACCATCGATACCAAAACTTCCCACCGAGTAACCATGTGCTTCTAACATCAACTGGATCGTGGTCACATCGGTCGAGACGTGCGAAATATTTTCTGTGTACAGCGGCCAGTCACATGAAATAGTGGGAGAAAACGGGACAGCACTTGACGAGGTAAGACCACAGAGCACGAGCACGATACCCATAGCCAGCAAGAGAACTGCCCCTGATCTCCCACGTCTCTCATCTCCATGTTCCTGAATATCCTGGACAGTTGGAGACGATGCTACACTTTTAGGTGTAGATGTCTCTCGTGTTTCAAAAACGCTCTGCGCCGGGAGCAAACCCAGTTCATAGGCGTCTTTTTCAAAAAGGGCGCACAGGCGAGCACGATAGTGCGGGCTCGGAACGGTCTTTCCGCGTTCCCAACGGCTGATGTAAAAAGATCCAGGGGCGTCGATCTTTTCTGCGACCTGTGCCTGAGACCACCCACGTCGTTCGCGTTCCTCGCGCAAACGTTCATTTGGTCTTCTCATCGGGGTCGCTTGCTCTTCTTCTAGCATACATTCGACCTCTTTTTCTCGCTGCCATTGCGCTCCTCCTGCTCCCGGACGAACGCTTGAATTGCTTTCTATCCTTCGCCCACATACCTTTCCCCTCTTATAGAATACGTAAAAGAATACATAAAACCTCTCAAAAATGGATACACACTCCTCACAGGATGGAGGTATGCAGTCACCTCCATCCTGTTTTCTATCCCTGTACTACCCTGCTACCAGAGAGTCAACGACTTCGTCTCGTCAAAGTCTGCGTCGACCTTGGCCGTACCGGAAAGCGCGTATTGCCAGGCAGGCGTTTTCCCTCCACACGTCGGACTCGCGGGCGCAAACGCAGGTTTGTCCGCCTTGGTTGTTGCGCTCTTGCTCGGCTCCGTCGAATAGAGCAACAGATTGTTGATGACCGTACTGCCACTCGCACAAAAAGCACCGTTGAACTCACTACTCCCCGGAAGCGGATTGGCATAGATGCCAGGCGTATAGTTCGCCGCCTTGATGGTGCTGTACCAATCCTCGATAAAGGTCGCATCAACCGCTGAACCAACCTCGACATCAGCAAAAATCACGTTTCCAGTTGGCACTCCCAGCGCTTTGGCCTGCGCGATCGCCTCATTGGCCTTGGTGGTGCCACTCGAACCAGTATCGCCACCGTGGTCGGACTCAATCAACAGGATCTTGATACCCTGTCCATGAATATAGGAAACTTCGGTCTTCGTCAGGCCTGTAGTAAATCCCGTTTCCTGGTCCAGGTAGCGCCCCACAAAGTCCGGGGTACCATAGTCCGACTTGACGCCACTCAAGAACGTCGAGGTGATGGTACCAGTGGTATCAACTCCCCATAAAGTCGAACCAGATGGTGGGGGCGTTGGGGTCGGTGGCGGCGGCGTGGGTGTGGGCTTAGGCGGTGAGCCACCACCAACCAGACTGCTCCAGGTTTGCGGGCCAGCGATACCATCGACACCCAAACCATGTTTGCTCTGGTAACTCTTGACCGCCGAGGTCGTCAGCGGACCAAAATCACCATCAACCGTGAGCCTGGCGCCATGGGCGTTCAATTGACGCTGCAACGCCTTGACGGCGGAACCGGTGCTGCCTTGCTGCGTCTCGATGATGAGCACGGGCCAGGTCTGTGGACCGACAATCCCATCAACACTCAACCCGTGGGCCGATTGAAATGAACGAACCGTTGAAGCCGTCTGTGGACCAAAATCGCCATCAATAGAGAGCGAGTAGCCATGAGCTTGCAGCATGAGCTGAATACTGTAGACATTCTCGCCGGTGCTCCCCTGCCCGACATCGGGCCAGGAATAGGTTGCAGCCTGCACTGGAGTCGCGTGGGCGAAAAGTCCCAGACCCAGTGTCACGCTCATCACCAGCGCCAGCAGGAAACCAACAACGAACAGGCGGGGGTTTTTCTGTCGCATCTTGCGTGCCTTTCTTGGCTTTTCAACATAGCATGTTTTTCTATCTCCCCATCTTAGGAGTCTAGAAACAACCGGCTCACGACTGTTTTCTCAAACAGTTCAAAAGCACCCGTTGCATCCCTACAATAACAGCGAACAAGGCAAATTGTGATAGCATTTGTGGGTCATTTTAGCGTCATAAGCAAGTCATTTCCGCAGCAGCAACTTCACCTCTTGCCAAATATGCTGTTCTTTTCCTTAGCCAGTTCATGATTTCCATCTAAGAAATACGAATCACATATGTCCACAAGGTGTTGAGCAGGTTTTTCCCACATCTCCCGCTAACCGCAGCAGAGCTATGGACTATCGTCGCCACGCATCCCAGCGCTTAAAATCGAGGCGAAGATTGGTACTCTGAACGCAGAGTAGCAAAAAAATAGGATTCTGATGTACGCTAGAAAGGAGTACTCGCAGAACGACTACTGCCCCCGAAGAAAGGACGCAAGAACGTGGAACAGTCTCCCCCATATTTTCGCTGTCCGTACTCTTGTATAGGGAGAAACCTGCTGGCGCTTATCACTGTCGTGGAAGGACTACGGACTCTACGTATCAACCGGAGTCGGCTACCGCGATAACTCCACATCGAGCGTCACAACAAGTGAACCAGAGCCGAAGGGAGGCTATTCGCCCATGCAGCAGGAAGGTGTCATCATCCTGGGCACCGGTGACGACGACCGTAATGGCTCTGTCGGCCCTTTCTTTGAAGGAGTGGTAATGCGGATTGTGGAACTTCTCACAATACGGGGTTAACCTGCGACTCTGGCTCGACATTACCTGCCAGCAATGGAACATCACGCCCTAACTCAGCAAAGGTTTCGTCTTATTTATGCTTTTTATCCTTGTCTTTGTTGTTTGTCTTATCTTTCTTGCCCTGGTTCGAGGGTGGCGAAGCTGGCCCTTGAGGTGGCGAAGCCACTCCCTCATGCGTTGGGGTCTTCTCTTTTACACTAATAGTTGGAGCTCTGCTGGGACCAGCGGGGGATGCATTGCTGGATTGCACCGATAGTGTGGGTAGGGAGGAAGATACAGAAGCACCGGAGTTCCCTGAATGTTCAGTATGACCTGTATGGCTCACAGGTGTCGGTGTATCGCCATGATTTATGAGTGGTTGCACAATACCGCTTGTAAGAGATCCAGTAAGATTGCTCTTGCTATCATGAAACATATACGCTGAAGGACCTAGCAAAAGCGAGGTCAACGCTACTACTGTGATAGCCGCTGCAAATCCACGATGCGGCTTGTTAGAATGAAAAGACGGCATACGAGCGATTGAAGCCCGGGCACGCAACACCGTCGTTTTTTCGTCGTTCGCATACCTTTGGCTATCCAAAACTCGTTGGTATGCCGCAGCAAGCTCAAGCGCCGACTGATACCGACGCCTCGGCTCTTTCTCCAGGGCACACAGTACAACATCATCATAGGCTGCAGGAAGGTCAGGATTGATTAGTGAAGGACAAGGTGGACGCTTGGAAAGGTGCTGCATAAACGTTCCCAACGGGGTCGAACCTTTGAAAGGTACGTCTCCGGTCAACATTTGATAGAGCACAATTCCCAACGCATAAATGTCACTGAGTTCAGTTGCCTCCTCCTCAGCCAGTTCGGGCGCCATATATTCGGCGGTACCAACGAGAAATCCAGTTTCGGTGAGACTTTCAGCAACATTTGTCATGTTCTTGAGCAGGCCGAAGTCCGCCAGGTACACACCCTCCGTATCGCGCATCAAAATGTTCGACGCCTTGATATCCCTGTGAATGATTCCTTGCCGGTGCGCATAGTGTAACGCGGAAGCGACTTGACTGAGATACTTGCCCGCTATATCTGGTTCCAGTGGACACCTCTCTGTCAAATCGCGCAGCGTCCCGTTTGGAATGTAAGGCATCACGAGATAACACCAGTTATCAGACTCGCCATAATCCAAAGCAGGCAATATATCTTCGTGTTGTAAACCAGCAACAACCCGTGCTTCACGTTGGAAACGTCGACAGGATTCTTGATTGCTCACGGGAACTAGTTTGAGCGCAACCTCTTGCTCGGTACGAAGATCACGCGCCAGATAGACATCGGACATACCACCCGTAGCAATATGCCGAATAAGCATATAATGGGCGATAACTATACCTTCCAACTCCTGCATAACCTTCTCGCACTCCTCATCGTAAAATTAGCATTCAGTAATATCTACACGGATAGCAAGCAAACTTCGCGTCATAAGGCCCGAATACCCTACCTGTAGATCTCGCTAACACACTATACAGAACGCTTCCGACATCCTTGCTCAACATGTTTGATCATACATAAGTAAATAGTACCTTACTTGACAGAAACCGGTTTCTGAACTATAGTCATACTATAGGGACGCTCGAATACCGGTTTTTCTCCATGGCTATGTATAGATGTCGCATAGATGTCGTGTAGATGTCACATGTACTTCTGTCCGTTAGTGCTGTGAAAATGCTTACGCATTTTCATAATAAGTGCAAAGGATGCACGAACATAGGAAAAGACACAAGGAGGTTCTTCATGAAACGTCTATTTCCCGTACTTTTTGTACTCGTTGTAGGGATCGTTCTTTTGATCATGACAATCTCAACTACTCCCCACAGGGCAGGAGCCGCATCGACTCGTACCTTCACCTTCGTGAATAATACGCAACAAACAATCTGGGCAGGGGCTCTGGGCAACCAGATACCCAACAACGGAGGTTGGGTGATGGCACCAGGAGCAACCACGACGATCACGGTTCCAGACAACTGGCAGGGCCGCTTCTGGGGACGTACCTATTGTAATTTTAATAGCACAGGCGCGGGAAGTTGCGAGACGGGCGACTGTGGAGGCGTGTTGCAATGCAACGGCGCCGGAGGCGTTCCACCCGCAAGCCTGGCCGAGTTTAACCTTGGTGGGTCCGCGGGAACCGACTTTTATGATGTCAGTTTTGTCGATGGCTTTAATGTACCCATCACGATTACACCTGTGGGCGGCGCGCAACCAACCCCTGGCAACCACTACTGGTGTGGTGTGGCCGGATGCGGTGTCGATCTGAACGCGAACTGCCCGAGCGCACTTCAGCAAAAAGATGCCAGTGGACGCGTCGTCGCCTGCAAAAGCGCCTGCGAGGCATTTAATACCGATCAGTACTGCTGTAGAGGCGCGTACGCCACACCTTCGACCTGCAATCCCACAACCTGGCCGGTAAATTATGCCGCGTACTTTAAGAGCAATTGCCCGGATGCCTACAGTTACGCCTACGATGATCCGACCAGCACCTTTACCGATTCAGGCGCAAATTACCGCATAACCTTTGGTCCCGCGGGCGGCTCTTCCGGTGCGCCTCCCACCCCTACACCCACCAGCCCTGGCGCTACCCCTACCCCCACTTCGCCCCCAGCAAGTGGATTTACGGATGGGGTGACCAGCACGAGTTCGACGCAGGCGCAGTTCTGGTTTCAGCCCTCAGGGTGGACCGCGGGTTACGTCATTGTTCACTACACTATCGCGGGCCAGGTTCAGCAAAACGTGAACATGACCTACAACGGTAGTACCTCGCGCTGGGAGTATAACGCTGGCAGTTTCAATTCAGGGTCTACCGTCACATACTCGTTCACCTACCAGAAAAATGGCTTGCAGTACGACACGAGCTCTGCCAGTTGGACTCATCCCTAGAGGGAAAAAGCAACCGAGATTCGGAGCCCGAACAGCGATTCTTCTCTCGTTACCTTCCATCCAATACGTCAAGGTAGCTATGGGTCATTTTCGAGCATGTAGCTCGAAAATGACCCATAGCTGAAAAAACTTTCAAGGAGGAAAGTTCATGCTATTCTCGCGTCGAACTTGCTCTATCGTTTTCGCCAGCTTTCTTGTGCTGGCAAGTATTTTAGGAGGAGTTCTTATCCTTCACTCTACATCTCCACAAGCACAGGCGGCCTCAAGCGCGCCGCTCGGCCAGACTATCTGGCTAGCAACCACAAACAACAACCAGTACGTGAGTGCTCGCACCGATCAGAGCAACGCTCCCCTGGATGCGAGCGTCACACAAGTGCAGGACTGGGAACAGTTTGATGTCGTTGATGCTGGCAATGGCTACATCGCCCTCAGGACACATGCCAACAACGACTATGTGAGCGCGCGTATCGATCAAACCAATTCACCCTTGCAGACCATCGCCACCCAGATACAGGCATGGGAGCAATTTAGCTGGCTTCCTCAGAGCAACGGCACCATCGCCTTACAATCTGCTGCCAACAACGACTACGTGAGTGCCCGTACCGATCAGACCAATATCCCACTCAACGCGAGCGCCAGCCAGGTGCAGGGTTGGGAACAGTTCCGCTGGGGTCTGGTGACAACCTCTTCACCGAACTTTGGTCCCAACGTGATCGTCTTTGATCCCACTATGTCCAGTTCCAGCATCCAAAGCCAGCTCAATTCCATCTACAGTCAACAGGAGACCAATCAGTTCGGCACCAATCGCTACGCAGTCCTCTTCAAACCAGGCAGTTACAACGTCAACGCCAACGTCGGCTTCTACACACAACTTTTGGGCCTGGGTCTGCTCCCCGATGCCGTCACTCTTACCGGCGGCGTCAATGTCAACGCCGACTGGATGAACGGAAACGCCACCCAGAATTTCTGGCGTGGTGCCGAAAATATGCAGATCATTCCCACCTCAGGCACCGATATCTGGGCAGTATCGCAGGCTGCACCCTTGCGTCGTGTGGATATCAAGGGCAATCTACAACTCGACGACAATGGCTGGTCTAGCGGTGGCTTTTTGGCGGATAGCAGCATCAGCGGACAGGTCAACTCAGGATCGCAACAACAGTGGCTCTCGCGCAACGACCAGTGGGGAAGCTGGACCGGTTCCAACTGGAACATGGTCTTTGTCGGCACCAATAACGCGCCCACCAACACTTTTCCCACTCCTCCCTACACAACGGTCGACCAGACACCTACCATAAAAGAAAAGCCCTTCCTCTACATCGACAATACTGGCAACTATCAGGTCTTCGTTCCTTCGCTCAGAACGAATTCACAGGGCACAAGTTGGGCCAACGGAGCGCCCGCAGGCACTTCTCTCCCCATCAGCCAGTTCTACATCTCACACCCGGGCGATAGCGCGACAACCATCAACAATGCGCTCTCCCAGGGCCTGAACCTGCTCTTCACACCCGGCATCTATCATCTCAGTAGCAGTATCAACGTCACGCGCGCCAACACCGTCGTGCTCGGTCTTGGACTGGCAACGCTTGTCCCTGACAACGGCGCGGTCCCCATGACGGTCGCCGATGTCGATGGTGTCTCCATCGCGGGCTTGCTCTTTGACGCGGGCACTACCAATTCACCGGTTCTACTTCAGGTAGGACCGAGTGGTTCCACGGCAAACCACTCGGCCAATCCAACCGTGCTCAGCGATGTCTTTTTCCGCATCGGTGGCGCGGACGTTGGCAAGGCCACACAGAGCCTGCTGATCAACAGCAACAACGTCATTGCCGATCATATGTGGCTCTGGCGTGCGGATCACGGCACGGGCGTCGGCTGGACATCCAACACAGCCGCCAACGGCCTGATCGTGAACGGCGACAATGTTACTACCTATGGCCTCTTTGTCGAGCATTATCAGCAATATCAGGTCATCTGGAATGGCAACGGCGGGCGCACCTACTTCTTCCAGAACGAGTTGCCTTACGATCCACCCAATCAGATGGCCTGGATGAATGGCGGCACCAACGGCTACGCGGCCTACAAAGTGGCTAGCTCGGTCACAACCCATGAGGCGTGGGGCCTGGGCAGTTATTGCTACTTCAACGTGAATCCAGCCGTCGTCGAGGATCACTCCTTCGAGGTGCCAAACACCTCTGGCGTGAAATTCCACGACCTGGTCACCGTTTCACTGGGTGGTACTGGCACCATCAGTCATATCATCAACACCACCGGTGGCCCCTCAAACTCAAACAATAACGTCGCCAACCTGATAAGCTATCCCTAAGTCTTTGCCAGGCTTCATCATAACCCGCGGTAGGAGCCGGTTTACCGTGCTCACCGCGGTATTTATGATGCAGTCGATAGCTTCAATGAACCTTGACAAAGCTGTCGAGGAACTTTGTAGAGGGAAGATTTATCGACCAGTAGGCCCCTATTCGCTAAGCATCGTTTCTACTCAAACAAGCAGGAACACACAACACCGTCAACCCTGAAGCGCACACGGTTGGAACCTCCAACCGTGTGCGCTTCAGGGTTGACCGATCATAAAGCAGTGATACGATAGCTGCTGATATGCAACTCGAACCCCTCACTTCTCAGTCCAAGCGGACCGGTCGAGAGCATTTTCTCTCTACTTGACGCACTGCTGACAGTCACACCATCAATAGATAAACTGACCTCGTTGCCGCGAACTTCGATCCGATAAACATGCCAGTTCGTGCCAGGCACGTAATCTATTTGCTGAAAACCCGCGCTTATATCTATCTGATCAGGCGCCACCTGCGCGAAACCAGGAGGAGGTAGATCCGGTTGGCGTTGCGCGAGCGTATTGACTCCACCCTGATAACCGTCTCTGCCAGGACGATCGCTGGCAAAAATTGTAAAACCGTTGGCAACATTTTTCAGCACGCGCACAATCTGCGCACGCGTCTCAACAGCATAGTATGGCATCGCTGGTTGATATGGAACGCCGATCGAGATTGCCCCAACGCTTTGCGCCTGGAGTTGACCATCAATAACAGACCACCCGGCATTGCCCTTCCAACCATCCAGTCCCTTTGCCCAATTTGCCTGATACAGCAGCGTGCCAGCGGCAATAGATCGCGCAGTTGGTGATGCCTGTGATTGGACCACCATCGCAGTACTTTGAGGAGTCTGCGTCTGCTTGGCAATGCTGCACGAAAACAAAGACCAGAGCAAGACATTACCCAGCAGTACAGACAAAACGTACGCCCTTCGTTTTTGCACAACTCGTCTCCTTTTTCTGCTACGCTTAGTGGTGCATTCGCTCAATACGCAGGCACTCCGCGTAGAAGCGGACATATCCCCAGAATGTCCGCTTCTACGCGGAGTGCCTGCTCCTTGTGGGTGTGCACTGGCGCGCGCTTGCTCAACCTCCCTCTTAACAACTTCTCCACTTATTGGTGCATCTCACTTTTGGATATCCTTCCGCTTCAAAAAGTACCCAATACCCACGCCTAACAACAGAATCATGACCACCAGTGCGAGCCACATCAACAACAGGTAATGCCACGCCTCCTGCTGGCTGTAGATAGAAAAAAGCGTACTATGATAGGTATAGGTGTTCCCAAAAAGCTGATCTTTATTGAGCTTGTCACTATGCAAACCAACCGAGGAGCCCAATGCGGCCATGGCCCAGCGGATGGGAAACAACATGGCAGGATACTGCAAAAACCAGTTTGTCAGGGGAAAAATGGTGCCAGAAAAGATCACCTGGGGTAGCAGAATCAAGGGCAAAAAACTCATAGCGCGGTCGTTGTTGGGCGAAACAGCCGAAACCAACAAACCCAGCATCAGCCCTGCTATCGATGTGAGCGCAACGGTGATATACACCTCAAGAAATGGCGGCAGCAGTATACTGTAACGAAAGGGGTCGAAGATGGCGACACAACCAACAAGCACCAGGCTTTGTAACAAACACAAAAGACCCAACACCGCGATCTTTGAAAACATGTAGGGCACAATGCCCAGGTTGACCGTGCGTTCGCGCCGGTAAATGGGCACCTCCTTCACAAATTCACGGATCGCGTTGATACACCCGAACATAATCGCCGCGAAAGCCATCAGAAACAAAACGGTAGGCTGATAATCCTGGCCCGGCTCGATGAAATCCTGTAATGCATTGATCGCTCCCCCACGCGCATGCGCGTACGCCTTTCCCGCGGCATCATCGCGCAGAAAATTCTCCACTCGCTGACAACTCTGTGACACCACTGGGTTATTCGGCGTTGGTACATCCGGATACCCGTTCACCGCCACAATCGCGGCGGTCGCCGGACACTGCAAGACATTGAGCCTATTGAAACCATCAGGGCCAACACCCTTGATAAAAACCAATAACAGCAGCCCGAACAAGGGAGCCTGGAGCAGCAGGATCGCCAGGTTGCCGAAATCATTGCGTAGTAGCTCGATGTAGCGACGAGTAAGTAGCAAAAATTGCCTGCGTAAAGCACCTCTCCGGCTGGCACTCACCTGCTGCTTCTGTTCGCGCAGATACTGCGTACCACTTTTCGGCATCTGCGAGAGGCGCTCACTCACATATCTCTGGTATGTCTGCGAGTTCTCGAACGTTTCTCTTGCCTCAAGTGGAACCGTACGCTTCTCCTCGCTCGGCTCTAACACACTGTAGATTTCAGCGAAATCCGGTTGCTGAAAATAGGCCTTCGCCTCCTCGGGCGGTCCGAAATACGCCAGGTTTCCCCCTTGCGCCAGAAAACATACGTAGTCGCATACGTTAATATTATTGGTCGCATGCGTCACCAGCACAATCGTGTGACCCTTGTCCGCCAACTTGCGCAAAAGCACCATCATCTTGCGGTCAAGGCCCGGATCGAGTCCCGATGTTGGCTCATCAAGAAAAAATATACTCGGCTTCGCCAGCAGTTCGAGCGCGATCGACACACGCTTGCGCTGCCCACCGGAAAGTTGGCTGATCAGCAGCGAACGCCGGTGTTTCATCTCGACATCATCAAGAACCTCGTCTATACGCAGCGCAATCTGCGCTTCCTGAAAATCCCGTGGCAACCGCAACTTCGCCGCGTAATACAGCGCTCGTTCGACGGTCAATTCACGATGGATAATATCGTCCTGCGGCACGTACCCGAGTTGAGAACTGAAGACCGCGAGGTTACGGTAGTAATCCTGCCCATTATAGAAAACAGCTCCCTCGTGCGCAGGCCGCAAACCACTCAACGCATCTAGCAACGTTGTCTTGCCCGCCCCTGACCCACCGACCAGCGCCACAAACGAGCGCGCCGGAATACTCAAAGAGATATCGTTGAGCAACATGACTTGATTGCTTCCAACCTTTGTCAGGTTGAGAGCATCGATACGAATACCATTGCTCTCATCGAATGGCATCAACCTACCCTGGGTATAGACCAGACGGAAAGGACCAATGCGAATCTCGTCATTCACCTGCAAAAGCTGACTATCTGCCTGCACACCATTGATATAGGTATGGTTGGTACTATCCAGGTCGGTTAGACGGTACGTTTCTTGCTCCTGAACCAGACGAGTGTGATGCGCCGAGACCTGGGGATGATTGAGCACAACATCGTTATCAGGTGATCGTCCAATCACAATAGCAGTGGAACCCAGTTGAATAGGCTGTATCCGCGGGGCTGCCTCGCGTGGATTATTCCCATCGAGATACCTCAATGTTACTAGTAAACCATATTCATTGCCTATACGAAATATATCTCTATGCGCCAATACTTTGCGGAATGGCTCATCACCTTTAATAACATTCCCCTGATAGATAAGGCCATTCATCGTCCGTGGCTGATCAGGATGAGGATGCAGTAAAACCCATTGCTCTTTTTCATGCACCAGGCGCAAATGCAGGCGTGAAATATTTGCCTCGTTGATCACAATATCATTGTGCGGATCTCGCCCGATATTGACAACCTCCTTCAACAACGGATACACCCGTCTGCTACCGGTCGTGTTATCCGTTACCTCTATCGACGATAGGCCCATTGCAGCAAAGGAGGCAATCTCGGTCGATGGCGACCGCTCAATACGCTCTGGCGTGGGATACTCGCTTGCAGGTTCGGCAGAGGCGGCTTGCACATCCAGGTGCGCATCTGTTACTACACGGTCCTGGTCCTGAGCCGCAGGAACAGCGATGACAGTCGTAGGCTGCGATGTATCTATACGCGTCAAAGAAAAGACAAAATTGACCTTTTCCCCCAATCCGACAATAGCACCATCGAAAAGCTCTGCCTGTTCCACTGCCTCCTCATTTAAAGTTACCTTGCTTGTCTGCGAAAGCTTTTCAATTTTCCACACATCATCGCCATAAATAAGGCGAGCATGCACTCTAGAAACAACCGTATCGGTAACCACGATGTCATTTTTTTTACTGCGACCAATAATCGTAACGGCCTTGGTAATCGGGAAAGTACTTTGAGTGAGCGAACCAGCAAGAAAGGTAATCGAAGCCATTATTTGTGGTTTTTGTTCGAGAGCCACGTTCCGTCCCCTTATTCACGAGTGTGAGCGCGCTTCCTCAAGCGATTTTATGCTCCTTGTTTAAAAGCATCCTGCATCCTTTTAAAGCATCTTACATCTGATTTTGAATTATACGCAGCATACGAAGAGCTCGTCAATATACTCTTCAAAAATAGCCTTTTCAAAGTTGAAAAATAATCGACCTAACCTGACCTTACTACAAGCCCAATAAAAAAACAGCTTGAAATGAAAGAGAGAAATATGCGTTTAATACAAACAAAAAGACACACTCACACCGTCAATGTCAGTCAGTCTCAAACAGTACTGCCTAGGCCAGAGAATCACTCAGGCACCAACGATCACCAACAGGAAAGGACATAACTATGACGTGGCAAACATACCTCGAAGAACATCAACCTCAGCACCAGGATGAACTCCTGCAATTTCTCAGTATCCCCAGTATTTCCTCGCTACCCGCGCATGCCGAGGCCGTACAACAGGCTGCACAATGGGTAGCCAACCGTTTGCGCACCGCAGGTCTGGAACAAGTACAAATTTTGCCTACCGGCGGCCACCCCGTCGTCTATGGCGAATGGCTGCATGCACCAGGAAAACCAACTGTGCTAATCTATGGTCATTTTGATACTCAACCGGTGGACCCGCTTGATCTCTGGACGCACCCACCCTTTGCACCTACGATCATCGATGATCGCGTCTATGCCCGCGGCGCTTCCGATGATAAGGGCAACATGTTTACTCCCATTCTGGGTGTCGAGGCATTGCTCAAAGCGAATGGATCGCTCCCCATCAACATCAAATTTTTTCTGGAAGGGCAGGAGGAGATCGGCAGTCCACAACTACCAGCTTTTATCGCCAGTCATCGCCAGCTACTGGCCTGCGACCTCGTGCTCAGTTCCGACGGTGGTCAGTACAGCGAGGACCAACCTGAGTTGATGCTCTCGGCCAAAGGCCTGGTCGGAATGCAAATCGATGTATATGGAGCAAAAAGTGATCTCCACTCGGGCATGTACGGCGGTGCAGTCCCCAATCCCATTCACGCACTCACCGCCCTGCTCGCCTCTTTGCACAGTCCCGAGGGCAAAATCCTCGTCGAAGGGTTCTATGATTCGGTGCTTCCACTCTCGGATGCGGATCGCGCTGCCATCACTACTATTCCATTCGATGCACAAGAGTATCAGCACAATGTCGGAGTAACAACGCTATTGTCCGAGCCAGGCTATACTCCCCAGGAACACCTGGCCGCACGGCCCACGCTGGAAATCAACGGTATCTGGGGCGGTTTCCAGGGAGAGGGTGTAAAGACCGTGCTTCCTGCCGAGGCGCACGCGAAAATTACCTGTCGCCTGGTCGCCGATCAAGAACCTGCCCACATCGCCGACCTGATCGCCAGTCATATTGCACAACACACTCCCGCGGGAGTCCATGTCAGCATGCATCCCCTGCCCGGTTCTGCTCGTCCATATCTCATCCCGGCTGATCACTGGGGCAATCAGGCGGCAAAGGATGTGCTTCAGGACCTCTACGGGAAAACGCCATATCATAGCCGTTTGGGTGGCAGTATTCCCGTGTGCGAACTGTTCCTGACCCACCTGAACGCCTATACCGTCGGCTTCGCTTTCGGTCTCAATGATGAGCAGATTCATGCCCCAGATGAATTCTATCGCCTCTCCAGCTTCCGACGCGGCCCCATAGCATACTGCAAGATTTTGCAGCAACTGGCGCAACAGTAATCCATAGAAAGAAACGTACCAGCGGCGTTTTATAACATAACTGGCAAGCTACCTTCTGCTCTCTAGCAGACCAATAACGCGAACCAGCCCGCTGGTACATATTACGATGAGGATTTGCCACACCACCATTGTGAGTGAAACCGTTTATGGACTTGACAGAACGGACTTGACACACACACAAAATTATTGTATATTTTTGGAAGTTATAAGAATATTATAAACTTTTTTAGCTGTATGTGAGAATCGAAACCATCAGACGCAAGAGCAACGTGCTCTCAAAAGCATTGTTGATAAAGGTGAGCTATGATACCCAATGACCTCCACTTTATTTATGTGGGAGGCAAACCTTTCTCACTTATCCATTATCTAGCCATCAAGTCAGCCTGTATCGTCAACAATCCTCGGCAGGCAACCCTTCACTATAGTCAGGAACCTGCTGGAGAATGGTGGGACAAAACACGACCGTATGTCCAGGCGGTACAGGTTGTCGCACCCTCGACAATCGCAGGCACTCCCATCCAGGCCCTTGAACATGCGGTGGACCTGATGCGTTTATCTATTTTGCAAGAATATGGAGGCATCTACCTGGATATCGACGTTATCTGCACCCAACCTTTTACCCCCTTGTTAAACTATCCCTGCGTCCTGGGCGAGCAGGGGGTCGACGGGAAGAAAGGTCTGTGTAACGCGGTTATACTCGCGGAAAAAGGTGCTTTCTTTCTGCAAAAATGGATCGAAGGCTTCGATTCCAGTACCTCCCTCTGGTCCGGCTTTCGGGCACAAGGACACGATGAGCACTGGGACGAGATGTCTGTAAAGTATCCTATGTATCTAGCCCACATGTTTCCCGAACAACTTTGTATCCAGAACTATAAAAAATTTTACTGGCCCTGTTATTATCCATCTCACCTCGAACTTCTCTTCACCCAGCGAGGATGCAGTTTTCCTGAAGCGTACTGCATCCATCTTTGGGAATCTCGCTCGTGGCACCGCTACCTACAGACGATCACGATAAACGATGTGCGCAAGAACGACACCAACTTCGCGCACATCGTTTCCCGCTTCCTCTAACCTTTTTCACGACCAATGACCTCCACACAACCATCCCCACGTACCCATTGCCACTACATTAAAGGTTCATAGCATTGACCCGCACGACCAGTTGTGCTCGATTATGAATACCGAGCTTGCTGTAAATATTTTTGACATACCACTTCACTGTGCTCTCGGCAATCACCATTTCACGCGCGATCTCCTGGTTTGACATTCCCGTCACCGCGCAACGTACAACCGCAAGCTCCCTCTCATTAAGTAAACCGGAGTTCGATTTTGCCACGACAACACCAGGAACGTGTGCTTTTTTTTCTAGCAGACCCAGCAGCTCACCACCATAAAGAGAGATAGCATCAGAAACAGCGCCATGCTTCAGCATTTCAGCAAGTAAGACACTCATAGGCCGCCCTTCGTCGATGAAAAGGCGCACGTATCTCTCGGGCATGGCAAGCTCAAGGGCACGCAACAGCATAGCTAGCGCCTGCTCAAGCTTTTGCTGATGCTGGTACACCAGACCCTGTAACAAGAGGGACTCGATTAAAATACGCTCCTGCCCGATCGCTTGCGCCCTCTGCTGCACCCGCCCCAATCTTTCGCATGCTTCATCCAATCGATTTTGAAAGAGTGCAAGGCGCGCAAGCACCAGTTGTTCAAGCGTAGACACATAGTTGCCCGCAAAGGTCGCTTCCCATTCACTCATGGCTCCGATATCGGCCTGCGCCAGCGCTAGCTTCATATGCTGGGCCCGCGCGGCTACCACAATCCAGGAATAAGAATTATCGTACATCATGTATTGCTCGGTATGATAAATGATGCTCTTTGCCTCGATCTGGTCTCCTTGCGCATATTTTACACGAGCAAGCAAGGTGTTTCCATACATATGCATCAATTTATGTTCCCACCGCTTGCTGAGCGCTATCCCCCGCTGCAAATACTCCTCCGCCCGCCCCAGATCGTTCCACTCGTAGAGGATAATTCCAGCATCCAGATAGGCCGCCGCAGTCATCCAGAAAGCAGCACACGCCTCTCTCTCAGCCACCAGTTGAAAAATCTGTTGCAGAATGTCGAATGCCCTCTGATAATGGTTATAAGCCATCTGCACCGTCTCTATACCATAGAGCGCGAACACAAGCGTATAGAGATTATCCGTCACCAGTCCGATCTGGTGCGCGCGAAAAAATGCGTGATCCGCGTCACTGATATCTTCATTTAACCAGTAGGCACTCCCTAAAATAAGCTCACAGAGCCCACGTTGAAACAGGTCCCCCTGTGGCAGGTACTCTAAAGCCTGATGCGCAAAAGTGATGGAGCGAGAAACATCGCCTTTGATGTTGAACAGATGCGCGCGAATGACGGCTATCATACACTTGACCACTCCCTCCTGCCCTCCATTAGCAGCAGAATCTCTATCCTGATCCTTATGCTCGGCCAGTTGCAACCACGGCTCGATTAGATCGGTCTGCTGGCCGGTCGCCATCAACAGCCACGCCTTGATCAGGGAAAGCAGCGAGGAAGAACGAACAAAGCTTTCTGGCAACAGTTGCATCCAGCGCAACAAGGTGTTAACCTCGTTTCGCCGCATCATTGGCTCTCCAATACGTACCAGCAAAGACACCGCCCGTTCATAATCGGCAGCCAGTAACGCATGTTCCACTGCCTCCGATAAATAGTGCTGCTCCTCATACCAGGAACAGGCCCGCTGGTGGAGTCCAGACAACTGCTCAGGGTTGCTTTTGCGCAGTCGCTCGCGCAAAAAGTCTCGGAAAAGATGGTGATAGCGATACCAGTACTGCTGGTGATCGAGCGGAACCAGGAAAAGATCCACCTTCTTCAAATAATCCTGAACATCACGAGTACTGTTTTGATCGGTAAGAAACAGACAAAGCGAACTACAAAAACGGTCGGGAACGGATGTCTTCAAAAGGAAATCCTGCATCTGCTGAGATTGCCGCTGAAACACCTCCTCGGCGAAGTACTCGAACAGGTATGTGTTATCACCAATAATCGCACTGGCTAAATGCGAAAAATCGGCAGGATTCTCGTGATGCTGCAAAGAAATCGCCATCAGCTGAATACCGGTAATCCAACCCTCGGTATAACGCATGAGCAGATCAACAAGTTCGTGTGAGGGATGAAACTCCATCACCTGCCGCAGGAACAAGGTCACTTCATTATCGGTAAAAGAGAGCTCGTCTATCTGCACCTCGTTAAGTTGCCCATGACTGCGTAGACGCGAGAGGCTCAATGCCGGACGCGTACGGCTGGAAATGAAAAGATGCGCCTGAGGAGGTAAGTGATCAAGGAAAAATATCAGCAACTGATTGATATCAGGGTCATGAATCAAGTGATAATCGTCAAGCACCAGCCCAAAATCATAGGGGATAGCGGCAAAAATATTGACGAGCGATGTGAGCACAGCTTCGACCGGAGTCGTTAATGAAAGCTGCATTTCGTATTCACCAATATCGGGTACGACCTTTTCGAGCGCGGTAATAATGTAACGCCAGAAACGGAGTCGATCGTTGTCTTTTTCATCAAGGGACAACCATCCAACAACTGGGGCACACTTCCAGGCCCAACTGCTGAGTAGCGTCGTTTTACCCGACCCCGCCGGCGCGCAAATCAGGGTCAACTTTTTGTGCATACCAAGCTGCAATTTATCGATGAGGCGTGGACGCACAATAACATGAGCAGCAAGTGGTGGCACCGACAGTTTGGTCACCAGAATTGGATCAATCTTGCTCTCCTCATGCAGTATCGATGTGTGCACCGGTTTTTGCAGCGATCTGCGCGCTTTCGCAACAAGCGAAGTCGCCACTTCATTGAGGCGATCAGGGCTCAAAAGTTCCGCTTTACCTAGATAAGCCGTATACAGCATTCCAGATTTCCGGTAGTAAGCGTACCAATACATGCCACCTGCACGCTGCTCTCTGCGTGCCGTCATCGTTGCCTCTCCGTCAGGAAGCTCAAAACGAAAGGTACGGTGATGCTCTAACCACAGCAACCACTCCTGAGAGCCAACCTCAAGCGTCTGAGAGAAATAAGCTTCCTCGCTACCCAACTCTAAACGACCACGATACACCTTTGGAACCGAGTTCGCCATCGTCTTCCCTTTCTAATGGTCATTACGTCGACTGCTCTGTATTCGTGCTTTTCCCAAATCGATAGGCAATTGATGGAATCGTTGCGCATTGAGTAGTATTATACAACGACAAATAGACCTTATTGCGAATCACACACAATTTTAACTTACCTTTATTAATAGAAGAAAATGCTCTAAGAAACGGCTTTCCACTCACCTGCGGATTCAACATACTAAGGCCGCAGGAAAAACACAACAATCACATCACCAAAAACATAGAATGCGCAGACAAAAAGTTACACACAGAGACAATTAGATAGACAGAACCTGTCTCCCTACCCCCACATCCCTATCCTGCTATTCAATCACCCCCTTTGCATATGCCTGCTAAGCATCTTCAGTCGCTTTCCCTTCAACTATCAACAAGGAGGGAAAAAACCGTATATTTTTCCCTCCTTGCTGGTGGTGACATATTGCCCCTTGAGCATGTAAGCTTTAAGACAAGAACGAGAAAATAGTATTTGCAAGTTTGACAAACTTATTTCAACATCCATTAAAGTTTGTCAAACTTGCAAATACTATTGACATCTTCGACAAAGTATTTTATATATGAATAAAGCGTACTATTTTTATCAGCCAGGAGGGATTCCATGCGTCTTCACACCGCTCGTGCTTTGCTCGCCACTATCGTCCAACGCGTTGCCTCGGATGCTGCCTATCTAGAGCAATTGCGCTGCTCACCCGTCGAAACACTGGTCAAAGAGGGACTCCCCTACGATATCATCGAAGATTTTTTGCAAGAAACTCATCTACAGGCGGAAGTTACCGGCTACCTCCTGCCAGGCTGTGCCAATACCTGCGCGCTGACCACATCTGAAGCCTACCCCGAACAATTTTCCCTGTAGTCGGCTGTAGCAGGCAAAGGAAATTTTCATGCACCTACCATCCGAGACCGCACTGGATCAACTGTGCCAATGTCTTGCAAACGAGATGCACCGCCTATACCGCAAAGTACCAGCAGTGGAAACACGCTGGATTGTGCGACAAAGCACTGATCCCGCGCAACTCTGGCTCGTATTCACCCATCAAAGTACCACCCTGGTCGAACAGGGATGGAAACTGCATATCGCAGCCGACCCGTCTACCGCAATACCGCTGCTCAAACGGGTGCTCGTGCCACTGCTGCTTTCCAACTCGTCGTTTAAAGTGATTGCCTCCCTGCATCATCTCACCGCTCTCAACCAGGGGCAGTACGGATGGAGCCAGATCGGAAAATATATCACTATTTATCCAGCAAGCCAGCAAGAGGCGGTCCGACTGGCAAAGCTGCTCGATCGGCGCACACGCTCTCTATCCACGCTGACCATCCCTTCCGACCGGGTCTTGCGTGCGGGTAGCACGGTCCACTACCGCTACGGGAGCTTCCACAACACGCTTTCCATGCAGGAACCCACGGGTCTGATCTCACCGGCTATCCGCGCTCCCACAGGCGAACTGATACCTGACCGTCGTAACCATTCCTACGCGGTCCCGCCATGGTGCAGCGACCCGTTCAATGAAGCAGGCACCAATAGCGAACTCCCCGCAACGCAACGCATCCTGGCCGAACGCTACCTTCTCGCCAGGGTCATCGCTACCTCACTCAATCACACACTCTATCTCGCCGGTGACCTGCACAATGCACGCTCCTGCGTGATCAAGGGTCCCGGCAGCGTGTGGAAGCAGGGCGCAGAGCAAATCAACCAGGGTTTATTGCATGAAGCACATATACTCACCACACTCTCATCCCTGCCTCAGCTACCCAGACTCTACACCTGCATTCAGCAAGGAACACACATTTTCCTGGTTCTCGAAGATATTGTCGGTGAATCCCTTCACGACTATATGAAGAATATGCGAAATCAGGGCAAACCTCTCGAAATTTCCCTGCTTCTAAATTGGGCCCGGCAGATAGCTACCATCCTCAAAGCCATTCATGCACACGAACTCGTCTACGCGGACCTCAAACCCTCAAACATCATCATCGCGACGAGCGGTCAACTTCGCTTGCTCGATTTCGAACTGACCGATCGATGGGCAAGCCTACACATAGGCACTCGTGGAACAAGGGGCTACAGCTCTCCAGCGCGCCTCTCTGCTCTTCCTCTCGATCCCACCGACGATATCTACAGTTTCGGAGCCCTGCTCTACTTCATGGTTACAGCAGCCGATCCCGCGGAAGCACCACACCCCACAGAGTTACTGCGCCGCGCGCCGCACTGGTTTTCAGCGGCAGGCGTGTTGCTGCAAGACCTTATAGCGCACTGTCTGAGCCCAGTACCAACCTACACTGCGATGCAACAGGTGGTAGAGGCACTCGATGAACTCCACCCCCCACAGCCATATACGATACCATCCATATCAGATGCGCCAGGCACATGGAACCAGATCTCACTGAAACTGCTCCAAACGCTCCACGCCTCGGCCTCCCACAGCGCCAAGCAGGAGGGAATCTTCTGGCGTAGTTCCCACCCTATCAGCTACGGCCTGGCTACCCGCGATATCAATACAGGCAACGCGGGCACACTGCTGGCACTCAGCGAACTGGTCGACGCCCATCCTGAATCAAGTCGACATTCTCTGCTGACCCAGGCCGCGCACTGCATGCGGCGCGCTCCACTCATCTGTGGACAGCCACTACCGGGTCTCTATATAGGTGAAGCAGGCGTGGGAGCAGCCCTGCTCAGGGCAGGACAGGTCTTGCACGACAGCGCACTGATCAGCGCAGCCGTCGAACGCGGCAAGCTCGTCGCATCTCTTGCCTACCAATCACCTGATCTCTTTCACGGTACCGCTGGTCGTTTACGCTTTCACCTCTGGCTCTGGGACGAAACGGGTGAGCGAGAACATCTCCTGCACGCGCTATCCTGCGGCGACCACCTGTTGGAGAGCGCGCGTACCAATGAGCAGCAGGAAACATTCTGGACAATTCCAGCCGGCTATCAGGCGCTCAGTGGACAAACCTATCTTGGCTATGCACATGGCACAGCCGGTATCGCCGATGCCCTGCTAGATCTCTTTGAAACTACCGGTGACCAACGCTATGTCAATACACTCTGCGCAGCCGCCCGCTGGCTAGCACGACAGGCGGTTATTGGGCCGGACGATGAAGTGGCATGGCCCAAACGCGAGGGCGAAGCGGTGACAGCTCCTTTCTGGTGCCACGGCGCCACCGGCATCGGCCAGTTCTTTTTGCACTTGGCACGACATACGTTCTTTGCACCAGCTGCCGAGCTCGCAATGCGCGCCGCTAACACGCTCAGCAAAACAACACTGTGGGCCAATCCAACCCAGTGCCACGGCCTGGCGGGCAACATTGAATTCCTGCTCGATATCTATCAGGCAACCGGAGAGTATAGGTACCGCGAGCATGCCTTCTCGCTCGCGCGCTGTCTCTACGCGTTTGAAGAAGCGCGCCACGGTCTCAGCGTTTTCCCATCAGAGGACCCCACAATCTATACTCCCGACTACATGGTTGGTTATGCTGGCGTCGCTATGTGCGCCCTACGTCTCGCCTCACCGGAACACCGACCTCGCCAGCTCAGTCGAGCAGGATTTCGCTATCGCGACATTCAAGAGCATACACTGGGAAACGTATCTCCTCACAAGTCCGATACTTATAGTACCTTTTAAGAATATGACAGAGGAAAGTCATACTAATTTCTAGATGATTGAATTTCTTCCCTATCTGTGCTACCTTATAGCGAAAGCTAAACGTTAGAGGGAAGACATAGAATCATGGCTATTAATTTAGAAGATCTCATCTGGATCGTCGATGCAGAGCAACGCTATAACCGGTCACGCGAGTGGTTCTTGAAACAGATCAAACTCAAAAAACTGCACAAAACAAAAATCGCGGGCGACCGCAAAGTCTACTTGCTACGCGGCGAGATCGAGCAATTGCTCCAACCACGCATGCTCGACTGAAACACAGTCTACCCGCGGGAGAGCTGATACTCTCCCGCCATCACGCATAACGACCGGGGGCAAGAATACTATTCGGGTCCAGGGCTGCCTTTATACGTTGTTGCAGGACGGCGGATTCATCGATGGTCGCCGGAAGTCCATGCATCGATTGCACGCCCAGACGATAAGGAAAATATCCTGCTGTAGCCAGTGCGCATAGGAGTTCGTCATGACACGCCATGACGCGCTCATCCTCTCCCACGACATCACGATCATACAGTAAGGCAACCGTAATGATGAGACTGCGTTCGTTCACGCACTCCAGCGAGAGGTGCGGCTCCATGCGGTGAGCAAAGCACACCGAGCTAATGATGTTCGTGGCGGCTCGCACGTGTTCGCCAGTCAGTGGCACTAGAGGCGGAACCCAGATCACGCCACAGCGGTCGCGGTCAGGGTGCAGATCGGTGCTTGGCAATATCGGTTTATGCCAGTAAGTTGTACGCATGCCACCATCGTTTTGTACCGTGTCCAGGCTGCCTCTCACCGTCAGCAGGTCGACAATGCCAGTTTCAGCGCTCATACCTTTTATTACCTGGATAGAGTTCTCTTTAAAGGAAAAAAAACGTAGAGTATCGACCTTGTCATAAAGTGTGTCACGAATATATGCACACATGGCATCGCACAACTGCTTGCTCGGGTATTGAAGCGCGATGGAGCCACTCCACGCTCCAACCCCGAGCGCATCACGCACGGAACGCATAAGCTCGGGTGTCAAAAATCCCTCCCCTCCCGTGGGTAACTGTGGGGCCTGCACGAGCAACATCGAGAGGAACTTGTACTCGTTGTACAGGTAGATTGAAGCCGGGCAGGCCCCCTCGAACTTCAACACGTATAACGCCTCGATCAACGCCTCAAGACCAGCATCGTCTTTCAATGTGAATAGGCAAGATACCGCTTCACTGGGTGTGGGCAACAGCCAGATCGTCATACGAGTTACAATACCGAAGTTCGATTGCGTAAAGATACCATCAAAGTAGGGTCCAACACTCCAACGGCTCACCGCACCAGCCTGCGCGTGCGGGAAACGATTGAAGCCGGTGTGCACGCATTCACCCGTGGGCAGAACCACCTCGAAATCGCACACATAGGCGAAACGGTCTGCGTAGCGTCCCATACCCAATCCCCTCTCCAGGGTATTGCCAATCAGACTGGTATCCATAGGTCCACCTACCACACTGACGAAATGCACAGACCCGTGCTCGCGCAAAAATTGGTGTACCTGGCGCACCGTCACACCAGGCTCCACCGTCACATAGGCCAGGCGCTCATCGTAATCGATAATCCGCCGCATCCGTTGCAGGTGCAAAACCACACATCCATCCTGTACAGGCACCTGGGAACCATATCCCCAGTTCTTGCCATTACTGACCGGGTAAAGTGGCACCCTGTACTCATTGGCAATACGCACACAGGCTTGCACCTGTTCTCTATCTGCCGGTCGCAGCACGGCTGGCACACGCTGGCTGGTAGCAAACGTGGCCGTCTGCACCAGCGCGAGCTCATGTGGATCGGTAACTACATACTCATCCCCGATCGCTCCCCTCCAGGCCCGCAATGCTTCAGCAAAAGTATTCACGCCCTACCCCCTTAGTTTTGAGCATGCAACTCGTATGCCAGCACCACCTGTTCGGCTCCCACCGCCGTCGTGGGCGTCGTTAATAAACCAACCCCACCCATCACGTCGTCCTGACGCATGTGAGCCTGGACCAGAGCAAGTTCGTTACGACGCTGCTTTATCGTCTGCCAGACCCGCTCATACATTTTTGGGTCTCGCTCAAGCAGTTGCATAAAAGCGCCCTTCGTCAACACATAGCACTCGGTAGGTAACGCTGCCCTCACCGAAGCAGTACGCGGTTGTTCGTCCAGTAGAGAAATCTCTCCGAAGAATTCGCCCTCATCTAACACATTGATCCTTCGCCTGCTGCCATGGTGGGCGAGGAGCACTTCGACCTGACCGAAATTGACGATGTAAAAGGCATCGCCGGGCTCACCCTGGTTGATAATATACTCTCCGGCAGCATAACGCCTGCGTACCATTTGTGCTGCCACTCTGGCAAGACCATCCTCATCTATCGTCTTGAGCAACTCGATAGCGCGCAGACGCGCGACATCGCTAGGGGGAACTGCCTGCTCGTTTCCGGCACCCTTATTGCTGACCCCAACCTGCTCCTGGTAGAGTCTGGCGTAAAGGCCCCCTCGCTTGAGGAGTTCTTCGTGACTTCCCTGCTCAACAAGCTTACCACGCTCCAGGACCAGGATATGGTCAGCGGTCGCGGCCACCGTCAACCTGTGCGTCACACTGATCGTCGTCCTGCCCTGCTTCACATCGTCCAGCGTCTCCAAAATCTCGTGCTCCGTCTGCGCATCTAAGGCGCTGGTAGCCTCATCCAGGATGAGAACCCGCGGATCGCGCAACAACGCGCGAGCAATTGCCAGCCGCTGGCGCTGCCCGCCACTCATGCGCACCCCACGCTCACCCAGCATCGTGTTGTAACCCGCTGGCAATGAACTGATGTACTCGTCGAGCTTCGCTCCTCTGGCCGCCGCGATCACCTCGTTATCCGTCGCATCCTTTCTTCCGATGGCAATGTTTTCGCGCACCGTTGTATCAAAAATAAAGGTATCCTGAAAGACAAGGCCAATCTGCTCTCTTAAAGAAGACAGCGTCACATCGCGCACGTCGTGCCCATCCCAGAGGATACGCCCCGCGACAGGGTCCCAGAAACGCAAGAGTAGGCTAATCATGCTGCTCTTGCCCGAACCAGAGGGACCGACAATGGCGACGTTCGCACCAACGGGGATAGTCACACTCAGATCGTCCAGGATAATACGGTCGCTTTCATAGCTGAAGCGCACATGATCGAACACCAATGCATCCTTTACAACAGGCAGCTCGATAGCTTCCAGCTTATCGGCGATGGCGATTGGCTCACTGTGCAACTCCACAATACGCTCCAGCGAACCAGAGGCGGTCTGGATGGTCTCGATGATGATGCCGAGCAGGGAAACAGGTGTGAGTAGAGCGGGCAACACGCTCCAGGCCGCCATCAACACCCCGATAGTGATTCGACCTTGAATCACCATGTAGCCCCCGACCCCCAGCACAATCAACTGCTCCACCAGCGAGGCGAACAGCAGGCTGTTTTGAAACAACGCGGCAATGACTTCCAGACGTACCGCGGCCTTGAGTTGCGCCATCAAACGCGTATGAAACGCGGCGATCACGCTGTTTTCCAGCCCAAAGGCCTTGATGACCGCGTGGGCGGAAATATTTTCTTGAATGCTCGTAGCGGTCTCACCAGCCAGCCGCTGGCTGTCCGCGCTGGCCTGCTGGAATCGCTTCCCCATCACGCTGTAGCTTACCATCACTAGCGGAATAATCACGACCACCAGCACACCGATAAGCGGTTGCAGATACAGTAATACGATAAGGGATGTAATCGTTTGCAGTATCATCATAAAGCCATTACCCATGACCTGCGACAGAGCCTGCTGCACCAGTTGGATGTCGCTGGAGAGGCGTGTCATGAGATCGCCGACCTTCGCTCGCCCATAAAACTGGTGGGTTAATCGCTGCAAATGGTCGAAACTTTCCTGCTGTAGATCGGCCACGACGTGTTGCACGACAACTGCTGTCAGTTGCGAACGACGTATTCCAATCAACGCGTTGAACAGGAGAAAACCAAACATCGCCAGGGCAAACACGAGCAATAATGAGACATTTTTATGCGGAATGATGGTGTCGAGCAGAAATTTCGTGGACAGCGGCAGCACTACATTGAAAGTAAGGCCCAGCAAAGAGTACACCATGATTTTGCTATCGTTCACCCAGTACGGTCTCAGTAAAGGTAAAACAAGCTCAACAAACATGAGCACCGCACTTTTGTGCCCGCTCGCTTTGCGCATGTCGTTCAGCCACGTCTCTTCAAGCTGGCCTAGAGGACGGTGATACACGCTTAGCGCGGCCTGATCCTGTCGCTCCACATCGTAAATCGTCAAGAATTGCCGCAACGCCTTGGCGCCATGGGTTGTCAACAGGTAGGCTGTAAAAGAAGCGGCGATATCGCGTTGCAGCGCGGTCTCTCTTTCAGAAGCCGGTTGCGCAAAGATCGAAACCGTCCGCCCTTGCTTTAGCTCATCGGTTACGCGCGTGTTCAACTCCTCTATCCCTGTCCCGACCCCAGCAGCGGCGGCCACGACACCTGCCAATCCATTCAGGAAAAATGGGGAGGAAACGGCGCCCTCACCAAACCATCGCCTGAGCGCGGCCTGCGTGAGCGTCGAGAGCAATTCTTCATCGGCGTCATCGGGATACAATACAAAGAAAACCGCGTCTTTGTCCACTCCATCAAGAACGTGGACAAGGTCGCGCTCCGCGCCAGTTGCCAGTCCGCCCTCTGCCGTCAAAAACGCGGCATCCACCAGGTAGAGCGCAATCGCTCCGCCCGACTTGGCTGGTACCAGCACCTTTACCAGTTCATCCATAAAACGTTCGAGCCGCGACACCAGCGCTTCCACCTGTCTGCCCGCGATGACATCATTGCCATCTGGCACATGGACGCTCACTCTTTTCCCAGGACACGTATGCCAACGCAAAGGCGCTTTGCCGATTTCGTTCATGTACCTCGCTCCTCCTTAATATACTCGATAGACTTGTATACTCGCCAGCTCTTAACTACCCTGTTCCCACTCCATAGCAA
Source organism: uncultured Dictyobacter sp. (assembly GCA_964657925.1). Lineage (GTDB taxonomy): Bacteria > Chloroflexota > Ktedonobacteria > Ktedonobacterales > Ktedonobacteraceae > Dictyobacter. The sequence continues at coordinate 63,243 of CAZZWK010000020.1, forward strand.
GATGCGTTGCTACCTGGAACGTAACGAAAACCACGTCGACTGAGTTGACGTGGGCGCTGCCCAGGCTGCGCCAGACGCAGCAGGGACACCAGAATGCCCGCGTACCCCACCAGATAATCAGGTGAAATACAGGTAGGCTCATCCGACGGCCACACCAGTTGACCCTCCTGCTCTATGGCAAATGTCTCCAGAATACTCGCCAGGGTAAATGCCTCGCTAGCATACTTCCGCTCACCCGTCCACTCGAACATGTCCAGCAAGAAATCACTATTGCCAGCCAGACCATGACAGAGCGTAGGACCGCTCCAGCGCGAACCAAATGCTACCGTACGTGCCGCGCGCACAACCAGATCGCGGGCGACGAGTTCATGTTGAGCTGCATGCAGCAAGAAAGTACCTATGCCCGCAGCACCATGACACCAGTAGACACCAGCCATTTCGCGTTTTTTGTCAGCGACGTACAACGGCCAGTTCACTCCACTACCATCGCGCAGCACAGGCACCGCCAGCTGCTCCAACAGGCGCGTGACACCTACTACCGGGGCGATAAAACGCTCGTCACCACTCGCCTCATAAAGGTCGAGCAGCGCATCTGCGACTCCGGCAGCCCCATGAGCGTACCCCACATAGGTCATGCCGGTGAACTCGGCGGGCAACCTCCAGCACACCCTTCCCCCGCCAATATCTTCGGCCTCGGATAAAAGCCAGTCTCCGGCAACACGAGCCGCCTGCAAGTGCTCCTGTTCTCGCGTCTCTTCCCATACCAGAAGATGGAAACGCAGACGACCAGCAGCACCACTCATGATGTCCTGGCAAGTGTACGCTTGCCGCGCGACCCAACGACTTTTCTCCGCCGCCGCCTCGATGAGCGCGACATCGCCCAGAATCTGGCCCGCGCGTAGCAACGCGGCTCCGACACCCGCCTCCCCCACATAGAGTCCCGGTACCCGATTGGCAATGAGATCTTCGCTGTGTAGCAACCACTGCGCACCCTCTTGCAACACCCTACGATGCGCTTCAATCCCCAGTGCTCCTACCAATTCCGCCAGTGCAAGCAACGTTCCACCACTACCACAGTTTAACGCTCGTAACGCTCGACCATCGGCAAATTGCACGCTACTCAGCCAACACATACCCGCACGTTCTGGCTGATGCACAGCGCTCCGACAGAGCGTGTCACCTAACCTGGCCGCAAGCCCCAGGTAGTGATTCGGCGTCGCCACGAATTCTTGCTGTCGCACAGTGTTAGCGCCATACGCAACAGGATCACTCAGTGCCTCCTGCAAGGCAGTCATTGAGGTGAAGCGCTGTTGTGGATCATACTCAAGGCATTTCTCGACGATGCGCACCAATCCCTGGTCCACATCAGGATTGAGTATATCCAGTCGACGCTGCAACAAATTGTCGGGATCAGGCGCGAGCGAAGGATTGGCCCTGGTAAGCAGGTAGTAGAGGAGCGCACCAAGACTATACACATCATCAGCGACGCTGGCTGCCGCTCCGACTCGATGCTGAGGTGACATAAATCCTCGCGTGCCGATATCGCTCTTCGCGTGTGCGCTTCCCTCTTCGACCATCAACTCGAAATCGATCAGCCGCAATCTGGAGCCCACCAGCACATTCGCGGGTTTGAGATCGCGATAGATCAGGCCGCGCGCGTGCAGGTCGCCCAGTATACCGGCCAGCACCCTCGTCCAGGCAATAACTTTGTCGACGCATAGTTCACCACGCGCGAACAAGCGCTCGGCACAGGCACCTAACGTCTCACCCTGCACCTCCTCCATCACCATGTACAGCGTGCCTTCATGTTCGAGCAAATCAAAAAACGTGGGGAACGCGGGATCACCAGCCAGGCGCTGCAGCATCTCGGCCTCATAACGCAAAATATCGCGAGCATCTGTGCCGTCCCTATCCAGGTACGCATTTGGGCGAGCGAATTTGAGCATACAGGAACGACCACGCAATGTATCTACCCCCAACGATACTCCACCTCGTGCGGACAGGTAGGGAGTAAAAAGTGGTAGATATCGTCCACCAACCAATATATTTGCCGTGGGTGCCTGCGCCACTACCACACCCGCCGCGACAAAAGGATCTTGCAGCCAATCGGGTGCCTGGTAGCCGCCATCGCGCACATCCGCGATCAATTGACCGGAGGGAGTAGCAATGGCGGGCACAACTTTACCCGCCTCAGTGTACATCAATTTGCTCTTAAAACTACCGTAACGGTAAGAGATGAGACTCCCCGCATGCAGCAGGCGATCGGAGGGCACCGTCGGTCCACGTAAACCACGCGTGAGATCATCAAGCGTGAGACTCAGAGATACCGCCTGCCCCTGGTCTGTAGGATAGACGGTGATACATTTACCCACCTGACTGGCTCCGACAAAACCATGATTGAGGTCACGCACCTTTTTAAGCGTGGCGGCAACTTTGAAGCAGACCTTTTGCTCACGCAATACCGGCAGTACACGGCGCAATACCTCCTCAATCGAACACAGACCCGCAGAAATATGCACTTTCCATCCTTGCCCCGGCAACGTCGTCTGCTTGTATGTAACAATCATCCATGCCGTTGTAAAAGCAATAGACCAGTCACTACAACCATCAAAGTGCTCAGCCACGATCTCGTACAGTTGAGGTTCTTGCTCTACAACCGAAGGAGGAGCGCTTAGAGGCCTGCGTTGACTGCGCGTTTTTCCCTGTTTTGCCATGTCTGTTGCACCTCGCTAGGGAGTAGAAAGAGAGAAAAAGATGCTCTCGTTTAACGAAATAAACGAGAGCATCGGGGTGACCTAGTAAATGCCAGTGATACAACAGTAATCAGAGAAGTTTGCCTGATAGCCCGAAACCTCTGCATCTGCGTCCGCGTACAACTCGGTATAGCTCTCCCAGAATCCACTATTGAGCAACGCTTCTTTGGGATTAGTGCTCAACTGCTCACGAAATACCGGGTCATTCACAATCTTGTTGATAACTCTGCGCGACAAATCCTGTTTTTTCTGTTCCTCTTCGCTCATTTCCGAATGCTCCTTTCGTATCCGTTAACAACATCTGTGCATTAAACTACCGATCCCCATGTGAGCGGTAGGCACTGGATCGCATACACCCATCGGCTAATGCTTGATTATTTTATACCATTACGTACGAAATTTGTCAAGCTTTTTCGAACTAATTATAATTAAACATAATTTTATTTACTTCATTGAACCTTTTGGAGAGAAAGAATAGGCACTCACAAGAAACGGCACTCATTTTCGAAAATGGGTGCCGTCTCCTGTTCAACATGCTCAAGCAAACGTAAAGGGATTAACACCTGGATATGCGAGCTTCGGCGTTCCCCAACCGCTGGCAAGATCCCACCCTGGCGTAGCCGTGTAGCCACTCACGCCCGCAAAACTATTGTTTCCAACGCTGATATCGTGAAACAGCCTGCCAGAGAGCGAACTACGGCCAAGAATATAGAGAAACTTGTTCAAAAACCCCAGTTCATGGCCCGAGAGTTGATTGGCTATAGCGATGATAGCGGCCCACTGCGGTGCTCCCTCACTGGTCCCACCGCCTCGATAAAAACCAGCATAACCTGGAATAAAACTCAAGTACACTAAAATAGCTGTGTCGGCATCGGCATTATAAGAAACATCAGGAATACCACGATGGCCCTGTAACTGCTTCAATACCGAGGCCGGTAGCGTCTGCTGCTGATACGCCGGTATTTTGAAGTACTGGCTTACGCCACCACCTCCCGCCCCAGTCTGGTTGTCCCATACCGCCTCGGATTGATAGTTCCCAGAGGTATCGGCATAAAGACTGCTCCCTCCCACAGCCGTAACCCAGGGCGATGAAGCCGGATACGAAACTACAGGATATGGATAAAAGGCATTATTTGTATCCTGGTTAGCACTTCCTGTATCACCGGCAGAGGCGAAAACACTGACACCCTCATTTGCGGCCCGCTGGTAAAAGCTCTCAAAATTGGCAATAACCTGTTCTCCAGCAGGGGTAAAAAGGGTATTTTCTGCCACCCCCCAGCTCTGAGAAAAGATCTTCCCCAGATGGTGATCAAGAGCATAACGCTCCAGCGTCAAAAACTCGGGCAGCCCCTGCACACCCTCGGTCTCGGCCACAGGACTTGTCAGCAAAACGATGCCTGCTCCCGGAGCGATCGCATGCGCCCACTCCACATCCATCGTGCTCTCGAAAGCCCACGTTACCATCTCCTGGTTGCTAGGGTCAAAGGCAACGCTACCCAGGGGAGCCAGAACTTTGAACGAGGGAGGATCAGGCAGCCCATAACTCGCATCGAACGTGCGCAAGTCACTGGCAATGGTCGGACTCCCAAACGAATCGATGATCACAATCGATTGACCCCGCCCCGTATATCCCGCCTGAATCAACCTCGTGAGCCCGTATGCCTGGCGCATCTCCTGTGGGCTGTAACAAGGTGTCCCTTGTTGGGCACGACATTGCACATCGGTGGGCGCCGTCACTCCACTTTGCAGAAAGCTAAACTCATCGCGTTGCCAGGTCAATGCTCCAGTACGAGCAGGAACCCCAATAAGACCAAAGAGACCGCTAATAAGCACGGCCACTACAGCAAAGGGTAGCATACGCTGCCCACATTCGCGCATGAAAGTACTCAAACAACACGCTCCTTTCTGAAAGAAAACAACTATTCTCACTTCCAAACAGGTATATAACACAATTTACTAATTTTTTCAAATATATTATAGATTGTTATAAGTATTTAGCATTTTTCAAAGCAAGATAGCAATTGAGAATAGGCACGAAAACAAAACATCTATTTCTGCCCTTATCTCCAAAATATATTCTTAAAATTTCTTACAATTTATATCTTTCTACTAATTGTTCGTACTAATTTGACAAAATCACCAAAATGTTTTATATCTTTAATTAAGTATCGATTTCTGCAGCGCCAACGCCATACGCAAGCATGCTTTCAACGACGGGGGAACTGCAACAGGCGGAGGAGCCATACACTAAAAAATTGTCGGAAATCTGGGATTGGCACCCAACAGGAGATCACAATGAATCAGCAACCGCACGATGACTTTGCCGCAGCACAAAACACGATCGCCCAGCAGGCACACAAAATCCAGGAACTGCAACAACAGTTGGATCGCGAACACTTTGCCCAGGAACTGCGCACCTTGCTTATCAGCGTCCAGAACGCGCACATTATCCTCGCACCCTTCAGCCACTCCTTCCTACTGGAAATGGTGGTGACTACGGCAGCACAGGTAATCTCTGCACGCTCCGGCTCACTTTTTCTCATCGACGAAAAAGCGCAGGATCTGGTTTTCGAGGTCGCTATCGGTCCTGCCGCCCAACAGGTCAAAAAATTTCGCGTCCCCCTGGGGCACGGCATCGCCGGCATCGTAGCACTATCAGGCCAACCAATGGCGATCGCCGACACTCCTCAGGACGACCGACTGGCGATCGACATTGCCAATTCCGTCAACTACATTCCCCAGAACATCCTCTGCGTCCCACTTTTTTACGACGACCGCATTATTGGCGTTCTCGAATTATTGGATAAAATCGATGCCCATGCGTTTTCCCTCAAAGATATGGAAACCCTGGCATTGTTCGCCAATATCGCGGCCTTCGCCATCGCCCAATCACAGGCCTACCATGATCAACACAGTATGCTTACATCACTTTTACGTGCCTACACCGCGAACGCTGGCCGCGAGTCTCTCTACCAGCAGGCGGTCGTGTTTTCGGATTGGCTCAATACTGAACCTATCAACAAAACGGCCCGCGACCTGGCCCTGGTAGTTCATCAATTAATCATGGCGGGCGAACAGGAAAGCGAAATCGGTAAAAATATTCTGCAAAGTATTGTTACTACTGTACATGACCGTCAGCAAAGCACAAGTATGGCTGGCATACACTAGAGGAGCAGCAAACGATGCAAAAAATGTCACCAGCCTGGAGTGCCCAGTTCTCTCCTGAAGGACGAAGTCGTATCGATTTGATTCATCCCATCGACACGATCACATGGGACGAAGCCTGCGGCGATGGCTCTGGTAGAGGCGTCAAAGTCGCGATCATCGACAGCGGGATAGATCAGGCCCATCCCGCCCTCAATGGGCCCGTTAACGGCTATGTAACCGTAGAAATAGAGGGTGATGACGTCCATTATGGCAACGAGCCGCACGAAGACTCCTGCGGTCACGGCACCGCCTGCGCGGGCATCATCCGTTCACTGGCCCCCCAATGCGAAATTTATAGCATCAAAGTTCTGGGTAAAGGACTACGAGGAACGGGTGCCACCTTTATCGCGGGCCTGCGCTGGGCCATCGAGAACGGCATGCATGTATGTAATCTCAGCCTCGGCACTACCAAAAAAGATTTCTTTGCGGCACTGCACGAAGTTGCTGATCTCGCCTACTTTAAACAGGTCATCCTGGTGACTGCGGCTAACAACATTCCCATACCCAGCTTTCCCTCGATGTATGCCTCGGTCATCTCCGTCGCAGCCCACGGTGAGCAAGACACCCAACGCTTCTACTACAATCCCAGTCCTCCCGTCGAGTTTGGCGCACTGGGCATCGATGTACGTGTGGCATGGTTAGAGCAAAAATGGATTACCGCTACCGGCAACAGTTTTGCGGCCCCCCACATCACAGGCATCGTCGCACAAATCATTGGTGCACACCACTCTTTAACACCCTTTCAGGTCAAAACAGTACTACGAGCCCTGTCGGCCAACTCCTCAAACACGTAAAGGATTACAATGTTCTCTCTCTCTGTTATCATCCCAACGTATAATCGCGCGGCTCTCGTGCAAAGAACACTCCGCTCGTTAGAGCAACAATCAAGAGGTGATTTTCAAGTCATCGTCGTCGACCACGGCTCTACCGATAATACAGCCGAAGCCTGTCATAGTTTCCAGCATATACTCCATCTCACATACATTAAAATTTCCAGAGACGCCTCTTTTGCGCCAGCCGTGCCTAGAGATTTTGGGGTGACAAAAGCCTTGGCTCCCCTCATCGCTTTTCTCGATGCCGGAATGATCGTGCCCACGTCATTTGTCTCCTCGCATATATGCTTTCACCAACTTCATCATAACACTGTCGGCATCGGCTTACAGCATGGACATCTCCCACTAGAAAGTAAACAGCATCAATACGACGCATCATCGGCACTTGATTCTATCGAGCATGTCGACCAGGCATACCCATTGCTCATGGAACAAGGCCTACAGGACCGCCGCCAGGAGATCGATCTGGCGAGCTCTCCGTTTCCCTGGTTTTTCGGGTGGACCGCCAATCTCTCCTTACCCAGGGCCACTTATCAACGTGTTCATGGCTTTGATCTAACCTTCAAAGGCTGGGGGTTAGAAGATCTGGAATTTTGTTACAGGCTTTACAAGCAGGGGTTGAATTTTGCCCTGGTACCAGATGGCTGGGGCATCGAATTACCCCAATCACGCGCACCGGTGCAGGAACGTATCACGAGCAGCATGGAAAATATGCGCTACTGCTATTTTAAACATCGCAGCCTGGCCCTGGAGTCGCTCCTTTTCGCGGGAATGGAGTATAGGCGAGCAGAAAGCGTTTTTCACTACCTGACAGCAATCAAAAAAGACTGCAACACACCACAAGCACACACAACGCGCATAGCTATGCGCTTCGCGCGCCCTTCGCTGTTGATAGGGGGCACAACACACGCGGCGGATTTTTATGATTACGTCACGACCGGCGACGAAAACTTCTCGTCGACGCCTTCTACCTGGTCATGCAGCGGTGTCTTTATACCCCTTGCAGACAACTCGCTTGAAACGGTCGTTGTCTCAGACGTCTGGAAACAACTTGGCTGGTCCATTTGCTACTTTCTCGGCCTGCATGGTATGTCGCTGCTCGAACACCTCATCACAGAAATTCGGCGCATCGCCAGACAAGCCGTCTTTCTTCATTCTAACGCAATCCCACTACACAACAACGGCCCATCGCTCGCGCTCCTTGAGCAATTGTGTCATCAGTACGATCTTGCCTACCAGATTCTTGCTCTCTAACATGCCACTCGCAGAGTATGCGTTGGGGACTCCTGGTTCAGACAACGAACAAACGTAGCTCCTCAGATCCCCTCCTATTCAGCCGCGCCACTACCTCCATAACACGCGGTTCAACGCGTGGAAACGAAACGCTGAATGGCATCGGCAGCGAGCTTCACCCCCCCAGCCCTCTGTACCTCTTTCTGTACATCGCCCATACGCTCACGGACTTCACCGTCGCACAAAAGCGTAGCCACGGCCTCTCGCAATGCCTCAACAGTGAGTGCGTCGCGATTGAGCATCACACCCACACCAAGATCCACCATGCGCCTGGCCGTAATCACCTGCTCAGGCATCTGCGGAATGATCACCATCGGCACACCGTAGTAAAGTGCCTCCATCAGGCTGTTGAGCCCCCCATGCGTAATAAACAGACTTGTTTGCTGCAAAATAGCACATTGCTGGACAGTATCGTAGATAGCAACAGTCTCTGGCACAGGCCCAAGCTGCGCCGGATCGACACTTTTGCCAATAGCGAGAATAATCTTCCACGGCTGCTCAGCAAATGCCTGTAGACACAATCGGTAAAAGACGGGTTGCTCATTATAAATAGTACCAAGCGAGATGTAAAACGTAGGAAGCGTGCGAATCACGCGCTTTTCAGGTGGAAAACCATGCTTCTCAGCGGAGGGCGAACCAACAAAGACAAAACGCTCATCAAATGTCTCACCGGCAGGCTGTACCAGGCGAGAAGCGAAAATAATATTGAGTTGCTCCGCGTGAAAAAAAAGACTGTCGATATCTTGCTGTGGTACGGGTAACCGGTACGTCGCGCACAGATCCGCCAGGGGAACAAGATCCTGCAAGGTATCGACAAGAAGTTTGAACGTTGCGCTAGAAGACCCCTGGTCCAGCAGATGCGGAATATGCGAGAAATGCTCGTTCACCGCCAGACTGGCCCTACACGAGATAGCTGGAACAGGAAAAGCCTGTGAAAGGATACGACCCCACAGACAATTTTCCTCGTAAATGATATAGTCGGGCCGCTCGCCCCTCACACGTTCAATAATCTGTGGTAACACATACTGGCATTCCTCAGACAGCAGACGGCTGAAGCGACCCGCAGGCCGATTATGCTTCATCGTCGAGGTATAGCTCTGCATAGTCGCACCGGCTCGACAAACGTCTTGCGCGAACTCATCGGTCAGGTAGTAGGTAATCTGCTCGCCGCGTGCGACAAGCTCTTCTACCAGTGGCAGCGTAGGTAAAACATGTCCGTACATGGGACTGTTGAAAAACAGAACCTTTGCCATCGTCACATTCCTTCTTCAGGCTAAAAAAGCCTGGCTGGTTGTCCGGCGCGAGCTATCACATGATAACAGTCAATCCGCAAGAAGGCGAAAGATACCCTTGCACCTCAGACAACTCGGCTCGTGCCAGAAACTCCTCTACAAAGTCTGCTGGCAGGCCCGCGCGCGTTAAGGTGGTCATCGGATCTTGCAAAATTCGTTGCGCAAATGATGGATCGTTCTGCGCACGATTGGCGAGTGTACGAGCCAGAACCCTTGCCTGCTCAAGATCAATATTGCTCATGCTTCTACTCCTTTTCTCAATAACACAAAAACTGCCATAATGTTAGAATGTTGGGGCTACTCGTTAAAGAGGCCCTCAAAGGCGTCTTCGATCGTTTGATCCAGCGAATCGATACGCTTGGACATCTTTAATGCATTGAACGTCTCCTCACCCAACTCCACACGCATTCTACGCAGGAGATCTTCATTGCTTATATCGCTATCCATCGCATATCCAGCCACCTCCACCTGAGCCTCCATCTGGTACTGCCTGCGTAGTATGTGTGTCAGTCCCTCTACACACGCTGCAATACCACTCTGATCATCCATCTCCTGAAAGAGCACCAGGCTCTCTTTGTACATGCTCCTTGCCAGTTCATCCTTCCCTTCGTGGGCGGCGGCATCGGCCAGGCCAACGAGCGAGGACGCGATTCCCCAACTGTAACGCAGCCTGCGGCAGAGCTCCAGACTCTCCTCGTACAACCTCGCAGCCTGTTCATGGTGCTCACGGCACCACTCGACCTCCGCCAGATTGTTAAGCACCGCCGCTATCGCCATCTCATCCCCCAGTTGCCTGAAGTAGACGAGACTCTTGTCATGCAAACGGGCGGATTGTTCAAATTTCCCCTGCTGACGAGACACATTGCCCAGATTGTTGAGCAAACTTGCCATACCACGTACATCACCTAGCATCTGGCGCAGCTTTAGACTCTCCTCAAGCAAAGCAACAGCCTGCTGACTCTCCCCTTGATGCAGAATCGCGGAGGCCAGAGCCACATAAGCGTTGCTCATTAACTCCCTGTCATCCAATTCCCGGCTGATCCTGAGCGCCTCCCTGGCAAGCGTCGCCGCATAAGCGTAGTCCTGCTGATTACACGCGAGTTCACTGGTTCTTTCAAACGCCTTGGCCTGGATTGCAGGCTCTACCTGCGCGATACCCGGCGAGGTTAATAGCTTGTCGAACCAGCGGCGCCCCTCGCGCAACAGACCGCGCAGCCACCAGAAATGCCACAACGCTATTGCCAGGCGCAGGCCCGATTCGATCTGGTCATGCTCGCTATACCAGCTTAACGCGAACTGGATGTTCTCGTAATCAATCTCTAACTGCCTCAACCACTGCTCCTGCGACACACTGGCGGAGGGCTGCCCGCTGTATTCGACAAATTGCAGGTAGTACTGAGCATGTCTGGACCGCAACTGCTCACTTGTTTCAGGCACAAGTTGTCCCAGCGCATACTCACGCAAGGTGTAAAGCATCTCAAAACGAGGTTCACCGTCCTCCTGCTCCCTCAACCTCAAAAGGCTCTTATCAATCAGAGAACGCAAAACATCAAGCATATCGACAGTCGAGTCTTGTGCGAGCATACATACCGACTCGACCGCTTCCAGCGTACAACCCACACAAAAAATCGATAACTGGCAAAAAAGAGCTTTTTCATGCTCGTCCAATAGCTCATAGCTCCAGGCAATTGCTCCTCGCCACGTCTGCTGTCTGGCAATACGATGACTCTTCTCATCTCCCAATAGCTGCAAACCATGACCCAGGCGTTTGAGCATCATCTGTGGCGGCAGCAACTTCACACGTGCCGCCGCCAGTTCTATCGCCAACGGCAATCCATCGAGGCGAGCGCAAATCTCGGCCACCGCTCTGCCATTCGCATTACTGAGATGAAAGTCCGGTTTGACCGCTTTTGCCTGCTGCACAAACAACGCGACCGCCTCATACTGCGTAAGTTCCACCACATCTAGTCGTTGCTTATAATCAGGAGTGACGAGCGGCGTCACATGATACTCGTGTTCTCCACCAAGATGCAGGGGAGAACGGCTGGTCACCAACACTTTGATCTGGTGAAATTTTACCAGGATATCGTGGATGATGGGCGAAGCATCCAGTACCTGTTCGAAGTTGTCGATCAAAAGCAGCGCCTTCTCCTGTAAGTACGTTTTGACGTTTTCAAGCAGCGATTGATCGTTGCTCTCTCGCACGCCAATCGCCTGGGCCAATGCCGCGACAACACCATCGCGGTCACGCACTACAGCCAGGTCGATAAAATAGATACCACCGGGAAAAATATCGACGATCTCCGCCGCCGCCTGCAAACCCAGACGCGTCTTTCCCACACCCCCCGGACCAATCAAGGTCACAAGCCGCACCCTGTCCTGCCGCAAAAGCTCTCCGATCGCGGCCAGGTCTTTTTTCCGACCAACAAACGGCGTCAACTGCGTCGGCAAGTTGTTGGGATGATGATCGAGCGTCTTCAGCGGCGGAAAATCGTTCTCCAATTCCTCCACCACGAGCTGAAATATCTGCTCGGAACTCTGAATATCCTTTAGCCGATGGGTTCCAAGATCCTTCAATCGCACCTTCAAGGGCAAATGATCCCGCACCAGTCCAGCCGTTGAGGTAGAGAGCAGGATCTGCCCCCCATGCCCGGACGAAAGGATACGCGCGACGCGATTGAGCGACTGGCCGAAGTAATCCTGCCCTCTCTTTTCGGCCTCACCGGTATGAATAGCCATACGCACACGCAAAGGGGCAATCGTCTCGTGCCACTTTTCCTGCGATAAAACTTTTTGCGCCACCAGGGCCGCGCTAATGGCCGCGCCAGCGGTCGCGAAGACGACGTAGAAAGCGTCCCCGACCGTCTTAAAAACAACCCCTGCATTATCACTGGCAATGGTACGCAAGATTTCGTCATGTCGCGCTAGAGCCACTCGCATCTCCTCAGGATACCGTTCCCAACGCAGCGTGCTCCCCTCAATATCGGTGAACAAGAAGGTGATCGTTCCAACCGGCAGTTTTGGCATAGTAACATCTCCTCACAACTGGATGCAGCCATCAGGTACACAGAGAAGGGCACGCATCCAGCTCTCCTTCTCTCCCTTATATCTTATACTTTGTTTCTACAAGTGTCAATATGGTTCAACAAAGTACAACAAATTCTATAATACTTTTACTTATGAAAAACTCCCCTGCTCAATTGTAGTGCAACCACCTACAACGAGTATGGCGCCACATACCAATCTTAACTATATACAAATTTTCATGAATTTTTCACAAATTATAATAATTCATTAAAACTTACCTTGACTTTTCACATTATTTTGATTATTATCATAAGTGCAGGGACGGAACTGTTACTCGCCTCTGTAGATGTAAGTATTTGAAAAGGAAAAGGAGAAAAACATGAAAAAGATCACACCTCGTAAGACACAAGCCGTCAAACTCACTTCTCGCGCCCACCCACTCTACACGTCGCCTCTATGCTTGCCGCTACCCTGGTAATGGCTTCATTGCGCAGAGTTCCTACTCCGCCTAAACCTGGCTGACCTGAGTGACTTTGGTGTATTCATCGCTTTACCGGGAAAGAACCACACCGGTTCTTTCCCCTTCATCCCCATAGAACTGGAGCCAGCCGTGGCAGTAGACAGCATCCTTCAGTTTTACCCTCTAACATTCATACCAGAAGGTGATGAGGTGATCATCGGGCGTTCCGACAAGGACAGTTTCGCCGCTTTTCCCGCCGATGGGGCGGCTCTCCTGCAAAAATTACAGGCAGGCCTGTCTCCGGAGGAAGCTAGTCGCTGGTATCAGCAACAATATCAAGAACCAATCGATATCGCAGATTTTTTGCAGACTCTACAGGAGATGCAGTTCATTCGCGCTGCGGACAGTAGTGAAACGACTACCGTGTCCATGAGCGACCGCCTCTGGCAGATTGCAGGTAAAGCTGCCTTCTCTCCACCTGCATGGGTACTCTATCTCTGTCTTTTTGGCTACTGCATCTTGCTGTTGATTCAGCACTCCTACCTGCTTCCCAACTACAGGCAACTTTTTTTCTCCCCGTACTACACACTTGTTGAACTGGGTATCTTCCTGGGTCAGTTCCCACCCATCCTCTTCCATGAACTCTTCCATATGCTGGCTGGCAGAAGGCAGGGCCTTGCGTCACGCTTAGGTATAGGACGGCGACTGTATTTTATCGTCTTTGAAACACACCTGACGGGATTATGGAGCCTCCCACCACGCCGTCGTTATCTCCCCTTCCTGGCAGGCATGCTCGCGGATGTACTTTTCTTCTGCACCATGACCATCATCGCCGCCTTTTGCTACAATCCAACGCATCAGTATGCTTTTCCAGGCGCGTTCTGCCTCGCCATGGCTTTCGCAACACTATTGCGCTTCATCTGGCAATTCTATTTTTACCTGGAGACAGATATCTATTACGTCCTGACAACTGCATTACATTGCATCAATCTGCAACAAACCACCCGGCGTTACATCGCCAACCGCTTCTTTCGCTTACTGCATCGACCAGGCAAAATAGAGGACGAAACGCTCTGGTCCCCCAGAGACCGACAGATCGCCCCCTGGTACGCACCGATCTTCCTGCTCGGATACGCGATCTCCCTGGCTACCTTTCTGTTTACACTCCTGCCGGTCGCATATCAATTTCTCGTTGGGACGTTCACCCATCTGTTCACAGCTACCACGGCGAACGCGAATTTCTGGGATTCCGGCATTTTTCTCGCTCTCAACACGCTGCAACTCGTTGTGCTGGCTATTGTCTTCCGGCGAGAACGTAGACAAGTGGCAAAATTGGCCTCACAACCAAACCCTATTCGCTCCTGAAAGGATGCTGTTCATGCACAATCATCACTCCTGGATCATCGCTCCCTACCGTCTGGACAGGCAACTTTTTTTCGCATCGCAAAAGCGAGAGGACCACACCATTTACAGCATCGATTGTCACAAGCGTTTGCGTGGTCCCTATACCGCTACAGGCGAACTTCTACGTCGGCTTGTGCCTGAGATCTTTCCACACCATCCAGAACTGGTCCTCGCCCATACCGTCGAAATCCTGTCTATCGCCCCCGAGTTGAAAACATACATACCCGCGCGCGTCGAGACGCTTACGTCCCTGGCTATCCCCAGGGAGCGCACACGTTTTTACTCGCGCACGCGCACACTGCGTCTGACCCACGGGCTGATCGACTTTCTGCTCGCCGCCCTCTCGACCAATCCAGACAGCCATATCGTGCTCTACTTTGAACATGTTCACCAGGCCGATACACTGGATCAGGAATTCCTCGCTACCCTGCTACGTCGAGCAAAAACACCAGCAATCGAGTTGATCATCGCGACAGACGACCAACAACTTCCCGACTCCTTAGGGGAAGCGCTGAACACGTACACGCGGCAATTTCGTCTCGAACCACCAACTCACACCCAGTTTGCCCAGCAACTTGCGCAAAATACTATTCCCCCTCACTGGCAACAGTGGCTGTTACAGCACTCCTCCGGCTGGTCTGGCGAGTGGTCGGACCTGGCCCACTATCAGGACCTGCTCCACCACCTCACCCCTCAGGGTGAGACATTATCTCAGGGACTTCACCACCTCGTGCAACATATAGACAACCATGATCAGCTCGCGCACGACTATATCACCGCTGAAGGGATTTCTGAGAACCCACTGCAACAAGAGGCCTACATGGTCCTTGATCGCGTGACACGACAACGTTGGCACGATGAACGCGCCCAGGAACTTGAAAAGGCTAATCAGTGGACGCTACATCTGGGCGCCATCGCCTATCACTACGAACACGGCCAGAACCCCTCAGAGACAGGGGCACACGCGCTACAGGAAGCACTTGACTACTGCATCAATCTCGGCTTTTACGAGGCAACTATTGATCTGGGATACCGAGGCCGCAACCTTATCGATAAAGAGAAACAGCTCAACTATTACTGGATCTTCACAACGAAGATCACTACCTCACTCGCCGCCCTGGAAAGGGCCGAGGAGGCAGAAACGCTGTACAACGAAGCTCGTGCCCTCACCAGCATTCTCTCAGTCCACATGCAGGCGGCATATGCTACAAGTATGCTCTATACCAGGCACCACAACGAACAAAAACGTAACTTTATCCTCGCCAGAGGCTGGATTAACGAGGCCATCGGCATCGCACAATCTCTACCAGATCAAAAAGAGCGCATTTTCAATACCGTCTTCAATCAGAATGGACTCGCACTCATCGAACACCGTCTGGGCAATCACCAGAAAGCTCTGGATCTGGTAAGCGAAGGCCTGCGCCAGCTCGATACCATGTTCACACAAGATGAACACGCGCTCCATCGTTCAGTTCTGCGTTACAACCGCGCCCAGGTGTACGCGAGTGCCCAGCAACTCGCACAAGCACTTGAAGACTATACGCAGGTCATCGCCGCAGATCCCATGTACAGCGAGTACTATTTCGATCGCGGCAACCTCTACCGCCGTCTCGGACGCGATCAGGAAGCCTTGGCGGATTACGAGCACGCCATCGAATTCAGCCCTCCCTACCTTGAAGCGTATTACAATCGCGCAAGTATTCTCCTGCTGCAAGAGCGCAAGGACGAGGCGCTCGCCGACTACCACTACGTACTCGAACTCGATCCAGACTACCTCGATGCGCTGATTAACCGCGCCAGCATCCTTTATGAAAAAGAGGACTATCAAGCCGCATACGCGGACGTACAACATGGACTCTCACTCGATAAACACAACGCGCAGATGCTCTGTCTCCAGGGACTGCTCTATACGAGCGAAGGCAACACCTCCGCGGCACAACAAGCCTTTAGCGCCGCCCTGGATCAAGATGCCTCCCTGGTCGCGGCCTGGTCCAATCGAGCCATCCTTGCTTTCGAGCAGGGCGATAACGAGGCAGCACTCTCCGATCTGACACGTGCTCTGGAACTGGGAGAAGACGCCACTATCCTCTATAATCGCGGCATGGCCTACAAAGAAAAACAACAATGGGAGGACGCGATAGCGGACTTTACTCGCGCTCTGGCTTTAAGCGAGCAAGATCAGCAAGACCTTTTGTATCAACGCGGTCACTGCTACGCGGCTATAGATAAAAAAGAGTACGCCCATCAGGACTTCGAACACCACCTGAAACTGGGAAACTCTCCCCATCGCGACGAACTTCTGGCATTTGATTCTGCCCTGACAAGCGTCGCTCTGTGATAAAATCCACCTGTAACAATACTATGCTAGAGCTGGAACCGATTACGCATCGGTTCCAGCTCACACAATCAATCCCGCCGATCCTCTATCTCCCAGATGTGATCAACTACATGCCACGCCATGCGGCGGACCGTGTAGCTAGCATTCCACCCTCCAGAAACTAAAGGCTCACCGCTCGAACTCTTGCTTAGCACTGCCGCGATCTCCTCCCGCATAGCATGAAGAGCACCAGCATCATTGCCCTCGAACGGTTTGTGTCGCACTCCGATCTTGCGCGCATACGCTCGCTCGGCTTCGATAACATGACGCCAGATCTCATCGCGATCACGTCCCCCACCACGCGGACCCTTGCGCAGTTCCATAGGAGCAGTCGCAGCGACTTCTTCCAACACAACCCACGCTGCACGCAGCAGCGCCACACGCCGCCCCGCTGTCTCTTCATCGACCGGCATACTATCAGCAACAGCCAGAACCGAAGGAACTCCCCACGCTGTATTGGCATCGCCCTGCAGCCGCTCGACAACGACAAGATCACCAGGAGCAAACTCTAGCCCTGCCCGTCGCGCGATCAACCGGTAGCGCTCCTCAGTATCGATTAACGCCTGTACAGCACCGGTCTCGTCCTTGCGAATACGACACCAACCAGGCCACTCTAACGACCAGGCAATAGCCTTCTTCTCCGCCAGTTCAACATAAATATCGGTCATCCATCTCCTCCAGAAAGCGTATCTACTCTATTATCCTCTTAATTGAAATTTAAGGAGGAAAGGAATACAGCGTCAACTATTGCACACGAATGTACCACTCTTCTTGACAGAAACCGGTTTCTGTACTACAGTTTCTCTATAGACAGCCCCCTGCTATCGCTTCCCACGCACGTTTCTATTTGGGTAGCAATGCAGGTGAACAGGGCTTAGTGGAGAAGTCACTCGCACGCACACCACCTGCATAGCCGCGGACATGTCCCCCGGAATGTCTGCCCCTAGTGGGCGCACCGACGCGCTTGCCTTCACTCAACTCCTGCGCGACTTCTCCACTTAGAATTGATCAAAGACAGAGTATTCAAAGAAAGATACATACATTAGTCTTTACTTTTGTCCTGTTGTTATGCTGTCAGAGCTTTTTTATCGGAAACTTCTGTTTCCGCAGCTGATCTCGTTATCTTTTGTTAGGCGTAAGGGCATTCCTGCCCCGCTTCGTCTTCTTAATCGGAAAGGATATGTAATGCATATGTTTCCTCAGGAACGTCCATCGGACGCCCCTCAACGGCAACAAAAGGATCAAAAAAACACAGCTTTTCTCGCCATAACCGCGCTCCTGCTTATCGCCATGATCGTAGCAACTTTCAGCGTGCTCTCCACACACGCGACTCACAACGCACACGCCGACACCACCTGGACACCCGTCTGGAGCGATGATTTCAGCGCTGCCGCGGGCACGGGCGTCAATACCTCCAACTGGATCTATGATACCGGCACCGGCTTTGGCACCGGCGAGGTCGAGACTATGACCAGCAGCACCGCCAACGTCCAGCAGGACGGCAACGGCCACCTCAAGATCACCGCACTCCGCGATGGCAGCGGCAACTGGACCTCCGGACGCATCGAGACGCAGCGCTCCGATTTCGCCGCCCCGGCAGGTGGCGAACTCCAGGTCAGCGCCACCATCCAGCAGCCCAACGTCTCGGGAGCCGCGGCGGCAGGCTACTGGCCCGCCTTCTGGATGCTGGGAGCACAGTACCGCGTGGATCGCAACTGGCCGCAGGATGGGGAGATCGACACGATGGAGGATGTCAACGGGC
>CAZZWK010000021.1:0-5435 GCA_964657925.1 uncultured Dictyobacter sp.
AAGGGGACGCGCCTACGCGGGAGAGGTCCGCATTATTTTGCCAAAACGTATTATCACGTCCGTTGCCCCTGCCGACGCGCTATAAAACCGACCGCGACTGCGACAAAGCCCGCGAAAAAGAGCGGCAGACCGGTCGCGATACTCTGCGTATTCGACCACAGCAGCACACCGATCACCTCCAGAATCACCCCTCCTACAAAAAGCAACCATACGGCCAGCGGCGATGTGTTGAACTCACGATGTACTTTTTGCCGCTCGTAGACGACTGAATGAGCGGAACTTTCCCCTGCTGGTCTGACATCCAATGTATGCGGCTCCTCGTTACGCTTAGTGACATCCTTGCTCTGCTCAGCAATCGGCAAGGCTAATACTGTGCGTAGTTCTTTATATAAGGCTTCGCATTTCTGCCGTGGCGCGCGCACATACACGGTACGCGTTCCATCATTGATGCGAATCTCGCGAAAAACCGGCTCGAAATCTTTCTCGCGCCACGTTGCCGTTTTGATCTTCGCAACATCCACCGCATCTAAAAAGAGGTATTCGCGCGGAAATTGACGATAATAATATCCAAAAATACGCTGGTTCGTGACGATGACATCACAAGCGGTACGCGCCTGCTCCAGGCCCGTGTCCCAGAACGCGGGCACAGACAAAAGCGGCACCTCGCCCTCCTGCAAATGATTTGCCAACCCCTTCGTCCTCGCGATGATTCTCTCTGCGTTGCCAGCCTTCTTGGACATGTCTATCTGCGGCCTTCCTTCCCCCATTTGCCAGCATTATAGCATACAAGCTTTCCCCTCTTAATCGTCAATTAGCGGCGTCGCTCACGCCTTGCGCAAAGAAAGTTTATGCCATGCCCCTTTTTTCATAAAAGACCAGAGCCAGCTTATGATTACCAGTAGCATCCAGAACGCCCCACCCACAAGCAGGATCAAAAATGGCTCGATCGGCGCGCGAAACCTCATCATGCCATAGGTAGCCACATTTTGCGCGATCGTGTATAACACAATCAAGTACAAAATAATAAGCTTTTTCCGTAACAAGATCAACGTGAGTAAACACCCGGCTTCCGCTAACCAGTAGACACGATACGTCTGCCAATAGAGTAACTTCATCAACGATTTCGATGAAGAACGGTTAGGAAATTCTTCCATCGGCAAGCCGTGCGAATAGGTATACGGCTCCCACATGTTGTTATAGTGCAACCATAAAAGGTGGGGCATTTCGGAAAGATGTGACTTTATCCACGTGACTGCTTTCGCTGTGTCCTGCTTGTCGGTCACTGGCGTATAACCGACCTGATCGTGCGTCTTTCCCCCACCTGGCGGACTCCAAAACCCCTGCTTTGCGCTCGGTCCTTTGAGCACATTATCGTTATATGCACCCTTCAAAACCTCTCCCGTACCCGTCGACACCAGCACAAACTGACCCGATACCACGTAATTGCGATACGTCCAGGGCAACACCAGCAAGAAAGTCAAAACAAGAATGATCGCGGTCGGCACCAGCAGCTTCTGCCACGATGCCATTCTAAACACAACCAGTATAAACGCCCAGACCACTACCAATCCTACCAGGCTTGCTCCATTCGGACGCGTCAACATGGCCGCCGCCAGAAATAGTGCACACAAAAAGGCCCAGCGATAGGCGAAGAAAAAAGAACGCCAGGATTTTCCCTTTTCCCACACAGTTGGCAATGTTTGCTGCAAACGCAACAATGTATACGCGAAACCCATCAAACAAAATGTATACAACGACTCCGAATACAACCAACCATCATAGATAAAGAGCCCGGCATAGATCGCAGCCATCAAGCCCGTCAGGAACGCAACGTATTTTCCAAAAACAGTAGCAGCAAACAGCTCTTTGGCAAAAAGATAGACCAATACACAGGTGCCAGAGCCAAGCAGACAATAAAATGCACGCGCATAGACTGCATGTACACCAGTAAATGCATAAATAAACGTCAGAATCCACGGCCACAGCGGTGGACGACTGACCGAGACGTAACTTCCATACACACAATAACAGTGCTTTTGCAGCAAATTTTGTGCAATCAACTGGTAGACAGCGGCATCATACGTGGGAACATAAGCATGGGCAACCGTTTTGTTATAAATAACGCGTACAGCCAGTGCCAGAAAAAATACGCCCAGAATCGGCAACCACCGTTTGCACAGGTTCCAGAGATAATAAATAAAACCTTTTTTGCTTTCCTCCCCCTTTTCCTGCTCTCTTTGTTCTAAATCAGAATTATGCATTTTTTCACTGACTATATCTTCCATTCTTTTCAATCCTTATTCTAAAAGGTATTATCATAGCAGGGCTTATTATAGACGTTTCTTTATCTATTAGCAATTTTCTCTTTCCATTTTCTATTCCTACCACTTCCTCAATAAAAAACCAGCCCCTCGCAGAGCTGGTTTTCACATGCTTACTTTGCACTGATCAATGTAGTGAAACGCTTATTTTTGCAAAAGTTGCGCGACACTATCGGGAATCACGATTACATCTTTACCATAACTCGCGACCTTCTCGGCGGCGAACGTAGCATGATGGCCCGTGATGCGCTCTTTCAAGCCGCCCGCCAGTTCCATGTCGGTTACCACGATCTGCGTCGGGATGGTGATATCCATAAAAACATCGTCGATCGTGCCAATCACCGTGCCACCTTCACTCAACACACGGTAATGCAGAATATCCCGACCCAGGAAAAGCGCTTTTAAACTCTCATCCTCGCTCTCCTTGATCAAGTTATCCTCACTGGCAAACGTTATAGCATCCGTGCCAACATTATTCACGTCTTTCGCCCGCAGCACGCGTGAATTGAACAGGTTGACCTTCACCACAAACCCGAGCACCCTTCTTGTCACGGTGTCGAAATAAAAATCATCGACCGTGCCAACTTTTTGACCAGTACCAAGCGTCACGACCGCCAGCCCCTTGATATCAGACCATTTGCGGGGCGCAACAGGATTTTGCATACAATGCTCTCTCTTTCCTTTATGCTGGAGAAATAAGATGTATCAAAAATAAGTTCATTTTCATATCGCGCATAGACTGCTTACAGTATAGCAAAATTTTTTGAGGAATACAGAGCATAAAAGAAGAGACAGTTACGAAAAACCGTCTCTTCTCTTATAGAATCTGTGCAAATCGGT
This sequence comes from uncultured Dictyobacter sp., assembly GCA_964657925.1. GTDB lineage: Bacteria > Chloroflexota > Ktedonobacteria > Ktedonobacterales > Ktedonobacteraceae > Dictyobacter. The sequence continues at coordinate 3,162 of CAZZWK010000021.1, forward strand.
GTATTAGCGGGCGCCGCGCAGCAACTTGTGGAACAAACCAAACAACAAGAAGGTGGGGGGCCACTGACCCACAAAAATGCTCCAATCGCGACGGTTCAAAACGAACAGCGTAGCGGAGGCGATGATCGAACCAAGAGCCGCCCAGTACCATACCTCTTCAGGAACTTGATCAGTTACACGAAAATACTGATCCTGAACATCCTTCGCATTATCAGTAATATCTGATGTTGCTTTAGCCATTTTCATTCATCCTTTCTCAATTTAGACTACAGTTTTACAGGTTTTATATGAAGTTACCGTGCTTGCTGATCCTTCATCACCGCTTTGATTGCAATGACGCGAAACCAGGCACGCTTCTGCCTGATGTTTAAAGTGGTTACGCTATACACACGATTAACCTTTGCACTTCGTTCCAATGTGTAACCATAAGATACGAAGATTCTCATAACTTGTTATCGACACATTTTTTCAAAGCTTGCGTCTCTCTGAACATCACATCAATTTTGCTATATAATATGAAGTGGCATCCATCATTCATTCTACGGAGAGACTACTGTGAAGAACACACATACATTATCTGTAAGGAAAACGCAGTTTCCATCCATACAAACATGGGTAAAAACCAGCCGACCCTTTTCACTCACCGCCGCTATCAGTCCTGTCCTCGTCGGCACCGCCGTCGCAGCCTATCAGGGAACTTTCAATATAGGTACATTTCTGGCTACACTGTTCTCCTGCCTGTTTCTTCAGATCGGCACCAACTACTTTAACGAGTACTTCGACTATCGCTATGGACTCGACCACGCCGGTTCTCTCGGCTCGACCACCGTTATCTTCCGCAACGAGATGTCCGCCGGACAAGTCCTGGGCGGTGCCATCACCAGCTTTGCCATCGCGGTCCTGCTCGGCATCTTGCTCATCTTTCTGGTGGGACCCGCCATTATTCTTTTCGGTATCGCCGGTATGCTGATCGCCTACTTTTATAGCGCGAAGCCATTCAAGTTCGCCAGTCGTGGCCTCGGCGACATCCTCGTCTACATTGCGATGGGCTTCCTGATGACCTGGGGCTCCTACTACGTGCAAATTCATCAATGGTCGTGGACGGCCTTCGCGGCCAGTGTACCCATCGGCTTCCTGGTCACCTCTATCCTGAACATGAACAATGTGCGCGACTACCAGGACGACCGCGCGGTCAATAAAAAAACACTGCCCGTGCGCTTCGGCGTCCGCTTCGGTCAGCTTTTCCACGCCACCCTGCTCATTGGCAGCTACATCGCGACGACCATCTTTGCCCTCGTGGGTCTCTTGCCACTCGTCACCCTGGGCGTCTGGCTGACTTTTCCTCTGGCCTACACCAATGTGCGCTCGGTGATCGGCGCGACCGAGCGCAAAGCTTACATCGTAGGCATCAAAAAAACATCGCTGCTGCACCTTGTCTTCGGTGTCGCGCTGGCCCTGACTATCGTCATTGCCATGTTCTTACCCGGACACTATCTCTAATCTAAAATTATTGTAAGTGATTATAAGGTGACAGGTCCGCGTGGGGGCAAACCACGCGGACCTGTCACCTTCCTCCAAAAGGAGTTGGATAGACAGTTATGTCGCAAAATACGCAAACAACACCAAAACCTGACTCGCAACAAAGCGCTAACAACATTGGACGCTTGCTCCAACGCACATTCACGGCCTTGCATATCTCGCTTTATCGCCTCACCGGTGGCGCGATCGGCGGTGCTATGGGTGGTCACAGTATACTCATCCTGACCACGACCGGGCGCAAAAGTGGGAAGCAACGCGACACACCCTTGCAATACACTACCGACGGTGACCGCTTCATTGTCATCGCCTCTAATGGTGGCGCGCCTAAACATCCCACATGGTTCTTGAACCTGCGCGCTAATCCACAAGCCCAGATCCAAATTCGCTCAAAAAAGATCACCGTCAACGCCAGCGGAGCTAGCGGTGACGAACGCACACGCCTCTGGTCCCAGGTCACCAGCATCCACCAGAACTTTGCGGACTACCAAAAACGCACCACACGCGAGATACCTGTCGTCGTGCTCACACCGATCGCTTAATAAGCAAAGCCGCCTGCCCATCGTACCGATTGTGCACAGCGAGGTCAAGCTGCTGCTCCTGTTTCGAACAGTGGAACAGCAGGAGGTTCTCGCTGTCACGCTTGACTATATCAAGCGATCGAGCAGCCACATATGCCCGTGGCTGTGGAATTGTCATACCAAATTCTTCGGCCCCCATAATCCACGTCTCGATAGC
>CAZZWK010000021.1:5535-62671 GCA_964657925.1 uncultured Dictyobacter sp.
ATAGCTTGATCCATGCGTGATGCAACCGGGAAGTTCGGGCACAGTCACAATGAATGCTTCATCTTCGTCGCTCCACTGGATGTTCATTGAATAATGTAGAGGATTCATTTACTCTCCCTCGCCATCCTTCAGCAAATTCTCCAGGGCCGCAACTGCCTCTAGCTCATCTGCGCCATCCGCGCTGATCTCCACCTCACTATCCTTCGGAATCGCCAGCCCTAACACAAGTACCAGGCTCTTCGCATTGACGGTTTTCCCTTTGCCTGTGATCGTGATCGCGCTACTGAACTCCTTCGCCTTTTTCACAAACTGCGCAGCAGGCCGCGCATGTAGCCCGACTTTGTCTTGAATGGTCACCGTTACCTTTTGCATTGTCTTCCTCGCTCCTTATACAGGCTCGTGTTGCGGTTGATCGGCCTCCTGCCCATTCAACGCACGCGCGACCTCGACATTGGTATGATATGTCTCTTTCTCAGCCGGAAATGTTTGGGCTTGCACATCGCTACAATATTGCTTGAGTGCCGCGATCGCATCGTCCGCCAGGTGCGCATATTGACGCACAAACTTTGGCAAATGTCCGTGCTGAAAACCCAGCACATCGTGAAAAACCAGTACCTGCCCATCGCAGAACGGGCCCGCTCCAATCCCAATCGTCGGGATATCAATTTCACGGGTGATGATAGCAGCGACCTGATCCGGTATACCCTCCAACACCAACGCGAACACCCCCGCCTCGTGTAATGCGTGCGCATCCGCGATCAGCGCCTGCGCTGTCACAACTTCCTTGCCCTGCACACGATATCCGCCCATCGCAAGCACGGATTGCGGTGTCAAACCCAGATGACCCATCACCGGAATCTCCGCATCCAACAATGCGCTCACCGCCTCGACGCGCTTACGCCCACCCTCCAATTTCACCGCGGACGCCCCGCCCTCGCGGATCAGGCGACCTGCGTTCCGTACCGTCTCTTCGATGGAAACATGGTAGCTCAGCCAGGGCATATCGGCCACCACCAGCGCAGCAGGCCGCGCACGCGCGACCGCCGCCGTGTGATGCACCATCACATCAAGCGTCGCATGCAACGTATCCTCGTAGCCCAGTACCGTCGTCGCCAACGAATCACCGACCAGAATCATATCCACCCCCGCCTCATCCACAATGGCGGCCATCGGTGTATCATACGCGGTAACCATCGTCAACTTCGGCCCATTTTTCCTGGCTCCGATAGCCGGAACCGTCACTTTCTCACGCACAAACAGCTCCTCCTACATAGAGACTATCGCTACACAAGCTAGTTTTTGTTACACAATGATCGCATCCTACGATTTTTCCACGCTACCCGCCACAGCATCACCCCTCGCCATCAACGTACCTGTATCCCAGCTACCATCCTCGTGAAGCACAAAATTATCGATCAAACGCGTCGAACCAACCGATGCCGCAACCAGCAGTAAAGCGGAAGCTTGCAAAGTCTCCAACGCGAGAAAGGTACGAGCATCACGCACATCAGCGTAATCGAGTCGCACCTGCGTATCTTGCTCGATCACACTTTTCATCGCTTGTACCACTTCCGCGACAGAAAGCCGTGCTTCAAACACTGTTTTTCCAGCCTGTAATGCCTGATACAGCAGAATGGCCGCCTGTCTCGATGACTTATCTAGATAACTGTTCCGACTACTCATCGCCAATCCATCGGCCTCACGTATTATCGGCAATACACGCATCTCGACTGGTATATTTAAATCAAGTATCATACGAGTAATAATTGCCGCCTGCTGCGCATCCTTCTGCCCAAAATAAGCACGATGTGGTTGAATAATGTGTAGCAGTTTAAGCACCACTGTCGTTACTCCACGAAAATGATTGGGACGCGACGCTCCCTCGCCCTGTGCAGCCAACACTCCCTCAGGCACAACATAGGTAGCAAATCCCGTTGGATACATCTCAGCAGCCTCTGGCATAAAAACACAATCGGTGCCAGCATCTTCAAGGAGTTGCAGGTCGCGTTCGATATCGCGCGGGTAATGGCTGAAATCCTCATGCGGCCCAAACTGCGTGGGATTGACGAAAATACTGACGACCACTATCTGATTCTCAGTTTGGGCCTGCCTTACTAAAGAAAGATGTCCTGCATGGAGATACCCCATCGTGGGCACCAGACCGACCTGCCCCATCCATTGTGCATGTTCCTGCCTCATTGCCTGAACACTACGAATGATATGCATTCGTTTCTAGCTCCTGTATCTAGTCTGTTGTTCTTTTCAACCCTCTACCACTCTGATTCACTCTATTTAACAGCATGATGTAATGTTTTACCGAACTTCGGCGTCACCCTCAATCCATCATGCCACATAACGTATGAACCCATTTTATCGCGTCCGCGCTCCCGCCACGGCGAGCCAGGCATGACAGACATTATACCGAAAGGGTTATCACCCCCTCTGGCCCTCCGATGATCGCTTGCCGCGCCATGTGAATAAACAATCCATCCTCGACCACCCCGACAATTTTATGCAACGACTCGTTCAATACGACCGCGTCCTTGATCCCTTGTGGAAACGTACAATCAAGAATCACATTTGAATTATCCGTAATGAAAGTCTTGCCCGCCACCTGCCTTAACTGCGTCTGCGCACCAAGTTCATTGAGACGTTTACTCACCGGCGTCAGCGCCAGTGGAATAACCTCCACCGGCAGTAAACCTCTTCCCAGTTGCTCCACCCTCTTGGTATCATCGGCCACAACCACGAAACGCTTAGCACAGGACGCCAGAATTTTCTCCCGTAACAACGCGCCTCCAGCGCCTTTAATCAAATTCAACTGTGGATCGATCTCGTCCGCTCCATCGATATACATATCAATTTCTGGATGATCATCGAGCGTTGTCAGCGGAATATCCAGACTGGCCGCCAGGTTCTTTGTCGCGATCGAGCTCGATATCGCACCAACGATATGCAATCCCGCGCGCATCCGCTCCGCCAGCGCCTTTACGACATAGGCCGCGGTCGAACCGGTGCCCAGCCCCACCACCATGCCATCCTCTATCAGCAGCGCCGCTGTCTCGCCCGCCAGTCGCTTCCATAGATCCTGTTGGCTCTGTTGTACCATCATGTATCATACGCGTGTTCCCTTGTCGTCGCTCTCAAAGGTCTGGAGGAAGGGAACATGCTCTCCTTTCTCTCTCCATAAAACGCGTGTACATCCGTGCCTCTGGTAAAAAAACATTACAACAACAGAAAAAGCCTGCCTGTTCTTTACTGTGTTCGCAGTATAGCACGCCCGTAGAGAGACCGACAAATGCAACTCTCACACCACCTGTCCGCCCAGAGCAAACCACGCGTTCGCCTATGATGATGAGGCCATAAACTTGCTGGCATAATACTTGATGCGTTCTGGTACCCCAGGCTGTTTTCTTGCCATCTCTAGAACGTCGTGATACACTCTTCAAGTAATTGAATACTGAAAAGATATGGAAAAACGGGCGTGTTTCGCCGTTTGGCATGCGAAGGAGAGTGGTGGGTGTGAAGGGCTACTTTGACGGGGTAGGAACAGCTTTCCCTGTTCCAGGTGATAATCATGATTTCTGATGTGTGGAGCATTTTTATTATCGAGAGCGACGAAGTTCTGAACCAGAATTTCACGACCGCTCTACTCAAAGATGGTTATGACGTGCGCAGCATTACCGATGGCCTGGATGCCGTACGCATGCTTTGGACTGAAAACTTCGATGTCGTCATCTGTGATCTCAAGACGCCAGGGATCAATGGCTTCGAAGTTCTACAATGGCTGCGCGCCTACCGGCCAGAATCACGCATGATCATTATCGGTGACGCCGATTCTTCCGCGCTGCGTATGCAAGCGTTAGAAAGCGGCGCGGCCAGCTTTGTCGAAAAACCCTTCGATGCTCGTATCCTGCGTGAGGAAGTCAATCGTTTACGCCAGAACAATGGCTTCTCCGCCAGCCTCGACTCCTTCGATCTGCTCGATGTCATCCAGGTGATGACCATGGGTCGCAAAAGTATCACCCTGCTCGTAAACACCGGCCTGGAAGAACGCGGCATCCTGCGCTTCCACAACGGTGACCTCGTCTGGGCTGAATACGGCATCCTACGCGGTGAGGAGGCGTTTTATGCCCTGGCGGCGCACAAAAACGGCATGATCACACAACAGCTCTGGGACGAACCCGTCACACCCAACGTCACCCAACCGCTCTCACGCCTGATCCTACAGGCACTTCAATACCGCTTGAAATATGCCAATCGCCAGCAAAACAGCCAGCAGTTCAGCACCGAACTAGAGGCAGTGCGCTCCGCTACCGCCCCAGCACCAGAAACAGACGATACCCCCTTCGTGTTCTCACTCGATGAACAGGCAGCACCCCTGGTGGCTCAACAACAAGCTTTTGAAGTCTCTACGGAAGATGTACCCTTATCCCAGGATGGCACGGCATGGTGGGAACAGCCCGCGCGTCCAGATCATCAGGCAAGCGACAAAAACCAGGAAGTCAGCGCCGATAGTTTGTCCGCGCCCACTCTGACCATGACTGGCGAGGAACTACAAAACTTTTTGAAGAAAATGACCAACGGTAATGGGTCTTCGCATACCGGAGCAAATCGTACCACCAATGGCGCTCACCAACAAACCGCGTCCCAGCGCTCCACGCCCACACCAGTAGTCGCTCCCACCACGCTTCCTTCCTGGCTCACCGGCTCAAACGATTTCTCACGCGCCATTCCAGCGCAAACACGACAAGAATCACCTGTTAATACAACAGCACCAGCACAATCCACACCAGCGACGCCCCCAACAACATCAACACCACCTTCAACAAATGGAGCAGCCACACGCCGTTCTCCGCTGGAACCCGTCAATACAGCCTCATCAACACGGACCCCACACCAGGACCTCTTCGAAGAAACCGAGGTGCTACGCCCTTCACCACCCGAATGGGAAGATATGCAGTTCTCTTCCACCAGTATACCCGCTATGCACTCTCCCAGTATCCCTGATATGGCAATCGCGAACCCAGCCTCGACCGATGGTCACGGCGTCCGCTCCATCAGTGCACCACAAACAGTTCAAACATATCCAGTCCAGAGGCAGAGTGCCGGGCTCTCATCCACAACTCCTGTCGGTAACTATGCCGCTCTAGTCTCAGCGCTCCAATCCCTCGGCTATGCCGCTCCCGGTTTCATTGCCACCGCGCTGATGACGCTGGATGGGCAGGCGGTCGCCCACGTGTCGATCGACGAGACCGATATCGTCAAACAATGTCAGCATTTTAGTAGCGTCATAAAAACAGTCGTCTCTATGCTCCAACAAGAGGGTTGGGGCGACTATGAACATACCGTTATCACGAGCGCAGGTCGTTACCTCCTCCTGCGCGCCATTCACATGGACACCCCTCTATTCCAGGTCGTCCTGACTTCGCGCGAAGTCACACCCACCGAGTACCTCCAATTAATGGAAAATATCGAGGGTGCGATCAGAGCCGCATGCGCATAACCGAGAAAGCATCATGAACCAGAAACAAACACAACCACAAGAAAACACTCCCAACAAATGGTTTTCCATCATCGTCGGTTGCATCATCGTCATCGCGATCATGGTCATCTTCACCATATTGTTCAATAAATAACCATTTACTGCTATGATAACTGAATGTACACAATGCGCGTAGAACAAACGCATGGTTTGTTCTACGCGCATTGTGTACCTGCATATCTGTAGAGCTATGTACACTACCCCGCATGATCCTTATCATGAGCGGGATTCAAAATATTTTCTACATACTCGATATCGTCCTCATCCACCTCATCAACTGGAGTTAATATTTCTGTGATAATGGCGTCTTTAGTACCCCTCTGACTATCCTGACTATCTTGACCATCCTGCATCACTGCTTCTCGCGCCACAGTATAATCTAACGGGCCTGTGTTTATTTCATTCTTACGCCGGGTCGGTAAACGTTTTGGCGCGGGCTGTTTGCGCATCTTGATATCCTGCAACTGCCGCTCGATGCGTTGCTCTTCTGTCAGATTCTGCATCTGTCGCTCAAAACCACGTTTTTCAAGGTCCGCCAGCGCCCTCGCTCGCGCCTCCGTCTCAAGCACCGTATCCTGTGCCTTGCGTGCTCGCTCCTGCTCGATAGGATCATTTACTTTGTTCAATGCCTGCAGCACCTTCTGTTGGATAAGCGCATTGCGTCTACGCGTCACCAACAATTCGATGGTCGTATCGATCTCGACAATTTTTGCTTCGAGTTGTCGCAACGCACTGCGCAACGTCGCCACCAACTGATCCTGCTCCTGCTTGAGTTGCCGATAACGTTCCGCCTGCTTATTCTGTTCGTTATAACGAGCGAGCAACTCGCGGGCACTCTTATCATTGCCCTGCTGCACAGCACTCTCGGCCTTTTGCAACCACTTATTGGCCTCGTCCTGTTGTATCTGGTCATGCTTTTGGAGCGCATGGCTTTGGGCGATTGCGCGCGCGATCTCCGTCTTCACCTGCACCAGCTGATTACGCATATCCAATTGTAGCTGGCGCAAAGATTTCTCTGGATCATCGGTATTCTCTACCACGCTATTCAAATTCGCCCGCAATAGTGTCAGTACACGCTCCAATAAGTTCATAATAGGCCGCCCTCTCCATCGCATTTGGCATTGTTCTACTGCTCTATCAAGGTTCATCACCCCCAATGCATCGCGTCACCCCATATATGGACCCGATTTATCGCATCCTCCGCGAAATCGCTCATGAACCTTGACGGAACAGTACAAGCATAGATACGTATATAAACGCTACAGCAAGGGAGCAGTTTGAGTCCCTTGCTGTATCAGTTGACTACCCCATGACGCCCATACATCACTTCCGACTAAAAACTGCTACTTTGTTTCGAGTGGTTTTGAGTCGATGGTACTGGCATTGTCACTATGCCCATTGGCACTACCAAAACCGTTCGTACTCCCCGTTGCTTGCTGACCTTTGTTCCCATCTTCCTGATTCGACAAAGCGGGCACACGTTTCATCAAATCCCCCAGCTGCGTGCCGCTCAATAGTTCGAACAGCGCGGGCACCTGGGCGACCATATTCATGATATCACCAGTCAAACGACTGGCTCCAATACCATTGTGGTTGCCATCACTGCCCGTCGAGACAATGGTAACCTTGTCCACTTTGCTGAGCGGCTCAGAAATGGCCCGCACGATCTCAGGCATACCAGTGAGCAGTTTATCCAGCACAGCCGCCTGGTTGTATTCGTGGAAGGCCGCGGCCTTGACTTTCATCGCTTCCGCTTCCGCCTCACCTTTCGCGCGAATCACTTCCGCTTCCGCCAAACCACGTGCTCGAATCACTTCGGACTCCGCCAGACCACGCGCCCGGTTCGCGTCCGCCTCACCAATGCCTCGCGCCTTTGACGCGTCCGCCTGACCTTGCGCCTCCAGAATCAAACGCTGGCGCTCGGCCTCGGCCACGGTCTCGACTCGGCGGCGTTCCGCCTCCGCTACCTTCTGAATCGTGGCTTGCAGTTCCAACTCTCGACGCTGGATTTCAGCTTGCTGCACTTTGATCTGCGCGTTTTTTTCGACCTCGGTGACACGAATCGCTTCAGCCACCACCTGCTGCTGCGTCACATTCGATTGAATATCGTACGCTTTATCAGCTGTCGCCTGCTGCTTCTTCACCTCGGCATCAAACTCGGCCTTCTTCAACGATAAGTTACGCTGTGAAGCCGCCTGCAAAGCTAACGATTCGGTCTCGGCCTTCACACGCTCTTGATCCGCCAACGAACGAGCAACTGCAGCCTCACGTGAAGCATTGGCCTGCTGAATCTGCGTATCACGTTGCGCCAACGCGGCGGCGATATCGGCCTGCTTGCGAATCTCCGCGATCTGTGGACGCCCCATGTTCGCGATATAGTCGTTCTCATCGCGCACATCTTTAATAGTGAACGAGATCACTTCCAGACCCATCTTCTGCATATCCGGGGTAACCGTGCGCAACATCTTGCCGCCAACGCTCTCAGGATCTTTCACCAGATCCTCGACCGTCAACTGCCCGACGATACCACGCAGGTGACCCTCCATCACCAACCGAATCAGGTTTTCGCGATTCTCCTGTGTCTTGCTCAAAAATTGCTCAGCCGCTGTTCTGACACTTTCGTTGTCCGAGCGAACTTTAATCTGCGTCACCGCCTCGACATTCACCGCAACACCTTGCGTCGTATATAATGCCTGCCGTGGCGCTACGTCGAACGACATGAGTTCAAGCGAGAATTCTTGCGCACGCTGGAGCAAAGGCACAACAAAATGTGAACTGCCAATAATAACCTGCGTCCCACCCTGCCCATACACAATCAAGGCCTGGTTCGGGCCAACTTTGCGCAATAAGTTGCCATAGATACGAAAAACGATTAGTAAGACTATAAACAATACAACAATCGCCACGACTATAAGAAGAACTAAACTCGTGACCACAGCTTTTTACTCCTCTTCGATATCTTTTTGTTACATACTCTGAGTATCATGTGCAGGCTGGTCTTCTAACAAGCTACGCAAACTCTCTGCATTATGCGACTGATATGGCGGCGTCTCGTCCGCATCTTCCTCGTTGATAAAATGATCCCATGTATCGACCTCGGCTATCCCCTGCTGATAGTTCACGACCACAACTTCCTGATCGCGCTCCAAGCGATCTCCGCTGATGCTACGTGCGGGAATACTCTTGCGCATACCGCCAGGGGAGACATATAAGATTTCCCCTAACGCATTCGGCTGAATCGTCATGATCACCTTGCCCAACAAACCAGTCCGGTCGGAAACATCCTGCATGCTCTCCCCCTCGCTATCTCCAAACACACGCGCCACCAGCATCAATAACAGGATGGCGAAAACCAATCCACTGACCAACGCAAGGATCAACGTGAGCGGCAATGCCAGCGAGACGGTGTGAAAGATATATCCGCACAGCCCGAACCCTAACAGAAAAAAAACGAGTGTCGTTGGATTAATAAAAGCAAACAGTGAGAAATGTGACGTATTGCCGTCCGCACCAGGGGATGCATGATGCTCATTTCCACCTACTGGGTGATGCATATGCGTATCGACATGCATATGATGCACCAGCGCGTGACTATGGCCCGCTCCCGCGAACGCAGTTATCAGTAGAAAAACTAACCCGAAAAGAAAACTGCCGATAAAAACGAGAGAGAGTGCATCGGTTTGAAACATACCATTTTGCTCCTTCGCCTACAGAAACTCACACTCACTTAAACGACTATCGTGCACATAAATACAACCCTGAATTTTCTGCCTATCAGTTATCCAGTAATCTAGCTTCGTCACTGTCAACAAGTTCTTCTTGCCCCTCGAACAACGCGTTCGCAATTGCTTCTAATTCCTCGACGGACAACGCCATCAATTTGTCAAAAACTTCCAGGTAGCGATGCGGCTCACCCGTCTCGGCAAGTTGACGCAACAGGTTGGAAACAACCGCGTCAGACCTCCACTCCGCCGAGTTCGCGATCAGCCACGTCTCCAAACGGTCACTCTCTTGCTGCACCTCTGAAAGCAGATCCGCGCTATACAGGTCGGTATTATAATCGAGCGGATCGCTCACCAGATACCCTGGATGCACTTTAAAGAAACGCGCCAACAGGTCCCGACTGGATGCCGTCAGATGCAGCCGCTTGGACTTCTCCAACTGCGAAAGATATGCCTGGCTGATACTCTCGCCCAGCTCATTCTGCATCGTCCTCACCACCTCCATCTGCGTCATCGGTCGATTCAGCCCACGCAACTCACCCTCAATGCCACGCAAATGTTTGATCTTCTCCGCTAAATTCATCTTCAAACCTCAATAACTATTTGCTATATTTATAATAGCTGTGTGCTATGAAGTTGTCAAGAGGGGAACGTATAAAGAGGATTTCTGGCAAGAAATAATACAGCAATTTCTACTATCGTTGGAGAAGAGCGAACAACAATCATCCTTCTACTATAAGTGCCCATTTCTGGGCACAAAAAAACAAGGCTTGCACATGCGAACAAGCCTTGTTTTGAGTGTGTTCAGGCCTGTGACTCACCCAGCACTCTCATAGTCCTTAGTATAGTGATCAGTTATCAAAAAATCTTCAGGAAAATGTAAAATTTCACTGCATATGTGCCCCATTCCTACTTCAATTGCGTCCCTTTGGGCGTATCACGCACCTCGAAACCCATACGCTTGAGTTGATCACGCAAACGATCCGATTCACCCCAATTGCGATTGGCCCGCGCCTCATCACGTTGCCGCACCAGTTCCAACACCTCATCGCTCAACGTTACCGGCGCTTTGGGCGCGACAGTATCCAAACGCAAGCCCAGTACACGGTCGAAATCCAGCAAAAGATGTCTGCGCTCGGCTGGCACGATCTTGTTCGTACGCGCAGCTTCACGTGCGATACTCGTGGCCGTTGGTAGGTCCAGATCATTGTTGATCGCCTCATGGAAAGCATCCAGCATACGCCGCGCCTCGTCCGACCAACCCGCTTGCTTCTCCTCCACCGGCAACTCAGCCAGATCTGCGCGCAGATTGTTCAAAGCATTCTGCGCGGCATTGATCGAGTCATCGGTGAAATTGAGCTTCGAACGATAGTGCGCGGTGAGCAACAGGTAGCGATAGGCCATTGCCTCGATGCCACGCTCTTTGAGGCTGCTCAGCAACAATACATTGCCCACTGAGCGCGACATCTTGCTGTTGCCAAAATCCAGAAACTCGTTGTGCACCCATACCTGTACCGGGTGCTTGCCCGTCGCGCCCTGGCTCTGGGCGATCTCGTCCTCGTGATGTGGAAAGACCAGATCGATGCCACCGCTGTGAATATCGAACTGCTCCCCCAGGTATCTGGTCGCCATGGCCGAGCACTCGATATGCCAGCCAGGAAAACCAACACCCCACGGACTTTCCCAGTTCATCTGCCGTGTGGCATCTCCATGCTTCCACAGCGCGAAATCCTCGGGTGCACGCTTATCCTCGGCGACCTCCATCTGCGCACGTCCATGGCCGCCCGCGCGCAATTGCTCCACAGTGTTGCCCGAAAGCGTACCATACTCGGGAAAATTGCTCACTGCGTAGTACACATTGCCCTCGCTCTCGTACGCCAGACCATTATTGATCAATTTCTGCATGATTGCCTGCATCTCAGTAATATGCTCGGTCGCTTTAGGCATAACGTGCGGTCGCAAAATGTTCATCTCGTCCGCGTCCCGCAAGTACTGCTCGGTATAGTACGCTGCGATCTCATAAGCCGACTTGCCGGTCTCTTTCGCCTCGTGCTCCAGCTTGTCCTCACCTCCACGACGATCATCGTTCTCGTGTAAATGCCCGACATCGGTGATGTTCCGCACCAGATACACATCGTACCCATTGTACTCCAGCATGCGCCGCAACCAATCGGTCGTAGTAAACGAGCGCAGGTTGCCGATATGAATATCCTTGTACACGGTCGGACCGCAATTATAAATGCCCACATGCGGCGCGTGCAACGGCTGAAACACCTCTTTGGTCCTGGTCAACGTGTTATACAGGTGTACTGGTCGCGTAGAATTGGTTGACATAAGCTATGCTCCTCTGCTCTTTTTGTGTGTTTGCTCGTGTATCTGTGAGGTTATAGCCCAGGCGAGAGACGTGCGCAGAGAGGATGTATGTCGACATTGACAGGGGAAACTGGAGGGCACGTCAATACGTTCATAGAGTGCTGGACTATTTTACGTTGCCTCTATGAACGTATCGACAGGTACAGGTATGCATTTCGATGTGGTAGGTGTGGGTCGCTACCAATTTACTCTCCCTAAAACAAGCATAGTGCTTTTTCTTTTGGCGTCAGTATAACATATGCGCATCGAACGCTCAAGCCATGAACATCTCGGATATTTATACTGCTTTCCCTTAAAAGAATAGCAACACACACCAACTCTTTACTTCACAATCTCTCTGGATAAATTCCCACTCTTGCCCCCATCACCTATCCCATCGCGTTTGTCCCTGTTTGTTGGGTATGCATCTCGTCGAGGGTATCAAAGACGATCTAACGCTCTTCCGGTTCCTCATCGTCAAAGACGATCCCACGATAGACAGTTGTCATCCCGATACGGGCATTGATGCTGAAGAGATCAATGCTCTCGCCAGGACCATAGTGGCGATAGAGCCAGACTTTGGCATTGAGCGGATCGTGTTCATCGCGCTGCCAGATTTCCACGTATTGTGCGAACTGATTAACCAGCACAATTTCCTGGACCGTCTCCTGCTCCTGATAGGCGCGAAACTTGGTGACACGGTCCCTGGTTTCCGTGCCAGGAGAAAGTACTTCGACGATCACACAAGGAGATTCTATAAGCGTTTTCCCACGCGCTCGATCAGCGGCCTCACAAGAGATCGTGGTATCAGGATAAAAGAAATGTTGCCGCCCGCTCTTCTTGACTCCGACAGAGACCTGGACATCCGGGCCAAAAACGGTGCAAGGACCAGCACCGCATGCTCTATCCAGAGCATTTTCAATATTGCGCCTGATCCGGTCGTGCTCGATACTTCCCCCACTCATCAGGTAGGCGATCCCATCAAGGTACTCATATGTGCGATCTGGGGAGAGTCGTTCGAGTTCGTGATAGGCCTCCACCGTTATGCGCTTGCCTGAACGAGGCCAATCAGATGGGGGAAAGAAAGTATCTCCTCTAGGATTGGTAGCCATCGGCCAGCTCCTCTCTTGGTTTAGTCGCTCAATCAGGAAACTCTCTCTTCCATAACGCACCTGTTGAAAATAGGGCCACTACACTCCCGCGACCTCCGGCGTTTGTGCCCGCACCGCGAAGTACGTCGCCTGCTGATGATGCACGACGATCGCCGCGGTCGATTGCTCCGGCAAAAACTGGTACGCCTCGGTCAGATCAACCCCGATGGCCTCTTTCGCGGGCAATAACGTGAACAGCTTGTTATGATCCTCCAGATCGGGAATAGCCGGATAACCCCAGCTGTAGCGGCGTCCACGCGTCCTGTCCAATCCCAATTCTTGCTGAATCAGCCGGTTGGTGTACTCGGCCAAACCCTCGGCCATCTCTACAGCCAAGCCATGCACGAAGTAGGCTTCTGAGTAGTTGTTATCGCGCTGCAAACGATCGATGGCCTCGCTGGCCGCCTGTCCCATCGTAACAATCTGGAAAGCTGCTACATCTATCTGGCCGCTCTCGGTCGAGGCGAAGTAATCCGCCAGACACAACCGCTCGCGCTCCGCCTGCCGTGGAAACGAGAAACGTGTCAACTCGCGCAAATGCGTGGTCGCTTTGCTCTGTTGCAGCGACAACGGATCGTAAATGATCAACTCGTCGCCGCTCGATTGACATGGAAAGTAACCGTAGATCGCCTTCGGTTGCAGGTAACGCTGCTGCCGTGCCTCGCGCAACATGCGCTGCAGGCGTGGACGAAACTCCTGCTCGACCAGTTGATCGAAATCCGCTCCGTGCGCCTTGCCACCCCAATGCAGCCGATACAAGGTGTTCAGATCCATGCAGGCCGCGATATCTTCCAAACCCAATCGATCCAGCACACGCGCATCCCAGAACGGCGGCCTGGGAATAGACAGCGCTGGCCCTACACTGCTTACGACCGCGACCGGCTCCGAACGCTGCTGAACAACAGCCGCTGCTTTTTCGGCTTTCTTCAAGCGCTCGCTCAACGCCTCCTGCTTGATATGTTGCACGAACGACGAACGCTGCTCACTGCCACTGGTCAACTTGTCAACGATATCCAACCCCTCGAACGCGTCGCGTGCGTAGAAAACGCCGGAATCATAAGGCACCGGGTCCGTGTCGCTCGCCTGGTCATCGACGAAAAGAATACGCCGCCCGAACGAACGATTGATGGCCGCGCCACCGATGATGACCGGAAAATCCAGCTTGCGCCGGTACAACTCTTTCACACACAACGGCATTTGCTTCGAGGTGCTCACCAGCAACGCGGACAGTCCAATCGCGTCGGCCTTGACCTCGATAGCCTTTTCGACGATCGTATTCAGCGGCACCTGTTTGCCCAGGTCATACACGGTATAGCCATTATTGCTGAGGATAGTATTGACCAGATTCTTGCCGATATCATGCACATCACCGAACACGGTCGCCAGCACGATCTTGCCCTTGGTATACCCCTCCTGCTTCTCCAGGTAGTTCTCCAGGTGCGCGACCGCTCGTTTCATCACTTCAGCCGACTGCAAAACAAATGGCAGAATCAGCTCACCCGCGCCGAAACGGTCGCCCACATCCTTCATAGCAGGCAACAAAACCGTGTTGAGCACATCCACGGCAGCATCATTGTTCGATACACGTCGCTCTTCCGCGCGCTCAGCCACCATCTGATCGATCAACGGCTCGATGCCCTCTTTGCGCCGGTGCAGAACCTGCCAGTGAATGCGTTGCGCCGTGTCCATGCCCTCCGTTGGATCGACCTTCGCTACGCCCTCTTCCGCCTGCGGCTCGTGCACTTCAAAATACGCGATGTAATGCGGCAAAGCATCGGGTCGATTGAAGATCAAATCATCGGCCAGTTGTCGCTGCTCGGCATCGATCTCGGCATATGGAGTGATATGCGTGGGATTGACGATCGCCATATCCAGCCCGGCCTTGACGGCATGATACAGAAAAACGCTATTCAGCACGGCACGTGCGTGCTGCTTCAAACCGAACGAAACATTGCTCACGCCCAGAATGGTCGACACACCCGGCAACTCGACCTTGATACGCTTGATCGCCTCCAACGTCTCGATGGCTGCGCTTTGCAACTCCTCCTGTCCCGTCGTAATCGGAAAGGTCAGTGTATCGAAGATCAGCGCGTTCGCGGGTAAACCATATTCATTGACACAGATATCGTAGATCTTATGCGCGATCTCGACTTTGCGCTCGGTCGTCTTACCCATACCGATCTCATCGATAGTCAACGCGATCACTGCCGCACCATGCTCAAGCGCGAGCGGCAACACGCTGTCGATGCGCTGTCGACCGGTCTCCATATTGATCGAGTTGATAATCACACGTCCTGGCGCGATCTCCAACGCGGCCTTGATCACGTTCGCCTCGGTCGAGTCGATCACCAGCGGTGCTTCGATGCCCATCGACAGCTTTTTGGTCAACAGCGCCATCTGCTCGTCCTCGTCGGTACGCTCGGTCAGCGCCACCTGCACATCCAACACGTGCGCTCCCCCCTCGACCTGCTCGCGCGCGATGGCGAGCAAGGTATCATAATCGTCGGCCAGCAGAGCCTTCTTGGCCTTGCGACTGCCAGTGGCGTTGACACGCTCACCCACCAGCAGTGGCGCGGGATCTTGCTGCATCGCCACTGCGCGAATACCACTGGAGAGGGAGGCCGGAATAATATGCCGGAAATCCTTGTCCGTGATGTTACTGTCTGCGATCGGGCGCGCATGCCGCTGTACTCCACGACAGGCATTGACGATGGCGCGCATATGCTCATGACTGTTGCCGCAACAACCACCCACGACATTCACCCCGAACTCGGTAACAAACTCGCGTAGCGCGCTCGCCATCATCTCCGGTTCCATCGGATACACCGCCTGCCCATTGACGTTGAGCGGGATACCGGCATTGGGAATGGTCGAGATGGGGAGAGGACAATTTTCGGCCAGAAAGCGCACCGGCTCGCGCATATAATCGGGCCCGGTCGAACAATTCAAGCCCACAACATCCACGCGCAATGCTACCAGCGTAGTCATCACCGCCGCAATATCAGTGCCCAGCAGCATGCGCCCACTGGTGTCGAGCGAGACCTGCGCCTGAATCGGCACCTCGCGTCCTACCTCGCGCATAGCACGCCGCATGCCGGTGATCGCGGCCCGTACCTCTAAAATATCCTGACTGGTCTCGATCAACAACAGGTCGACGCCTCCCTGTAACAAACTGGTCGATTGCTCACAAAAAATATCCACCAGCTGCTGATACGTAATATTGCTCAAGAGAGGATCGTCCGACGAGGGCAGCATACCGGTGGGTCCAACCGAGCCAGCCACGAAACGAGGCTGCTCCGGCGTGCTGTAGCGATCGGCGATGCGGCGCGCAAGCTGAGCGGCAGCAAAATTCACCTCGTGCGTGAGATGACCAATACCGTACTCGTCCAGTTTCAAACGGCTCGCCGTAAATGAATCCGTCTCCAACACATCGCAGCCCACCTCCATAAAACCAGCCTGTATCTCTTCGATGACCGAGGGCCGGGTCAATACCAGATACTCGTTACATCCCTCGGTAGACTGCCCCCCATAATCTTCGGCGCTAAGCCCGTAACGCTGTACGTTCGTACCCATCGCGCCATCAAAAACAAGCACCCGCTGGGCCAATGCATCAAGATAACGACTCATTTACTCAACCCCTTGTTCTTTCTTCCCTGGCCTGTTCAACCTTATCACACATCCTCGATCCTCGCCAGGCCAATCACGTATCACATATATAGTAGGGAAGACCCTTGTGGTCTTCCGTTGATCCTCGTGGTCTCTTGTGGTGTTTGCCCTCACTCAGCCAATGCCTCAACCAGTTCACGGCAAAAAGCGGGGATATCCTCCACCACGCGTCCCCATACCAGATTACCTTCGCGGAACGCGGGCTCATCAACCCAGGTGCCGCCCGCGTTAATAATATCATCTTTGATACCTTTGGAGCCTGTTGCCCTGTGTCCACGGATAATGCCAGCCGAAATAGGCACCCAACCTCCATGGCAGATGGTCCCGATAATCTTCGCTTGCGCGTGCACATCACGCACCAGTTGCAACACCGCCGAGTTTCTGCGCAACTTATCTGGTGCCCAGCCACCAGGGATGACCAGCCCGTGCAGGGTATCCACGCTGGGTGCTTCATCAATGCTCACATCCGGCGTCATCTCTAACCCGTGCTTGCCACGCACTGTCTGCGTCGTAAGCCCGATCACGATTACTTGCGCACCCTCTTCACGTAGACGCATCACAGGTACCCAAAACTCTAGATCCTCGACCTCGGAGTCAACAAAATACCCGATCGTTTTTCCCTGCAAACGCATATTCCATCTCCCACTGTCTCGCTAATACGCTCTCTTTTTAACTATTCATTATAGCATGCGGGGACGAAATACTTTTATCAGCTCAGCACAACGTTTTTACAGCGTCCGCGACGCACATTCCCTGCGCTCGATACACTATAACTCATGCATTTATCCATTGCAGGTAGATAGTGAGGTTTGCATTACGCCATGGATAAATGCGTAAACGTTCAACGAACACTATGACCCAAAAGATTACTATTTTAGAACCTTGTCACAAAAATATGCACACATCGATATGCATACTATTATCACGATAGTATTTCAATTAAATGTGAGAAGTTATGCAAGGACTAGATGTGTACACATCAACAAGCTCACCTATAGCGCAACTTTATGAGCAATATGCATCCAATATATTACTATATGCTTATCAACATACCTCGTCCTATCAGGACGCAGAAGATATCGTGGTTACCGTCTTTCTGGCCGCGATAGAAGATAAACGCTTTTTGACGATGAATGAGAACGAACAACTATCCTGGCTTCGTAGAGTTGCGCATAACAAGCTCGTGGATAGTCATCGTTACGCCAAAAGTCACTCTCAGTTGAGCCTTACAGCCGGTCACGATTTCGATACCAGCCCCAACGGTCCTTTCGCATCCTACCTGACCAATAGCGTCATCGGCAATAGTGGCACCACACTCTGGCTAAGCGTCTTGCTGCGCAAAGAGACCAACGACGATCAGCAAACATGGGTCAGCCTGAACAATGAACAAGTCGATTGGTGCGCGACCTGTACTACTCAGGAAGTCAACGTCGGCTATTTTGGGTCCGGCTCGGACGCACAAGGTACTCGCTACTGGAGTCTACAACTTGGTGGCGCCGTTTATCGCACCTCCGTCCCCGTCGTTATTGGACAAACGGCCTTGCTCGTACTCAGCGTAAACTTCGGCACCGCAACCCAATGCCAGCTCTACGTAGACCCCAACTCACTAGGCGGTCCCGCTCCAGATGCCAGTAACGCACAAGCTTCCATAGCTACCAACCTCCTCATGCACAACCTGGACTACTATGGCGGCGATACTTCAGGCAATAGCTCGCTGGCCGCCATTCGCATAGGCACCAGCTACGCCGCCATCACACCTGGCACTTAAATATTCTAGCTTGCACCTACCCATAGCGATGCAGGCTCAACCAACGCCATCACACTACAGGCACAATAATATACCATGGATCGGGAAGATTTCGTCCCCATTGCGTGTTATCTATGGTGTATAAAGAAACACAATCCAACTGGCGACGCATAGACGCACTCGCAATCACCCCTCTTGCCCACTGAGGATAAATGAAAGAGCGTAGACCACTAGGCAAGAGAGGATTTGCATGCTATACTATAGGGAGAACTGAGGAAACTTGCAGAGAAAAGTGGGGTGACACCCACTTTTCTCTTTGCCATGAGCGTTTTTTCTTGCACTCGAAAAATCTGATGTAGTTACTACTGGTCGCCAAGGCGGGAGGAGCAGGCAAATGAGGAGTGAATTTCAAGCGGCAATTGCGCAGTTAATCGCCGAGAAGGGACTGCCCCGCGAAGTGGTGATGGAAACCGTCGCTACAGCCCTGCTAGCAGCGTACCGGAAAACTTTTGGTGACGGCGAAAATATACGCATCGAAGTCGACAAAAACGGTGAGGTACGCGTCTGGGCATCAAAGCGCGTAGTAGCTCAGGTACAAGATAGCAACGAAGAAGTCTCGCTGGCCGAAGCACAGCAGATTATCCCCAACGCTGCATTGGGCCAGTTCATCGACGTTGACTCGTCATCCATCTTTTCACGTATCCCCATACAAGTCGCGAAACAGGTTACCCTGCAACGTATCCGCGAGGCGGAACACGAGCACCTCTATGACCAGATCAAAGACTGGATTGGCGAGATTCGCCTCGGCACATTCACACGCAGAGATCCCGCACGCGGCTGGCTACTCGATTTCGATCTCGATAAGGTCGATAAGGTCGAGGGCCTGATGAACATCAGTGAAGAGGTTCCTACCGAGCACTATCGC
Organism: uncultured Dictyobacter sp.; assembly: GCA_964657925.1. Taxonomy (GTDB): domain Bacteria; phylum Chloroflexota; class Ktedonobacteria; order Ktedonobacterales; family Ktedonobacteraceae; genus Dictyobacter. The sequence goes on from CAZZWK010000021.1 coordinate 24,644, forward strand.
GTGGGTCAGCGCGTGCGCGTCCTGGTCTATGATGTTCGTCGTGTGCAGGGACGTATGCTCCAAATTCTGGTCTCACGCACACATCGCGATATGGTGCGTCGCCTCTTCGAGTCCGAGGTTCCCGAAATCTACGAGGGCACGGTCGAGATCAAAGGCATCGCGCGTGAGCCAGGTAGTCGCTCGAAGGTCGCGGTCTTCGCGCGTCAGGAGGGCCTTGATCCCATCGGCTCCTGTGTGGGCGTCCGTGGCGCACGCATCAACAATATTGTTCACGAGTTGAACGATGAGAAAATCGACATCATCCAGTGGAGCGCCGAACCCGCCCAGTTCGTGGCAAACGCGTTGAGTCCGGTCAAACCACTACGCGTCGAGTTACGCGAAGAGGATCATACCGCGATCGTCACCGTCGCCGAACGGCAACTCTCGCTGGCGATCGGCAAAGATGGGCAAAACGCTCGCCTGGCCGCGAAACTTACCGGCTGGCGTGTCGATGTTACCAAGCCCGCCGAGGGCGAGGTCTTCGAGGAAAGCGAATTGCAGGAGGTCTCTAGCAGTAGCGGACGCCGCAGCGGACGTGACAATGGAACCCGCCGTGGCGGTGGTGGACGCGAGCGCAATGATCGCGGCGGACATCGCCAGAACCGTCGCGACGACTATGATCGAGAGTAGGAGGCATACATGGTGCAAGCCGCGAAAAGACAACAGCCACGCAAACAAAAACATCAGCCGTTGCGCACATGTATCGCATGCCACGAGACAAAACCCAAACGCGAACTTTTACGTGTCGTTAAAACACCTGATGGTCACGTCTTCGTCGATGCAACTGGCAAGAAATCTGGTCGCGGCGCATATTTATGTGCCCGACTTTCCTGCTGGCAAAAAGCCATGAAAGAGAAACGGCTCGAACACGAATTTGAAATCGAGATCCTGCCGGAAGATCGCGCTGGCCTGCTGGCATTTATTGATACCTTGCCAAAAACATAACATCTTTCATCGTCTTGCATATCGCACTCGCCCTGTTAGCGGGAAATATGGCGCTTGTGCCAACATTGGAAACACAACAGTCATGCGTCCAGGTCGATTGGACACATCAATATTGCAAGGACGGGACGAGTACGTTATACTAGAGTGGCACGAATAGCAATACGTTCGATACTATTCATACATTTTGTAATCGTAGCATAGACGCTGCCCTCCTCGTGAGGACAGTATTCTTCAATACTGGCATCCGACCCTCTCGGTTGGATGAGGATTGAACAATGTTAGTTTTTTTCTCTACTCTTTATAGAGACACAGCCCCTCGTACCGAGGCAGTTGTAAGCGCATGTTTGCGGAGCGATCAGCTATGATTGAATAAAACCATAGCCTCTACGCCAGAGCGCGCAGACTATAAAAACGCCTGTCACTGCACCAACGAGGGTCTGTCACCTTTCTTCATCACATCTCACAGCATGATGAAAAAAGGCGACAGACCTTTTTTATGGCTGTGAAGAGAGATTCCAACGCCACATCAGGCACAATACACAATTGAAGGGAGTCTTCTTCATGAGAGATATATCTGAAATTTCAGGTGATACCGAGCAGGCAAAACCAACCACCCCTCCCACACGTACGGGTGCCCGCTCACGCACAGACAATCAGCCAACGCAGGCCCCGACCAGTGGTCAGGAACAGGAGACAAAGTCAGCCGCGCCTCGGCGTCGCCCAACTACATCCCCGGCTACTAACACAACTGAACAAACAACCCAAAACGCTTCTCCTGAACGCCCAGCACAGAACACAGGAACATCCGCACCAACAAGCCAGGCTCGTTCCTCTAGCGCACCCCGGCGGCCAGGTACAGCGCCCACAAACCGTACTAACGCCCCCGCTACAGATGGCACATCTCAACAACGGTCGAATGGCAACAACCGTAATTATGCATCGTCTGGATCATCATATAACGCTGGCAACGGCGGCCCGCGTAACAATAATGGAGCCACCGGACAACGCTACCCCAACACCGATGGTGGATCGACCAATGGGACAGCGCGACCGGCCAACCGTAATAACACCGCTGCACCTCAACAGCGTTCAGGCAATGCACCGTCCTCACAACCACGCCAGGGCAACGGCCAGTTTCCACAGCGCTCGGTTGGACAGAGCAACGGCCAGGCGCCCCAGCAACGCTCTGGCAACTGGCAACCTGCACAACAGCGTTCGGGCAATGGTCAAACTTCTCAGCAACGCCCCAATAATGGACAGGGCAACTACGCATCACAGGGCCAGCGTTCGGGCAATGGACGACCCGGTGGCACTCAGGGACAACGTCCCAACGGCGGGCGCCCTGGTACGCGATCAGGCGCTACGACCGCGCGTCCACAAGAACGGCGCGCCCCGGTAGTAAAAGAGAAACCAACGGGTCCGATCTCATTACCACCACAGATCGTGGTCAAAGATCTCGCCGACTTGCTCAGTATCTCACCGATCGAGGTTATTCGCGAACTGATCAATAAGCACTCGATCTTCGCCAGCATCAATCAGGTTGTCGACTACGAAAAAGCAGCCATGGTGGCGAAAGACCTTGGCTTCGAGCCTTCACAGAGTGAAGTCAGTGACACGAACGCCCCACAGGGCGAACGCCAGCTTTCAGCCAGTGAGGCCATGGTCGCCTCGCGCGATGAAGACAACATGGTCACAATTCCACCCGTAGTAACCATTATGGGACATGTCGACCATGGCAAAACATCGCTGCTAGACACCATCCGCAAAACGAAGGTCGCCGCGGGCGAGGCCGGTGGCATCACCCAGCACATCGGTGCCTACCAGGTAGAGATCAACGGCAAAAAAATCACGTTCCTCGATACCCCTGGTCACGAAGCCTTTACCGCCATGCGCGCACGTGGCGCGCAGGTTACTCACATCGTCATCATTGTTGTAGCCGCGGATGACGGAGTCATGCCACAGACACGCGAGGCCATCGACCACGCGCGTGCAGCAAAAGTGCCGATCATCATCGCTATCAACAAAATCGACAAAGCCAACGCCAATCCTGATCGCGTCAAACAACAACTGGCCGAGATGGGCGTAGTCATCGAAGAGTACGGTGGCGAGGTCATCAGCGTCCCCGTCTCCGCTCGTCAGGGTCTCGGCATCGACGAACTGCTGGAGTACATCCTGCTCGTCGCGGAAGTCCAGGACATTCGCGCCAATCCCAATCGTCTCGCTACCGGCGTCATTATCGAGGCCAGGTTGGAGAAAAATAGTGGTGCCACCGCGACCGTCCTCGTGCAGCAGGGCACGCTCAAAATGGGCGACAACATTGTCGTTGGCTCGATCGCGGGCAAGGTACGCGCGATGTTCAACGATCGTGGCAAACGTATCCAGAAAGCGCCCCCCAGCACCCCTGTCAGTATCCTGGGTCTCGCGGAAGTGCCGCAAGCCGGTGATCGACTCGAAGTCGTACCCGACGAGCGTACTGCGAAACAGAAAGCGCAGCAGGAGGCCGAACGGCGCAAGTCAGAGGCCGCTCCCCTGGGTCAGGTCAGCCTGGATACCCTCTACATGCAGATGCAAGAGGGCACGGTCAAAGAACTCAACGTGGTGATCAAGAGCGATGTCCAGGGATCACTGGAGGCCATCAAAGGCTCGCTCTCGAAACTGGGCGAAGAGAACATGAAAGTACGCCTGATCCACGAGGGCATCGGCAATATCAGTGAGACCGATGTTCACCTGGCGGGCGCGTCCGGCGCGGTCATCATCGGTTTCAACGTGAAGGCGGATGGCGCGGCCCAGCGCACCGCACAACGCGAACACGTCGATATCCGCTACTACGAGGTCATCTACAAACTGATCGAGGACATTCAAGCCGCCCTAGTCGGGATGCTGGAGCCAACGTATCGCGAGGTCATCGACGGACACGCTGAAGTCGTACAAACATTCAAAGCTGGCAAAAATCTGGTCATCGCGGGCTGCCGCATCACCGATGGCAGAATCGCGCGCTCCTCACAGGCACGCATTCTCCGCAAAGATGAGAAGGTCTTCGATGGCAAGGTCGCTTCACTACGTCGCGGCAAAGACGACGTACGCGAAGTGCTCACCGGCTACGAATGCGGTATCGTGCTCGAAGAATACAACGACTTCGAGGTCGGCGATATCATCGAGGCCTATTCACAGGAACGTGTCGCGCCTGGCGCGTAAAAGAGAGATCGTAAGGGGCCGCGATGCCTTGTCCAACATGTCATCGCGGCCCCTTTCTCACTTCCAATCGCAGTAAAAAAGGTAAAGGGGTAAGAGGATGCCAAACGCACATAGACAAGAAAAATTAGGCGAACAAATTACGCTGGAAATCAGCGATCTGATACGCACTCGCTTGAAAGACCCGCGCATCGGCTTCGCCAGCATCACCCACGTCGAGGTAAGCGGCGACCTGCGTCACGCCAAGGTCTTCGTCAGCGTCATGGGCAACGAGCAAGAACAGGCCGTGACCATGCAGGGTCTCCGCAACGCCAGCGGCTTCTTGCGCCATGAGCTCGCCGGACGCCTTACACTGCGTTATATGCCGGAACTGGCCTTCAAACTCGATACCTCGATCCAGGAAGGTGCGCGTATCCTCGCCCTCATCAATCAGGTCGAGCAAGAAGAAAAAATCAGCGAACCCGGCGAAAATGATACCAATACTCTGTAGGAGTCGGTTTGTTGCTTCAGCAGAACAACCATCCCATGAAAGTAAAACTATGAACGAAGCATTTCACCTTCATCGCGTGGATCTTTCCCAACAGCTCGATCCCACAAAAATACAGGCGGCTATGGCCTTGATCGAGCCCGCGCAACGTATCGCACTGCTCGCACACGAACATCCCGATGGTGATTGCCTGGGCTCCGCTTTGGGCTTCGCCGCTATTTTACGCCAGCTAGGTAAAGTCTGTGTGCCCGCCTGCGCCGACCCGGCTCCACATGCGTTCTCTTTCTTACCAGGCGTGGAAACACTACAAAACACGCTCGGAGATGAGCAATTCGATCTGGTCATCGCGCTGGACGCGGGCGAACTCACGCGCTATGGCGCGCTCTACGAACAGCACCGCGCGTTTCTTGATCACGCCCCTATCATCAATATCGACCACCACATTAGCAGTAATGGCTGCGGCCAGGTCAACATCATCGAGCCAGATGCCGCCTCCACCACCGAACTGCTTGTATTATTTCAACAGCAGGCGCAGCTACCACTCCCACAACGGGCCGCCGTCTGCCTGCTGACCGGCTTGATCACCGATAGTGGCTCGTTCCAGTATTCAAGCACGACACCGCGTACGATGTTCGTTGGCGCGGCACTTTTAGAGGCGGGCGCGGTACCCGAAACCATCGTCAAACCCATCTTCCGCACCCACCCCCTGGCACACGAACGTTTCAATGCCGCCGTCATCAACAATATCCAGACCACTCTGGACGGTCGCATTATCTGGTCATACGCGACGGATGAGACCCTGATGGCGGTGGGCGCGACACCGGATATGGACGACAACGCGTCGGGCATGCTGCGCGATATCGAGGGTGTGCAGGTCGCCGTCTTCTTCAAAAACTATGGTGATCCCTCTACTACCCGTGTGAGCATGCGCAGCAATTCGCCCTACAATGTGGCCGCCATCTGCATGCGCCTCGGCGGCGGCGGACACGAACGTGCCGCTGGCGCGACCATCCAGCATCCCCTGGCCGAAGCCATCGAACTGGTCATCGCGCAGATAGAGCAGCAGATGCGCGAGACCGATGAGCATGCGGGTGCAAAATCCGTCAGTGCGGTAGATTGAAGAGGACAGTGTGGACGGCATTCTTTCTATCAACAAAGATCTGGGCATGACCTCGCACGATGTCGTCGCCAGGGTGCGCAAACTCCTGAAGCAAAAACGCGTCGGCCATACGGGCACGCTCGATCCATTGGCGAGCGGTGTGCTCCCTCTCTGTCTCGGACAGGCCACGCGCGTGGCTGAATACCTGAGCGAGGACGGCAAAGCGTACGATGCGCAGGTCGTGTTCGGTGCGGTAACCGATACTTACGATCGCGAGGGCACCATCCTCCGTACCGCGAATACCGACACATTGACACGTGCAGCTATCGAAGAGGCGCTTCCCTACTTTTTGGGCAAACAGTGGCAACTACCTCCGCGCTACTCGGCTATTAAAATTCAGGGGCAACCAGCTTACAAGTTCGCACGTGCGGGCGAGGAAATTTCGTTAGAACCACGTCCTATCGAAATTTTCGCGCTGGACATCCTGGCATGGCACCCACCCACCCTTTCGCTGCATATCGAGTGCGGCAAGGGCACATATATTCGCTCGCTCGCGTACGATCTGGGCGAACGACTCGGCTATGGTGCCTATCTGGGCGCGCTGATGCGTACTAGAAGCGGACCCTTTACTCTGGCCGACAGCATCACACTTGAGCAGGTGGCCCAGTACAGTGAACAAGGCACTATTGCGAGCATACTCTTGCCAGCCGACAGAGCGTTGCAAAACTATCCCGCCTGCCGCTTAGACGAAGAGACCACGCAACGCGTATTACATGGGAACGCGTTTTTCTATCCCGCGTTGGGCGATTCGCCAACGCAATACATAGCCCGCGTCTACGCGCCTGATGGCACATTTACCGCCATCGCCTATTGGGATGCGCAACAACACCAGTGGCAACCAAAGAAAGTTCTTGCCAGTCACGGTGAACAATCTTCATAGCTCCTACCTTTGTTGCCAGTAAATAGTGGCTGTGATACTATTGGCTATACAGTAGAGCAGGAAATAACCTTAAATCAGGATAGCAGGAATCTCCGTGCACGGAGGCTGTAGGCACACAAAACGATGATGGAATACCAAACGACCGTAGCAAAAACAACACCAATCGTCATCACCATCGGCAACTTCGATGGCATTCATCTAGGCCACCAACGTCTGTTGCAGAAAACAGTCGCCATGGCCCAGGACCTACAGAGCAAGGCGGTGATGGTCACCTTCTCACCACACACCCTGTCCGTTATTCGACCAAGCATCGACGCGCAATACCTGACGACCCTGGACGAAAAAATTATGCTCGCTAAAACATACGGTGGTATTGGAGATTGCATCGTCATCCACTTCACATCAGAAGTCGCGGCACTATCAGCGGAACAATTCATGGACGACCTGCTCGCACGTTTTACTATTAAAGGTCTGGTTGTCGGCGAGGACTTCAGCCTGGGACACAATCGCATGGGCAATGTCGCTTTCTTACAGGACTACGGGGTTCGCAAAGCTTTCCATGTAGAAAGCGTCTCTCTAGAGGAAGCCGCTGAGGCTCGTATCAGTAGCACGCGTATTCGTGCCCTCGTCAGCGAGGGCAAGGTGACTGAGGCGAATCTCCTGCTGGGCCATCCCTCCATAGCCAGTGGCATCGTCGAGCACGGAGAGCAGCGTGGACGCCTGCTCAATTTTCCTACCGCCAATTTACGTCCACAAGAACACAAACTTTTGCCCGCCAATGGCGTATATGCAGTATTAGCAACAATCCAGGAAGGTCCAGACAGTGACTCAGGAGCAGCCTCTCACGTCTCTATAAAAGAAGACATTGACAAAATCAAGCTGCCCGGCGTCACCAACATCGGCGTTCGCCCAACCTTCGATGGCAAAGAACGCCTAGTCGAGGTCCACCTGCTGGATGTCAACATGGACCTGTACGGCCAATACCTGATTGTGGAATTCATCCAATGGTTGCGTGGAGAACAACGCTTCGCAGGCATTGATGCCTTGCGAGCACAAATAACCGCCGACGCCCAACAGGCTCGGCAGATTCTTACAGACAAAAGAGGAAACAATTGACTGCCAGTCGCCAAAATCCACTCACGAAATTCGAATCATTCGTGCAACGGATGGTCGAGGGACCGTTTGCCCGGCTCTTCCCATCAAAATTACAGCCCGTCGAGGTCGCGCACAAATTGGAGCGTGCCCTTGAGGACAATATTATGTTGCAAGGCGAGGGAAGACGGCTCGGCCCCAATGTCTATGATGTCTACCTGAGCATCAAAGATCACCAGCAGCTATCGCCCAGCCAGAGTACGCTGATTCGCGATTGGCAGAACCAGCTGGTGGAGTTCGCGCGCCACCGTCGCTACACACTCAAAACTGTGCCCATCATTCGCCTGCACTCCGATACCTCGCTGCAAACCGGCCTGGTCAGGATCGAAACATCGCTCTCCGATAACAACGGCGAAAATGGCTTGATGGCAACGCAGGCCCTGAGCGCCGAGCAACTAGCGCAGATTCGCGCGCAACTCCCCTCTAATCAGCAACTACCAGGCATCGATAATTCACGCTCGAACCCCAACCAGGGCATACCACCCGATCCACGCGGGTATGCCAATCGTAGTGGCAGCGATCGACAACGCGCTTACAGCGGTGTCAGCAATCCGAACTACCCCGCGCCTGACTACAATAATGCCAACAGCGGCTTCAACAACTATGCCAACAATATACCACCCACATCGCCAGCTCCAACACCGTCCTTGCCACCGGCCTGGCTCACCATTCGCCTGGCACAATCAGGCCAGGAGGTCTATCATATCGAAAAACCTCTGGTCAATATCGGACGCCAACTCAGTAACGATATCATTGTGGAAGATAAACGCGTCTCTCGCTATCACGCGCAGATCAAATTTCAACCCGACGGGCAATTCGTGATCTACGACCTGGGAAGCACCAACGGCATCACCATCAATGGCACACCCCATATGCGCCAGCATACCTTGCGCAATGGCGACCGCTTCACCATAGGGAGTTACGATTTTTATTTTGAAAGAAGGTAGATAGACTTCTTATGCAGCTACCAGTGTTTCTTTTGATACTACGTATCCTGTTCATCGTCCTTCTCTACCTCTTCCTGATGCAGGTCGTAATGGCGATCACCCGTGATCTACGCAAAGCCAGCACATCCGGTGGCGCGAATAACGTTCCGCAAACACTCGGCCATCTGGTCGTCGTCGATAGCGGTCCCAGCGTGGTCGTGCAACCCGGCACCAGCTTCGAACTGGAGCCACAAACCAATATCGGTCGCGGCCCCACCAACACCATCCAGATCTCAGACAGCTTCATATCCGGCGAGCACACACGCCTCTGGTACCGCAACGGCGTCTGGCATGTGCAGGACGCGGGCAGCACCAATGGCACCTACGTCAATCAACAGCCCGCCCGCGAAGCGCTCACCGCCCGTTACGGCGACATCATCCAGGTTGGCTACATCCAATTCAAGCTCACACCATAACACCCTATCTGGGAAGGAAATCGCCCAAACACTGGTAGGGGTCGGTTTACCGCAACCCATCGCCGATGCATCGGCTATTGTTCGACATCCGATCACTTACAACCGCTCAAAGATACATCGCCCGTCACGTAATTTATCGCTCATTCAAACGTTAAATAAGATGAACAGGTTAAACAGACCTTGACCTATGGTACAATAAAAGCAATTTATACACTCAATTCATCATGTAGACCGTCTATCGCACCTTTTTCAGACACCGTTCGGCCAACAGTAACGAGGTTTTAAGATATGGCACAAATAGCACAACGACCACAGGCATATCCAAATGCGCCGCGCCGCCCCGGCATCTTCAGCCAGTTTCGCTGGACCGAGCTGAGCCTCTTGATCATTCCCTTCATCCTTTTCTTGACCTCGATGGCGCAATTGTTGTTTGCCAATCAACCCACTGGTCACGCGCTCAAAATTGATCCATTACAGCTACGCCAGGGGTTGACACCTATTCTTGGATTAATCGCGGCGCTGTTTATAGTACATATTGTGCTCAACATCTTTTTCCGCAAAGCAGATCAAATCTTGTTACCTCTGGTAGGCATGCTGAGTGGCATAGGGGTGCTCATCTCAACAAGCTTAGGTACTGAGACCAGTGATCCGAACCAGGGCACAAAACAACTACTCTGGGTCCTCATTGGACTATTTGTCTTCTTAGGAACGATGTTTGTACTCAGGAATATTCAATGGCTCGCCCGTTTCAAATATACCGCAGCCTTATTCGGCGTAGCACTGTTTGCCGCTACAGTTGCAAAATCCTTGAAAGGTCCTTTAGACGCCCCAACACATGATCAAATAAGAATTGGCTCTTCTTTCTCTTTTCAACCCTCAGAGATACTCAAGATTTGCATCGTCATCTTTTTTGCCGCCTATTTAAGTGAAAATCGTGATATTCTGATCGAGGGCGGTTATCGCTGGGGTCCATTCCGCCTGCCACCTTTGCGTCAACTCGGCCCCATCCTTATGATGCTCTTCATTGGCCTGTTACTTTTCCTGTTTGTGCGCGAACTGGGCCTGGCTCTGCTGATCTATGGCATTTTCCTGTCAATGATGTACTTAGGTACCGGTAAGATGAGTTATACTTTCACAGCTCTCCTAGTAGCAGTCTTCTTAGGCTTTATCGGATATCTCTTACTTGGATACGTCAGGCAACGTTTCGCCGTAGTCGGTGTTGATATGATTAATTGGACAGCGGCAAGTGATGCTTTATACTCCGCGCCTAATGGCGCTGAGCAGGTCGTGCAAGGACTCATAGCACTTGCGAGTGGAGGATTGATTGGAGCAGGATTAGGCCTGGGCGCAGCAGGTTATTATGTGCCTGTATCAACTACGGATATGATTTTCACCTCGCTCGGTGAAGAAATTGGCTTAGTTGGTCTCTTCGCTATTATTGGCATCTACCTCCTGATCGTTTATCGCGGGTTCCGTATCGCTGAACAAGCCACAGATCCTTTCAGACAACTTTTAGCCGCAGGGCTTACCTCCATCTTCGCCATCCAAAGCTTCATCATCTGCGCTGGCAACCTCAAATTGATCCCGCTCACCGGTATTCCATTGCCCTTCTTGAGCTATGGTGGTAGTTCAATGATCGCCAATTTTATCATCGTCGGTATCCTGCTCAAGATTTCCAGTGATACACGCGTGGAGCTTGAAGGGAGATAATTGCTGCTAAGAGTGATCCACGCCTTATATTATCGCGAGATCGCCTCTTTCTGCCCTTCACAGCCATGTGTTATACTGGCTGTGTAAAATGATCGAGAAGAATATGCAGGAAAAATATGGGCTTCTTTCGGCAATGGCTACACTATCAAGAGGTTGATCAACAACTACGCTCCCAGCTTGCTCTTCGTGAGCAAGAACTGGCGCAGATTCAGGCACAAACCGAATCGCTGACACGTGACACCTCTTATACCAACAGCACCTTACTTCAAATGCTGCTCGCTGGCATCGATAAGCAAACAGCAGGCACAACGCTGCCCTCCTCACTCCCCACTGAAACTGATGCACAGACGGTGCCACCTATCGAATACGATCGCGCGCGCCTGGAAAAACAATTGAATGCCTATGCTGCGATAGATTCCCAACAAAACGCCTCTTCTACAGCCAGGCGCGGTGCCTCCGACCTCACCGATCCTCAGCTTAAAATCCCCTGGTGGTTGCGCAGTACCTTCAGTTCCAGCAACAAAGACGAGCAAACTACGAATCCCATCGATCAACACAGTACACGCACCGATGCCCTGGTACAACGCTGGTTCTCCCGCTGGGGCCGCCAGGTAGACGAACTGATCGAGGATCAGGAGGAACAAAAACCTTGAACCAGCCTCTCACCAGCAACAATGACCAGTTCCACATACAACAATCCGACCTGGAACACCTCTTCTCACAACTCAATCCGCAAGAAGTGGAACAGTTCTACCAGTTCTATCGCACCTGGCAACAACAGGGTCGTGTGGAACAACTGATTCACGAAATCGAGACCTTCCGCTGGCAGATCGCGGAAAACGATGTACTCCTGCGTCAGGCCCAACCCTCCACCATGGTGCAGGCGGACATAGCCTTGCTGGAAACACGCGGCGTCATTGACATTGACTTGCTCGATCGCATGGTCGGACGTGGCGAGATCTGGCTCAATCGCACCATCGACCAGCTACAACACTGCGAAAAACTCAACATGATTGGCGAGTCATACGAAGCCTGGTGCGAACATGCCCTTGAAGGAGCCTACGAATGGATCTCGACCATGGAGGAAAATGTACCCGCAGATGAAAACACACAGACCGGCGACCGCGACGAGGACAAGCACGAAAACTACGATACGGGCGCAAGCCTTATCGAAGATGCCTTCTTAAAGAAATTGATGAGTGAGGAGAACGAAGCGTCCAACCCTGCAAATGAAACCGCTCCTTCGCCAAATAGCACTGATACAACAGCGTTAGAATCACCTCTAGAACAATATACTTCTTCACAAGAACATACAACGGTATCCACTACAGACACTACAGAACCAACGGCTATAACCGCATCATCCGACCAGGACGATCAAAATCAGGCCGATGGCGAGAATGACAATACAGAATGGGCTGCCCGTGTGGCCGATGAGGAAGGCCTCGGCGATATCGAGGCGCAATCTCCCGAGGATCTTGAAATCGAAGCACAACAGGTCGCCGACTTCGAGCAAAATACCCCTGAGGACGCTACAGACACAACAATACCCGAAGCGCCTGACGATCAATCCATTGATACGCCAGATCAAGCGGACGAAGCATTCCCCGTCGATGCTTCGCCTTCCGATGATGCTCTCCCCACCACCAATACCCTACCATCTGACACACCTGAAGCACCAGACACGCAAACACAACAAGACAGCGCACAGACAAATATCGAAAATATCAACGCTCATGCAGACGAAAAAGACGACCGTCACTGGCCCTACATTCTCGATACCGGAGAGACCGACGCGAATGAAGACGTTGCGCAGTCCTACTCCCCCGAGCAGAGGCTGACAGAAAGGGATGCTGCAAACACACAGGCCCAACAAGAAAACGCGCACCAGGAACTGACCGCTGCTTCCCAGGAACCACAAAGCCTCGTACAGAAGCTACTGACCAAAGTTCTGCGGCGGTAGATTCTCCCGCAGCGGCTGTATGCCTGGCATGGGTATATATCTACTCTTATTTTCCAACTGAGCAGTCCCTATACTATTACCATTCTGCTGCCCCTGCACGAAACCATTCGATCCATTCGGCTGAACCGGCACCTGCATAGGCACCACATCTATATGCTGCTGCGACGCGAATGCTAATGCATTGGATTCACCAGACCCACCAGCGCTCTGCTGCAAATCGCTGACCAGTTGTCGCAAACGGCGTATCTCACGCCGATCGTGCATAGCAGACGCCACCGAAACAAGATACAGCAGTAACGCCCCCAGGAAAAACGCGCCCAGCATCCAGAAACCGATCGGCGCGTCGGGCGACTGCCACGTCAAGATTGTGATATGCACCTGCGTGGAAACATCCAGCACCGTTAGCGCGGTAAGACCAATACACACCAGCAAAAAGAGCAATAAAATAAGGTAAAGCACAATACCCTCCCAGTATTTTCACTATTTTCGCATAACCTCGTTTTTTGAGCAAGAGTCCTTCCCTTGCAAAATATCCACACCAAAACACTCTGCTCGCATCGTTTTCTTTACCACTAAATTGACGTGGCGCCGGAATAGACTTATACTTGTGGAGATTCTGAGGGAGGAAGACCGTGTTATTCGAAGAATACGAGCGAGAAAATCCTGTTCATAGCCCTGTCCGCACACAATATTTACGCATCAAAGGGCAAAATCCAGACACTATCTTATTTTTCCGCATGGGCGACTTTTATGAGATGTTCGACGACGACGCGGAAATCGTGGCGCGCGAGCTAGAGATCGCGCTCACACGTCGCGACTTCGGGCGTGGCGAGAAATCTCCTATGGCTGGTATCCCACATCACGCCGCCGATGGTTACATCGCACGTCTGGTCGGCAAAGGCTATCGCGTGGCAATCTGCGAACAAACCAGCGATCCCGCGCTCTCCAAAGGACTGGTCGATCGCGAAATTACACGCATCGTCACACCAGGCACGGTGATCGATCCAGCGATGCTGGCAGCCAAACGCAACAACTTTCTTTCCGCCGTGGTCGTTGGCCGCAACGCGCTCGGCCTCGCCTACATCGATATCACCACCGGCGAGTTTGCAGTGACCCAGTTCGCATCCGACGAACCCGATATCGCGGCCCAACAGGAGATTGCGCGTGTGGGACCCGCAGAAGTGTTGGTCGAGGCTCACTATAGCCGCATGGGTAGCCGCAAAAAACGCTGGCTCGCGGCGGTGATGAACGAAAAACAGGTCACCAAACTCGGCAGCAACGGCGATCCCAATGCCGACATTCCCGATATCGACGAGGATGAAGAAGACGATAGCGCCCCATTGGCGAAACTCCTTGAAGGAGTCGCGGGCCACGTCACCCCTTACGACAGTCGCTACTTCAGCGAGGATGATGCGCGCCATCGCCTGCTCAAACAATTCAATGTCGCCTCGCTCGAAGCCTTCGGTTGCTCGCACCTCCCACTCGCCATTCGTGCCGCGGGCGCGGTGCTGGCCTACGTGCAAGAAACACAAAAGGGCCTGCTACAGCAACTGACTGCGTTGGAAACCTATTCCACTAACGGCTATATGACGCTCGATCCCTACACACGTCGCAATCTGGAACTCTTCGAAACCGGACGCGGCGGCTCGGTCAAAGGCTCTTTGCTCTGGGTGCTCGATCGCACTCGCAGTCCCATGGGTGGTCGCCTGCTCCGACGCTGGATCGGGCAACCCCTGCTCGATGTCGAGATCTTGCGCCATCGCCAGGATACCATCGCCGAACTGCTGGGCGATACCCTGCTCCAGGCCCAACTCGCTGCTGGCTTGAAGAAAGCGGGCGACATCGAGCGCCTGATCAATCGTGTGCGCCAGCGCATCGCCACTCCTCGCGATCTCATTTCACTGGCTGGCGGACTGCGTGCCGCCAGCGAGGTGCGCGATAGCCTCTCCTCTCAACAGGAAAGCATCAGACCATCTCTCCATCGTCTGCTACAACGGCTGACCGATAATAACGAGGTCATCGCGCTGATCGAAAAAGCTATCGTGGACGAACCTCCCCTGAGCATCACCGAGGGCGGCATCATTCGCAAAGGCTTCAGCACCGAACTGGACGGGTTGCACGATGCCTCGCACAATGGCCGTAAGTGGATCGCGGATATGGAGCAGCGAGAGCGTAAACGCACCGGCATCAACACGCTCAAGGTCGGTTTCAATCGCGCCACCGGCTACTTCATCGAAGTGAGCAGCGCCAACGCCAGCCGCGTCCCACCCGAATACATCCGCAGACAAACGCTGACCAACTCCGAACGCTACATCACACCCGACCTGAAAGAGTACGAAACACTCGTGCTGAACGCGCAAGAGCGTATGAACAAAATGGAGAATGAGTTCTTCGTGCAGCTGCGCGCAGATATCGCGGTGCACGCCGCCGACAGTATCTTCGATAGCGCCCATGCCCTGGCCGAGATCGATGTCTATCTCAGTCTGGCCGAGGTAGCAAGCAAACAAAACTACACACGTCCGCATCTCAACGAGGACGATATCATTCACATCGTGGCCGGTCGCCATCCCGTGGTCGAACAGGCGCAGAACGACACACCCTTCATCCCCAACGATACCGATCTCTCCAATAAAGATGCCCAGATCGCCATCATCACCGGCCCCAATATGGCTGGCAAATCCACCTACCTACGCCAGGTCGCTCTGATCACGCTGCTGGCGCAAATTGGTAGCTTCGTCCCCGCGGAAAGCGCTACCATCGGGATCGTCGATCGCATCTTCACGCGTATCGGCGCGCAAGACGACCTGGCAACAGGCCAGAGCACCTTTATGGTCGAGATGGTAGAGACCGCCAACATCCTCCACCACGCCACACCACGCAGCCTGATCATCCTGGATGAGATCGGGCGTGGCACCAGCACCTACGATGGTCTGGCGATCGCACGCGCGGTAATCGAGTACCTGCACAATAATAAACGCAGTGGCGCACGCACGCTCTTCGCCACCCACTACCACGAACTGGTCGAAGTGGCGAAAATTCTCCCCCGCATCCGCTGCCTGAATGTCGCGGTCAGCGAGGAGGACGGGCAGGTGGTCTTCCTGCGCAAAATCGTGCCCGGCGGCGCGGACAGAAGCTACGGCATCCATGTCGCGCAGATCGCGGGCATTCCCCAACCCGTCATTCATCGCGCCCAGGAGATTCTCGAAGAACTCGAACGCAAAGGGGACGCCAAGATGCGCCGCAAAGCCATGCGTGACATCACCATGCCCGTCGCCTGGCAAATGACGCTGCTGGAATCCGAGACGCACCCCTTGCTTGAGGAAATCAAAAATCTCGCCATTGACGAGCTAACACCCATCGAGGCCATCAGCAAACTCTATGAACTTCAACAAAAAGTCCGGAGGGACTCATAAACATCTTTGCCCGAACTACGTTAAACCTTTGTTAAATAACGACTTTCCTGCCCGTTTTTAGCGCCGAGGCTAGCGCAATTTCTCGTCCAATGTGGTATCATAAGGAGAGTTAGTGTATTGCATACAATAAGATGAACATAAAAATACTTGCTATAAAGGGAGGTTGTATGGCGACACAGCAGTTTGAACAGGTAGATTCCAAGACCAACGAAGATCTTTACATCAATACGATCCGTACATTAGCCATGGACGGTGTCCAGAAGGCGAATTCAGGCCATCCTGGCACACCCATGGCGCTCGCGCCTCTGGCGTACGTCCTCTTCACGCGCCACTTACATTATAATCCTCACAACCCGTCCTGGGTCAATCGCGACCGCTTCGTCCTTTCCGCCGGTCACGCTTCCATGCTGCTCTACAGCATGCTCTATCTCACCGGCTACGGCCTCACCCTCGACGACCTGAAAAATTTTCGTCAGTGGCACAGCCTTACCCCCGGTCACCCGGAACACGGCCACACTGTAGGTGTCGAAACCACCACCGGTCCTCTCGGCCAGGGCTTCAGCAACGGCGTCGGCATGGCGATCGCGCAACGTTTCCAGGCCAACCGCTACAATCGCCCGGAATATACCGTGCTCGACCACTACATCTATGCCATCGCCAGCGATGGTGATCTGATGGAAGGCGTGACCGCCGAAGCTGCCTCACTTGCTGGTCATCTCCAACTCGGTCGGCTGATCTACTTCTACGACGACAACAACATCACTATCGAGGGCAATACTGAATTAGCATTCAACGAGAATGTCGGCGAGCGCTTCGAAAGCTACGGCTGGCACGTGCAGCATGTCGCGGATATCAACGATCTCGATGCATTGGATAGCGCGATCGAGGCCGCGAAAGCTGATCAACGTCCCTCGCTGATCATTGTGAAATCGCAGATCGGCTACGGTAGCCCCCATAAACAGGGAAGCTCAAAAGCCCACGGCGAGCCGCTCGGCGCGGACGAGGTCATCCTCACGAAACGCAACCTGCATTGGCCCTCCGAGGAGCCTTTCTTCGTGCCGGAAGAGTCTCTGAGCTTCTTCCGCCAGGCCGGTGAGCGAGGTGTAGCTTTAGAGCAGGCATGGCAAAAAGAGTACGACGCCTACGCACAAGCTTATCCCGAATTGGCCCAGCAATGGCAGCACGAACTGCGTGGCGAGCTTGCCGACGGTTGGGATAAAGCTATCCCAACGTTCCAGACGGGTGAGGCACTGGCAAGTCGCGCCGCCTCAGGACAGGTCTTGAACGCGATCGCGCCCAATCTTCCCAATTTGATCGGTGGCTCGGCTGACCTCGCACCTTCCACCAATACCAACATGAAAGGACTGGGTGATTTCGAAGCGACCGAAACCGGACGCAACATGCACTTCGGCATCCGCGAGCATGCTATGGGCAGTGCATTGAATGGCATGGCGCTCTACGGCGGTGTTATCCCCTTCGGTGCAACCTTCCTCATCTTCTCGGACTATATGCGCCCACCCATTCGCCTGGCAGCGCTGATGGGCATCAAAACAATCTACATCTTCACACATGACAGCATCGGTGTGGGCGAGGATGGTCCCACTCACCAGCCAGTCGAGCAACTCACCGCGCTGCGCTCGATCCCCGGCCTGACTGTCCTGCGACCTGGAGATGCCAACGAGACCGCCGAAACGTGGCGCGTCGCCATTACACACAAAGGTCCAGTCGCTATGGCCCTGACCCGCCAGGCGCTCCCTACATTGGATCGCACGCAAGTCGCCAGCGCGAGTAACGTCGCGAAGGGCGCGTACGTGTTATCTGATAGTGAGGGCACACCCCAAATTATCCTGATGGCGAGCGGCTCCGAAGTCTCACTGGCCTATGATGCCGCCCAGGCTTTGCGTCAGGAAGGCGTCGCCGTTCGTGTTGTAAGTGTACCAAGCATGGAACTGTTCGAGGAGCAGGGCACGGACTACAAAGAATCCGTGTTCCCAACTAATGTACGAGCCCGTATCGCCATTGAGGCCGCGATTCCTATGAGTTGGTATCGCTATGTCGGCCTGGATGGTGATACAGTAACATTAGATCATTATGGAGCATCAGCGCCTGCTAAAACGCTCTTCCAGGAATTTGGTTTTACCGTAGATGCTATTGTAAAGAAGGCACATGCTTTACTTGAGCAAAAATAAGTAATCAGTACAGAAAAGAGAGGAAGAAGTTCTATGACGAATCCACTGGTACAACTTCATGACGAAGGACAAAGCCCCTGGTATGACAATATCGATCGCGGGCAGCTCGCATCAGGACAGTTCAAACAAATCCTTGACAACGATGGCATTCTCGGCGTGACCGCGAACCCCACCATCTTTGAAAAATCGATCAGCCACGGTCAAGCCTACGACGAGCAGATCTCTCAACTCATTAGCGAAGGCAAAAATACCAACGAGATTTACGAAGCAGTTGTTATCCAGGATATTCGTACCGTCGCTGATCTGCTGAAACCTATCTACGATAGCAGCGATGGCAAAGACGGCTATGTGAGCCTGGAAGTATCGCCCGAACTCGCCAACGATACCGAGGGCACAATCAATGAAGCCAAACGCTTCTTCGATATGGTCGATCGCAAGAATTTGATGATCAAGATACCCGCGACACCCGCCGGTATTCCCGCCATCCGCGAGACCCTGAAAAATGGCATCAACGTCAACGTGACCCTGATCTTCTCGATCGAATCCTATCGCCAGGTTGTCGATGCCTATATCAGCGCGCTAGAAACCCGCAAGGAGCAGGGCGAGGACATTCGTCACATCGCTTCCGTCGCCAGTTTCTTCGTCAGTCGCGTGGATACGCTCGTCGATTCCTTGCTTGAAAATAAAATCAAAGCCAGCAGCGATAGCGCCGAACAGCAAAAGTTGAAAGAGCTTGAGGGCAAGGCTGCCATTGCCAACGCACGCCTCGTCTACCAGGATTTCTTGAAACTCTTCGGCTCCCCACGCTTCGAGACGTTAAAACAGGCTGGCGCGCACGTACAACGTCCCCTGTGGGCGAGCACAAGCACGAAAAATCCTGCCTATCGCGACGTGCTCTACGCCGAGGAACTGATCGGACCCGACACTGTCGATACCATGCCCCTGGAAACTATAGAGAAATTCCTCGACCATGGACAGGTGAAAAAAACCATCGAGAACGATCTACCAGGCGCGCAACAGGCGCTGGACTCCTTGGAGCAGGTGGGTATTCACTATGATCAGGTCACCCAGCAACTGCTCGACGAGGGTGTGCAGAAGTTCGCCGATTCTTTCCACCAGCTCTTCGCGGGCATCGATGGTAAGAAGAACAAAATCCAGCAGGAACAGGTAGCCCACTAACAAGTGACATTGTCGTCCGCGTAGGGCAAACGCGTGGTTTGCCCTACGCGAACGATAATGTCAGTCCCAGCGCTCTCCTATACAATACTTTGTCTTCCTTCGTCATAAAGAGTGGATATACTGGCGTACAGGGGAGTTGACGACTGAAAGTACAATAAGGACAGCAAAGCTGCTTTTACCTTTCTCGTGATGCTCGACTGGTATCACAACAATAGCTTAAACGTAGTGAACAATAACCATACAAGCATACTAATAGGAGATTGCACATGCCTCAGCGTAGTGTCGTAGAGGCACCAAACCCCTTTCGTGAGGGGTTACGCATAAAAGAAAGCATCGAGCCTTGCGTCATGGTGATTTTCGGCGCTACCGGAGATCTGACGCATCGCAAGCTTTTGCCAGCGCTCTATAACCTGGCCCTGGAACATCCATTGCCTGCCGGTTTTTCGGTTGTCGCCTTCGCACGCCGACCCTACGACGACGCGATATTTCGGCAACAAGCGCTTGATTCAATCAATCAGTATTCTCGTCAGCGACCGGTCAATCCACAGGTGTGGGAAAACTTCGCCGCTGGCCTTTATTACCTACAATCGAACTTTACCGACCCCGATGGCTACACTAAACTCAATACGTTGCTCAACAAGATCGACCAGGAACGTGGCACCAATGGCAATCGCCTGTTCTACCTGTCGACCCCGCCTAGCCAGTATCCGGAGATCATCCAACACCTCGGTGCGGCAGGACTGAACCGCAACCGCAAAGGCTGGACGCGTATTATCATCGAGAAACCCTTCGGACACGACCTCGCCACCGCGCGCGAACTGAACCGCCAGGTGGGTAAGGTCTTCCGCGAAGAGCAAATCTATCGCATCGATCACTACCTGGGCAAAGAGACCGTGCAGAACATTCTGGTCTTCCGCCTCGCCAATGGCATCTTCGAGCCTGTCTGGGACCGCCGCTACATCGACCACGTACAGATCACTGTAGCCGAAAATCTTGGTCTGGAAGGCCGCGCAGGCTACTACGAGGAATCGGGCGCAATTCGCGATATGATTCAAAACCATATGCTGCAATTGCTCACACTCGTGGCAATGGAACCTCCCATCGCCTTCGACGCCAACTCGGTCCGTGACGAAAAAGTGAAGGTGCTTCATGCCCTGCAAGCCCTCAACGGACGCGATGTCTTGACGAACACTATTCGCGCACAGTATGGCCCTGGTTGGGTCGGCGGTCGTCAGGTGCCTGGCTACCTGCAAGAAGAGGGCGTCTCTTCCGCCTCCACAACCGATACCTACGTCGCGCTCAAAATGTACGTTGACAACTGGCGTTGGGCGGGGGTACCATTTTACTTACGTACCGGCAAACACCTGCCTAAGCGAGTAACCGAGATCGCGATCCAATTCAAACGTCCGCCACTTATGCTGTTTAAGGATAGCGACGCGCAAGGACAGGTCGAGGCCAATGTGCTCACACTGCGCATTCAACCCGATGAAGGCATTTCGCTCAAGTTCGGCGCGAAAGTTCCCGGCACCGATATGCAAATTCGGTCTGTGAACATGGATTTCTTCTACGGCTCCTCTTTCGTCCGCGAGCAGCCAGAAGCATATGAACGCCTGATCCTTGATGCAATGCACGGCGACTCAACCCTCTTCACTCGGCGTGACGAGGTCGAAGCCGCATGGACGTTTGTCCAGGGCATCCTTGACGAGTGGCAGAGCGCACCCCGCGATACCATCTATTCCTACGAGTCCGGCTCATGGGGCCCACAAACAGCCGACGAATTCATCTGGCGCGATGGTCGTCGCTGGCGGCGCCCATAATCATCTTTTAGCAAAAGGACGAGAAGCTTATACACTGTTGTTTCTTACGAACAATGACGTTCAATCATGATGAAGGGTGTAGGCATGACAACGGATAACTCCGCAACTCCAGGAACTCGCTTGCCCTGGGCCGGGAAAAATGTGCACCAGGAGCATGTCGAAGACGAGTTAATAACTCTCTGGCACCTGGCTGCTGATAACATGCGCATCAGCCAGAACACCAATGTGCGTACCAGTGTACTCAATTTCGTCATCTGCGCGCCCGACATCGCGTCCGCGCAACAAGCCAGTGCACTCCTGCGTGACCTGTCGAGCATGCATATCGCGAGAGTTACCATTCTAATCCTTGATTCTTCCAACACAACATCGCAGGATGTTGCAACCTGGGTGACGCTACGCTCGTTCCCCGTCATCTCGGACCTGATGCGCCACCACTTCGAACAGATAACAGTCGCGCTCAGTTCGAACGCTGCACAGTACGCGGCCTCAATCGTGCAACGCCTCCTGAAACCCGATCTTCCCGTCTATCTCTGGTGGCTCCAAGACCTGCCAGTCGACGACCAGATCTTCAAAAGTCTGGCGCACATCAGCAATCGCGTGATCGTCGACTCCAACGATTTCTCACAACCAAAACATCACTTGCAGGTGCTCTCCTCGGTCCTCCAATCCGAACCCGACTGCTCGATCAGCGATCTCAATTGGGGCCGACTGACGACCTGGCGCGAGTTGATCGCTCAGGACTTCGATGTGGCCGAATATCGTGCCTACTTGATTGATACCGAACAGGTCGAAATCGCCTACACGGCTTCAGCGCAAAAACCGCAACCACTAAGCTCGCTCCTGGTCGCCGCCTGGATCAAAACACGCCTCGGCTGGCAACGCTCGACCCAGCAGACCGATAACAGTTCCAATGAGCAAACTGGCAAATATACCTGGCGTATGATCAGCCGTGACGACTCAAAATTTCCCTTCGAAGCCGATGATTTCGAACCCGATGACGAGGATACACCAGAGGCACAGGCCACTGAAGAGGACACACAGGAAGACAGTATCTCTATCAACGTACAACCGCAAACGTTGGCGAATGCCGCGCCCGGCCTTCTCAGCCTGGTGCGTATGGTCGGCAAACAAGAGCAGGCTAAAGCGATCTTCACGATCGCACGCGCCGATGACGACGACCATCTCTCGACCAACGTGGAACTGCCCGAAGGCGCTCGCCCCCAGCGTGTGGTCAATATCGCTAGCACACACCAGATCAGTGAACTCTTGCGCGGCGAGTTGGAGATTGCCGGACGCGACCATCTCTACGAAGATACCCTGCACGAGGTGATCGCTTTACTCAGCTAATACTCAACCCTTTTCTTAGGAGCTTATCTCATGAGCGTAGTTATCTTTCCAGATTCTGATACACTGAGCCGCAGCGCAGCTGAACATATAGTGCACATCGCCAACGAGTCGATCGCGCAACGCGGTGTCTTCACGTTCGCGCTTTCCGGTGGCTCGACACCTCGCAAACTCTATGGCCTGCTCGCTACCGATCCTTATAAAGATCAAATCGACTGGTCCAAGGTCGAGATCTTCTGGTCCGACGAGCGCTGCGTCCCACCCACCGATGCCGAAAGCAACTATCACCTGGCGGAAGAGGTGATGCTCAGCAAACTCTCCATTCCCGCCGACCACATTCATCGCATGCCCGCCCACGAGGACGATCACGATGCAGCTTCAATAGCTTATAGCGAAGAAATGCAACGCGTATTTGGCACCAAAGCTATTCCCGCGTTTGATCTGATCCAGATTGGCATGGGACCGGAGGGGCATACCTGCTCGCTCTTCCCACATCAACCATCGCTCAAAGAGACCAGCGATCTGGTCATGTTCGTGACCGTGCCCAAACCGCCACCACCGCGCCTGACCTTCACGCCTCCTCTGCTCAACGCGGCCCATCATATTCTCTTTCTTGTCACCGGCACTGATAAAAGTGAGGCCATCGCGGCTGTGCTCGAAGGACCGTACCAACCCGAAGAGTATCCCGCGCAGATCGTGCGTCCCACCAATGGTGAGGTCACCTGGATGCTCGATACCGCCGCCGCCTCACGCCTGAAAAACCAGGACCACAGCAAATAGGAGTATGTATGCCACAGATGCCAGCGGTTCAATTGGTGCCCTCCATTCTCTCAGCCGATTTCCTACGGCTGGGAGATCAGGTGCGCGCTGCCGAAGCAGCAGGCGCGCGCCGTGTGCAGATCGATATCATGGACGGCCATTTCGTGCCCAACCTCACTATGGGACCCGCCATTGTGGAAGCCGTGCGCAGCTGCACCAACATGACCATCGAGGCCCATCTGATGATCGATAACCCCCAGGATTATATCGATACCTTCGCCAAAGCAGGTGCGGACGTAATCATCGTGCACTATGAGGTCAGCGCGCACGTACACCGCCTGCTTAAAGCAATCAAGGACGCGGGCAAACAAACAGGCGTTGCTATCACACCCTCGACCCCCGTCTTTATGCTGCAAGATATTCTGCCCTTCTGTGATCTGGTGCTGATCATGACCATCAACCCTGGCTTCGGCGGACAGGACTTCATTCCCGAAACACTGCCAAAAATATCCGAGGCCCGCCGCATGCTAAATGAACGCGGCCTCAATAGCCACATCGAGGTCGATGGCGGCATCCACGAAACTACCATCCCCCAGGCTGTCAAAGCAGGCGCGAATCTGCTCGTCGCAGGCTCTGCTGTGTACAACAATAAAGAGACCGTGGCTCAGACCATGCAGAAACTCAACGCCAGCATTCCGCGTTGAAAATGGTTAGAAAAAGTAATTAAAGTAGTTGAGTTGAGAAGAGCAACGAAAATGCCCTACGATGCGTACTCTCGTTTTGCTGGATTGCTTTTCATGGCGCTGGGATGCTACTTATTCTACACTTCCTGGAAACATTTCCGCATGAGCCTCTATCTCATGCGCCATGGTACACTCACAAAAGGTCAATGGCAGACAAATCGCCAGGTACAATTCGTAACTAATCATGGCATGCACCTTGCCTTTACCAGCTTTACCTCCTCCGCTGCGCTTAAAAAAATAGAACACCTTATATTCTCTATGACGCACAAAGGCCAGGAAGGGCCTATTTTGCCTCTTCGTTCGCTCTTGGCTATGAATCACTGGCAAGTTTGGTAAATGCAAGTGGATTCATCATCAGTGGTTTAGCCGCCGTTCTGGGACTTTACTTGGTCTTCGGATTTTTCATATTCCTATTCATAAGTATTGGAATTAACTATATTCTCTTTCGCGTTTACACCCCTTTTTGCCATCGGCTAATTGTGGCACGATCTGAAACGGATCAACCTGCACCCACAAAATAGCGATCAGCACAAACAGTGAACACTACTCCTTCACCCACTCGATGAGCAACCCCTCGTTCTTCCGCAACTGAAACTCCTGCAAATCGATTGGTCCCCCACGGTCCAGGTGTGTGGAAAGCAGCACGCTCCCATAGCTTTGCGTGGGTAAATGCAGCATCTGTTCCTGGTTCGAGATATTCAGCGCCACCAGATAACATTGCCTATCCAGCTTGCGTCGATACACAAAACAAGCTTCGTTCTCCTGCTCGATCGAGCGGTACGAACCCAGTTGCAAAGCAGGCAGCGCTCGTCGCAGTTCCAGCAACGCGTGCACAAAGGTCAGAAAAGATTGTGGGTCCGCCTGCTCGCGCGCGACATTATCAAACGTATAACTCTTCGTCACCGGCAACCAGGGTGACGCATCCGCCACGCTGAAGCCTGCGTTTGGACCATCATCCCACTGCATCGGTGTGCGAGCATAATCACGACTGAGTTTAAGATTCTCCTTGCCACGCGGATCATGCATCATCTCACGCGGTACCTCACCATCCGGCATGCCCAGTTCGTCCCCATAATAACAGGTCGGCGTCCCGCGCAACGTGAGCAACAACATCTGCGCGATACGCGCCTGCTCGCGTCCCGCCCGTGTGGCAACCCGTGGTTTATCGTGATTGCCCAGCACCCAGTTCGGCCATGCATTAGCTGGCAAAGCCATTTCATAAGCATCAACCAGGCGCTGAATGGTTCTCGCCTCCCAGTTCGGCATCGTTACCAGTTGAAAATTGAAGGGCAGATGCGCCTCATCCAGTCCCGCTCCGTAGTACAACATCAAACGATCCATTGGCAGATAAAGCTCAGCAATCAAAACGCGTTCCGCGTACGCATCGATCACCTGCCGCATCTCGCGCAAAGGTTCATGGACCTCCGGCAAATCTCGCGTGTACATCCTGATGTGTCGCTGATCATCAGGATCGCCCTCGCGCCAGTTCTCGTTCAGAGGATTATCGCGCCACTGCTCATCTTTCATCAAGCCTGCGAAAGCATCCACGCGAAAACCATCGACACCCCGCTCCAGCCAGAAACGCAACACATCGTACATCGCCTGCCGCACCCGCGGGTTGCGCCAGTTCAGGTCGGGCTGCTTGCGATCGTACAGATGCAGATAATACTGTCCCGTCCGCTCATCGAACTGCCACGCCGACCCTCCTCCAAACAGTGATAGCCAGTTGTTCGGCGGACCACCATCCGGTGCGGGATCGCGCCAGATATACCAGTCGCGCTTCTCGTTCGTTCGGTCGACACGCGATTGCTGGAACCACGCGTGCTCATCCGACGTATGGTTGGGCACATAATCCAAAATAATCTTCAAACCGCGCGCGTGCGCCTGCTCGATCAACCGATCCATATCTTGCAATGTGCCGAAGACAGGATCGACATTTTCAAAATCAGCGATATCATAGCCAAAATCCGCCATTGGCGACGGATACATAGGGGAAAGCCAGATTGCATCGACACCCAGCCACTGCACATAATCCAACCGCGCGCGTATACCAGGCAGATCGCCCACGCCATCCCCATTGCTATCCATAAAACTACGCGGATACACCTGATAAATAACGCCACGCTGCCACCATGCTAACTGCATCTCTTTTCCCTGCTTTCTCAAATGGAGTAAAACGTTCCGTTCTATGCAGTATACCATTGCGCGCAGGCAGAGTTGTATGATAGAGAAGTCGGCTTAGCGCAACGCACAGATGCCCCCCAGCATCTATACTCCCATTTATCGATCCTCTTCCACAGACAAAGCATGAACGTTGGCAGAACAGTATGAAAGGAAAAAAACCAATGCACGATGATATCACAGATGTGCCTGCGATCCGTGTTGGACACGCAACGAACAAAGAGGCGAAAACCGGCTGTACGGTCGTTATATGCGAACGACCAGCCACCGGCGGTGTGGATGTACGCGGAGGCGCACCAGCAACCAGGGAAACCGATGCGCTCGATCCCATGTGCATGGTCGACGAAGTACACGCGGTCCTGCTGACAGGCGGCAGTGCCTTTGGATTGGATGCGGCCAGCGGCGTCATGCGCTACCTCGAAGAGCAGGGTATGGGCTATAATACCGGCTTCGCCCGCGTCCCCATCGTTCCAGCCGCCGCGATCTTCGATCTCGGAGTGGGATCAGCAACCATTCGTCCAGACGCTCATATGGGCTACCAGGGGTGTCAGACAGCCTCGTCCGCAGCGGTCGAACAGGGTCTTGTCGGCGCGGGCACAGGAGCAACCGTCGCGAAACTGTTGGGGCCTCAATTTGCGCTCCCCGGCGGTATCGGCTCCGCCAGCAGCGAGCTTGCCAATGGACTCATCGTCGGCGCGCTCGTCATCGTGAACGCCCTGGGAGAAATCTTCGACCCACGCACGAAAACGCTCGTCGCAGGTGTACAACATCCTCTGCAACAAACACAAAGCGCACAACCACCTGCTATGGGCAACACCACCATTGCGGTCATCGCCACCAACGCTACATTGACCAAAGCACAGGCAACCAAAGTCGCTCAAATGGCGCATGATGGCATAGCCCAGGCCATTAGCCCGGTCCACACAATGTTCGATGGCGATACCATTTTCAGCCTTGCGCTAAATTCCCAGCCCGTCAACCATCAAACAACCACCGAGGCAGCACAATACGTTACCATGCTCGGCACGACAGCCACGAACACCCTGGCACGCGCCATTGTCAAAGCCGTGCAATCATCACATGCGTAAAGCCATACAGTGCCCGTCGACAATGTTTATAAGGACGCGATTGTACATCTCAACAAAATGAAACCGCACAAAATCACTTGCAGGATGCCACATTTCGTTTGCTCATCTGCATGATCGCTTCCACGCATTGACAGAGAGACTCTATCTTATTCAATTGAAAAAGGGAAATCAGATGATACGCGCTAGCACACTCCGCTTCTACTTATCGCTGACTTATCCTACTGCAACATCATAAATAACATAATGCCGCCGCCGATCAACACCAGTACCACACATACCATCACGATCAAGGCAATGGTATAGGTTCGTGTCAAAGCAGCAGCAAAGTCAGGCACAGATTCCGCTACGCGACGCTCAGGATAGAAGGAGAGTTCCCGTTTGGCGGTCAACGTTTTCAAACCACCAGTCGCGAGATCCCACGAATGTGTTGCAAAATCAAGGGCATGCTCACGGTCCATCAAATCACCAGAGGACGAGGAAGACGAGGCAGAAGAAACATACGCGGAAGCATCGGGGGGCATCGAGTAGGGTTCAGAAATCGTGTCGTATGAAGAGGATATGCGCCTTTGAGGAGGGGTAGATGGCGGGAACTGGGAATCAGGACCTGGCAACATCACAGCTGTTCTCCATCTCTATCGCTTGGAATAGACAGTCGCTCTAATCTCTTTTGAAGGATACAACTTACAACATACGCACTACAGTAATTTTCTTCTACGTTCTTATTATGTCGTCTGGAGTCAGCAATGCGCAAGGGGCATATGACTATTGTCGCATCCACAACGCGACACTATCCGTTCAACACCTGCAATAAAGATGCTAGAATGCGGCCCGTAGCTCCCCAGATACGATACGAGCGGTAATCGTAGAAATAGACTGTCTGCGTGCGCGTTCCCCTCGTCCACTGTTCGGTATGCATAATAGTGGGATCAGCCAACACGCCGATGGGTGCAACGATCAATTCCGCGACCTCGCTCTCCTGCGCTAACAACTTGCCCACGCCAGTCGGCAGATACGCAACCACCGGCGTAATGACATAGTTGCTGGCAACGGTCAGCACTGGTGGCAACAAACCCAGGACCTGCACGCGCTCCGGCTCCAATCCCACTTCTTCATAGGCCTCACGTATCGCCGTGGCCGCTACCGAGTTATCGGAAGGCTCGACCTTCCCACCAGGAAAAGCGATCTCACCACTGTGCGCCCGTAAGGTGCTCGCCCGCCGAATAAATAACAAAGACAACCCATCGTCCTCTTCAAACAGCGCCAGCAATACCGCGGACCTGCGCACCTGCGCGTACGTGTGCGGCTCTCGCACAAAGAACTGCTCGCTCTCTTCAACAGGCAAAAGCCGTTTACGTAGCAACTGCATAATTGTATGGGTATCGAAAGTATTCCATGAATCCATAGCTGTATTGTAGCACACTACTTCTGCTTGAAATGATTTGACACATATTGATACGACAAAAATTTTAGAAACTCGCCAAGTAGCGCTTTATTTCCTTGCAATCGCTGGAAAAATTTGGTATAATCTCACTATCGAGTAGGAGTATGTACACATTCAGGAACTCATTGTCCTTTGAACAGGAGAGTTATACTGTCTGTACGCATCTGTATGCACCGTTTCGTATCACTGTTCTGTAAAGCTACTAGTGCTCTATTGCGTCGATATTCTTTCATTATTTGCGATGTCACCCTGTGGGATGTCACAACATAGGATATCACAAAACATCGGAACGACTGCTATCTATGCACCACTCCTCCCGATAATCCAGGTCTGATACAACACTCCTCGTGATTCCAATATAGGCAATGAAAATGACCGAAGCACGTGTGCCAATCGCACCACAACACCAGGAATCGTTGCACTACACGCGCTATGCAGCTTAGCAGAGATCACGCAGAAAACTGAAAACACGAGCAGAGCGACTCAGACCGGGCAATAACCGTGGATCGAAGGGGGTTTATTACCCATGCAAGTACAAAAGCACGGCGACCTTTCGACATTGCCAGCGGAAAATCAAAACAGCGGGCGGGTACAGACGATGATCGATGCAAATGACCCACAAGGGGCAAATAACAATTCCGATGAGATGGAAGAACTCAATCAGAATGAGATGGAAGCGTTGCTGGCAGCATCAGCGAATCCAATCAGCATCAAACGAGGCGATGTGGTCGAGGGCGTAATCGTGCGTATCGACCAGGACGAGATCCTGGTCGACATTGGCCTCAAATCAGAAGGTGTTCTTTCGACCAAAGAGTTACCATCCAGCGGCTACGGCTCTTTTAGTGAACTTCACGTGGACGATAAGGTCCTGGTCTATGTGATCCAGGCCGAAACGCAAGAAGGCCACGCGGTCCTCTCACTGCGCAGAGCCAACACTGAGCGCCAATGGCGCATCGCCGAAGAGCAGCATAAGAATAACGAGCTGCTCAGAGCCAAGGTCATCGATTTCAATAAAGGTGGCCTCATTGTCGATGTTGCAGGCATTCGCGGCTTCGTGCCGATCTCTCAAATCCTCAACCTCCGCCGCGAAGAAGTAGCGGCGGGTGGCGAGAATCAAGAGACCGCGGCCAAGCTGCAAAGCATGAAAGACAAAGAACTGCAACTCAAAATTATCGAGATCAATCGCGCGCGCAATCGGCTGATCCTCTCCGAACGGCTGGCCGTTCAAGAGTGGCGCCAGCGCCGTCGGGAAGAACTGCTCGATGAACTCAAACCGGGCGAGGTACGCAAAGGTATCGTCAGCAACCTGGCGAACTTTGGCGCGTTCGTCGACCTGGGAGGCGCGGACGGACTGGTCCATATCAGCCAGCTCGCCTGGAGCCGCGTCAATCACCCCAGCGAGGTGCTTCATGTCGGCCAGGAGGTCGAGGTGCAGGTCCTGAGCGTCGATAAAGACAAAAAGAAAATCGCGCTCTCGATCAAACGCGCCGAGGTCGATCCCTGGACAACCGTGGAGCAGCGCTACGCTCCCGGACAGGTCGTCACCGGCACGGTCACGAAACTCGCTCCCTTCGGTGCGTTTGCCCGCATCGAGGATGGCATCGAGGGCCTTATCCACCTTTCCGAGGTCAGCCCAGGTACCGACGCCAAGTCGATCCTGCACGAGGGCGCACAGCTCCAACTGCGTATCTTGCGCATCGATGCTGAACGCCGCCGTCTCGGCTTGAGCCTGCGCCAGGCCGACGAGGTCGACGCTCAGGAAGAGCCTGCCGAGATTACGGAAGCACCCGCTAGCAGTAGCGAGGCTGCACCTGCTCCAACCGCGGAAGAGACAACATCAGAAACACAGCCAGAACTCGCTGAGCCCGTTGCGGTAACTCCCTCGCTCGAATCGCTACCTTCGCACCCTGAACAATCTCAGCCCAGGCGCGATCGCCGCGAACGGCAGGAACGCAGCAACGATAATGGCGGTCTGAATGGTGGCAATAGCGAAACAACCGCTATGGCCGAGGCTTTCCGCGTCGCGCTCCAACGCTCCTCGAAAGACGACGAAGAGCCGACCGACGCATAGCCATTTCTTGCGCGTGCGGATGCTCTATCCGCATGCTCTTCAATAAGACACGCACGACCTCGTTCCAATGTTTTGAATTGGAACGAGGTCTTTCCTCTCTCATACGGCTTTCCTTTTGCCCACCTGAGCGAATCTTGTACATACCTCACAATGACCTCTATCCTACAAGGATAGTGATCCTATCCACAATATTGTAGCAATCCGATGTGAACATATTTTCACAAAGTGAAAACATCTACTTGACGACGGAAAACACGCTGTACTAAACTACAAACAACAATACACGTTCGATGACCGATCCATCAATTTGTTTAGAACATAAATATGTTCTATAATAGTAAGACAACCATCGAAAACTGATGCGCAACGAGACGTAACAATCCCGGCGCAGACATTTCAACTCCGTATTCTCTCATCAATGCATCAAGGGCGATGCCGAGATATTTGATCAATACTGAGTGGCACACAGTACACAACTTGCTTGACGCGTACCTTGACAAAAAACGACCCACTACCCCTCCACTACTCGTCTCTCTTCTATACCATAAAGAAAGTACCTGGTGGCGAGGCCAATCGTTTTTTTCAGTTAGAAGGTTGAGCATATTGACAGACGGGAGGCTTATCCTTGACGCTGTATGATGGGTGTTGTATGATGAAATACGCTAGTTTACCTGAGCGACACAGAGGGCTCGGTTCCACCCTCTGCCTATGTGAAAGGGGGGTGACAAACAGGTGAACGATAGAGATAGGTTCGACAAATTCACTGAGCGAGCAAGAAAAGTTCTTAGCCTCGCTCAAGAAGAAGCCCAGCGCTTCCAACACAATTATATCGGGACAGAGCACCTCTTACTCGGCCTTGTACGCGAGGGCGAGGGTGTTGCTGCCAAAGTTTTAGCTAACCTCGGCGTCGAATTGAACAAAGTTCGTAGCGCCGTCGAATTTATAATTGGCCGCGGTGACCGCATCGTCTTAGGCGAAATCGGCCTCACCCCACGCGCTAAAAAGGTGATCGAGCTTGCCGTTGATGAAGCTCGTCGCCTGAACCACCACTACATCGGGACGGAACATCTCTTGCTCGGCCTCGTTCGCGAGGGCGAAGGCATCGCCGCTGGCGTGCTCGAAAGCCTGGGCGTCAACCTCGAAAAGGTCCGCACTCAGACTATTCAGGTGCTCAGCCAATCCGGTACCCCGCACGAGCGTGACGCGAAACACTCGAAAACTCCGACCATCGACAGCATGGGCATCGATCTGACCGCCGCCGCCCGCGCCGGTACCCTCGATCCCGTCATTGGCCGCCATCAAGAGGTCGAACGCGTCATCCAGATTCTCTCCCGCCGCAACAAGAACAATCCTGCACTCATCGGCGAACCCGGCGTCGGTAAAACCGCGATCGTAGAAGGCCTGGCCCAACGCCTGATTTCAGGCGAGGTGCCCGAGACACTGGCGGGCAAACGCCTGCTTACCCTCGATGTCGGCTCCCTCGTCGCGGGCACCAAGTACCGTGGCGAGTTCGAAGAGCGCTTGAAGAAAATTATAGAAGAGATTCGTAATAGCCGCGATTGTATCATCTTTATCGATGAGGTGCACACCCTGGTGGGCGCTGGCGCTGCGGAAGGCGCGGTCGATGCTGCTAACATCCTGAAGCCTGCACTCGCTCGCGGCGAACTACAATGCATTGGCGCCACTACGCTCGATGAGTACCGCAAGTACATCGAACGCGACGCTGCCCTGCAACGCCGCTTCCAGGAAGTCATCGTACGCGAACCAACGGTCGACGAGACGTTCGAAATCCTTAAAGGTATTCGCGAACGCTACGAACAGCACCACCGCCTGATCATCACCGATGAGGCCCTGCGTGCCGCGACCGATATGGCAAGCCGCTACATCACCGACCGCTTCATGCCCGATAAGGCCATTGATCTGATCGACGAGGCAGCCTCCCGCGTACGCATGCAAAACTCGCTCGCCCCTCTGAACCTCAAAGAGGCGATGAAAGGCCTGGAATCAGTCCTGCGCGAGAAAGAGGCCGCGATCCAGCAGCAGGAATACGAATTGGCCGCCGAGTTGCGTGACCGCGAGGTCAAGCTACGCGAGCGCATCGCCAAGTTGGAGTCCGGCTGGCATAAAGAACGCGGCACCGATAAACCCAGCGTGGGTGAAGAGGAGATCGCTCAGATCGTCTCGATGTGGACCGGCATCCCCGTGATGCGCATCGCCCAGGAAGAGTCACAACGTCTGCTCGAAATGGAAGATGCTCTTCACGCCCGCATCATCGGACAGAACGAGGCGATCGAAAAAATCGCACGCGCCGTCCGTCGCGCACGCGCCGGTCTGAAAGATCCTAAACGCCCCATCGGCTCCTTCATCTTCATGGGTCCGACCGGCGTCGGTAAAACAGAACTG
The DNA here is from genome assembly GCA_964657925.1 of uncultured Dictyobacter sp. Classification (GTDB taxonomy): domain Bacteria; phylum Chloroflexota; class Ktedonobacteria; order Ktedonobacterales; family Ktedonobacteraceae; genus Dictyobacter. The sequence goes on from CAZZWK010000021.1 coordinate 58,201, forward strand.
GCAAAAGCCCTGGCCGAATTCATGTTCGGTAGCGAGGATGCCCTGATCAAGATCGATATGTCAGAGTTCATGGAGCGTCACGCGGCAGCTCGCCTCGTTGGTGCCCCTCCCGGATATGTCGGTTACGAGGAAGGCGGTCAATTGACCGAGGCCGTACGCCGCAAGTCGTACAGCGTGATCCTGCTCGACGAGATCGAAAAGGCCCACCCCGATGTCTTCAATATGCTGCTTCAAATCCTTGAAGATGGTAAGTTGACCGACGCCAAGGGTCGTACCGTCGATTTTCGTAATACCGTGATCATCATGACCTCGAACGTCGGCGCGGCACTGCTCAATAAAGAAGCTTCTATGGGCTTCAAACAGTCGAAAGACAAAGCACGCGCCAATCAGGCCGACTACGACAACATGAAGAGTAAGGTGCTCGGCGAACTGAAGAACACCTTCAAGCCCGAGTTCCTCAACCGTATCGACGAGGTGATCGTCTTCCATTCCTTGCGCATGGAAGAGATGGTCTCGATTATCGATCTCCTGCTCAATCGTGTACGCGCTCAACTGACGGAACAACAGATCGAGATGGTTGTCCCGCAAGCCTCGAAAGAGTTCTTGATCGACAAAGGTTTCGATCCTGAGTATGGCGCTCGACCACTGCGCCGCACCATTCAACGTATGGTCGAAGATCCTCTGGCCGAAGGCTTGCTCCAGGGCAAGTTCCACCCCGGCGACCTGATCGAGATTGTACGCGTCGGCGACGACATCGAGCTACAAGTACGCAACCGCATCGAGCAGTTGCCCGCGCCCGCTTCGGCGACGCCCGAGGCCGCGCTCTCAGCGGGTGGCGATAGCGGTAGCCCGGAGGCCTAAAAACCCTCCCTCATCTCAAATGTGTCAATCGGGGGGCGTGAATACTCACGCCCCCCTTTTTAACACCATCGTAGGGGCACGATTCATCAGCACGCTCGGCAATGAATTGCCTGACCCGAACGGCTTGAGTTGAACAACCTGACCCAAAACGTCAATAACCCTGGCAAATCTTACAATTATTTGACCAAAACTCGTTCGACCAGTTCGACCGCTTCACACAGAATGATACAATTCTTATGCCTAAAATACGCTCGAAATACGTCTGCCAGCAGTGCGGCGGGGAACATAGCAAGTGGATGGGCAAATGCCCGGACTGCGGCGCGTGGAATACGCTGGAAGAGGTAGCGGACATCCCACAAAGCCCCGCGCAACAACGTCGTCAATCCATCCTGGGCACCTCTACCCAGTTGCAGGGCACACAGACACCCGTGCTTCTGCCTCAAATCAAGTCTCTTCCACGCGAGCGTATCTCCGTCGGTTACCCCGAGATGGATCGCGTGCTTGGCGGCGGACTCGTCCCTGGTTCGCTGATCCTGGTCGGTGGCGAGCCCGGCATCGGCAAATCTACCCTCCTGCTCCAGGTTTCCGGCGCGATCGCGCAGAATGTGGGACCTGTGCTCTATATTTCTGGCGAAGAGTCGGTCGAACAGGTCAAAATGCGCGCCGAACGCCTGGATATCACCGGCGAACAGCTCTACCTGTTGGCTGCGGTAGAGTTGGATATCATCGCGGAGGCCGTCAATCGTCTCAAACCTGCCCTGGTGATCGTCGATTCTATCCAGACAGTGATCGCCAGCCATCTTACTGCCGCACCCGGCAGTATCAGCCAGGTACGCGAGTGCACCCTGCAACTGATGCAACTGGCGAAACACTCTCATGTACCCATTTTCGTCATCGGTCACGTTACAAAAGAAGGTACAGTCGCGGGTCCGAAGGCGCTCGAACATATTGCGGACGCGGTCCTCTATCTCGAAGGCGAACGCTACCACTCTTACCGCCTGTTACGTGGTGTCAAAAACCGTTTCGGCGCCACACATGAAGTAGGCGTGTTCGAAATGCACGGCGAAGGCCTGGTCGAGGTGGCTAATCCATCGGCGGCCTTCCTCTCCGACCGCTCCAGCGAGGCGACAGGATCAGCGGTAGTAGTCAGCATGGAGGGCACCCGTCCCTTACTAGTAGAAGTACAGGCCCTGGTAACACCCAGCAATTTCGGCAATCCGCGCTGCACCACTAACGGCATCGATCACAATCGCTTGCTGATGCTGATGGCGGTTCTGACCAAACGCGTCGGTCTCGCTGTGGGCAGTCACGATGTGTACGCCAATGTTATTGGCGGCTTCTCGCTAGAGGAACCTTCTATCGATCTGGGGGTTGCATCCGCTATCGCCTCCAGCTATCGCGAGAAACTCATCCCCGTCGATACCGCGCTTATCGGCGAAGTGGGACTCTCAGGTGAGCTACGCGCGGTCAGTCGCCTGCCCTTGCGCATACGCGAGGCGGCAAAATTAGGCTTCAAACGCTGTATTGTACCCAGTTCCGGACAGGATAGACATCTTACGACAGGTTTGGAAGATGCCAATCTCCCACGCGACTTCAAAATCATTAGCGCCAGTTCGCTTGCGGTCGCACTGGAAATTGCGCTACACTGAGAAACCAATAGAGGGATCAGTTGATACTCTCTGCCGACATCGTAAATTTCCCTTGCCTTGATCGTGTCGGTACACAGGTATCTAGACGCTACGTTTATCCCTTTTGACGTATTGTATCAGAGTAGCAACGAAAGGCGTTGATATTTGCATGAAAAACGTGTATACTGCATATTCGGCCCTCTCCTACTCGCTGCTGTAGCAACGGCGCTAGAGTATGCACACGTAGAAGAGGGTGACGCTACCCCATGTATCTAAAAAAAGACGAAAAATTGCACCCTCTATTGTTCTTTTTTTCAGTAATGAGGTGAAAAATAGAACCTGTACCAACCTTCAAACGTAAATACAGGTATCACTACTAAGGTCAAAATTTGTGAATTGTCAACAGGTTTGCCATGATATCAGCGAGTGGACGAAACAATCAAATCCAGCTATTATCCTTTTTCTCATTCATCCTGGTTCGTCTATTCCCTTACTTGTGCGCAAACTTCTTGAGCTAAAAAGCACCGCTTCTACGCGCTGCTTTGGGAGGATGCAGGGATGTCCAAGAACACTATTGCCCGCATTTTAGGAGCATTAGTCGCTATCGGCATCGTTATAGGCGTTACCTTTTTTAATATGACGACACCACGTCTGGCTATCCAGTGGATTGTGGCTATCGCCGCGGTCGCCGCCATCCTGGCGTTTATTATCACTCCATATATCACGGTCATCCCCTATCAATGGATTCGTGACAAAATTCGCGTCGCCTCAGCCAGCGATCTGGTCGCCGCTGTCATCGGACTCCTCATCGGCCTGCTTATTTCCGCCCTCGTAGCTATCCCACTCCAATATCTACCCTGGGTCTTCGGGCATGTCACTCCCTTCATCGCCGCTGTCATCTTCGGCTACCTCGGCGTCATTACCGCCGTCCTTCGTAAGAACGATATCGCACACCTCTTCCAGAACGCCGTCACCCGCCGTCGCGAACAAAGCGATGAACGCGATCGCGAACGAGCCGAACGCACTAAAAAACGCGATCAGGAGAAAGAGGCAGCCATTTCGCCCGCTCCAGTCAAACAAACCATTTTGCTGGATACCAGTACGATCATCGATGGTCGCATCGCAGACATCAGCCAGACCGGCTTCATCATGGGCACAATCGTGGTGCCTCGCTTCGTGCTGAACGAGTTGCAACGCATCGCCGATTCAGCCGATACCATGCGCCGCAATCGCGGTCGACGCGGTCTGGAAATCCTCAACCGCCTGCAAAAGGATGCTACGGTGCCTATCGAGATTGTCGATACAGATGTAGAAGGTATCGCGGATGTCGATGGCAAACTGGTGCAGATGGCCCGCGACGAGCACTGCCCCATCATTACTAACGATTTCAACCTTAATCGCGTCGCGGAACTCCAGGGCGTCAAAGTCCTCAATATCAACGAGCTTGCCAACGCGATCAAACCAGTCCTGCTTCCAGGCGAGGATATCCACATCAAGATCATGCAGGATGGCAAGGAGCTCGGCCAGGGCGTTGGCTATCTGGACGATGGCACGATGATTGTGGTCGAGGGCGGTCGTCAGTACATGAATACCGCGATCGAGGTCACGGTGACACGCGTACTGCAAACAGTGGCGGGCCGCATGATCTTCGCCCACCCCAAACAACAAACATCGATCAGCAGCATCACCCCTCCCCCTCAACCTATCGTGAAACAAAGACAAATCTGAGATTTTAACCCTATGCAAGAACAAACTGCCGTTGTGATCGTCGCGGCTGGCGCCAGTCGGCGTATGGGCCGCGATAAACTGTGGCTACCTATTGGACAGCGTCCCGTACTGGCACGTACCATCGATGCCTTCCAATCCTCTCCCACCATTAATACGATTGTCATTGTGACCAGCCAGGAGAAACGCTCAGAGGTCACGGACCTCTGCTCACACGAAGCATGGAGCAAAGTTCACGCCGTTGTCGTCGGGGGGGG
>CAZZWK010000021.1:62681-73936 GCA_964657925.1 uncultured Dictyobacter sp.
CCCCCCCAGGACTCCGTCCGCCAGGGACTCGACACGCTCGCTACCGACAATCCACCCTGCCAATGGGTCATGATTCACGATGGTGCTCGCCCCTTCGTGACCGAAACGATTATCAAAGCTGGCATCCAGAGCGCGATCGAACATAAAGCTGCGGTGGCGGCGGTGCCAGTTAAAGATACTATCAAACAGGTCGTCGACGGTGTGATTTTGGCAACACCCGATCGCTCCCAACTTTGGAACATCCAAACCCCACAGGTCTTCGCCTTCGACCTGATTCACCAAGCCCACCATTCCCCTCTGGCCGAAGTCGAAGCGACCGATGACGCTATTCTGATGGAACGCCTCGGCTATCACGTGGCTATCTTCCCCGGCTCCTACACTAATATCAAAATCACGACGCAGGACGATCTTCTCATCGCCAACGCACTCCTACAGGAACAAAGTTTATGACTATAAGAATTGGTTCCGGCTACGACGTTCATGCCTTCATAGAGGGCCGACCATTGATCCTCGGCGGCATCACCATCCCCCACACACATGGCCTGGCCGGTCACTCCGATGCTGATACTGTCATCCACGCTATCGTCGACGCTCTGCTGGGGGCAGCCGCCCTCGGCGATATCGGCAGCCATTTTCCCTCTTCAGACCAGCGTTGGGCTAACCGGCCCAGCACCGTCTTCCTCACCTATGCCGCCGAACTCCTGAGCGCTCAGCACTGGCATATCAACAATATCGACGCCACTATCATCGCCGAACGCCCCAAACTCTCACCCTACATCTTCGCCATGCGTGCCCACCTGGCCGAGCACCTGCAGCTCTCCATCGAGCAGGTCAGCGTCAAAGCCACCACCACCGATGGCCTCGGCTTCACCGGTCGTCGCGAAGGCATCGCCTGTCAGGCTGTCGCCCTGATCGAAAACCCTCTATAAGCAGAGCTGATAATATATCACTCCTGTTTTACACTCTGCTGATAGTTGTCTCCTGCACTATCTTCGACTGCACGTTCTGCTCCTGATCCTTCGCCCTCTCCATCTTCACCTGCCTGCGCTGATCGCGCCAGTGCTTGAGACCCAGCATATTCGTGTAGAGCCGATAGATCAATGGATTGTACGCCAGCTCATAGCTGCTCAAAGCGCAACGCGCGAAGCCGCCAAAACCACGCTTGAAACTATACACCCCCCACAGCGGATCTTTCTTCGCCTCTTCCTCTTCTAACGAGTCCGGAATACCCAGGAAATTATAATACCAGCAGCCATGTCCGCGCGCCCACTGCATCCCCGTCCACTGCAACAAATGATTGGGCATGACGTTGCGCGATTGTGCCGACGATGCACCATAACGGTACCAACTCCAACACCCGAAACGCATCATGATAATGCCCGCGATCGCCTTCCCTTCATGCTCCGCTAGAAATAACGCCGAACGATCCGCATCGTACAGTTGAAACAACAACTTCAGATGCTCCGCGTCATGAATAAAAAACTGGTCGCGCTCGCTCGTCTCCTGCAAAATATGATAAAAAGTTTCCACATCCTCATCGCTTTCGCCCCGTCGAATCGTCACTCCCTTGCGACCCGCCAGCCGAATATTGTAGCGCCATTTCTCCTTCATATTGCTCAGCAACTCTTTTTCGTCCGGCCTGATATCCAGCACCCACTCGTTACGTACGTGTGAAGCATGACTCGCTGGCCGAAAGCCGCGTTGCACCAACTCTTCATTCCAATTCTGCTCATCGACCGTAGCCTGCGGATCAACCTTCAACATAAATGCTCCACGTTTGCGCGCCTCGCTCTTGGCGAAATTCAACAACACAGTTAACGCAGGAGCAGCCGGATCAGCCACTACTGGTCCACGTGGCACATAAAAATATGGCGTCTTCAGCACCGGCATCTGCGCCATCAAGATCAACATCGCGGCCTGCAATACATTCTGCTCATCTACCACTCCCAGGTACAGCGGCACCGAACCGGCATGCTGCGCCAACTCCCCCCACTCGAATGATTGTGTAATATTGCCATACTCCGACGCCGCCACGAAGTCGTTCCACTGCTGTCGATCAGTAATGAAACGTGCCTGCATAGAGCTCTCCTTCAAATAGAATAACAATACGATTTTTCATGCATAAAAAATAAGAGTGAAAATTCAGCATATACTTTTGTGCCCAACCCTGGATTCGCGCCTCTACCTTCTGCTCAGCAGCTTGTGCACCAACTTACCCCTGCTTATCTTGCCCCAACTGAGACGAAGATGGACCACTCTTTTTCTTCGTATCAGACGACAACATCATCTTCACCGCCTGCTGCGGATTCGTCGGCACCGTGGGTAGCGAATTTTTGAGTTCCGTAAACTCATCCATCGATAAGTCGGACATCACCTTATCTTTCAAATCCTTCGCGTGACCAGCCGTCTTGCCAACATCATGCGCGACTGACTGCAACATCTTCGGACCAAAAAGCGCCAACGCTGCACCTATAACAATCAGCCAATCCAGAATATGCATAGAAAACTCCTTCGAGCACCATCGTACAATCACTCACTGCCCACTATTGTATCATAGCGCTCTATGCCCACAAACACCTTCCTATCCCACGCCTATAAGCACGCGCATCCAGAAACGAGCAGCCAACTTCATCAAAAGGATGCGCATTTAATAGAGAAAATATACCAATTTAGGCTATTCCTGTTTTGCATGACAGAGTGTTATGGGCGAACGTGGTATGATAAAAACAAAGCCCAGCGAGATTTCATGGTAATGAAAGGATTTCATAAGGTAGTCGATAGATGATAAATTCACAAGCAGGCAGCAATGGCACTTCACAGACACGCTCGATCATCTTGATCGCAGTCGCACTATTTGCGCTTTCCGGCCTGGTTGTAGGGTTCGCCGTTGGCGCCTTCACCCACCCACAGACACACAATATTTTCATCAACAACAACAACAATACCAACAAATCAACCGCTCAACACACTCCCACTCCCGCCTCGACAAAAGCATCTACCGTACCAGCACAACCACTTGGTTGCCCTATCGTCACTCCACAGGCCCCTGACCAGAACGGCGTAGTGATGATCACCGTCAAAGCCATGAACAAACTTGCGGGCGGACAGTGTCTTCCCAATGCGGAAACACCCATTACTGCCAGCGGCATCACCTGCCGCATCTGGGTTGTGCAAGCCACCGGCAACGCACCTAATGTGGATGGCAACGACTTCCGCCATATCAGTAGACTTTATACACCAGTTGATCACGAGGTGCAGAACTCGCTCAATTTCGATCCCACGACCCCTCAAACCCAGCCCTGCAAACAGGGCATGGGCACCTGGAAAATCACCATTTCGTCCACACTCAACAAAGGTCAGTACTTCATGGTTGGACTCACCGATTGGAACGGCACCTTCTACAACTGGTCCTGGTACCGCTTCACCCACTAAACCTATTTAATCTATCAGTATCATCTACATCATCTACGATCTTGCCCAATCTCGCGGATGGTCCCCCTCACGAGCGTAGCGAACTGTGTACGCACCGCGTCGGCGGTGGACAACACCTCGGCATGACTCACGACATTATCGGGATCGCCCGTCGCCATGTTCGTGATCAAGCTCAATCCCAGCACACGCATCCCCACCTGCCGTGCCACTACCACCTCCGGCACCGTGGACATACCCACCGCGTCCGTGCCAATCGTACGCAAAAAAGTGAGTTCTGCCGGTGTCTCATAATTCGGTCCCGCCACCATTGTATACACACCCTCGTGCAGAACGATCTCTGGATGTGACTGTGCGATCTCCTTCACCAGCGCACGCAACTGCCCATCATAGGCCTTCGCCATCGGCGGAAAACGCTCGCCCAGCCGTTCGTCGTGCACCCCCACCAGTGGACCCATCCCCGCCATCCCCGGCAAGAAAATATGATCGCGAATCAGCATAAAATTTCCTGGTCGATAGCCTGGATTCACACCGCCCGCGGCATTACTCACGATCAACGTCTCCGCGCCCAGCAGACGCATCACACGCACTGGCAATGTGATTCTTGCTGGCTCGTACCCCTCATACATATGCACACGCCCCTGCATAGCCACCACCGGCACATCCTCCAGTCTCCCAATCAGCAAGCGCCCCACATGTCCTGCTACCGTCGAATGTGCGAAATGCGGAATTTCATTGTACGGCAAAGCCATGGCGTCACGTATCTCGCTCGCCAAATCCCCCAGGCCCGACCCCAGAATCAGCCCTACTAGCGGCTCTAATTGCGTTCGCCGCCGAATTGCTCCCACCGACTCAAGCGCGTCGTCGTATAACATTGCTCTATCCTCTCTGTTAGATTCTCTTTTCTGCTTGCTAGCATAACACACTGAATACGCAAAGCATGCCTTTGCGCTACGCGGACCTGTGAGCGTTTAGAGGATCTAGTCACAAGGACAACCAAACAGATATATCTTAAAAAGGACTGAGCTCCGCTATTCCCCACCGGAAGTGCTATAATGAACTACAACATTTGTGCTTCTTGCACAAACTTAAGCATCGTTTTTCATGCGGGGATATGCTGCCACCTGGCTAGCACCGTAGCCACTCGCCATCGATAGTCGGCAGTATATCAGTACAGTAATTGTCTACACATAACACGAGTTGATTAGTGTCTCACTCGTGACATGATAGGTTTATTAGGTTTATAAGGAGCAATAGTAAGCCATGGCTAAACTGCAAGATTTGTTTACGCAGGTACGCCGCGCACAAGGTGGCGGCGGAATGGGCTTCCTGGGCAAAAATAAAAGCGAGGCGAAAGCACGCTCGACAGCGCTGGTCGTCGAATTGACCGCGGTAACCCCTGGTAGCGCTGAAGCCGCCTTAAAGGCTGGTGCGGACGGCCTGCTCTTCAAGTGGGATGCCAACACCGGCGACTTCGAAACCCTCAAACAAGAGATCGAGGCCGCGCAGGCCAGCAAAGAAGAGGCAGTCATCGGCCTCGACATCACCAGGGGCTGGGATACACTGGACCAGGATGGCTTGCGCGAGATCATCGAGCAAGGCGTCCAGTACATCGTGCTTCCCTTCCAGGCACCCGCTCGTTTGCTCGCTCTAGAGGCGAAGGACCTGGAAAAAGTGGTCACCATCCCCATGCGCGATGGCGAAATTTACCCGCTCTACATTCGCAACCTCACCGCCTTCGATGGCATCTCCGCCGTGGTGCTGGACTTCGGTCTAAGCGACAAGATCGGTTCGATGTCGATCGAGCAGATCCTGGACTATCTGGCCGTTCGCGAGGCCGTGCGTTATCCCTCGTTCCTCAGTGTCAAAGGCACGCTCACCGAGGCCGATGCATTCGCCATCAGTATGCTCGGCGTACAGGCTCTGGTACTCACCGCGGACACCATCGAGGAAGGGACACGCGACCAGATCAAAAATCTGCGCACCCTGCTTGAGAAGGTATACGAAGAGGAAGAAAAAGAGAAGAAAAAAGATTCCGCGCCCGGTCTCCCCAACGCGGGCCACAAGTAAAACCGCTTGTTCACTATTATATAAACAAAGAGAGGAAAGCTGGAAAACAGCTTTCCTCTCTTTGTTTATATCAATTCTGTTGCGCCTGGCCGTTCGTAATTGGTGGCACAGGCAACTTCGGCGCGGTATGCCAGTAAAGCTGGCGACGTGGGATACGTCGCAACATGCTCCGTGTCTGCGTCCACACCCGCTCAGGATTGGCGTTGTTGCGCCAGAAATAGTAACACGCGACCTCATCCGGCTCGGTGCCCAGCAATCTCGTGAACGATTGCTCCAAGGCAGGCTCGTGCTCCTCGTCAAGATTGAAATTCTGCAACCATAGCTGACTACGCTTGCCATAACGCTTGACGGTATCCACAACCGTATGTCCCCACTGCTCCATCTCGCCCATATCCGCGTCAAGCAATTGCCAGAAGAGATGACAGCCAATACTATCCAATGTATCTATCGTCGCCAGATCGTCAATAAACGCAAGATCTTGCGGCAACAACACCATTGAGGTCCTCATGTTGCGCTGCACCTCTTTCACAGTGCCAAACAAACCATTGAGAAAATGCACCATCGATCTGCGCCGAAAATTCGTCAGGTCAGTGATGTCGGGACACAGCGCACGGCACACCGAACAAAAGCAGGTGACATCTGGCATGCGCGGCTCATCGATCAGAATACCGTTCACCGGATAGCTCGTGACGTAGTACTGCACCTCTTTATAAAACCATGCGCGAAATGGTTCGTAATTGAAGCAGGTCATCTCGTGTGAACGACCATGTCGATCTTTGACAACAGATTGTGCATGCTGAAAGGTATACCAGCTGGGCATAAAAGCTGGACCCGCGAAAAGGTTCCCGAAACGACCCAGGCTCAAATACACCTTCAATCCAGCGTCCTGCGCGTAACGCAAGCCACGCTCGAAATCGCGCGGCCAGCGCTGCTCCTCCTGCTCATGAATAGCGCAGACGACAGCATTCGCGCCAGCCGCACGAATCTGGTCGAAATCGTGTTTCACTGTGTCAGGATGAAAAAAAGGATGAAAATACGCAACTGTTATATCCATCAGCACCTACCCGAGATTACAAAAATAGAGGAATGAGCAAGAAAATATTCATGTATGCACACTCTACAGTATAACATGTCCATTCTACAATCGTCTAAAAAGCAGCAATTCTGGCTATCCCTTCTTCCCACCTAAAGGCTTAAACGCTTGACAGAGACGATCTTTACAACCACAATACTCCTATTACATACTACACGATAGGCAAAATGATGCAAGAAAAAAGCTATTTTATTCAATCGTTCGCGAAAATAAATTTGACACTCGATGTGCTGGGCAAACGCGAGGATGGCTACCACGAACTCGCCACAATCATGCAAAATATCGATCTGTCTGATACCCTCTGCTTCACCTCGATCGAGGATCATCAGATCCATATCGTCTGCAATCAACCTGACTTGAGCAACAACGATAACCTCGTCGCGCGCGCCATCCAATGCGTACAACAAAAATTGGATTGGACGCAAGGCATAACCGTCGAACTCTATAAACGTATCCCCATCGCCGCCGGACTCGCTGGTGGCAGTAGCAACGCTGCCGCGACACTGGTTGCCCTGCGCCGCTGGCACCACCTGCCCCTCTCCGACCAGGACCTCTGGACCATCGCCTCCTCGCTCGGCTCGGATGTTCCCTTCTTCCTGACCGGTGGTCTGGCTCTGTGTGAGGGTCGCGGCGAACGTGTTGCGCCTATCACTCCGAACTGGCCCGCCAGCATGAACTGGCTCCTGCTGCTCAAACCCGCCATCGGCATCTCGACTGCCAGCGTCTTTCGCAATCTCTCACCCACCGACTACACCCATGGCGAATTTAGTCAGTTGGTCCAACAAAAAATCGAGTCACGCACCACACTCACTATGGACGATTTCCATAATAGTCTGGAGCGCGGCGTACTCGAAAGCTACCCACTCGTCGCCCAGGCGCGACAGGCCATGCTCGATGCCGGAGCAACTACCGTGCGCCTTTCCGGCAGCGGCCCCACCCTGTTCTCGGCCTTCGCAACCCTACAAGATGCAACCAACGTCCAGCAAAAGCTACACGCGCAAGGCTACGAACTCTATCTTACACGCGCCATCGATCCCGACCATGGCACGATGCGCCTCTATAGCGCTGAAAGCGTCTGATAAATGGCTGAAATGGTCCGTCAACTCGACTTCCTCGCGGCGAGTTTGCTATAATGGCAAACAGCGAAAGGGAAGACAGCAATAAGCAAGAAGAAAGGTTAATCATGAATATCTGGGATTCTGTACACCGAGGCCTGGAAAAAGCTTCTCAAGAAGCTGCACGCATCAGTAAAATGCAAAAAGCCCGCTCGCAGATGGAACGTCTGGGCCACCAGATCTCCGCGCAAGAGCAGACGCTGCTCACGAAAACCGTTGCGCTCTACGAATCGGGTCAGCTCCAACAAAGCGAACTTATCCCTTTCTGCCAGGAACTCGTCAGCTTGCGACAACAATTCACCCAGACCCAGAACGAACTACAGACCATTCAAAGCCAGGTCTCACAACAATCCGGCACAACACAAAACAACCCTACCGACGCTGGCATGCCTGCGCTTCCATCTCCCAGCTACCCATCCAGCGTCGAACATACCATGCCCGCCAGCGTACCGCCCCCTCCTCCCGACAGCGATCCCGCGGCGACCTACGCCCAATATTACGCGCAAGACACCATGCCTGCCGCATCCGTCCCGCCACCACCACCCGGCTTTTACGCATCACAGCCAACCATCACACCCATCAATCCATCGCTAGCCAACCTATCGGAGCGCCGTTGCCCCCAATGTGGCACCAACGCCCAACCCAGCGATCTCTTCTGCCAGAATTGTGGCACTTCCTTGCATGCCGACGCCAGCTACGCTCAACCTACCGCGCGCGCGGAAAGTCCCACAACGTACGCATACGCACAAAATTCACCTGATCAGCCAAACGACCCATCCATCAACGACCAAGCCACTGTCCGCGCCGAAACCAACACTTCGCCCGACTCACTGACCGACCAGGCCACCATCCGCGCCAACACAACCCACACACCGGAGGAAAACCAAACACCCTAACACCTCCTCACATCGTATAGAGTAGGGAAGCCCCTTGTGGGCTTCCGTCTCAAGGCTTCCGCCTTCGCAGATTTCCATATCTCGGCACCTATCACGTTACCCTATCTACTATTTTTCTTAATTTTACTGATAAAAAAAGGACCATCACGCTGCGCCAGAATCTTATTACCACTATTTGCCTGCTCTTACGCCTGCCATTCTCATTACTGGACGTACTGAGCAAACCGTTTACCCATAGAGCATGGCGTCAACCGAGAAAAATCGTCTTGATCAAATCCTGCTGCATCGGCGATGTGATTATGACGACTCCACTGCTGGAAGTTCTCCGCCAGAACTATCCAGATGCGACCATCACCTATGTCACCGGCAGCTGGTCGAAAACAATCGCCGAACATAGCCCTGCCGTCAACGCCATCATCGATTGCGGCACTGTCGGTATTCCCGGTCGTTATCGCTTCAAAGCCTACCTACAGCTCGCGCGCCAACTCCGTCATCATCACTTCGAACTCGCCCTGGTGCTCGATCGCTCCCCCATGCTCACCTTGCTCCCCTGGCTCGCTGGCATCCCCCGCCGGGTTGGACCCGACAGCCTCGGTCGCGGCTTCTCTCTGACCGACCGCGTACCCGTCTCGGCTTCGCCCGACCATCTACAACACCAGGCTGAAATTTACCTTGACCTGGCACGTGCGCTCAAACTACGCATTGACCACCCTCGCATGCTCTTCGTCCCCACCCCATCAGAACAACAGGCCGCTCAAAAACTCATGCAAGATACGATCGGTCCCGCTGCATCCTCTAAAGAGCTCGTGGCTGTCTTCCCCGGCGGTGGTAGCAACCCCGGCATGAATCTCACAGCCAAACGCTGGCCCCTCGAACGCTACCGCGAACTCGTGCAACGCCTGATCTCTTCGCTCGATATGAGTGTCCTGCTCATCGGTGGCTCTGACGATGCTAAACTCAACGAGACCCTGATCGCGGGCCTATCCATACCCCATACCGCTGTCCTCAACCTCGCGGGCAAAACCAGCTTCGGCGAAAGCGCGGCACTGATTCAGGCTTGCGCGCTTTTCATCGGCAATGATAGTAGCCCGATGCACCTGGCCGCCGCGGTCGGCACGCCGGTCATCGCTATCTTCGGCCCCACCAGCCCCCAGGAGTACGGACCCTATCCACTCGACGATCCACAACATATCGTGCTCTGGCACAATCCCAAAGGTCGCCCCTGCTTCTTCCTCGGCAAGATGCAGCCATGCGTGGACTGTACCTGCATGCAAAACGTCACTGTCGACGAGGTATGGCAGGCTGTTCAACAGCTCAGAACCTCAACAGTACCTACGGAGGGCACGCAATGCTGAAAGCTCTCTTACGCTCACTCATCCTACTCTTTGTGCGCCTCTACGGCCTGGCAGGCGTGCGCCGTTCACAACAAGCCGCCCACGTCACCATGCACGCCACACCACGCATTCTGCTCATCCGTCCCGACCATCTCGGCGACCTCGTGCTGACCACACCAGTTCTAGCGGCTTTGAAAGCATCCGCGCCTGACGCCCACCTCACGATGATGATCGGCCCCTGGTCCAACGAAGTAGTCGCGCGCCATCCCGCTATCGATAGGCTCATCACCTGCCCGTTCCCCGGCTTCCAACGCGCCCCACAAAAAGCACTCGCTCCCTACACCCTCCTGTTCCGCACAGCACAACAACTGCGTCGTAATCACTACGATCTCGCCATCAACCTGCGACCAGACTTCTGGTGGGGTGCGGCCCTTATATATCTGGCAGGCATCCCACGCCGTGTCGGCTATGCTATCGCGCCCGCCACACCCTTCCTTACCCACACACTCCCCTTCACGCCACCCGAACATGCCACCATCTCTAATCTACGCCTACTTAACACGGGTCTGCAATCGCTGGGTTACGATGCCCTCCCAACACCCTACACTCCCACGCACTACCCCGCGTATTTTCAGCCGCGCCCAGACGAACAGGCATGGGTCGCACAACAATTAGCGCTGGCAGGCATCACTCCAACCGCATCAATCGAGGTCATTCACGCGGGCACTGGTGGCGCGGTAAAACTTTGGCGCACCAACGGCTGGTCACACATTGCCGGCTGGCTCACTACAAACAAGCTGCTGCCACAGCCCATACATATCGTCCTGACCGGCAACGAGCAAGAACGCCCCATGCTCGAAGAGATCGCGCGCGGCATGCATACACAACAGACACCACCTCTGCTGCTCACCAATACAACGGTAGGACAACTCGCGGCCCTCCTCGCACGCGCTACTCTGGTTCTGGGCGTCGACAATGGCCCCCTGCACCTCGCCGCCGCCTTACATACACCATCGCTCAGCCTCTTCGGACCAACCGATCCACGCATCTTCGGACCCTGGGGACCACCCAGCCTTAACATGGTGCTGGCCTCCACTCAAAAATGCCCCGGCTGCCCCTTTATCCCTTGCGGTCGCCTCGACTTCCCACCCGAAGAACTGCCCGCGCACCCTTGCGTACGCAATATCCCAGATCGAAGCGTGGAAAAAAATATCACGCTGCTGATCGAACAACTAGCATCGCCATCAGAAACCAATTATCCCTCGGACACAATGATATAATGGTCTTTCACAAATAAATTTGGGTATCATAGTCCGCG
>CAZZWK010000021.1:73946-79611 GCA_964657925.1 uncultured Dictyobacter sp.
GCAAAGGCATGCTTTGCCCTACGCGGACTATGATACCCGCAATAAGTTATGAAACCCCATAATATCACGAACAGATAGTTATACATATTATAAATAATTTATGGAAGGTTCCATGCGTGTAATCAACCGAGACGAGTACGGCTATCCCACACGACCTGATTCGCGCAATCAGGTTCGCAAACTCGTCATTACTATCAGCAAACGTCTCCTCTTGCTCGGCGTCAATGCCCTGATCGCTCTACTCGGCATCTATCTGCGAACGCACCAAAAAGGCAAACAATATCCGCCATTACGTCCACAAACATTCCATCCACAACGCATCCTGCTCATTCGCGTGGACCTTATCGGCGATCTGGTGCTCTCGCTGACCGCCTTGCGTGTGCTTAAACGCGCTTATCTAGATGCCGAGATCGACATTCTGGCCCTACCATCCAGTGCACAAGTAATTACTGCCGATCCCGCTATCGCTCAGGTCATCACCTACGACCCCAACATCTGGCGTCGTCCACGCGCGCTCGTGCAAAAACGCAACTGGTCCGCACTCTTCGATCTTTACCGTCGTCTCCATGGCCGCCACTACGATCTTGCCATCAGTCTGCTCGGACCCTGGGCCGCGCTCCTCGCCGTACTCAGTCGCGCTCCTCGCCGCGTGGGCTTCGGACAAGAAAGTAATCCAGCCCTGCTCACCGATAACGTCGCGGGCCGCCATTGGGGCGAACACGATCACCTGCACGAGGTCGATTACTGCCTGCAACTGGCACAGGCTGCGGGCGCGACACTACAAGATGGCGACCGCGTCCCTCATCTCTACGTCGGCGAGCAAGCGCAGCAAGATGTGAAAGATCTTCTTCAGCAAGAAGGTATCGACCTCGCTAAACCCATCATCGCCTGCCATGTCAGCTCCAACAACGGACAATCCAAACGCTGGCCCATTCCCTACTGGGCACGTCTGCTCGACCACCTCATACAGGAACAAAAATACAGCCTGATCCTGACTGGCGCACCCGCTGACCAGCCGCTCATTGACACTATCACACAACGCATGCATGAAAAACCCTTCAATCTGGCGGGCAAAACCAGCCTGGCGCAACTCGCGGCCCTCATGCAACGCGCGAATCTGCTCATTACCGGCGATAGCGGACCTATGCATATCGCCGCCGCGGTCGGCACTCCGTTGATCGCCATCCACGGGCCGACTGATCCCGCCATGAGTGGGCCCGTCAGCCCGGACACGACCATTTTACACAGCGATATCTGGTGCCGTCCATGTTATACTGCCAGAGGTGGCCCAGCCGACTGCCGTTTCTTCACCACCCAATGTATGAAAGATGTCACGCCCGATCAGATTTTCGCGGTCGTACAGCAAAAATTAGCCTATCAGCAAACAATTGCGAACACAACAACGGAAAGCAGTATATGAATCAGAGCAACAATCACATCTATTATGAACTCACTGAACCCACGCTGCTGGCCGCTGTCGAGCAAAACTTCGCCGAAGAGATGCTCTACTTCGCGCGCACTCAACCCGGCGGCGAGATCCGCGCCGATACTGAACTGACCACCTTTTTTACCGAGCCAGATGGTCCTAATGGTGTGCTCATCACCCATTTCACTACCGCTGATCCCACCCATATTCATTACAGAATCGATGAAACACTGACTTACTTTCGCGAGCGCGGCGTACACGAAATCTGGTGGCGTGTAGAACCGACCGCCTCACCTCCTACCCTCATAGACTATCTACAAACACATGGCTTCACTCCACGCTCCACCACTCAATGCATGCTTCTAAAAGCTGAAGATGTACGCGTGGACTCATCCTCACCAACACATCTCACTATCACTGAAGTAACCGATGCGCACATGCTCAAACTCAAATGCGATCTCGAAATGCGCGGCTTCTCGTCATCGCCCGACGATGGACAGCGCTACTACCAATCCTACCTGCGCCGTGGCTTCGGTCCCGGCACGCCCTGGCACCACTATATCGCCTGGCTCGACGATCAACCCGTTGGAGTAACAGCGATCATGCTGCACAATGGAGTCGCGGGCATCTATGGCGTCGCGACCGCGCCCGAATTTCGTCAAAGAGGCATCGGTACAGCCCTCACCATTCATGCCGTACGCTCAGCCCAGCAGTTCGGCTATCCTATCATCACGCTTTCCAGTACCGCCATGAGTGCCGCCATTTATCAACACCTGGGCTTTCAAAACTACTGCCTGTTGCGACATTATGGTATCGTACTCACGCAGGCTATAAAAGGTGAAAACGACGAACAACATGAACACTAAGAAAACAGGAAATCGTACCGTGAGAACACAGATTACGCTAGCACCGGATGCACATATCCTTATTGTGAAACTGGCTGGCATCGGCGACCTCCTGCTCGCGACGCCCGCGCTACGCGCCTTGCGCGAAACCTACCCACAGGCACAGATCGATCTGCTCGTCACCCCCGACTCCGCTGGCTTACTCAATGGCTGGGATGTGATCGACAACACCATCGTGCTGAACAAATACCTTTTCGACCATCCTCGCCAGATCATCAAAAATCCTCAGGCGCTCGCGGAACTCAAACATCTCTGGCAAACCCTGCACTCCGCCCACTACGATGCCGTCCTGCTGCTCCACCACCTGACCCTCCCCTTCGGTCGCCTTAAACACCAGGCACTCATGCGCGCCAGCGGCGCTAAATGGCGTGTGGGACTCGACAACGGGCACGGCTGGTTCCTCAACGTCCACGTACAGGATGATGGCTTCGGCGCTATGCACGAGGCCGAGTACAATCTAGCCATCGCCGCCGCCGTTGGTGCCTACTGCGCTAATAAACATACTGCGATCCCTCTGACCGAACAAGAACGCACGATAGCTCGCGAAATCGTCTATGGCGACCTCGAAACTGACGCGCTCGCTCGCCCGATCATCGCCATGCACCCTGGTAGCGGCGGCTACAGCACAGCGCGCCGCTGGCCGCCCGAGCATTTCGCCCAACTCGCCGACACCCTCTACCGTAGCGTTGGCGGCCAACTGCTGCTGATGGGCGGACCCGAAGAGACCACCCTGCACGAAACTATCATCGACATGCTCCAATCGGACGTACCCGTGCGTAGCCTCGCTGGACGTGGCAACATCAAGGTCGCCGCCGCCATCCTGGAACTCGTCGACCTCTTCATTGGCAACGACGCGGGCCTGATGCATATCGCCAGCGCCGTCGACGCTCCAACCGTGGCAATCTTCGGGCTGACCAATTACAAAGCCTGGGGACCATATACCGGTGATTCCCACAGCAACCGCGCCACCATCGTTCACCTCGACCTCGCCTGCATGCCCTGCTTCTACCACGGTCACGAGCTCGGTACACCCGAAGGCTGCCAGACCCGCGACTGCCTCCTCCAGCTCGGCGTCGCACAAGTCGCTGTGGCTGCCCGCAAAATGCTACGCGAGACCAGTAGAATCACAAGATAAATAGTTGTATCAAAAATCATGAGGAGGGCTATCCAATGGATTTTCACAACCGCATCGCCCTGGTCACGGGCGGCAGTAGCGGCATCGGGCACGCCACCGCCCTGCGCCTGGCCGAACTCGGTGCGGATGTCGCGCTCAGCTATGGTCGCAACGCGCAAGCGGGCCAGGAACTCGCGGAGCGCATCAAAAAATTGGGTCGACGCGCCATCGCCGTACACAGCGATATGCTCAAACCGGAAGAGGTACTCGCGCTGGTCGACAGCACCGAAGCCCAACTCGGCCCCATCGACATCCTTATCAGTAACGCGGGCATGGGTACACGCAAACCCCTGGAAGATATCACGCTGGAGGATTGGGACCAGACCATCGACGCCAACCTGCGCGCTACCTTCCTGCTGGCCCAACGTGTCGTCCCTGGCATGCGCGATCGCGGCTTCGGTCGTATCGTTTTCGTCTCATCGGTCGCGGCCTTTACCGGTGGTGTCGTCGGCCCCCACTATGCCGCCTCCAAAGCAGGCATGCTCGGTCTGATGCACTGGCTGGCGACCTCGCTCGCTCCCTATGGCATCACCGTCAACGCGGTCGCGCCCGCGCTCATCTCCGAAACCGGCATGATCGCCGCTGGTTCCGATATTGAACGCGAGCTTATTCCCAGAATTCCCGTCGGTCGCCTGGGCAAACCTGAGGATGTAGCGGACGCCATTGTTATGCTCGCCGCCAACTCCTACACAACCAACCAAACCCTGCTCATCGATGGTGGCATGTATCCACACTAACTCTTTTGCCCAAAAATCAAAAACCGTGCAGGCTTATACATTTAGCTTGCACGGTTTTTAGTCTCTAGCAATAGTAAATTAAACGCTGGGAACGGACTCTACCTTCCTACGCTGAATCGGGCGCGTAAAATTGCCAATCTCGACCTGTGGCGTCTCGCGTTTGATAATCTCGATCATCTCTCGCATCCCCAATGCCTCACCCAATGTGTCCAACGCGGGCATACGCGGCAACAACACCTCGGGGTCAATGTTCAGATTGCGCAACTGGATCAACTGCAACCCCGTCTCACGAATCAGGGCCAGCAACGTTTCCACCTCCCGCTCGCGATCGATCATACCAGGGAAACACAACAAATTGATCGAGCTATACAATCCGTTATCCACCGCTCGCTTGAGCGATGTCTTAACATCCTCAAATGTATAACCCAGCGGACGATAATACGCTGTATAGGTCGTAGCATTGCCGGAAATCGTGCTCACCCGAATCGTATCCAGACCAGCGTCGTACAATTTCTGCAACCAGCGTGGATTGCTGGCGTTGGTATTGATATTGAGCACACCTTTGTTCGTACGCTCGCGCAACACCTTGATCGCCTTCTCCAATCGCGGCCACTGCAACAACGGATCGCCCTCACAACCCTGCCCAAAACTGACGATCGCATCCTCGGCTATCTCCAGATGCGGCAAAGCCACTTCGACAATCTCATCGACCGACGGGATAAAGGTCAAACGATCCTGCGGCGAGATCAGGTCTTCCTCCTCTTGCTTGGAGATACAGCCCACACAACGCGCGTTACACCCCGGCGAAACCGCGACCGCCATCTCCCAACGCTCAAAAAACAGGTTGCTGGCCGTGGGACACGCATAATCCAGCGCGCAATGCGCGTGCTGCCCAATAATACGATTCTCCGGATACTCTGCCTGCTTCTCCCGCACCAACCTTTCCAACTTGCGCCGGTTGAACGCTCGCGGATGCCATCTAGCAGGATCGTCAGTCTTGCTCGCCGCGACATACAGCCGTCCATTCATACCCGCCACAGCGCTATAGCCGAAAAACGGCAATGGCTCTGTACCCTCCACCTTTTCATATGCAGGCAGTAGCGTACGTGTATAACCGATCGGCAATAACGCAGCCACCGCCCAACCGCGCGTGGCAGGCAATACCTGTCGTTTACCACTTTTTCTTGCTAAACCGACCGCCAACCGATCAGGCATCATCGAAAGCGTGACACCATCGGGCAAAGGCATCAAATCGCTTTCGCGCAACGGTCTATCCTCAAATGAGAGCGCCTGTAGACGCGTCTCTTCCACTATTTCACCCTCAGGGGTCGCGTAAAGGAGATACGGAGTCGCCATTTCTATCCTTGTGTTCGAGCAGCCACTGCTCTTCTTTATTCTGAACCTATATTCTGAATCTATTTTG
>CAZZWK010000021.1:79711-80798 GCA_964657925.1 uncultured Dictyobacter sp.
GCGGGAATGCTCGGCGAAGTCGGACGATCTTCGGTAAAATCATCGTCGAAGACACGCGGAAACGCGCCAGTAATACCTATGTCGGCTTGCGCTTGTGTCGCGATGCGCTTCTCCAACTCCTGCATATCCTCGTATACAAAACTCAAAATGATGTGCTCGCCTCGTATGCTTTGCGCCATATGCCGGATACGCGGATGCACCTCTTCCATCCAGGCATTGACCAGAACTTCAAGCGCGGCGACACTATCGCCTACGTGAGCACTATCAAAACCCCTAAATTTATACACACCCGTATCCTTTCCGCAAACCAAAAATCGACACTATCTAACAACATGGTTCGCATGGCGATATGACACTATTGGTCACACCCATGTATCGGTATGACCCTCTTTTTGCTCTTCATAAATTCTATCATGGCTGGCAAGAGAATCCTTCTTATTTCAACGAGTTCCTCTTCACCATGATTATCATTGATGTTCTATCCTAGCACCACACTGTTCTAGTTGTCGAAAAAAGTTAGGATAACTCTTACTAATATGCTCCACACCCGTCAATGTCAGACCCTGCTGGCTACGCAGACCCGCGATTGCCAGCGCCATCAAAACTCGATGATCGCTATGTCCATCAACCGTCACCCCTCCAACAATCCCTTGAGGTTGTCCGCGCACGATAATAGCATCACGCTGCGGCACGACATCGCAACCAGCTCGCCGCAATTCCTGGCACAAATCATCGATGCGGTCCGATTCTTTATAGTGCAAGCTCTCTATATTATAGAAAACACTCTCGCCCTCAGCAAAACACGCCGCCGCCACCAGCACCGGTATACAATCAATAATCGCGTCCCCGTCAACATGCACCGCCCGCAAGCGACGCCCCCCACGCATGATCAGCGTATCTCCCTCTCGCCGCAGGCCCGCTCCCATCCCATGAAAAACGTTCAGCAACGCCTCCCCGATTTCATCGCCCGGCCTCAAACGTGCCAGCCGTAACTCGCTCTCAGTACTGTCCGCAGTCGCGTACGCGGCTAGTAACGCCGCTGCCGAGGGATAATCACCCGGAATCGTATACGTCCGCGCTTCATAAT
>CAZZWK010000022.1:0-78350 GCA_964657925.1 uncultured Dictyobacter sp.
CAATGTGCTGGGGACAGGGTGCGGGGACAGGAGGTTGGGGACAACTTGCGGGGACAGTGAGTTGGGGACAGTGATTCGGCGAGGGTATAGAAACCGCGTTGAGGATTGAGGAGTTGGTGGTCATGGGTTATGTGTTGGAGTGTTTTGCGCAAGAGTTCGTAGCTGAAGAAGGGCAGGTCGAGCAGGAGGGAGTTGCAAGGGATGTAGCCATGCCGGAGCCAGGAGAGGGAGGAAGTGGTGTGGGAGGAGAATGAATCTTGCAGGGAAGGGAGAGCGGGCCCGTGCGAGGGTAGGGGTAGGGTTTCGTTAAAGCAAGTGAGAGTGAGCATTCCAGCTTCCTTTCTTATAGCCTAAGATTAGAGAGGGCAAGGGGGAAGATGTACGGGGACAATGAAAAGGAAGTGATAGTAAAAAGGGTATTTTTGATTAAAGAGACAGTAGTAATAGATGGGCCTACTATTAGTATACATGAGTAGGAGTTATAATTAAAGGTTTATGTATAAATTTTGTGTGAAGATAAAGGAAGATCGATATTAGAGATAGATGCAAAATCGGTAGCCGAGGGACTACTGCTCTCGGGCCTGGGGATAAGAGCCTTGACAAGTCTTTACATTATAGATTATAATCTAAACATATTAGACATGAGCCTATGTTATAAAGATAGAAAAAGAAGGAAAGGGTAACGATGATGACTGAATTTATGAAAGTTGCGGGTGGGACGATTGCTTACGACGATGAGGGGAATGGTCCGTTGGTGATCTGTGTGCCGAGCATGGGTGATGTGCGTGCGGAGTACCGGTTCCTCAAGCCGCGTTTGTTGGAGGCTGGATACCGCGTGGTAACGATGGATGTGCGTGGGCACGGGGAGTCGAGTGTTGGGTGGTCGGATTATTCGGTGGTGGGTGTTGGCGTGGACATTATCGCGTTGATCAAGCAGCTTAATGCTGGTTCTGCGTTGGTGATCGGCGAATCGATGGCGGCGGGTGCGGCGGTTTATGCTGCTGCGACGGAGCCGCAATTGATTGGGGGATTGGTGCTGGTGGGTCCATTCGTACATGACACGGTTCCATTGTGGCAATCGAAGTTGTTGGGGCGGGTGATCGCGTTCCCGCTGTGGGGTCGAGCTTTGTGGCGCTGGTACTATAGCAGTTTGTATCCTACAAAGAAGCCTGCCGATTTTGTTGAGTATCGCCAGGCGCTGTATAACAATCTGGGAGAGCATGGACGATTAGCGGCATTGCGAGGCATGCTTATGGCTTCAAAAGAAGCGTCGGGCAAGCGGCTGGACGAGGTGAAAGCGCCGGTATTGGTATTGATGGGATCGCGCGATCCAGATTTCAAGGGGCCAGAGCAGGAGGCGCGCTACGTTGCTGATCGTTTGCATGCTTCGTTACAAATGGTGGAAGGCGCAGGTCACTATCCGCACGCCGAAATGCCGGAGTTGGTTGCGCCCGTGATCTTGACTTTTTTTGAGCAGGCAAAGAAAGGGGTACTGGATGGCCGCTAGAGCCGGACTCGATCGAGTGGCGGTAATACAAACCGCCGCTGATCTGGCTGATGCGATGGGTATTGAAGCAATAAACTTATCGATGCTGGCCGAAAAGCTGGGGGTGCGCACACCGACGTTGTACCACTATGTCTCAGGCCTTGCTGGTTTACAGCGAGCCCTGGCCCTGCATGGTCTGGAACTGTTGCGCAGTCGGCTGGGCGAGGCCGCGATGGGGCGTGCGGGCGATGACGCAGTGATGGCGGCAATGGTCGCGTATCGAGATTTTGTGAAAGATCATCCAGGCATCTATGCCGCAACAGTACGCGCGGCGCCACAGGATGACGCCGAATGGCAGGCAAGGTCGCAGCAAGTGATTGATATTGTCTTGCGTGTCTTTGCAGCATATAAGCTGGATGGAGACGAGGCAATCCACGCGGTGCGCCTTCTGCGTAGTGTAGTGCATGGTTTCAGTTCCCTGGAGCAAGAGGGCGGTTTTGGCATCCCATTAGAGATCGAAGAGACATTTGGGCGTTTGCAACAGATGTTCCTGTTCTATCTTCATCGAGGCGAATAAAAAAATGGAGTAGGTAGCCTTGACAGAAACCGGTTTCTGTGTTATACCTGTAGCAGTACGAACGAATTGTACCATGCTATTTATGCATCAGGCAAGGAGGCCTTTATAAAACTATGTTATAGACGGTGTAGTCGAGGTGTGGGGATTTAGGATGCAAGAGAAGATTACTATTCGTGACGTTGCGCGTCTGGCAGGTGTTTCTAAAGCGACAGTTTCCCGTGTTCTCAATAACAATGCCTCGGTCGATCCCGTACTAAGTGAGCGTGTGCGCCGTATCGTGCAGGAGTATGGTTTTGTACCTGACGTGACGGCGACAGGTTTGGCGCGTGGGCGTAACGCTATGCGTCTGATCGCTGTGCTCGCGCCTCCGCTGACCTGGCCCGCGGTGCCAGAAATCATGCGTGGTGTTGCCAGCTATATCGAGGAGACCGCTTATGAGGTTGTACTCTATAGCATCAACTACGAGCAGAGCGATAACTTTGAGCGCACGCATTCCGATATCCTGGACCGTATTTTAGCTTTGCGTATCACCTCTGGTATGCTGGCGATCCTGCCTGGAGAACTTTCGCACCATCTTACCGACCGTTTTCAGCAAGGGCTGCCCCTGGTCATGATCGACGATCAGGAGGAGCCGAACACGATACCCTGGGTGGGAATCGACAATTTCGCCAGCGCGTATGAAGCCACGCGTTACCTGTTGCAACTTGGTCATCGCCGCATTGCGCATATTCTTGGTCCCCAGCACTACTACTGCGCGATCGAACGTTTCCAGGGGTATTGTTGCGCGTTACGCGATGCTGGTCTGTCACTTGAGCCAGCTTTGTTGCCTCAGGGCAGTTTCGAGCCGGTTGGTGGTCGTGATTGCGCGCAGCAACTGTTCGCCCAGGATCGAGAGTGCTGGCCGGATGCTATTTTTGCCGCCAACGATCAAATGGCGTATGGTGTGTTGGAGGTCGCAGAGCAACGGGGAATTCAGGTGCCAGGTGAAATGACTGTAATCGGATTTGATGATAATCTGCTCTCATCGCATGTGCGGCCCTCGCTTACTACCGTTCATCAGCCGTTTTTCGAGATGGGGCGTATCGCCACAAAAATGCTCTTGACCAGGATTGACCCTGAGCATCGTACGCATCCCATACAAAAGAGAGATCAAGAGCATATGCTGGCGTATGAAGATATTGGTGTTTCAACGCGTGTGCAACTGCCGACGAGTCTGGTCGTGCGTACCTCCAGTGGTGCAGCGAGTTCGCTCCCCTTTAGCGTTTAAAAGCTTGCCTATGGCGTGGAATGTGTGGCTGAAAATAGCGAGGGTTTTCTTCCTGTCTCTCATCCGTATCAACCAACCGTATCATAGATATGGAATATGAGAAGGTGCAACAACTCGGACACTATCGCGTTATCAGACTACTGGGGCACGGTGGATTCGCCGATGTCTATTTAGGCGAGCATGTCTATCTGCATACTCAGGTCGCGATCAAAGTGCTGCATACCCACCTGGGCCAGGAAGATATCGAGAGTTTCCGCAATGAGGCTCTGGTGATCGCACATCTGGTCCATCCACACATCATTCGTGTATTGGACTTTGGCGTCGAGAATTTTGTGCCTTTTCTGGTGATGGATTATGCACCTAATGGCACGCTGAGGCAGCGCGCGCCAAAGGGAGCAAGGCTTACGCCAGTTGTTTTTTTGCCCTATGTGCAGCAGGTGGCGCAGGCATTACAATATGGGCATGACCGCAAGCTGATCCATCGTGATGTGAAGCCAGAAAACATGTTGCTGGATGCCGATGAGCAGGTGCGGTTGAGCGATTTCGGCATAGCGGTGACCGCGCAAAGCACGGTGAGCCAGCAGACTGATAGCGCGGTGATCGGTACAATTTCCTATATGGCCCCTGAGCAGTTGCAGGGGAAGCCAAAGCCCGCCAGCGATCAGTACGCGCTGGCTGTGGTCGTGTACGAATGGTTGACGGGTGAGCGGCCTTTCAAGGGTTCTGCAATGGAGATCGTCACACAGCAACTTTCCGCGCCCCCTCCACCCATCGATGAGCGCGCATTGGCCCTTCCGCCCGCGGTGACGCAGGTGCTGTGGCGCGCGCTGGCGAAAAATCCTCATGACCGTTTCGCCCGCGTGCAGGATTTCGCGGATGCGCTCGAACGTGCTTTCCGTATGCCTCAGCCCGTGGTGACGCAGGGAGCGCCTGCTGCTGCGCTTCCTTTTTTGCATCAATCGGGGCCGCGCCCCCATAAGGCGGGGGTGCAGCCGATGATGACACCTTTGCCGCAGCAGGTGCAAGACCGGGGCAGACCGCACGCGGAAGAAAAGGTGGTCAGACGGGCGGCTGGGTGCACGCGGACGCTGCTGATCTTTTTTGTGCTCGTGCCTTTGTTGTTGTGCGGACTTGGTTTTTCCGGCTATACCTATTTGCAAAACCGCAATCCTCCCGGACAAGCGACGGCGCTCGCTCACAACTTTGTGGACAATCTGGCGCACCAGAACTACGACGGAGCTTATGCCGATCTGGGTAGTTCTATTACCATGGGCACGTCGCATGATGCGTTCGTGCAGCAGGCGGATCAGGAAGATCGATGTTATGGTCAGATTAGCGGTTACAAAGCAGTGGGAACGGCCAGCCCGAGCGGGACGCAAACCGACGACTACACTATTACACGCCCGAAGTTGCCGCAGCCCTATCATTTACATGTTACCGTGAGCAAGGATGTCTTTGGCAACTGGTCGATCACGGATTACAACAGCGACGCGGGCCTGAACCAGGCGGCATGTGGTACCGGTTGATAAATCTGCTCTCTACAAAATGACAGGAAGACCACAAGGGTCTTCCTGGCGTCGTTTCCATCCGCACAACCAGGAATACGCATCGTTTTTGTACCGGCGGATGTCCTTCTTATTCCGGGCACCAACGATGACCAGCTGATAAATCCAGCACCGGCGGATAAATCCAGCCTCTACAGCATCTAGCTTCGCTCGGGTGCTCGGAAAGGAAGTATCCAGCCTCTACAAGACGAGGAAAAGAGAGTGCACGAAGAGCGAATATATTTTGCTGTTCTATGGAGCATGGAGGAAAGGAATGCAAGATATGCAAACATTGCTCCCTTTGGGGAACGTTTTGCTTGATCGCTACCGTGTAGAATCTTTGCTTGGAAAAGGTGGGTTTAGCGCGGTCTATCTCGTACGAGACCTGCGTAGCCAGGCCAATCACTATGCTGTAAAAGAGCTGATCGATCCCGACAAGAAGGAGCGCCGACGTTTCGCCTTCGAGTGCGAGGTGCTCAAGCGACTCGATCATCCCGCGCTCCCGCGTGTTTATCGTGTTTTCGAAAGCGCACGGGCAATGCGTGTCTACATGTTGATGGATTATGTTGATGGGCAAAATCTGGAGACATTACGTCAGCAGCAAAGGGAACATCGTTTCTCGTTGTCGCGTGTGCTGCAACTGATGACGCCCGTCGTAGCGGCGGTAACCTATTTGCACGCGCAAAATCCGCCTATTATTCATCGCGATATCAAACCCGCCAATATTATTGTGCCATCGCAAGGAGAAAATATCGTGCTGGTCGATTTCGGTATCGCCAAGGAATATGTGCAGGATGCCACGACCAGCATGGTACGACATGCCTCACCGGGCTACGGTGCGCCCGAACAATACGACCGGGGGACCAATCCGCGCACCGATGTTTATGGGTTGGCGGCAACGATCTACGCCTTGCTGACGGGAATGGTGCCACCGATTGCTTTTACCCGTGTCACGCAGAGGGAGAGCAAAGGCATCGATCCGTTGGTGCCTGCCAGACAAGTGGTTCCCGATCTGCCAGCGTATGTTTCAGATGCGCTCGAACGAGCCATGGCTATTCACAATGAGCAGCGCTACGCGACCGTGCAGGATTTTTGGCAGGCGTTGCGTCCTCCGTCACTACCACTGCCAGAGACACCAGCGGTATTGTCCGCGCCTCCAGTTGTTTTAAGCGGTGGTGATGATGCGCTCGTGTCGGCCACAACCTCTCCAATTGTGCCTGCGCAGGAAACACCGAAACAGATGCGGTATGTGCAGCCAGTGGTCGCAAAACTGCCTGAACGATCAGCACGAAAACGCAGACCATGGTTGGTTTTGCTGGCGGCACTGGTCTTATTGATTTTGTTGGGTGGGAGTAGTTTCGCTATGGGCCTTTTCGGGTTACATATCAATAATGGCAAACCTGTAGTCGCCGCGACCGCTACAGTAAGTCATGCAACCACGACGGTGAGCCACGCGACTGCAACCTCGGTGCCAGCAACGCCAACGACTGGACCGGCAACGCCGACAACCCAGTCAACGGTTCAGGCTACAAGTGCTCCAAATAGCTCAGTACCCACTATTGCAGCGGGCTACACGGGCACGATCCATAATATACCAGCGGATGTCGACGGAAATATGCAATTGACGCAGATGCAACAAGGTGGGGGCAACATCCGCGGCTATCTCACCCTGAGTGATGGCTTGCAGGGCAATGGGAACTTCAGTGGAACAGTCTCAGCGAGCAGGCAGATTCTTTTTCAGGTAAATGCGTACGCAGATCACCTGCCTTTGCTCTTCCAGGGGCAGATCGCGAGCAATGGAGATATGTCAGGCTCCTATTGTAGTGTGCAAAATAACCAGTGTGACGATAGTGCCGGGGGCTATGGGATATGGCAAGTTACGCCATCCTCCGGCAGTGTCCATGGTTCCAGCAGCTCTTAATAGGATTTTTGGGGTCAATTTGAAGAGTATTGTGCCTTTTTAGCATACAAAAACGTTATGAAAGTGTGGTGATAGAACTGCTTGCGAGAGGATGGAAGGAAAGCAAGCTTCAATGTGTTCTCTAAAGTAGGGGATTATAAAAGTAGGGGATTTTACTTGCAATTATAGAGAAAAATTTTATAGAGGAGTGGATAGAAGATGTTATTCGGAAAGAAAAAACAGGAGAAGGAGAAAAACAAAAAGAGAGTGAAGGCGGATGTAGGGAACTATGTCAAGGCCGAGACGAAAAATGGTGAGGTGACAGGTGTTGTAGTGCCATTTCGTGGAAAAGAGATGATCCAGACCCGTGAGGGCATTCAGGACATCAAACGCGTCACTGATATTCCGCAGGATCTGGGTGAGGACACGCAGCATTTTGTGAAGAGTGTCCGTCGTCGTTTCGGTGTATGGTAAGCCAACTTTTTCTGCTGCTAGCGAGCAGTGTTTTTGGGTAGTGTGGCTAATGCGAGCAGGTGAGCTGTAACTTGTAGTTTGTTGAAATTTTGCTTGTTACGCCCATTGCCTTTCCTGAAAAGTTTTTATAGACATGAGGTGAGGTAAAAAATATATTTTCCTCACTTCATCTTTGAAATAGGTTTTCGGTAAAGAATGTACTTTTGAGGTGTGTCTTGACGGATGGATCTCAAGGGAGTATAATTCTCAATTGTAATGAATGTTTGCATGGCACAGGGCAGTTCTTGAATATGATACTGTTCTTTGCGAAAGACGCTAAAGAGCTCTGAGCAATCCTCTGTAGAAAAATCTCTCCTTGCATACATATTCGTGTTGATATCAGTTAGCAGCATTGCTCCCGTGACTTGCGGCCTGCTCCTGGTACTCCCCAACTGGCGCTTTTTCCGAATGTATTATTATGCCAGCCAGGGGCTTTATTGCGCCTATGTTAGAGGCGTATTGGCCGAAAGGATTTTTTTGTATGTCTTTTGCTAGTTATTCGGATGGAAACGATGCTATCGCATCTAGCCTATCGGCTCATCCATCCGCAAAGACTCCTTCTTTTCAAGAACTCTCTTTGCAGCCCGCGACCATCGCGGTGTTGAAAAGTATGAAAATTACGGAGCCGACTGCGGTGCAGGCCCAGGCAATTCCCGCACTGCTCGCGGGTAAGGACCTGGTGGGTCAGTCGGCCACAGGTTCGGGTAAGACGCTTGCCTATGGTATTCCGCTGATAGAGAGGCTTGCGCGCGACCGTGTCGTGCAGGCGTTAGTGCTGGTACCGACGCGCGAACTGGCCGTCCAGGTCAATAGCGTGTTGAGTAGATTTGCCATAAGTCGACGGCTTTCAACAGCTTTGCTGGTAGGTGGAAGGGCTTACGGGAGCCAGATTTCAGCATTGCGCTATGGATCACAGATTGTAGTGGGTACGCCAGGCCGTGTGAAGGATCATCTGGATCGAGGCACGCTGGTATTGAACAAACTGCGCATCTGTGTGTTGGATGAGGCGGACCAGATGCTTGACAGTGGTTTCGCGCCCGATATTGAAGAGATATTGACCACCACGCCTGAGACGAGGCAGATGGCGCTTTTTTCCGCCACCATGCCCGGCTGGGTGACGAAATTGCAGGAAAAGTTTTTAAAAGATCCTGTCCGTGTCGATATTACCGCTGAGATGGGTGGGCAGAGCACAATTGAGCAGATCGCGTATCAGGTGCCGCAAGATAAGAAGATCGCGACCCTGTGTACGTTGTTACACGCCACCGAGGGCGAGAGCAGCCTTGTTTTTGGTCGCACGAAATACGGTGTAGAAAAGCTGGGCAAGCAACTCGGCAAGCTTGGTTTTACTGTAGGGACGCTGCACGGTGATAAAAGCCAGCGTGCGCGTGAAGAAGTGCTGACCGCGTTCCGCCGTGGGCAGGTGCAGACATTGCTGGCAACCAACGTGGCCGCGCGCGGCCTGGATATTCAGGGCATTCACCAGGTCATCAACTACGAGTTGCCTGAATCGAGTGAGCTGTTCACGCACCGTGTCGGGCGTACCGGCAGGATGGGACGACAGGGTAAGGCTATTACTCTATTAGTGCCATCGGATGTGCCCAGGTGGCGGCGGATGACACGTAGCCTGGGACAGGATGTGGCATTGCAGCGGCTCGCGATCGATGAAAGTGCTTTGACATTGCCATCCGTGGAGCAGGAGACGTTGCCAGTGCGAGGTCGTGAACGCTATGAAGAAGTGCACGTGGAACAGGAGCAGATGCAGGTTGTATCGCGTCAACCGCGTAGCGAGCGCACGCAGACAAGGCGAGATGATCGCGAGAGGTCTGAGACGGGGCGTAAGAAAAATGCCGTCGATGCAATGCCAAATCGTTCATCTGAGCCACGGGCAAAGGCAGTGTTGATCGAGCAAGCCTTTGAGGATGAGAGCAGGAATGGTGGCAGGGCAGAGCGGCGAAGTAGTTATAGCAGAAGTGCTGGTAGACGGAATACACACGCTTTTGCTGAGGAATCACACACGCGGTCTCGATCAGCCAGCGGATCGTTCAAGGGCGCGCGAGCGGCATCAGGGCGACGAGCTTCTAGCGCGAAACGTGTTGCTCACTACTAATACGGGTTGTCTTGTTCTTTGCGCAGACCGGCAAATCATACTCTCAAAACATACTTTGCCGGTCTGCGCGCGTTTTATTTTGTGATTGGCTGGGGCGATTGAACGTTCTATACAGTGGACTGATCTCTGCATTGGTTCGATACATAATGAAGAGTTTGATTGCTAAGGATCACAAGAAAAGATAGAACGGAAATACATGGCATTCGTACGTTCCTGGGTATCAACCAGACGACAAGATACACGAGCTACATATGTAGTTTTGCTGGTCAGTTTAGGACTACTCGCGCTCTGCTCCGTGTTGTGTGTGGCTCCTTTGCAGCATTCCTATCCAGCTCCGTTACCCCTTACCAATCCGCTGAGCGTTTTACTCGCGACAGTCAGCAACTGGTTTTTTGACTTATTTGTACCTAAGCCGTCGGCAGCGGTGATTTGGGCGAGCAATAGCGAATTTTTTATTTTGATTGCGCTTTTTAGCCTGGTTTATGGATTGGTGGCCTGGTACGTGTGGCGGCAAGCTGAAAAAAACACTCTGACAGGATTTGTACGAGTGGTCTGGTGGGGCGCGTTGTTGATCGGGCTGATCTTTGTTTTTACGCCTGCCATGCCTTCCAAGGATCTGTTTGTCTACGCAGATTTTGGACATATCATGGCTGTATACGGGGCCAATCCCTATTTCGTTGTGCCTGGACAGATCTCGCATGACCCCATTACCGAGATCGATGGCTGGCGTTCGGTCTTTTCTGCCTATGGTCCTCTGTGGATGTATATGTGTGCCCTGATCTCGCTATTGACCGGCGATGGTGTTGTACAGTCTTTTTTTGCCTATCGTCTATTCGGTCTACTCTGTCACCTGATCAGTATTTTCTTAGTTGCACGTAGCTTGAAGAGCGCGGATCGTACGCCACGTGTTGTCGCATTGGGAACACTTTTCTATGGGTGGAATCCGCTTGCTCTGTTCGAGAGCAGTATGGGTGGTCACAACGACATTTTTATGGCGATGCTTTTGCTGCTGGCAATTTTCCTGGCATATCGCGCGGAAAAACAGGGCTTTACGCGGCCCGCTAACTATTTGCCTCCTCTGGTTGTGTTGACGTTGGCTACGTTGGTAAAATTTACGACACTGCCGCTGGTGGCATTTTTCCTTGTTTTGCTGCTGCGTAAGACGATGGAGGAGCAGCGCCGGAAGACCACAAGGGTCTTTATACACGGGGGAGAGGGGAGTGTGCTGGTGATAGGCACTGGTTTGGTGGCGGTGGGCGTTTTTGTATTGCTTTCGTTGCTGTTTTACCTGCCTTTATGGTGGGGGCATAGTGTAGGGGAGATTGTGCACAGTTTTGGGGCGCCGCCTTCGTCGATTTACGCGGAAAACTCGTTTATGCGGGCGGTGGTGGAATGGTTGAAGGTTTATGATCAGCTGCCACAGAATGCGTGGCCGTATACGTTCTGGCAGGTGATGGCACAACGTACGACGTGGAATGTGATTACTGAAGGTGCATTAGGTCTTACGTGTCTTTATGGTGTGTATCGGTTGTGGCATGCCCCCAGGGTTACGTTAATGGTGATGGCGAGCCTTGCTGCTATGGGTGTATTGCTTGTCGTCACGCCCTGGTTTTTCTCGTGGTATGTGTTGTGGCTGGTTGCTCTGGTTGCTGTAGGGGTTGGGGGTCGGTCGGGTCGCATTGGGCGCGCATTGATTGTTTTTGCCCTGGTTTTTTCTGTGAGTGCTTTTTTTGTCTATTTCAACACTGATTACCTTGCTGGGGCGGGCTACCAGATCGCGGTGCGCTATGCAGTGATGGTGTTGTTGCCGTTGGTGGTGGCGATTGGTACATTATCTTTCCCTTTGAGGATAAAGAATGAGGGCGAGGGAGAACAAAAATTTGTGCATGGCATGAAGGTTCTGAAAGAAAAAAGGACGCACAAGAGCAAAGAGACCCGTGAGGGAATAGGGAAGCAGGAGGGAGCGGAGACCCGCCAGGGGTCTCCCTACTATACACGGTAGGATTGAGATGGTGACTGGTGCATGAGATCAGGCTGAAAGGGTATGCCAGAGGCTGTTGATTGTATCGGCGAGGGCAAAGTCTTTTTCGGTAAGGCCACCGGCTGAATGTGTGGAGACGGACAGGGTGACGGTGGTGTAAGAGATGGTGATGTCCGGGTGATGTTGTGTTGATTCGGCTACCTGCGCGACCGCAGCCACAAAAAAGATGGATGCAGGGAAAGTGGGAAGGGTGAATGTACGTTGTAGCTCGTTGTTATGAATGTCCCAGCCCGCTACCACTGTCAGGCGTGTTTGTGCTTCCTCGTCGCTCAGTTTTGCTTCGGTATCTGCCATTTTGGGCTCCTTCTATGCCATCAAGGTTCGATTGCCTTTGATATCCATTGCCAAATCTTGCTATCAAAACGATGGTAACAAGCTCTCTTTTAGGATAGCAGAAATGTCTAGTCAATAGCAAAGTGGTTTGGAGAAGAACGAACAAGCAAGAGCCTTCCCGGAGATAATCTGGCAAGGCTCTTGCTTGTTCCGTGCTAAAGAATGTACTCTTTAGTTGTCGATCGTTGTGGCTGCGGCAAGCGATTGTTCCGCTGTTTCAGGTGCCTGTTTGGCAGCGCTGTTGCTGCGACCTCCGCTCAAGGGTATTTCTTTTAAGAAGAAAATGGCGACGAAGCCAACGCACATAATGATTGTGCTGAAGATGAACACGCTGTGGATGCCACTGGTCAGGCCGACTTTTACTGCGTGCATGAGTTGGTTGTAGATGGTCTGGCCTGCCGGGCCGTAGTGGGCCAACGCCTGTTGGAATTTTTGCTGCACACCGGGCGAGAGCAGCACGTTTGGATCGTCGAACGCGTTGATCGCTTGCGGAGGTAACAACTTTTTGAGCGCGGCGGGAATCGCGTTGTGATAGCCAGGGACATAGGTCGAGTTCAAGACAGAACCCATGGCCGCAACGGCGATAGTGCCGCCGATCGAGCGAAAGAAGGTCAGGCCGGAAGTGGCTTGCCCGATTCTGGTGGGCATCGCGTTTTGTACGATCACGGTGTAGAGCGACATGCTGAAGCCGAGGCCCAGGCCGAGCACGATCATGGCGACGATCAGATCAATGTTGGTGGAGTTGATATTGAGTAGTTGTAGCAACAGCGATCCACCGATCGTGATCGCCATGCCCACGAAGGCGATCCATTTATATCTGCCGAAACGGGCCACCAGTTGTCCAGAAATGATGCTGCTGACGATGAGGCCACCCATCAGTGGGACGAGTCGTAGACCGCTTTCGGTAGCCGAGAATCCCAGCACGCCTTGTGCGAATAGTGGTAGGAAGATCGCGCTGGCGAACAAGCCCATACTGGTGATCATCGTGATCAGTACGGAGACGCTGAAGATGGGATTTTTGAACATGCTCGGGTCGATAATTGGCTGCGTGTTATGGCGCTCGCGATAGGCCTCATAGACGATAAACAGGGCAATGACCGCGACTGAGCCTGCCAGTAGTCCGATGGTTTGTAGCGACAGCCAGGCATATTGTGAGCCCGCCCAAGTCAATCCTAGCAGTAAAGGTACTGTACCGGCGGCAAGCAAGATGGCGCCCATATAGTCGATAATAGCTTTTCCTGTACGTTTCGCGCGCAGTGTCGGCATTAAGAAGATGAGTACCAGGAGTGCGGCGATACCGACGGGTATATTGACGTAGAAGACCCAGCGCCATGAAGAGTTATCGGTGATCCAGCCACCTAAGGTGGGACCGAGTATGGATGCCAGGCCGAAGACTCCGCCGGTTACACCTTGCCATTTGCCGCGTTCGCGCGCGGTGAACAGGTCACCGACGACTGCGATAGCGATAGGCATCAAAGCGGCGGCCCCCAGGCCCTGGAAAGCACGGAAGGCGATCAGCTGGACCATCGTCTGGGCCGCGCCCGAGGCGGCTGATCCTATTAAGAAAAGGGTCACGCCGATCAGAAAGATGGGTTTGCGTCCGAAAATGTCGGATAGCTTACCGTAGATGGGCACCATTACCGTTGATGTGAGCAGGTAGGCGGTGGTGACCCAGGTATAAAGATTAAAACCTTGTAAATCTGTAATGATATGTGGCATCGCTGTATCGACGATGGTCTGATCGAGCGCAGCCAGCAGCATGACGAGCAAGACGCCCGCCATGGTCGTATATATCTCGCGTTTTGTGTAACGTGGTCTCTCTTGTGCATTGGACAGTTGTATGGAACTGTCGTTTGCAACGAGCTCATTCGCTGTTGTCTCTCGTTGCGTTGTTGCCATGAGCGTGGTCCTTCCTAAAGGAAACAAAGGAAACAGTTATAGGTAAGATTTAGAGTTATTTTGCGTGTGCGGCAATGCCGTTAAAGTAGATTTTTTGTAGATACGTAACCAGTTCTTGATGGGATATGGTGCTATCTACAATAAGGCGTTCATAAGCTTTGGGCGAAATGTTGCAGAAAAACGAATAGAGCATAGCAGTAGTAGGGATCATCTGATCGAATTCGCCCAGTGCTTTGCCCTCTTCCAAAAGGGTGCTGACGCTATCTGCTAATGCTTGCCACATATCTTTCATGCAGCTATTTTTTTCCATAAGCATGCGTTTGATATCGACTCCATTGTAGATGGATGACATCAACTGTGTTTGTTCAAAAAAACCACTGTAGATGAGCGCCATGATTTTTTCCAGTTTATTGCGTGGGGTAAGGTCCGTTGCAACAATTTCTGTGATCTGCTCCAGGAAATTCTGCATGTTGCGTTGAAAAATCGCCAGCACCAGTTCCTCTTTACCAGGGAAATGGGTATAGATGGTGCCCTTCGCCACACCGACGCGGTTGGCGATTTCATCCATCGAGGTCTCATAGTAGCCTTTTTCCAGGAGGACATCCTGGGCCGCCTGGATGATCAGATCTTCGCGCTCTCTGCGCTGCCTTTCTTTTAATGAGATAGATTGTGTTGTGTGCATTGTAAGCCTCTTTGCTAACAGTCTTTCGACACTACGTCCTGTATATGACTTCATGTATATGGGTTGACTCTGCTGTGCTATTAGCGAGTTGTTTTTATTGTTTGACTATACAGTCATAATTTTACGACATGGTTTGATTTTTGTCAAGGACTATTGACAAATGCTTTTTACTAATGTATCATTTTTATCGTACGT
The DNA here is from genome assembly GCA_964657925.1 of uncultured Dictyobacter sp. Classification (GTDB taxonomy): domain Bacteria; phylum Chloroflexota; class Ktedonobacteria; order Ktedonobacterales; family Ktedonobacteraceae; genus Dictyobacter. Next base: position 14,545 of record CAZZWK010000022.1, read on the forward strand.
ACGATAAAAATGATACGATCAAGTAGACGATAAGCGAGGTTGGAATGATGGTGGATAATCCTTCTGAAGATAATGAGATTTTGGCGGATGATGTGCCGATAGTCATGCCCAGCTTGCCGACCGAATTACTTGTAGAGAGTGCGGCACAGTTCAAGGCGTTGGGAGAGCCGGTACGCTGGCGGGTGCTTGGTGTCATTCAACATCGGCCCGCGACGGCCAAGCAGGTCGCGGACATTTTGCATATGGCGCCAGGGACGATCAATCATCATTTACAAGTGCTGGAGGGTGCGGGTCTGGCGCAGGTGGTGGCACGTCGTCTTACGCATGGAATTGTGGCGAAATATTATACGCGCACGGCTCGTATCTTCAAATTTGCCTTTTCGTCCGAGGTGACTGGAAACACATCGGTGAGTTTGGATATCGTGACGAAAGCGCGCCAGGATCTGCTGGAGACATTGGGGCAAGCGGATATGAAGGAGGAAGAAAATACAGTGTGCACTGCGGGCTTACCGCGAGCACGTTTATCTGCTGAGCGCGTGGCCTATTATCGTCAACGATTGAACGACCTGATCGATGAAATGTTGCGCGAACCGCAAGATCCTGGCAGCCAAGTATATGATTTGTTGGTGGCCCTGTTTAAAGCGCCCGCGTATGTGCAAGGAGATGAAAATGAGCAACAGCAAGCAGGTGAACACGAAGAAGAGACGCAGTGATTTTTGGAAGTACTGGACTGGTCAAACGATTTCGAATCTGGGAAGCTCGGTCACCCTTTTTGCTCTGCCTTTGCTTGTATACAAATTGACGGGGTCCGCGCTCAACCTGGGGTTGACAACGGCGGCAACCTTCCTGCCTTATCTGCTTTTTGGTCTATTGCTTGGTGCCCTGGTGGATCGCGTCAATCGCAAGCGTTTAATGATTCTGGCGGACCTGGGGCGGGCGGCGATTATCAGCACCATTCCGCTGCTGGCGCTTGTTGGTCATTTAGCCGTCTGGTGGATCTACGTAGTTAGTTTTATGCATGCCACCTTTACGATCTGCTTCGAGTCGGGGGAGTTCGCGGCAATTCCTAATATCGTCGGTCGTGATGATCTGGTAAGCGCGAATGGTCGTATCCAGGCCAGCTACTCGGGAGCCAGCATCGCGGGTCCTCTGCTGGCCGGTATCCTGGTGACAAGCATGCCGTTTGCCAATCTCCTCTTTTTTGACGCGGCTTCGTTCGTGATTTCCTGCGCGTCTCTGGCGCTGGTGCGCGCCAGTTTCAATAGCAGTGTGCAAGGTGTAGAACGCAAACATCTTCTGCGTGACGTGATCGAGGGCCTGCGCTATGTACTTGGTCACCCGGTGTTGCGCAATATCTCGCTGATGATGGCGCTTTACAATTTCGCGGGTACGACGATCACGGCTCAGTTAGTGTTCTTTGCCAAGCAGCGTTTATTGGCTAGCGATGCGCAGGTGAGCTTGTTGTATTCGGTGGGAAGTATTGGCATCGTTGTACTCTCGTTACTCGCGGGAGTGTTGCGCAAACGCTGGACGTTCAGCAAAGTTGCTCTGGGTGCTTTGATGGTTGAGGGCATGGTCACGATCGTTTTTGCCTGGACGCGGTTATACTGGTTCGCCTTGATTCTACAGGCTTTGATGATGGGATTGGGCATCCTGTTCAATATCAATACCAGTAGTTTGCGCCAAGTGATTGTGCCTGATATATTGTTGGGTCGCGTGATGAGCATTGCTGCTGTACTGGCCTGGTCGGCCATTCCTGTCGGGTCCATTTTGGGTGGCCTGGCGATTACGTGGACGCACAATATCGCGCTGGTCTACTGCGCGATTGGTGTGATCTACGTTCTTATCCCATTTGCTTTTTCCTTCACTGCCCTGGGGCATGCTGAAAAGTATATTTCGGCCCAATCGATTTCGTAACGTTGTTATTGAGCCGTTGCGGCCTGGTAATACTTGCTGGTGGGCACATGGTTTAAGAATGGTGCGATAAAACGTGTCGCGGCAACCACTTTCTGCAGATCGACGCCGCTCTGGATGCCCATACCATCGAGCATATAGACGAGGTCTTCGGTCGCCAGGTTGCCTGCGGCACCGGGGGCGTAGGGGCATCCACCGAGACCACCAGCGGAGGAATCGATAGTGTTTATGCCCATTTGCAGTGCCATCAACACATTTGCCAGCGCGGTTCCTCGCGTATCGTGAAAATGGACGCCGATACGCTTGGCGGGGACCTTAGCCTGTTCTATAAGTAGATTGAGCACATCAACTACCTGATCTGGTGTTGCTACGCCAATGGTATCACCCAGCGAAATTTCAGAGACGCCCAGCGCGAGGAGTTCGCGGGTCACCCATACTACTTTTTGCGGATCTACCTTGCCCTCGTAAGGGCAGCCGAAGACGGTCGAGATATAGCCGCGTACAGGAATGTTCTCGCGTTGAGCGCGCTCTACTACCGGTCGGAAGTTCGCCAGGCTCTCTTCGATGGTAGCGTTGATATTGTGTTGCGTAAACGTCTCGCTAGCGCCGGTAAATACGGCGATTGATCTGACACCCGCTTTCAGTGCCCGTTCCATGCCTTTGATGTTGGGTACCAACACTGGATATTGTGTCGATGGCGATTGGGTAATACCAGCCATAACAGTATCGGCATCGCTCAGTTGTGGGATAGCGCGTGGGCTGACAAACGAAGTGGCCTCGATGATGGGGAGTCCTGCCTTAGTCAGTAGATCGATAAAGCGAATTTTGTGTTCGCTGGCAATCTGCACATGTTCGTTTTGCAAGCCATCGCGTGGGCCTACTTCAACGATACGTACCGTTTTGGGGATATTGGTCGTTGTTGGCTGCATTGCACACTTCCTCTGAAAAAAAGTACTCTGTAAAAGGGAAACTCGTTGTCAGTGCTATTGTATTCCATTTACGCGCAGCCGTATGGCTTTACTCTCCAGCTATTGACAGAAATATAGCTATATGCTATATCTAATTTAGCAAATTGAAATATTGATATTTAGAAGGGCGGCTCGTAGAGTACTTTTCTTAGTGGGGAGAAGATGAGGGAAAGCGATGCGCAAGATAGTTTTAGCTATTATCGCGATACTTCTTTTAGGAAGTGGGTATGTCAGTTTTCTGCTGGCTGGTGTTTTTGGTTTGCTGATCTGGTTGTGTGTATTTCTCTTAGTGGGTGTGGAAGTTGTGTACTATTATGGGGCGAAGGGAGCGCGAGCGCGTGGATGGAGATCGAGCGTAGCGAGTGATGTACCTGATGGCAGAAATGAGGCAAATACGCAATCGGCCCGTGGTTGGTATGATCTGGACTATAGAGGGAGGGGAAAAACTAGCAGAATATCTCAAGAATTCTCTGTACTTTTCGGAGAGAATTCTCTATAATAGAGAAAATAATGGAGAAAAGATGAGCAGAGAGTTCGGTAGAGGTAGAGCATGGAGCAACAGAACACCTTGTCACAAAAAGTAATCATGGTGGTTGAAGACGATCAATCGATCGGTGAACTGATAGAGACTATTCTTGCTGAAGAGGCAAGCTATCGTACTATCGTTGTTGCTCACTCCGACAAAGTGATGATGCTAGCGTTGCAGGAGAGACCAGATCTTTTTGTGATCGATTATCGCCTCGAAAATGCGAATGGGCTGCAATTGTACGATCAGCTACATATTTCTGATGAGTTTCGCGCGGTGCCAGCTATTATTATCAGCGCCAGTATCGAGAGGTATGTTGACGAACTGAACGAGCGGCAACTAGCGAGCCTGGCAAAACCCTTTGACGTTGACGAATTTATAGCGGTTGTCAAACAAACGGTTCACTGATTTCATGTTGTGCTACGCTTAAGTTTCCTTCGTGTGCGTCTGTGTTTCCCTTCTCTGCGCCTGAGTTTCCTCCCTCGGCAGTCAAAATTCCTTCTCGACAGTGGCCCCTTTTTCCTAGCAGATGATTTTTCCTGGCCTTTTCCCTTGACATATTGTGACTTTGCTGTTAATATCATGACTGTGTAGTCAAAACTTTGACATAGGTGTCAATTGTTAATTAAAAAGTCATAGGTTAACTAGATCGTCAAGCATGAAAAGAGGAGAGCGGGAATAGGTGACAATGCATCGTTCACTGAAAGAGAGGCAACGGCAAGAGCGAGAAAGCCTTATTTTGCAGGCAACGGAGGAGCTGTTGCTTGAGAAGGGGTACTATGATACGTCGATGGATGATATTGCCGCGCGCGTAGGGATTGCAAAGGGAACGCTGTATCTGCACTTTGCGAAAAAAGAGGATCTAATGCTGGCCTTTTTCGAGCACCAGTTGCAGGGGATCGAGAAGATGGTCAAGCAGAACAGTATGATAGAAGGCAGTGCGCAGGAGAAATTAGAAGCAATGGTGCATCAAATGTATCAGGGGCTATCCAGTGGGCGCAGGCAGTTTCTCTCTATTCTTCACAGCAATGTTGATTTGAGAACGCGTTTAAAGGAAAAGCAGGCAAATGTAATGCATGAAATCGGTCACATTCTCGGGAGTGTTTTTGAAGAGGGAAAAGAGAGTGGTGACTTTGATGCCAGTTTGCCGACTGAGGTCATGTTGCACGCGTTCTTTATCATGCTCTCGCCACGCAGCTATGGTTTTTTGTTGTCGGAAAATGAAGTTCCGACGGAAGCGTTCTTCCGCAGTGCGGAGCGTGTCTTCTTTCGTGGTATTGGTGCGCGGTCTTTTCCGGAGGTGTAACAATCTTGCTTTCAATGTTGAACGCAATTACATCCTGTATATAGAACAACATGATAACATACTATTTTTGTAGTATGGAGCAGTAATGAAACATGCGGCTGATCATTGATAATCAAGGGAAAGTAGAGGAGATGGAGGAGATGATAGAAGTTTCATTTGATTGTCGAAAAGTACCGTTTGATAAATCTTGGCTCTACAAAGACAAGGAGATATCCTGATGCAAGTTCCTGTGACTGCCACGCGGCAACAGGGAGGGTTAGCATACAAGTGGATCGTGACGATCGTGGTCATTTTTGGGATTTTTATGAGTATCCTGGATAGCACCATTGTCAACATCGCCATCCCGCGTCTACAAAGCGTTTTCGGCTCGAACCTCAACAGCGTGCAATGGGTACTGACTGGCTACACTCTCGCACAAGGAGTAGCGACGCCACTGACCGCTTTCCTCTCCGATCGCATTGGCATCAAGCGTTTTTACATATTCTCGCTCGTCGCGTTCACGGTTGGTTCGGCTCTGTGTGGTATTGCCTGGAGCCTGCCGGTGCTCATTTTCTTCCGTGTGCTACAAGGCGCGGGTGGTGCGTTTCTCACGCCTCTGGCGATCACGATGCTTTATCGCGAGTTTCGTCCCGAGGAGCGAGGTACTGCGACTGGTGTGCTCGGTATTCCGATACTGCTGGCCCCTGCTTTTGGTCCGACGCTTGGAGGCTATCTGGTCACCTATGCCAGCTGGCAGCTCATCTTCTATATCAACGTGCCTATTGGCATCCTGGGAGTCATTCTGGCCTTCATCTTTTTGCGCCCGAGTGATGCGCAGTCGCAACTACGCTTCGATATTCCTGGTTTTCTGCTCTCCGCGTGTGGTCTCGCGCTTTTGCTGTATGGATTGTCGGATGCCAGTACCGATGGTTGGACATCGAGCACGGTGCTTACTGCATTGGGTGTGGGTATGCTCCTGCTGGTTGCCTTCGTTTTTGTAGAGATAAATACCGCAAGTAGAGGGGGGCAACCGCTACTGGATTTGCGGGTATTCGGCAATTTCCTCTACACGACCAGTAGTATTGCGATGTTGCTCGTCACCTTCGCGCTTTTCGGAGGTCTCTTCTTAACGCCGGTTTACTTGCAGGATATTCGCGGTCTGAGCGCTTTCCAGGCTGGTTTGATTTTACTGCCGCAGGCGCTCGCCTCGATGGTGGCCGTAGTGGTAGGAGGACGCCTGGTTGATCGTTTGGGAGTGCGTGCGATCGTCATTCCAGGCCTGATTTTATTGACGGTCTCGCTCTGGTTGCTGTCATCGATTACGCTCTACATTCCGTACGCTTCATTCCAATGGCTTTTGATTATACGCGGTTTTGCGCTTGGTCTTTGTTTGCAGCCGTTGACCGTTTCTGCACTTTCGCAGATTCCGCCGCGCCTGCTGGGGCAAGGAACCACGACAAATACGACGCTACGTTTTGTGGGAAGCTCGCTGGCGGTCGCTATTCTGGCGACGTTGGTGCAGTCACAAACAATCGTCCACTATGCGCATCTGGCTGAGCGGGTAACCGCTGCCTCTCCACTGGGTCAACTGGTGCCCCTTTTGCAGGCGCTTTTCATCTCGCATGGTGCTCCCAGTGCGCTGGCGTATGTGACGGCTCTACAGGTGATCAGTGGTCTGGTGCAGCAGCAAGCTGCGCTGCTGGCGATGCAGGATGGCTTCCGTTTGAGCGCTATCCTCGCTGCCGTGGCTCTTGTGTCCTCGTTCTTTGTCACTGGCAGACGGCGACGGCAAACTGTTGCCGTTGAGACTCCTTCGACTCCAGAGGAGCGGGAGGAACAGGAGCGAGCGCGCCAGGAGGCGATGGTTGCTGGCTAGATTTGAGAAAAGAATAAACCTACATTTTTCATTTTGCAATTGATTTGAAAGGAAATAGAAAAACATGCGACGTATCATCTTTATCCCGATTCTCGTTGTTGTTGCCCTGCTTGCCATCGCTGCTGGTATCAGTTATCTGATCTGGAACAACTATTACTACTACAGTACAGATGATGCTCAGGTGAGTGGACAGACGGTGAATATCAGTAGTCCGGCCTCTGGACAACTCAATGGTTTGAGCGTGCAAACGGGCACCAATGTCACCGCTGGAGAGGTGCTTGCCACGGTGGCAACGACGGGGGCGAGCGGCGTAAAATCAACGGTCAACATCACCAGCCCGATTGACGGCACCGTGATCCAGACCTCAGCGATCAACGGGCAGATCGCCACACCAGGATTGTCCCTGTTGCAGGTGACGAATCTGAAAAATATCTACGTGACCGCCTATGTCGACGAAAGTCAGATGAATAACATCAAGATCAACCAATCGGTAGATATTACGATTGATGCCTACAATGGCACGTCGTATACTGGTCACATACAACAAATTGTACAGTCGACGGCCAGCCAGTTCTCGTTGTTGCCTTCCACCGACTACTCAAGCGGAAACTTCACAAAGGTGGGTCAGCGTGTACCCGTGATCGTGGCTATCGATGGTGGGAATAATAATGATATTGTTCCTGGTATGAGCGCGGAAGTGAAAATTCATCTTCACTAGCCGGTGACGTTCGTATTGTTTCTCACCCAAGAAAGCCTCTTTCATGGTTGATTAGCGGACGTATAAGAGCTACCAGGTTTCTACTTAGTCATCCTTATTCCGAGCACCTGAGCGGAGCTAGACGCGTGAGCGTCGTTGGTGCTCGGAAAGGAAGTACCCAGCTTTTTGAAGCCTGGTATTGAAAGGAGAAAAGTATGCTGATTGCAGGAGGATTGCTCGCCGTTGGCGTTCTCGCTATTATTGGCGTTGTCCTGCTTTCTATAGAAAGAAAGGCGACTCCCGAGCCACAGACTATCCCTACGCCATCGCGAGCCACCATACCTTTGCAGCAAATGGAGGAGCCGGAGAGTGTGCATGTGGTCACGCCGACACCTCCTCCACTGGAATATAGCAAGGCAGCGGCGGATAAATCTGCCCTACCGGTCGATAAATCTTCCCTCTACGCGACAAGTAGTGGATTGACGGACAACGAAAGTTCGTCAGCCTCTGCTGAGGAAGAAACATCCTTTGTGCCAACGGAGAATGAGCAGTTGTACGAAATAGTTAATCAGTTGCAGCAACTGCAGCGTCGTGTGGAGATGTTAGAGCGTCACCTGGATATGCAAAACATAATGCCAGGTTCGTTTGATCGCTATGAAGATCAGGACGCGTCAGTGTTGCGTACTGTACCGGTTGCCTTGCATAATGATAGCCATCAATAGTCGTTTGCCCTACGCGATCATATCCAAAATCGCGTAGGGCAAACTTTGTGTGTGCCTGCTATTTGGGGTGCGATTAATAAAATGGTAGGATTATTTTCTTGCTTATTCGTTTAAGGTGAAAGATACATGGCACAGTTCAGTCAGCAGCGAGTCCTTGGTCGTTCAGGCATCGTGGTATCGCCACTGGGCGCTGGCACGAATCGTTGGGGTGGCGATGCGAGCAAAGACGAACAGGTCTTCCAGACGTTTCGTACGGATCTGGATGTGGGCATCAACTTTTTTGACACGGCGGAAATATATACCGGCGGACGCTCGGAAAGGGCGCTTGGTTCTTACATACGCAGGGATAATCGCCCGGCGGTGGTCGCCAGCAAATTCGCGCCTTTGCCCACGCGTCTCTCCGCCCACACATTGATGGATGCATTAGACGCGACGTTGCGCCGTTTGCAGATGACCAGCATTGATCTGTATTATGTTCACTGGCCGTATACATTTTTGCGGATCGAAGCGTTGATGGACGAGCTGGCCCTGGCGGTACAGTTAGGAAAGATACGCGCTGTAGGGGTCAGTAACTATTCCGCCGACCAGGTGCGTCGTGCCTCTGAGCGGCTGGCGCGTTACAATATTCCTCTGGCCGCTAACGAGGTTCACTATAGCCTGTTTCACCGTCAGCCTGAGAGCAACGGCGTACTGGATATCTGCCGCGAGCTTGATATTGCTCTGGTAGCCTACCGTCCCCTCTCCGGTGGTCGTTTACTGGAGCCCATACCAGCGGCGAACACAACGCGTTCTGGGGTGCGCAGCGCGCTGGGAAGAGACGAAAAAGCGGCGAAGCTGCGACAGGTGTTAGCCGCGATTGCCCATGAGCACGACAAAACGGTTGGTCAAGTAGTGCTCAACTGGCTACTCTTGCGCGATGAGCATATCATCCCGATTCCTGGCACCACCAGTCCCGCGCATGCGAGCGAAAATAATGGTGCGCTCGGCTGGCAACTGACCGACGATGAATTCGTCGCCATCGATCAGGCATCGCTGGCCTGACCTTACTAAACGTTCCATGCACGAACTGCGGCGAGGATCGTATGGTAATACGCTACACTATGGGGACAAAAATCGTTATAGTGCAGAGTCTTTTTGCCCTCATAATGCGGTCTTTGCTCTTGCGTATCATAGAACAGCCCCTCAATTGTCTGTGCTTCTGTCTTAATCAAGCGGTCAAACTCGTCTATTTCGACCTGAGCTATACCTGATACTTCTGCTTCCTGCATACGCATATATTCGATCGGTTGCTGATAGTGGTAGAGATAGATGTGGTGAAATTCACGGTTGATGATGCTGGGTAGGAGGAATTCCTCGGGTATGATGCCCAGCGATTGTAAATGGTGAAAAGGGACTTCGATGCCTAGCTCTTCTTGAATTTCGCGCACGCCATCAGCCACTGTTTCGTTTGCCTGGAGATGTCCAGCCGCGGTAACATCTAGCAGATTGGCAAAGGCGTCTTTTTGCGGTGAACGTCTTTGAAAGAGCAGGTATCGCTGCCCATGCTGCTCGCGAAAGAACCAGCAGTGAAAGGTCTTGTGCCAGAGTCCTTGCTGGTGTGCCTGTGCGCGCGATTGCGTGCCAATTGGTCGCATCTGCTCATCAAGGATCGTGATGTATTCCGTCATATTCTACCGTGTTGGTTTTAATAAGGGTAAGATGTAAGCTTCAAAGCATGCCTGGACTGTGGTCCAGAGGATGCGCAGGCCAAAGTAGCCCAATGCCAGGCCGCACAGAAGATTGATCCACCGAAACATACCTGGATGAATCCAGTGTCTGCCGAAGTGAATAACCGCGCTGATACTTATGCTCCATAGGACTGCGCCGAGAAAAAAACCAATGAAAAAGAGCACAAAACGTGTGCCGGTTACCCCCTGTGCCACGACGCTACTGCCAACGCCGGACCAGAAGGCCAGGCCAACAGGATTAGCCAGGCCGAATACAACACCGGTAAGGAAATTTCCACGTTGCGCGGGAACTGATGATGCCACCGTACCTTTTGGCTTTGTGCATACCTCGTGTAGTGCCAACCATGCCATGCGCAGCAGAAAGAAGCCGCCACTGATGCCGAGAATGATCTGTAGTGGCAGAAAGTGGGCGAGCAGCGTAACTCCCGTTAGCCCGAGGATGGCCCAGAAAGAATCGCCGATGAGAGAGCCGAACTCGACCAAGAGTGTCGTATGAGCGCCGTGAGAAGTGCCACGGCGAATGGCTTCGGTGTTGACTGCTCCGGGCGCGGCAGAGTAAGCTATGCCGAGACCAAGCGCGGTAATAATGAAAGGCACAAGCATCGTTTTTCGGTTCCTTCTTAACGACTTGCTTTTATATCACTCGGCTAATGCATAGAGTGTGGAAAATTTCTCGTTCAGGTAGTGGAGCAGATAGCCTGGATCGGCTTTGCGACCGGTAACGCGTTCGAGCAATGCCTGTGGTTGATAGATGGCACCTGAGCTGTAAAGATGCTGCTGCAACCAGCCCAGTAGAGTACTAGTGTCGCCATGTGCCAGGCGCTCATCGAGATCGGGAATGCGCTCGTGAATGGTATGAAAGATCTGGGCCGCGTACATATTGCCCAAGGTATAACTGGGGAAGTAGCCGAAGCCAGAGGACCAGTGGATGTCCTGCAAGACGCCTTCGCTATCAGTGGTCGGTTCGATACCAAGATATTCACGATATTTAGCGTTCCATAGTCGTGGCAACGTCTCGATCGCGATATCGCCGTTGATCAAGGCCTGTTCTAATTCGAAGCGGATCAGGATGTGAAGATTGTAGCTGACCTCGTCGGCCTCGATGCGAATCAGGCTGGGCTGTACTTTATTGAGTGCGCGCACGAACGTATCCAGGTCGGTATTGCCCAACTGCGATGCGAACGTCTTTTGCAGTAACGCGTACTGCCCTTGCCAGAATGGACGTGAGCGACCGACAGCATTTTCCCATAGGCGCGATTGCGATTCATGAATGCCCATCGACGCCCCATTGGCAAGCGGTGTGCGAACGAGGGTAGGGCTGATGCCCTGTTCGTAGAGTCCATGACCACCCTCGTGTAGCGCGGCCATGAGCGCCATTTGCAGATAGCTTTCGTTATAGCGAACGGTGAGCCTGACATCGAAGGGTGCGCCGAAACTGGTGGTGAAGGGATGGGCTGAGCTTGCCAGTCCGCCATGATTGAAATCGTAGCCGATATGTTGCAGCAGTTGTTCACACACGTATTTCTGCTGCTCCGCTGGGAATTGCCCTTGCAGGCATGAAGCATCGATTGGTTGTGCATGTGCTGCAATGCGTTGCAGCAGATTCGTACTCGTGTCGCGGATAGGCGCGAACAGAGCCATGAGTTGTGTGGTCGTGATGCCTGGCTCATATTCGTCAAGTAGGGCATCATAGCGGGTTTCCACGTAACCAACGCGGTCGGCGACCTCACGTTGTAAGGAAACGGTGCGTTGTAGCCAGGGGGCGAACGACGCGAAGTCATTGTGTGTACGCGCGTTTACCCAGGCGTCGGTGCTGCTGACGCGAACTCGTTCGATCTCCTCGACTAATTTGCGCGAGAGCTTGCTGGCGCGGTCGTAGCCTCGTTGTGCCTTTTGCAGCAGACCACGGTCCGCGGCGGTGAAAGGCCCCTGGTCAATCTTCTGTGCTAATGCTGTGAGTAAATCTCCCAGGGCGGGCTCGGTCCAACGCGCGTGCAGCAGTCCTTGTAGTGTCGCCATCTGATGTCCACGTACGTCACTTGCTCCACTCGCCATGGCGGTTTGCTGGTCCCAGTCTGCGAGTGCAATAACATTGGATAGGTCGGCCATCTCGTGCAATTTTTGCACCAATGTGTGCATGTGTTCATCGTTGAGCGTGAATGTAAGGTCGTGCATAGGTTTTTGTTTTACCGTTTCCATATTTTTCTGTGTTGATAAAAAATAACTTGTGGTAATAGGACGAGTCTATCTGTGTTTCTGTTCCCTTTGCCTACTCGTGTTGGTCAATCTCTTTGTTTTCGAGAAATGAATATTTGGGGGTGTATGATTCCTTTGTGTAGCCTGAGTATAGCATATTTATCCCTTCCAGTTGCTCGCTATCTAGCGAAGTAAACATGTCTGTGATACACAGTTACAAAGGGGCATAATCTTTTTTTTGGTTTTTACCTATGGAAGAAACATTTTCAGTCTCTCATGAACTGGAAGAAAATACTACATTTAAATGCTGATATCGTTTTATAGTGGCTTGACTAAAGCACCACTCTATTCTATTATGTCTCTATTCCACTGGAGAGTTCTAGTAGTTTCCATAGAGGGAACAAGTACTCTGCGGAGGAAAGTAAGATGCTAGTAAGTTAGTAATAGTTTTATAGCATTCTTACAGGTAATTATTTATAATAAGGAGGGAGACGGTTGTAGAGAGATACACGAAAATATGGTAGTGATATGGGTAAGGATCTCATATTGGTACTTTTATCTGCACTTACATGATTGTATTTTTTGGAAGGATGTCTTAGGAGGTTGATCTTTGGAAACGCCTATCAATAGTGTAAACACGGATGGCGCTTTACGTTCTGAGCGCATCGCGGGCGGCATTTTGCCGAAAGTGCTGAATTCGTTCGACATGGTTGCCATCTTCGTTGCGATTGTGTTGTTTATCAGTAACGCGGCGGCACTTGCTTCTGGTGCTGGTCCATCGGCCTACATTTATTGGGGACTTGGTTTCCTCACGTTTCTCATTCCGGGTGCGATTGTCACGGGACAACTTGGTTTGATGTTTCCAGGTGAGGGATCTATTTATGTGTGGACGAACAAAGCCTTTGGTCCTTTTATGGGATTTATCGCTGGTTTTTGTTCGTGGTGGCCTGGTGTGCTGGTGATGATCGCGACGGGCGATGCGGTGGTGTCTCTTTTGCAGCAGTTGAATCCTAGTTTTCTGACCGAGGCATGGCAGCAGGGCCTTATCATTATCCTGGTGATTGCATTTTCGTTGCTGCTTTCTCTTATTCGCTTCCGTGCCACGCAGAACGTTGTGAACGGCATTTTCCTTGCGTATGGTGGCGCGATTGTCTTGCTCGGAGTCGCCGGTCTGCTGGCGCTGCTTGGGCATCACGCGGCAACGGTCGATTATTCGGGACCGAACTGGGTACCAAAAGTGAGCACATTCACCTTTTATGGGACGGTCATCCTGGCGCTACTGGGTGTTGAAGTACCTTTGAATATGGGTGTTGAGATCCAAAACACACGTTCGATTACCCGCTATCTACTGTGGGGGTCGCTGGTTGTGATCGTAGCCTACCTCATCGGCACCTTTGGCATAATGTTGGCGGTGCCGGTCAAAGACCAGGGCAATCCTTCGGCTGTGGCGGAGGCCGTTCGGCTCAGCTTTGGCGCGGCTGGCCCGGTGCTTGGTGTCATCGTTGATATCATTTTCATTGGATTTTTCCTTTTCAATACCGCTGTTTACAACTACTCGTTTGGACGTTTGTTGTTTGTATCAGGGTTGGACCGTCGCTTACCATCGGTGGTGAGTAAAGTAAATAAGAACAAGGTTCCCTGGGTAGCGGTATTGATTCAGAGTGTTATCGCCGCGGTGTTCACCGCATTAGCTTTCTTCATTATTCCGTACGCGATCAGTACGTCGAAACCTGGCAATCTATCGACCGATGTGTACTGGATTTTGCAGGCGGCAGTAACGGTTATCTGGTGCGTCTCGATGGTGATCCTGTTTGTGGATGTGATCATCATTCGTCGCAAGTATCGCGAAACCTTCGCGCGTATTCGGTTGGCACCTGACTGGGTGTTTTACCTGTGTGCGGTGTTGGGCTTGCTTGCTAGCGCAGTGGGCATCATCGTGATTTTCATTGCGCCCTGGACCACCACTGGTGATGTGAGCACGACGCAATGGCAATACTTGATCGGTGGGACCGCGATCGTCTCGATTGCGATCGGGGCTGTTATCTTCTTCATTGGCGAACGTGCGGTGCGCACGGATGTCAGTGATGAAGAGGTTATCAAAGAAGTAGTTGGATAAACAGACAAGAGTGCAAGGGGCAAAGCGCGAAACTCGCGTCTTTGCCCTTTTTTAGTACGGCATTAGAGATGCTGATCAACTGATCCTCTAGAGGCAAGTCTCATCGTATAAGATGCGTATAGCACATTGGGTAAAGAAAGCGAAGCTCACCCCATTCTCGCTGGCGGTGGAGTATGCAGATGATGCCACATAATAGTGGATAGAGTGGCTAGTAACTGGTGATTATTATCTGCAATACTGTCATGAAGAGACTTGATGAGTTTCTTCTGGAGGCAAGGTGTCTAAAAGCATTGTAACCTGTTCCAGTAGATGATCCAGGTCAAATGGCTTGTAGATGCCAATGATCTTGCGAACAGCGACATCTTCTTCTGGAAGCGTGGCACTCACGAGGATAGCAGGAACCTGCTCACGCCCTGAGATGTGACGCAGGTAATCATACAGTTCGATCCCGTTCATTGTTCCTGGAAGATGGTAGTTGGTAACCAGGAGGTCAAAAGGTGTACTGCTGGCAATCTCAATAGCCTGAGCTGCATTGATGGCAACTCTGGTGAGAGAACCTACTTCGTGTGAAAGCAAGTCCGCAAGGAGTATGCGGATGTCCTCGTCGTCTTCAACAAGTAAGATTGTTTTCATTGCTGGCATGCCTGTTGAACCTGGGAAATAAGATCATCAAAATCAAAAGGTTTACGTAGATGCGAAACCGCGCCTATGCGCTGACTCATCTCTGTTGCTTGCCCATCGGCGGTCATAAGTATGATAGGGACGGTCAAGGCATAGTGGGCGCGCACCTGCTCGGCCACCGCGTCGCCATTCATCAGCGGTAGACCCTTATCGAGGAGCACGAGGGCAGGTCGCTGGGCGGTGAGTAGCGCGACCGCCTCGCGTCCATCGGCGGCAGTCTGAACCGCGAAGCCTTCCTCTTCAAGCATCCAGCGAATCGTCTGGCACAGTTGGTGATCGTCATCGACCACTAGAATAGGAGCGTATTTCTGATCTTGCGACGTTGTTGCTCCGGACTGTTGTTCGTCATTCATATACTGTTCCTTCGCTTTTTCTTTCATACTCACTCAAAAAAGGGGAATCGTAGCAGGAAACAGCTTCCTCGCCCTTCTTCACTACTCACCGAAATGGCACCGCCATGCTGGTCAATTACCTGTTTCACACTCGCTAAACCCACGCCCACACCTTGAAATTGACCTCTCACATTAGCTGCGCGATAAAACGGAGTAAAGATGAAAGGGAGGTCGAGCGCGGGAATGCCAATTCCGGTATCCTGGATGCGCAGGGCGATCCACCACTGGGAGTCCTCCTGCTCATAGCTCACATCGATAGTAACAGGTCCTCCTTGAGGACTATATTTTATCGCATTAACCATAATGTTTGTCAACACGCGATCAAGGTGTACAGGATCGCCGCGCACCTGAAAATCGTTTGAAGATGCGGTAAGGAGAAGGTGATGGCGCATAGAAGTACGCTGAAGCTTTTGGATCACGGCTTGTAGCAGAGGCAGTAAAAAGAGCGGACGCATATCCAGGTCCAGTTTTTGACCGGCTTGAAGACTGGCTGCTGTCAATAAATCTTCTATCATACCTTGCATCTTCACCACGGACGCCTCCATCAGCGACAATCGATCTTTCACCCATAGGGGGTCAACGGGGCTAGCGTGGCTAAAGCGGCGCTGCATAAGCTGCATATTGCCTTTCATTACCGCGATAGGCGTCTTCAAATCATGTGAGATGCTCGATAGAAAATCATTACGCACCTGTAACGCTGCTTCTACTGCATGTGCGAGACGAGCGCTTTCCTCTTCAGCAAGCTTCTGCTCAATAGCTAAGGCAAGAGCATGGGATATGGAAGCTAAAACGCCCACAGTGGCCGATGAAAGGGGGTTACGCGAGAAAAGTGCTACGACTCCCAACGTTTTTCCATCAACCAGAAGGGGATATCCCGCGAAGGATACCATGCCTTCACGCTTGACCCACGCCTGATCACCCACCTCAGAGTCCTTGTTCACAACGTTGGTCACGTGTGCGAGTCCCTCAGCCGCGATACGACCAATTTTGAATTGGCCCACGGGAATTCGACCATGAGGACCATTAAGATGTGTGTAGAGGCCAGCGCTAGCAACAAGTTCAAGGATCTGAGTCTGTTCATTGAGTATCCACACACGAGCGAAAGCTGCTCCGAGATGTGTCACGAGTGCCTGTGTACACTGTTGCAAGGATTGTGACAACGGTCCGGGTTGAATGAGGGCTACACTGACCTTTCCTACCATGGTCAAAAGCTGCGCCCGTTCGTCAAAAGCTGCACGCAGTCGTTGTCGTTCCTGTTCTTTTTGTTCGAGTTCCATTACACGGAACCGAAGCTGACTGACCTCTTCGAGCAGAGAGGTCTCAGTCGATTCATCACTCACCTATCTCTACCTTTCTTTTACACCTTTTGCCCATCTTTTTTAGATTACGTTTGTAGTACGTTTGCTGGAGTCGGTGGGATGTGAGCAAAGGCCAGAGTCATGCGTATCTGCTTTTCCGAAACCAATCTCTCTGCTCGACCGTAGGAATAGCGATAGAGTCTTTTAAGAGGAACAACAGTGATGAAACAACCTGAACGACGCAAGCAACTCCTTATCTATATTGGCCTGGCTCTTTTTCTTGTTGGTATTCTTTTATTCCTGGCCGGTACCATTTTTCACAATAAAATTCTTGATTTTTCTGTTTTTGTACCTATGCTTGCCGCATGTGGGGCCTTATTCACCGGAAGTCGACGATCACGGTCATAGCCCGTCTCCTGGTCGAAGCATTGGGAGACGGGCAGTGTTTATTTTCTCTCTAGAGCCAGTCAGAAATTATCAGTTGTTACTGGTAATAACAGGCCTTTACTACCCCTGTATCTGGATCGCCAAAGATGCTGTTGCTGCAAGGCGTTCCACTGGTAAAGCTGCCATAAAAGTATTTCCCATCAGCACCATAGGCGACTTCACGTCTACCAGTGAAAGAACAGGAGCCGTTTTCGGCGGAACACGAGCTCCATACCGTTGTGTTAGCGGGAGGCGCAAGCAGGTAACAGGCTTTAACGGTCCCATAGAGTGGATCTCCAAAGACACTATCGGAACAACTGGTCCCATTCGTTTCAGTGGCGTAGGTATATGAACCATTAGCGCCAAAGGCGACAGTCATTGTCCCGAGAAAGGCGCAGGTTGCGTTCTCAGGAGCACACTGGGCCCACACGTTGCTGGTAGGTGGAGGTACTTCTACGTAACACGCCTTGACGGTTCCATAGAGCGGATCGCCGAAGACAGCATTGCTACAGGCCGTGCCATTCGTTTCAGTGGCGTAGTGAAACGCATCATTAGCACCAAAGGCGACGGTCATCGTGCCGTTGAATGCGCACGTCTCGTTTTCCACAGCGCACTGCGTCCATGTGCCGGGAAGAGGCTGATACGTGGTGTTTGTGGCGGGATAACTGAAGGTGTAGGTGCCGAGCTGCACGCCGCGGAAGTAGATGTAATTGTCGTCTTGATCGGCGCTGGCGATGCCGCTGACTCCTACAAAGGAATCGCCGTTCCACGCGGTTGTGCCATTGATAGTGACGACGTGGCTTTGTCCGAAACGGGGTATGGCAATCACGCCGGTCGAACCACTATTAGTGGAGGAATCGACCTGCATGCTAAAACTCCCGCTCGTGTTGTGATCATAGCTCACGTGTAGCGTTTTGCCCGAGGCAACAGTGAGTGTGCCTTCGACATGTGTCAGGTTGGCTGGATGTGGGACAATCTGATAGCTCTGGCCCGCAGCTGTCGTGGGTGAGATGCCGAGCACGTACTGCGTGAGTGTGCTCGTGGGGCCAGTAGACCATCCATGAGCCAGGCTGGTAAATGAACTCCCGTACCCAAACGCTCCATTGGCGGTGTACCCTTCCCAGAAGGTGCTGCCAGTACCAATACTGGCATCGAGCATGTAGCCCCATTCGCGTTTGATCAAAGCGATAGCGCTGGCATCGTCGTTGGCCGTAAAATGCGCAAAGAGTTCCATTGAGCCCGCAAATGGTGAGATGTTGTTGTTCCATTCCGGTGTTACCGCCCCCAGGCTATTCCAGTTATTGTGCAAGGTGTTGACGATTGTCTGGGCTTGCGCATCCGAGGAAACAACATTGTACCAGACAGCGAGCGAATTGCCATCTTGAGGGTGCAATGTGCTGCCAGGATTATCTTTGTATGCACCAGCCGAGGCATCCCATAGCAGTGCATTGATCTGTGTCTTCAGATTTGCTGCCTTGCTACTGTAGCTGCTTGCCAGAGCACTGTTACCTTCGACCTGTGCCAGGGTTGCGCCGGTGGTCAGTACTCTATAAAGCAAAGCGTTGGCCTCGATATTTTCCCCTCCCTGGTCGTTACGTGCCCAGTCATTAGTGCCGGTAACATTCATAAGTCCGTTGCTATCGACTTTGCCGAGACTATAGTTCACTCCGAGCTGATACTGGGACCAGATACCATCCAACCAGCTTTTATCAGCCGAGTAGAGATAGTATGTGGAGGTACCGATCAGTGTCCACAGGTGATAGGTATCGGAGCCGGTGAAGTTGAATTCAGGTCCCGCGTAGGGAAGCTCGCCGGTCGACGTATTTTGATGCTGGTAGATCGTTGTGAGCGAATTTCTGGTTGCGACCAGATCATCGGTGCTGACGTATTCCGTTGGTAGAGAAACACCCATATCTCCCGGCCAGACGGAACGATCGCGCTTGGCGCCATCGGTGAGTACCTCGCTCCCCACGCCAACCGTTCCGTTGTTTTCCCATCCGGAGGATGGTGCGGGCCAGACGCGGCCCTGTGTGGGGTCGATAGTGTCTAGTTGGACGGTATAAGCTCCGGCATACCAGATCTTGTTGAGCAGGCTGTCATTGGAGTAAAAGTAATCGGGGTAGGCGGCGGGATCATTCATCGCTGGCTCGGCGGTAAAGTCCAGAGAAACGCCATCGATATCGACCCAACCGGAGGAGTTGAGAAAGAGCGTCAGGTAGCGAAAGCCTCCACGCAATTTATCGCTGGGCATGGTATAGGAACCCGCACCGCTCACGGGCGCATAAATGGCTCCGTCGGTACCGCCGCCACTGGAAGCATCGCTGTTTGTACCGATATTGCTTGATGATTCGCTAAAAGCCAGTCCAACGCTCTGACTACTATCGCTTGATGCGGCGAACGTGAGTGTGACGATACCACCAACCTCTTTCCCGAAGTCCACTACGACATATGAGCTATTTCCGCTCAAACGTGTGGATTGGCCCGAGAGCAGATTGCTTGGATTGCTCACCGTGCCAGAGGTTGTGTAAATAGCGGTAGGTGTCAGCGTTCGCGTGGTGGGAGACTCATTGTACGCGTCTCCAGGGGTCGTTGTGGCGGCGGCATGAGCAAGGAAAGTGCTCGGGTGTTGAGTGAGCAGTGGAACTCCATACAGGCAGAAATTCAAAAGCAGCGCGAAGAGAAAAGCACGTCTCATGGGATTGTTACTCCTTTGCTCGACTTTGTGCAGAAGGACAGATGTACATAACAACAATAGGATGAGCGGTAAAGTAAATCACGTGATATGCGAGGGAAAGCGTCTAAGCCAGCGGGATACAAACCTCCTTCTTCCCTGATCAGAAATTTGTGCATGAAGCTGCTCGATTCCTACGAGCAGAATATGAGGGACAAGTGCCATAGAACGGATACATAAAGAATTGAAACGTTTCATACCCCAAGAGGAATAGTACTCAATGCTTTTCTCTTTGTCAAGTACGTGCTTACATTTTTCTAGAACTTTGTCGTGGTTTCATCGAGTGATGCGAAGTGATCGAGTACAAGTTGGTGTATAAATATATAACCGCCACCGACTTTTCGCAGTAAAATAGACCGAGCTGCTTCATCCAGGAATTGTTGATAATTCCAGGGAATATAGCCTCCCAGCCAGAGAAACAATCTCAGCAGCACGTGTTTGAGAGAGGCCGCACCGCCGCGGTAAACTCCAATGAGTACCCCGGTAGTGATCGCAAAGGCGAGTTCGCTAAAAAGTATGAAATACGGTTTTGGTGCGAGGTTGGGAAACAAGCGCATGAATAGAATGCCAATCATGGTGAGAACGAACCAGGTAAAAGTAGCGGCCACGAAACCGCTGCAAAGCGCATAGTAAAAGGAACGGTATATGCCTTGATTGGGGTGAGCAAAAATATGTTCGTCAATCATCCTGCTGGAGAGGCCGTTTAGAAATCCTGCAATGAGGAATGAAAGCCCGCCGAAAAGGAGGATGAGGATCATGCTTATACCCAGGCCACCGAGGAACCATCCAAAGAGACCGCCAATGGTTCCAACACCGATTGCCAGCAGCAAGCCGGTCATCAGAAACGAGGAGAACGTTTTTTGTACCCTCTTCCATGACCAGGAAATAGCTTCTGTCGGACGTATCTCTGTCATTTTCAGACTCAGTAAAATAAATGTCACGCATATGGTCGCGCCAACGACCACCCCGAGGGCTATACCATCATAGATAAATGTCGTATTGGCCCAGACACCGAAAAACGCGGCGATGCTGCCTACTCCTGCACCAGTCGCCACCTTTCTCAACGTGGTAGAAAGCATGTGCTCCAACATCGCGCCAGTAATTCCCGTCACTATCCCGATGATGAGCGCGAGGCATGGTAGCATGATGAGCGCGACGCGGGGACCGTCCATTGGCACATCAATGAAGCCGATGAGTCCTCCACATAAAATTCCTGCCCACAATCCGCTAAATAGGCCGTAGCATACTTGTTGTAGGCGTGGATTTGGCAACCAGTCAAGCTGCATGCGCTCAAGGTAAAACTCGCTCTGGTAGTGTTGTTTCATCTGTAGAGCCAGCCAGGCCAGTTGCCGCCTGGCTCGCTGTTGCGAGGAGCGTGTTTTGGATCTTTGATGCGCCAACATCTGCTCTATGTATGCGGTAATCATCTGTTGACGTTGGGTTTCAAGAGAACCCGGCTGCAAATCAGAAAGAGCATGATGGTGGTATGTTGTCACTAAGATTCTGAGCATAAGGGGTGTGGTTACGATGTCCCGTAAGCTCTGATCTTCGCGCAGGGCTATTTGTATTGCTTGTTTATCAACGTTTAGCACGTTTTCGATCTGTTGCTGCGTGAGTGGTAGTATGTTTACTGCTTGCTGGAGCATGAGGCGAGCCTGGGTACTGAAATACTCTTTCTTGCGAGTACAGATTACAAGGGGGACCAGACTATGCGTCTGGTGAAAGGCGTTTATCGCATTGATGCACGTATCAAGGGTAGAAGGGCTTACCTCATCCATGCCATCGAGCAAGGGCAAAATCTGGTCGTTTTCGACCCATGACTGCCCCACGGCATGAGGAACGTGATAACGAGTATTCAATTCGTCGATGAGCCAGGATACAAATTGTGTGTGTTTGGGAGACCACGAGGAGAGGTTCAATACGATGGGAATAGGGTGCTCTTCATCTGCAAAGGCACGTTTCAACAAGTAGTTCGCGAGTTGTAGGAGAAGCATCGTTTTCCCCGAACCGGGCTCTCCAAGAATTAATAGTTCTCTGTAAGCTTCTTCGTAGACCTGAATAATCTCTTTTCCGGCTGGAATGGTGTAGAGGGCCTGCTCTGGTCGTCGAACGATATGAACCCATGGATCTGTGAGTGCATCTGGTTGTATTTGAAAATGAAGAGGGATAATGTTCATCTCTTGCAAGGATTGTTCAAATACGCCTTTGATCCAAAAAGCATAGACTCGCTCCAAAATTCTTTGCCTGTTGCGGTCCCTGGAGACGATGACTGGCGGAGAAGGTTGATCGGAGTCTGAGAATTCTTCATGCCAGGACGGATCTTTGATTTCCTGTGTGCCCGGAACGAGTTGAAGGTCTTCTGCGTTCATCGCGAAGAGTGCGCAGAGTTTTGCGCGGTAATAAAGTGTTGGGAAAGCTTCACCGCGTTCCCAGCGACGTAAAGAGCGTACGTCAGGGAGATCGATGTTGTCTGCGACATCCTTTTGCGTCCAACCGCGTGTCTCACGAGCATGACGGAGCTTCTCGTTTCGCATATGCTTACTTTCATTGAAATACAGGACGGCTTTTACTATCATAGGTAATAAGGAGCAGCATAAACTGCCACTCCTCTATTTTTCTCTCTTCTACCTCACTCGCACGTACCCCCTCTCTTTTAGATACCAGAAATGCTGGTTAACTAGCAAGCCCTGTCACCGATTTGTCTATAAAAATGATGAGGTTTTTCTCCGGTGCCTGTCCGCAAAATGTACGTTGCTGTCCGCCGACTGTCCTCTCTTCGTCCTCTTTCTTTGCCATGTTTTCGGGTAGAATCCCATTGGTATTTGCAAATTGCGACTGTGTGCCAGCAATTACTACTATTTTACGAGGAGGAAGAGGATGGCGCCGGAAGATGCCTCTCGACGTGTTTTCTTCCGTGAGGAAGCGCTACGACATTATCAACAGGGACACGAGCAGATGGTGCTTCCGCGTTTCATATCGCCGCCGATAATCGGGGTTCTCTGGTGTTTTGTTGTTCTTTTGTTTGTCGGTAGCGTTATTGCATGGTTCTGGCATGTGCCTATATATGTGATGGCTTCTGGTGAGGTAAGTCAAGAACAGGGGCAGCAGGAGACACTTGTTGTGCTTATACTATCTGGCGATCAGAGTTCTGAGATCCATACTGGTCTGTCGGTGTTGTTGCAGGTTGGACAAAATGGTCCCCAGTGGCAACAACATATTAGCTCTGTAAGTTCCACACTCTTAAGCCCGACTGAAATTCGTGATCGCTTCAATCTGGATGATGCTGGATCTCTTCTGGTACAACAGCCCTCCGCCGTGGCGCTCATCCGGGTTCCTGCTGATGCCAGTTATAACGGTAGTATTGTGCAGGCCAGGATTCAGATTGGCACACGGCGTGTTATCTCGTTGTTGCCGGGCTTGAGTGGTCTGGGGGAAGGGTAAGATGCAGTTTCGGCGTATCGTACAACTGGTGGAGAAAGTGGGTATTCTGCTCAGAAAAAGGCGAATACGTGAAATTCGGCAGATGGACGCGACCGAATGTGGAGCCGCCTGTCTGACCATGATATTGAACTATTATGGACGTTTCACACGTCTTGCGGAGATACGAGAACATTGTGGTATCGGTCGCGATGGACTCTCGGCAAAAGCCATCGTGGAGGCTGGCAATGACTATGGCCTGCGTGTGCGTGCCTTCTCACAACAACATAGTGATTTTCGCTCTATTTCTCTACCTGCCATCGTGCACTGGAGTTTCAACCATTTTTTAATTGTAGAGCGCTGGTCTGCTCGTTATGTGGACGTTGTCGATCCAGCCACAGGCCGCAGACGGATCGATACCAAAGAGTTTAATAGACACTTCACCGGTGTTGTGTTGACAATGGAACCCGGCGTTCACTTCTCTCATGAGGGATCGTCTACAGGCCTTTCGCTGTGGGCATATATAAGGCAGGTAGCTCAGCAACCAGGCATGATTGTTCAACTACTGGGCGCGTCTCTGCTCCTACAATTGCTTGGGCTGGTCTTACCTATCTTCACTCAGATCCTGGTTGACGATATCCTGCCTGAAAAGTTGAACGATGTTTTGTCAGTAATAGCGGTCGGCATGTTTATGCTGGTGCTGACACAAGTACTTATCACTTTGTTACGCTCAACAATTCTACTCTATCTACAGACTCGTATTGACGCGCGTATGATGCTCAATTTTTTCGAGCACCTGTTGAGTTTGCCCTATCACTTTTTTCAACAACGCCTCAATGGCGATTTGTTGACGCGGCTCAACAGCAATAGCGCTATTCGCGATCTTTTTACCAATCAACTCGTTTCCAATGTGCTGGACGGGAGCTTTGTCGTTGCCTATCTCATTATCCTGTTCCTGGTTTCTCGTCTGTATGGCCTGCTGGCACTAGCGCTGGGCATTATGCAGGTTGTCCTGCTCATCGTGACGAATCGCACAATACGAGAATGGTCACGCAAGGAACTGGAGACCCAGGGACGTGCGCAAGGATATATGAGCGAAGTGCTTGCAGGCATTGCGACGGTCAAGGCAGCAGGCGCGGAGCCACGTGCCCTGGCCCAGTGGACAAATTATTTCTTCGAACAGTTGAATGCTTCCCTGCGCCGTAGCTATATCTCTTCAGTTATAGCTGCATTGCTTGGTGGACTGAGTATGTTGACTCCCTTAATCATGCTCTGCATTGGAGCACAGCTTGTGCTTAGTGGTGCTATGACATTGGGTACGATGCTCGCGCTCAACTCACTCGTGGCCTCTTTTATGGCCCCGCTTTCGTCACTGGTCGGTAGTGGACAGAGGCTGCAACAGGTACAGGCACACTTTGAGCGTATCGCCGATGTATTGGAAGAGAAACCTGAGCAGTATAGTGCGCAACCAAAATCGTCTCCTCACCTGGAGGGTCGCATCGAACTACGCAATGTCTCTTTCCGCTATCAAAGCAATGGCGAAGCAGTGCTCAAGAACATCAACCTGAGCATCGAGCCCGGTCAGAAAATCGCGCTTGTCGGTCACACTGGCTCTGGGAAAAGCACATTGGGGCGACTCCTTTTAGCGCTTTACGAACCTAGCGAAGGCGAAATTTTCTACGACCAGCAGGCGCTGAGCAGCTTAGGTTTCCGCGAGGTGCGCAAACAGTTCGGAGTAGTCTTGCAAGAAGCTTCCATTTTCAGCGGTTCCATCCGCAGTAATATTGCCTTCAATAATCCTGATTTAGACTTCGCGCGTGTTACCTGGGCAGCTGAGATGGCGGCCATCCACGATGAGATCGCACGTATGCCAATGCGCTACGAAACGATGGTATCGGAGGCGGGAAGCGCGCTTTCAGGTGGACAGCGTCAACGTGTCGCAATCGCGCGCGCGCTGGCACACAGACCAGCTGTCATGCTTTTCGATGAAGCGACCAGCCACCTTGATGTGATTACAGAAAATACCATTGAGCAAAACTTGCGCACACTTGCCTGTACGCGCATCACTATTGCGCATCGGCTGAGCACTATTCGTGATGCTGATGTGATCCTTGTACTTGAACGGGGCGAAATCGTTGAACGTGGCACACATCAAGAACTCCTGCTACGCAATGGATACTACGCCCAATTGGTTCAGAGGCAGATAGAGGACTACGCAGGAGGAGTGATGCTTCCACCGCAGGTTCAACCACGTTCTATTAGTCCTGAGTTGTGGCCTTGCCAGCCGACGCAGTCACAGGTGGAAGCCTGATGAGAAAGAAAGGAGGAGCATACTTCCACTTTTATCTGTACTGGTGTTCCCATATCCGTTTTATACATTCAACAAGTAGAATTGGTCTTGCTCTTTTTACGAGCAAGGCATAGGAGAATTCCATGAGTAAGATGGACATTATTCGGGCCTGGAAAGACAAAGAGTACCGCAACAGTCTGAGCCAGGAAGAGCAGGCGCAGTTGCCAGCAAATCCCAGTGGCGAGATCGAATTGAATCCCAGCGAACTGGCCCAGGTCAATGGAGCGGGCACTTACGCCATGCTTACGGCGGGTTGCTGCTCACCCACCTGGTACTACTCCTTCGTCAGCAGTGGCAACTGTACAGTTGGCGGCTGCGAGTGGAACGACTAGATCATCAACAAAACATTCACACATCAACATTAAGAAAGGAATCCTTGCAGATGGATGAGCGCTAGTAGATGAGCTACCTACGAGAGCCGTATTTCCATCTGAATAACGAGGAAAAGAAGGAAAAATGAGCAAACTAGACATTATCCGCGCATGGAAAGATAAGAACTATCGCAACAGCCTGAGCGCAGAACAACAGTCCTCTTTGCCGGAACATCCTGCCGGTGAAATTGAACTTACGTCAGACGAACTCGGCGATGTCGAGGGTGGTTCCACCTGGACGGTAGGCGTCAGCATCGCTATTACCCTGAACTGGTGCTACAGCTTCGTCTCCGGCGGCACCTGCCGGGTTGGAACGTGGGGCTGCGGTAGCGGTTGTTAAACAGTAACGCCGCGTTGTTGTAAAAAAGTGGTCATTCAGTCTACTGGATGACCACGAGGCCGCTCCAATAGCTTAAACACGGAAAGTAAAAAAATGAAAGAAATTATTGCGGAACAGGTTGATGTAGAGCATCCAGATTGGTATCGTGCCCTCTCATTAAGAGAACGCCTGGCAACACTGCAAAAATGGAGTCCGCCTCAAGCGATTGAGCAGCACAACAGATCCGCGCAACAGAAGTTGCAGCGCTGGCAGCAGATCGACGCCTTTCAAAAAGGAGGCAATTTCTCAGAACGTCTGGCCGCCGACGGGCTGACGGAAGACGACTTTCTCGTGTTGTTGGGCGAATCAGCCGCAGCTATTCAGCAACGAACGCCTGTGCCGGATTGGTTAAACCAGCTGGCAGAGATTGTAGAACACACCACAGTTCCCTCTCCAGGAGACATGCCACAAACGCAGGGCACTCAGGACGCGGAGCACAGCAGGCTCACATTGCTCAACACCGTTGATCTCTTTGTCCAATACGGCAAAGACCGCCTGAGCAAAGAAGCCGCCAGACTGGCGGTACAGTACGATTATCTGCCGTTCGATCTTGCCAATGTCGCCACTTTATTTCTCCCCAATCTCGCTACCTCTCTGTATATCGCGAATCGCACCATGGTGCTGGAACTCAACGTTGCCCGTCTGCAAGAACGCCTGTCCGGGTCAACTTCCGAGGAACGTTTCCAGGACTTCGTTCAACAAACAAGGCAGAAAAGCAATTTACTTCCCCTCTTACAAGAATATCCCGTGCTAGCCCGTCTGCTTGTCAATGGGGTCAATCGCTGGCTCAATTACTCGCTGGAATTCCTTACCCACCTGTGCGCCGATTGGTCGGAAATCCTCGCCACTTTTTTTCCACAGCGTGCTCCTGGTCTGCTTGTCACGGCTGAAAGTGGTGCTGGTGACGTACATCGGGGAGGTCGCAGTGTGTTCACACTTACATTCGCTTCGGGGCAGAAACTGGTATATAAGCCAAAATCGCTGGCGGTCGATGTCCATTTCCAGGAATTGTTGCTCTGGCTCAATGCACGAGGAGATCATGCTCCTTTTCGCACGCTCGTGCTTTTGGATCGTGACAGCTATGGCTGGTCTGAGTTCGTTGAAGCACACAGTTGTAGCAACGAGGACGAGATTGTGCGCTTTTATGAACGCCAGGGCGCTTATCTAGCTCTGCTCTACGCCCTCGATGCCACCGATTTTCACTTCGAAAACCTCATTGCCGCCGGTGATCAGCCTATCTTGATCGATCTGGAAGCCCTTTTTCATGCTCGCGTTAGCACAGATGTTGTGCCGCAGTCCGATGTCGCGTTTGATTGTGTCAATTACTCTGTCATGCGTATCGGTTTGTTGCCAAATCGCATTTTTTCTAACCTTCCCGGCCATAGCCTCGATATTAGCGGCCTGGGTGGTCACGAAGGACAACAAACACCGATACCCGTTATGAACTGGGAGGACTCAGATACAGATCGTATGCACATGCAACGCCAGTATAGAACGTTGCCAGGGAAAAATAACCGACCAAAACTTGGTCAGAACGTTGTTGATCCTCTGATGTATAGAGATGCAGTCGCAACTGGCTTCACGCGTATGTATCGCTTATTGATGACGAATCAGGAAGCCCTTTGTGCGGGTCCCCTAGAACAATTCGCTCACGATGAGGTTCGCTGTATCATTCGTGCAACGAATCTTTATGCTCATCTGCTCAGCGAAAGCTTCCACCCGGATCTGCTCTCGGATGCGCTCGACCGCGACCGCCATTTTGATCATCTCTGGATTACGACCAGATATAATGATACGCTCGCGCGTATTATCCCATGGGAACATGCCGACCTGCTCGACGGCGATATCCCTATGTTCACAGGCTATCCTGCAAGCTGTGACCTCTACTCAAGCCATCAGGAGTGTATTGCTGATTTCTTTGACCAGTCAAGCCTGCAGGTTACAAAAAAAACGGTACGTGCGCTTGATGAGCAGGATATGGAAAGGCAGCTCTGGTTCGTTCACGCCTCCTTCACTTCCATGCTCATGGGCAAAGGCGCGCCTTCGTGGAAGCGCCCGAGCGTGAGTGTTCCCTCGGGCAAAGCTGTTACCCGTGAGCGTCTGCTTGCCGCCGCATGCGCTATTGGCGATCGTCTCTGTGCGCTGGCTCTGGGTGACGAAAAAGGCGTCAACTGGGTTGGTTTAACTCTGGTAGAAGAACGTCAATGGCTGCTGGCCTCAGCCAATCCGGATCTCTACAGTGGTAATGCTGGCATTATCCTTTTCTTGAGCTACCTGGGCATGATTACCGGTGAAGCGCGCTATACCGATATGGTTGAAGCGGCCTATATTACTATGCGTAAACAAGTAGAACGCATGCAAGAGCAACTGAAGTCGATCGGCATATACGATGGCTGGGGCTCCATTATCTATGCGCTTACTCACCTGGGAGTGTTGTGGAATGATCCCACTCTTCTCTTGGAAGCGGAAAAGTTCGTCGAGCATTTACCGGAGCTCATCGAACAGGATACCGTTTTTGACCTGCTCTCCGGGTCCGTTGGTTGTATTCTGAGCTTACTCGCTTTGCATCAAGTCACGCAGTCACCCGCAGTGCTCGATGCCGCAATACTGTGCGGCGACCATCTCTTAGCGACGGCGCAACCACAAGAGCAGGGGGTGGGCTGGCTAAATCCTGCCATCTCGCACAGGCCACTGACCGGTTTTTCTCATGGGGCCGCCAGTTACGCGCTCAGCCTGTTTGCTCTCGCCAAGGCCAGCGGGCAGCAACGTTTCTCTGACCTGGCGCGACAAGCGATGACCTATGAACGCAGCGTTTTCTCCGCTCAAGCCCAAAACTGGCCCGATTATCGCATCGATGATGAGCTTGAGGACGCGGCTTCCGAGGATGAAAAATACATGGTGGCCTGGTGCCACGGTGCACCTGGCATTGGCCTGGGACGACTGGCGACATTGGACTACATGGACGAACAAACACTGCGCGACGAAATCGCGATCGCGCTACAACGAACGATTAGTGCTGGTTTCGGTTTAAATCATTCTCTCTGTCATGGTGATCTCGGCAACCTGGAAACGTTGCTGGTCGCGACGCAGAAGTTAGCGGACTCCTCATATGCCGAACACCTGAACTACTTTACCGCTCTCATTCTCGATAGTATCGAGCAAGATGGTTGGCTTACAGGCATTCCCCTGGGCATCGAGGCTCCTGGACTCATGACCGGCCTGGCGGGTATCGGATATGAACTGCTCCGTCTGGCGGAACCACAACAGGTACCATCGGTGCTGCTGGCAGCCCCACCCGTAAAACAAGAGCTGTAAAAGCTGTTCGCTAGAGAGTCACACAGAGGTTAGAGAACAATGACGGGCTTTGCAACACGACCGCTGGGGAAAACTGGTTTCAATGTCAGTCCTCTTGGCATAGGCGGTGGTAGCGGTATTCAGTCAGACGATCTGCTCTACGCGTTTGATCGTGGCATTAACTATTTTTTCTACTCCTCCGACCTGCATCACTTTTGGTACAGTCGGTCGGTTGCGGCCCTGAGACAACTCTGTGGCCGCGGGTCCACTACACGTAGTAGCGTGGTCCTTGCCACCGTCTCTTATGTTCGTGATCCCAGGCTGTTACAGGCGGTAATTGTCGATCAGCTTTTGGAACTAGGCACCGATTACATTGATATCTTCCACTGGGGATGGATCTACGATGGTACCAACACTGATCAGTTGCTAAACGCTGCCTCGCAACTCAAAGATAGCCAGAGCGCATTGACAAAAAGCTGCCGTGGGTATCAATTGATGCAGGAGCAGGCAAGCCAGGTGAACCAGCAGTTGCTCGCACAAGGATTGGTGCGTGCTGTTGGTATGTCTTTCCACTCACGGCAGGCGGCGCGCTCACTCATTCACGATGTAGATGTAATGATGTTGCGCTACAACATAGCACAAACAGCGATCGAAGAGATGGTTTTCTCCGAGCTTACAGGCAACAAGCAGAAAGATCCTGGCATCGTGGTGTTCAACGCCGCACACGCCGGCACCACTTTTTTTCACAAGCCACCTCCTCACTATCCTGCGAACCTTCCTGTACCAAGCATCTCTGATTGCTATCGCTTTGCTCTCTCTCATCCCGCGGTCGATGTCATATTGACCGGCGTTGGGAACCGCGAGCAAATTGATCAAGCCATTACAGCCGTAGCTCAAGGACCATTGGAACCGCTGGACTACGAATTTTTGAGAGAGTACGGCTCTCTCTTCGCCCTGCCATAACTATGAGAATCGTCTATCTCTCGTCCTGGACCGCATTGTTCATAAGGAAAGAGTGCTATGTTTGACTATTTGATTGTGGGAGCAGGTTTTGCCGGTAGCGTGCTTGCTGAGCGCCTTGCCACCCAGGCACATCAGAGCGTTTTGCTGATTGACCGTCGTTCCCATGTTGGAGGCAATGCCTATGACTACTACGATGAGCATGGCATCCTCATACATAAATATGGCCCGCATATTTTCCATACCAATGCTCGCATGGTGTTTGAATACCTCTCCCGCTTTACTCACTGGCGACCTTATGAACATCGTGTCCTTACCTCGGTCGATGGACGACTGTTGCCCTTTCCTATTAATCGCAACACGCTCAATCAGTTGTATCATATGCAGCTGGACTCCACCCAATTCGCCGCGTTTCTTGCTCACAAAGCGATCCCGCTACCCTCTGTACGAACGGCAAAGGACCTGATTATCAGTCAAGTTGGTGTAGAACTGTATGAGAAATTCTTTCAGAACTATACGCGTAAACAATGGAATCGTGATGCCGACGAGTTGGATGCAGCAGTGACAGCACGGGTAGCGACCAGAAATTCCGAGGATGATCGCTACTTCCTTGACACTTACCAGGCGATGCCACTACATGGGTATACACATCTTTTCAAGAATATGCTCGCGCACCCGCTGATTACCCTCAAACTCGATACTGATTTCATGGCGATTAAAGATCAGGTTTCCTACCGCCAGCTTATCTACACTGGTCCAATCGACGAATACTTCGCCCATTGCTTTGGAGCTCTACCATACCGATCGCTTGATTTTATTACCCACACTATGCATGCTTCAACGTTCCAACCCGTTGCGGTAATTAACTATCCCAACGAGCATGAGTATACGCGCGTGACCGAATTTAAACATCTCACAGGTCAGGTTCATTCCCACACAACGATCATGTATGAATATCCACGCACACAGGGAGATCCCTACTATCCGGTACGATCACCAGAGTCGACACTTGTGGCAGGTCGCTACAAAACACTGTCGCGGAATTTGCCCAACGTCCATTTCGTCGGGAGGCTTGGTACATATCAGTACTACAACATGGACCAGGTCGTAGCGCAGTCCCTTTCAACCTTTGAGAAAATAACTTCTAGCGTTTTGACCTACTAGCAAGAGGATTTTTATGGCTACCTACGCATTTTTTAATATGCCAGCTTATGGACACGTGAATTACACGCTAACCATTGTGCAAGAACTTATCGCACGAGGTCAACACGTCATTTACTATCTCACAGATGATTTTCAGGAAAGCATTGAGTCTACTGGCGCCTCCTTTTTTGCGTATCAAAAAAGGTCGAATACCTCTCACCTTGACGGAGTAAGCACCATACGCATGATCGTCAACAGTTTATTGAGCGAAAAACCCGATTTTATCGTCTACGACTATATGAGTGCGTGGGCTTCTCTGCTGGCAAAAGCACTGGGCATCCCAGCTATCTCAACGCGTTGTACCTATGCGATGAACGATGCCTTTGGCTGGCTGGATATGAATCGGTACACAAGTCCAATATGGCTCCGCGAGGACCAGCAGTCGTGGTTTTCGGCAAGGAGCGTTGAGCGGCACCTGCAAAGGCAAATCGCGCAGATTTGCCAGGCGATCGATGTGCCGACGAGCGTGCGCCCACAATCTCCCCTGGATCTCTATCGTATACGCGAAACCCTCAATATCATCTGCATCCCGCGTAGCTTCCAGCCCAGAGCCGATACATTTGATGAAAGCTATCTTTTTGTAGGTCCGGCGATAACGCCGCGTCCTTTCCAGGGCGACTTTCCCTTTGAAAGGCTACGCGATGATAAACCACTTATTTACATGACACTGGGTACCCTTTTCAACGATCGCGTTGATATCCTCAAAACATGTATCAAAGCTCTTGGCAACACACAATGGCAGGTGGTGCTTTCGCGTGGACAAAAAAATATTGCTGCCAGTTTAGGACCTGTGCCGCGCAATATTCTAGTCGCGAACTACGTTCCTCAACTCGATGTTCTCGCGCGCGCAAACATATTTATCTCGCATGCTGGCATCAGTAGTGTGGTAGAAAGTCTTTACGTCGGTATTCCGATGATCGCTATTCCACAAATACCAGAACATGCTATCGCGGCAGAACGGATACAGGATTTGGGCTTAGGAATCGCCTGGAATCCCGATACTATCACAGCCGATCAAGTACGTGAGTCGGTCGAGCGCATCGCTCAGGACCCATCCTTCTTACAAAATCATCAAAACATGCCGTCGGAGTCAAAGGATGGC
The DNA here is from genome assembly GCA_964657925.1 of uncultured Dictyobacter sp. Lineage (GTDB taxonomy): Bacteria > Chloroflexota > Ktedonobacteria > Ktedonobacterales > Ktedonobacteraceae > Dictyobacter. Next base: position 47,176 of record CAZZWK010000022.1, read on the forward strand.
AAGGGATATGTGCGTGCAGTCGACGCGATGTTGAAATTAGCACGCGAGCCCCAAACGGCTATCGGTTGATGGGTTAATATACGGTTAAAAAGGGAGTTTTCAGTGGGGATACTCACGCTGGAGCGCTTGCAGAAATCTGTGCAGCAGGCATCGACATCTGTCCCTGGCACGTACACGTTTCCAGGTAACAATTGCACGGGGGTTGGTATTGATTCTGCCAGGTGATACGATAAGAGAGCCAAATGAACAGATTGATAGGTGGTGGAAGAGAACATAGCAGGGACAATGCGTTCCTCACTACAAGAGAAGCAGGGACAAGATGCCTATAGAAATACGCGTTGGTCCACCGACAATTACGATGAGTCAGGGCCGCACGTTTATGGTCACAACGCAAAGTGGCGAGATTCAAGCGAATACCGATCAGGGTGTTTATGCGCTGGACACACGTTTCGTCAGTTCTTACCGCCTTTACATTAACCGTTTGCCGCTGGTGGTCGTCAATTCGAGCCAACTCAGCTTCTATGCTTCGCGGTTCCATCTCACTAATCGTATCACGGAGACGGAGGGGGGTATCATCCCTGAACAAACGTTACGCGTTACGCTTAACCGCATTGTCAGCGAAGGTATTCACGAGGATATCGAGATTGCGAACTACACGGGCAAGAAGATAGCGTTTCTGCTGGAGTTGGGGATGCGCTCGGATTTTGCTGACCTGTTTGAGGTGAAGTCGAAGCATATTGTGCAACGAGGCAAACAGAATACGGATTGGAATGCGCAGGAAAAACAATTACGTACGACCTATGATCATCAGGATTTTCATCGTGCGTTTACCTACCGTATTACGAGTGAGGAGGGGGTGGGCTATGCGAACGGGCGTCTTTTCCATGAGATTGTGCTGGAGCCGAATCAGCATTGGCATGCCTGTGGTGACATGATTTTGGAACATGGGCAGCAGATGAAGCAACCTTCTGCAGGCTCATGTACTCAGCAACAGCGAGGGACAGCATCGGCAGGTGCGATGCCCTCAAAGGGGCAGGAGCCACGCAGCGACTTTGATGAACGGCAAGCGCGCTGGCAAGAGCGTTGTACGGCTCTCACAACCTCGAACGGTACCATCGAAAGAATGTATCAGCAGGCCGTTGAGGATATGGGAGCATTGCGTATTTATGATATGGATGTTTCGGACGAGGCATGGGTGCCTGCTGCCGGTGTGCCGTGGTTTGTGACCCTCTTCGGGCGCGATAGTTTGACCGTCTCCTATCAAAACATGGCGGTTTCGGCGGGGTTTGCACGCGGTGCGCTCAAACGTCTGGCCGAGTATCAGGCGACAGAGCGCGATGATTGGCGCGAAGCACAACCAGGCAAGATTATGCATGAAATTCGCTTCGGGGAACTGGCACACTTTCATAAAGCTCCCTTCACACCCTTTTATGGAACGGCGGATGCGACGATACTCTATCTGATAGTGTTGTCTGAAGCTTATCGCTGGACAGGTGATGTTGAGATGCTCAAAGAGTATCGCGAGGTGGCTGAAAAATGTCTTGACTGGATCGACCAGTGCGGCGATCTGGATGGTGATGGTTTTCAAGAATACAAAAGTTTCTCATCCTATCATTATGAAAATATGAGCTGGAAGGATGCGAGCGATGCGGTCGTGTATGCCGATGGCAGTCAGGTGAAACAGCCAAAGAGTCTGTGTGAATTGCAAGGCTATGTTTACGATGCCAAAGTACGTATGGCGGAGGTATTTCAGGCTCTTGGCAATGAGGAACGTGCGCGGACGCTATTACAACAGGCCGAGAGTTTGAAGCGTGCCTTTAATGCGCAGTTTTGGGTAGAAGAGGAAGGTTGTATTGCCTTTGGGCTTGATCCTGATAAGAAGCAAATTACCTCGGTGGCTTCCAACGCCGGACAGTGCCTGTGGAGTGGTATTGTGGATCAGGATAAAGCTGAGCGTACCGCCAAGCGATTATTGCAGGAAGATATGTGGAGCGGTTGGGGTATTCGCACACTTTCCAGCAAAAATAGCGCATATGATCCGTTTTCCTATCAACGTGGTTCGGTCTGGCCGCAAGATAACGGAATCATCGCAGATGGCTTCAAACGCTATGGTTTGGCAAGCGAGGCGAATGCGGTGATGCGGGCGATCTTCGATGCGAGCGAGCGTTTCGATGCCTACCGACCACCAGAGGTCTTCGCGGGTGTCCAACGTGATAGTGACTTCGATTTCCCCATTCTGTATCCTGCTGGTGCTAACATTCCACAGGCATGGGCAACAGGCAGTATTTTCCATATGATCCGAACAATGCTTGGTTTGCGTGCCGATGCGCCCCACAAACGGCTCTATGTTCGCCCGACGCTGCCTGACTGGTTGGCGGACGCTGAACTACAGCACTTGCGCATCGGCCCCTGTTCGATCTCGCTGCGTTTCTGGCGCGAAGGGGATACGTCGCGTTGGGAAGTACGCGCGATACAAGCCGATCCGGGAACAGCACAAGAGGATTACATTCAGGTTGTAGATGAGCCAGTGACAGGGGAATGAGTGTGCATGCGCGAAGAGACGAAAGAGCGTATCGAGGATGGGAAATCATACCCATAGGTATGATTTCCTGTGATGCAACGGGTGTCGGGTACGAGTGAAAGCGTTATCGATGAAAAAGCGCATCAATCACCAGGCTGGCGGCTCCAATGACGCCGATATCTTGTGGGAGCGAGGAAAGAACGATTTCGCAGAGCTCGCGCGGACGTTTCAGCGCTCGTTGTCGCACCACCATACGCACCGTTTCCAAAAAGAGGTCACCGCTAGCGACCGAATCTCCCCAGATGACGATACGCTGTGGATTCAATGTATTGATGAGAGAGGCAACACCGATCCCGAAATGTGTGGCATGCTGACGAACCATGTTGATCGCCTCTGGTTGACCTGCGTTCGCCGCGCGAAAAATGCTGTTGGCAACTACATTAATGATTTGTGGTTCTATTGTATTCTCTTTATCGCCCATTTCTCGCCTGCGTTTGGGGAGCACCAACCAGTCGAGTTGGTGGCTGCTTTTCTGCTGGTAGGCTTGGTTCACCATCCAACTTGTGGATGCCAAACTTTCCCAGCAACCTCGATTACCGCACTCACACAATGGCCCATCTTCTTGTATCGTCATATGTCCGATTTCGCCGGCTGTTTCCCCGATTCCCCGATAGAGCATGTTTTGTAAGTAAAATGCTGCTGAAATGCCGATGCCGCTTTCGATGATAGCGAAATCGCTGCTCGTCTGACCTGCTCCAAAGTGACGTTCGGCCAGTGCCCGCACATGGCAATCATTATCGACCCATACGTCGACCCCCAGTTGGTCCTGCAAACGTGCTCGTAGCGGGACATCGTGCCACTGCGGGAAGTGCGGTGCAAAGTGAACGACGCCCGTCCGAAACGAGGTTAATCCGGGCATCCCAACGCCTAGTCCCAGCAGTTGATTTGCCGTGATTTGTAACGAAGCTAGCAGTGTTTGAAATGCGTTGGTGACCAGGTGTATGACTGGTTCAGGCCGACGGTCCGTGTTTAGTGGAAGCTCAAGTTTGCCCAGCACGCGTGCCTTTGCGTCCACGATGGCAAGATGTGCTGTATCTACCGTGAAAAAGATGGCGCCACTGCGTACTCCATCTGCGTTGAAACGATAGAGTGCTCCCGGTTTCCCTCCGCTCGCCGATGGCGTGGTGACCCCGATGCGTTCCGCCAGGCCTTCCTCTTCCAGTTCGTCAACGACTTTCGCTACTGTTGGACGACTAATTCCACTGATACGGGCAAGTTCAGGTTTGGTCACAGGGCCAGACTGATGCAGGAGTCGTAACGTGGTGAGCCGATTCAGTTGCCGCAAATTGCCAGGAATAGCTGGCCCATCAAGAAAAGATTCCACAACTGTTATCTTTCTCTGTAGAGGGCAACGAAGTCTGTCCATTGCCCTGTCATTGCAATCTATAGCGAGTAAAGTAGTTTCCTTACTTTAGGTTGGGTATCCATGTGAAAAAGTATATGCGAAAGCGCTAGGAGTGTCAAAAAACAGGGATTTCCCTGTCGGTATCAGAGGGAAACTTGTGCAAAAGGTAACTTGACAAGTTCCAATTCTGTCAGGTATACTCTTTTTCAGCAGGTAAGGTAAATTCATTACTAAACCTACGATTTCTGGAGATGGATCGTCCAGGTATATTTACCGAAAGCATGATACCCTTTCTGTGATGAATGGGAATCACAACAACAGTGTTGTCTTTTTTTGGTCATGGAGGACTCTATGTTGAAATCAGTGCTTCGCTCGTTTGTCTCCCTGTTTCTTTGTACCTTTGTTCTGAGTTGCTCTTTCGTCTTTTCCGATGCTTCCCTCGTCCATGCTAAGACATCCTTACCTCCTGTTGTAAAAATGCCCTTACAACATGCGGATGCTACAGCTGTGAGTGCCTGGTTGACGACGACCGATGGCAAGAACACTATCACGGCTCAACCTGATCTCGCATTTAACGCGGGCACCGCAACGGGGAACCCTCTTGCTGTCAGCGACGGTACCCAGTATCAGCAAATGGTTGGTTTCGGGGCCGCGATGACGGACACGTCCGCCTATCTCATCGGAACCAAGATGAGTACTGCGCAGCGCAACGCAGTCATGCAGGCCCTCTTTGATCCCAATAACGGTATTGGGCTCAGCTTCGTACGTATCCCTATGGGTTCGTCCGACTACACCGCGACCCCGCCAGCCAATCCGGCCCCGTATTCGTACGACGACCAACCCGATGGTCAAACTGACCCAACCCTGGCGGATTTCTCGATTGCGCATGACCAGGCCTACATTATCCCAACGCTTAAGCAGGCCTTGCAGATCAATCCGAACCTCACCTTCATGGCCAATCCCTGGAGCCCACCCGCGTGGATGAAGAGCAATGATTCAATGACCGGGGGTGGGAGTTTGAATGCCGATGCCTACGCGCCCCTGGCACAGTATTTTGTCAAATTCATTCAGGCGTACCAGGCGCAGGGCGTCCCAATTTCTGTAATTACCCCTCAGAATGAGCCGACCTATTCCACCGACTATTCCTCGATGGACTTTCCAGCTGCAGATGAGGCGAATTTTATTGCGAACAATTTAGGACCGGCTTTAGCGCAGGCGCAGCTCTCCCCTAAAATTCTGGCCTGGGATAGCAACGCGGATACCTCGTATCCTGAAACGGTGCTCAACGACGCAGCGGCCAGCCAGTACGTCAGTGGAGTGGGTTTTCACTGTTACAGCGGCGATTTGCAGGTGATGAGCACGATTCACGTTGCCTATCCCACCAAGGATACCTATGAAACGGAATGCTCCACCGGTCCAACAGGGATCGCGCCCTACAGCGCGATCGATGTCGCGTTGACGGCGACTCAGAACTGGGCGAAGGCTGCCGAGTTGTGGAATATTGCGTTGGATACCTCCAACGATGGTCATGGTGGAGGTGGTCCTAAAATGGGCAGCGGATGTGGGGGGTGTACCGGCCTGGTAACGATCGATCAAGCAACAGGCGACGCCAGTTTTACGCAGAACTATTACCAGCTCGGCCAGGTCAGCAAGTTCGTGGTGCCGGGGGCATATCATATCGCCTCCTCGACGCAGGATAGTAGCCTGAACAACGCCGCCTTCGAAAATCCCGATGGCAGCAAGGTGCTCGTGGTACACAATACGTCTTCATCTAGCGATACCTTTCAGGTGAACTGGAATAACGCACGATCATTCGCCTATACGTTGCCAGCAGGTGCTATTGTGACCTTCAAGTGGAGTGGGAACGCGACATCACCAGGCTACGCAATCGGCGCGGGTGGTGCTGGTGCGGGAACTTTCTCTGCTGATAATTACTATAGCGGTGGACAGACCTATGCCACGACCGCAAGTATCGACACGAGCGACGCGGTCAATCCTGCCCCGCAGGCGGTGTATCAAAACGAGCGGTACGGCGACTTCACCTATACGCTTCCCGACCTATCCGCGAATACTTCGTACACCGTGCGTCTGCATTTCTCGGAGAATTATTGGAATAGTAGCGGCAAACGTACCTTCAATGTCGCTATCAATGGCAAGCAAGTATTGTCCAACTTTGACATTTACGCTACGGCAGGAGCCGAGAACAAGGCGGTTGTGGAGCAATTTGCAACAACAGCTACCAGCAGTGGGCAAATCACCCTACAATTCACATCGGTCGTCGATAATGCCAAAGTAGATGGCATCGAGGTTACCCCTGGCAATGGCTATTACGATATTGTGGATCACAACAGCGGGTTGACGCTTGGTGTTTTAGGTAGTTCGACCGCGCAAGGGGCGCAGGTAGTACAGTGGAGCAGCAACGGCAACACAGATCAACAGTGGAGCCTGACCGATATGGGCAATGGTTATTACAACATTGTGGATCGTAACAGTGGGATGGTACTGGGTGTTGCGAGCAGTTCGACCACGCCGGGAGCCGATGTGGTGCAGTGGAGCAGCAAAGGCAACACAGATCAACAGTGGAGCCTGATCGCTGTAAGTGGTGGATATTACAACATTGTGAATCGGAATAGTGAGCTGGTACTGGGTGTTGCGAGTAGTTCGACCGCGCCGGGAGCCGATGTGGTGCAATGGAGCAGCAACGGCAACACAGATCAACAGTGGCAATTTGTGCTTGCCTCCTGAGGTAGGCATGAACATCTAATGGGAAATGGGCTGCTGCGTTTTGAGAGTAGCAGCCCGTATTTTATGCCGCTGAACAGTTTTCTGGACTTCACCTTGTGGGGAGTCTTTCTCTCAAGGATCTTGCGGGGTCACCACAGTTGTAAGGAAGCTGTCCAATTGTCTCATATTTATGAGCCCGTGATCTCCTCGGCGTTACGCGGGCTGTCTATTACATCATGCGCGCACCTTCCGACCTCGCACACCATCTGCAAACCTGTGGCTGGGTCTTTGCCTTCAGGGACCCAGTCAGGCATTGACCCTGCATACCATCACTTCCGCACTTCAGGATCGCTCATGTAGAATGGAGACAATCAATGATGTACCTGCTTGCAACACCTGAAGTTGCGCGAAATGGAGAATGCTGGCGTTATCCGCAAAAGTCGTACTGACCGCACAGGTGGTGTTACCTATGCTAACCTCAACCTGCTCTGCGCCATCAGCGAGCAGAAGTTGTTGCACCTCTAGCTGTCCATAAACGCAACACAACTCCACTTGCCATCCATGCGAGGTGGGGCGGCGGGCAATGGTGCCCCAACCGGTACCGCTAATCAACGGCGCACAAAAATCCTGCTCCGTGTGGGCTGGTCTGAAGGCAAAGCTGTGCTGCAAAGCATCGTAGCGTACACCGCTGATCGCGTCCAGTATCGACCAACCGGCCATGGCACGGGCGTAGTGATCGCCACACTCGATCTCATTATATGGGTTGCGTCGCGCGCCGTTATAGCGTGCACGCAGGGCGGAGAGCACGCGTAGACCTTCATCCAGCATGCCTTCCATCAGGCAGTGGGCTCCCACCTGATACTCGATGCCCGTCCATACCTCGTCGCAGTAACGCACCGGTATCTCGGGTCGGCCCGCATGCGGCCACGTGCATACCAATAATCCGGTGTCATCTGCGTCCGCGAAGATACGATAGCCATGGGTAAAGTCACGAAAACCGACGCGTAGATTGTAGGTGACGATGGAGCGCAATGTTGTACGCACGTGCTCAACCGGCAACAGGTACCCCAGGTCCAGCAGATGCGCCCACCATTGACCGAAGAGCTGGTCGGTCAGGCAGCCATCGCCGAATTGATCCTCTGGTGGTGTATTTTCGTCGATGAGTTGAATGTAATACTCGCCATTCCAGAGCAGATCGTCGTATTTCTTGCTCCCGCGTTCGAAAAGATTGTGATACTCTGCCGCTCGTGCGCCAGTATTTTGCCGTTTTGCCAGTTCCTCTGCTGCACGCAAGGCTGCCAGCCAGAGCGCCCCGATATACATATTGGGGCCATAGAACGCGATGTCGTACGTGTTGGGCTGCTCACCCTCAAGCACACCGTCTTGCTCTGGGTCCCACTTCGCGATGATATAGGTCATAAGACGCTCGATATGAGGCCAGTACTCGTCGAGCCAGTCCTTACCCGCACCCTGACGTACCTCGCGATACGTTTTGAGCACCGTTCCAAGCATGCCATCGAGTGCGGGATTGGTTGGACCACCGATGTGCACATCCCATAATTGTGCGAGGTAGAGCGGCAAAATAGTGCGGTGCGGAATATAGCCAGCCGGAGCCTGTACATGCTTCAAATCCGTCTGCCGCATACTCTGCTCCAGGGCTGGAAAAAGCCTGGAAAGTGCTTGCTCGTAGTTCCAGACATGGGTGCAGTTAAGGGGGCAGGAACCGCCAAATGCCCCATTCCACATAGCAGTCGACGCGCCCAGCGATCCCTCAAAACCGTAAAAGCGACCATCCTCGGTCCAGAAGCAGGTGGGGCTGCGGATCAACGCTCCCTGGACCGCGACTGCTTCTTTCATCCAGTCGGGTAGCGTACTGTCATAAATCCCTCGTGTCCATGCGCGGGATGTGCTTTCCAGCTGATCCTGGTGCTCCAGCACATAGCGTGCGACATCCAGGGCATCGGCGAAACGCGCCGCATATGCATTGCCCAGCCAGAAACGACTATGACCGTAATCATGTTGGGGGCCGAACTGATCGAAATTGACATAGCGATTGGGAAAATACCAGCTTAAAATAAACGTGATCGTGGTTGTCTCGCCGGGAGTAAGTTGGAAAGGTACGAACAGGCCTCCGTTCCAGGTAGTGCCAGCAGGGCTCGGACCTTCTACGACACCCGGATTATTGCGATAGGACCGTTGGCGGTTCACGCGCTGTAAGAGCAACTGGTGATTCGGATTCGCCCCCTCCATAAACTGCACGAACTGTTCCGGTCTGGTCCAACGTTCGTAGGCGCGCACATGTTGTTGCGGCGTGGCAAGTACCAGTTGTCCCTGCCCAGGATGATCCTCGGGCAGCGATGGGTTTTCCATCAATAATGCGGTCATAGCGCTGTTTTCGTACAAACGGTTGGTATTGCCGCCATACAGAGGCGATTGATGACCGGAGATGGGTGTTACGCCATCCCAGCCAACCGCGTTTTGCAAAGTCGCCCCCAGGCCGCCATGCAGCTCTTGTGACCAGTGATTATGCAAAGTGAAGGTGAAAATAATAGCGGGTAGCCCACTGGCACGTGCATCAAGCGGAATAAAGGGGGAATATGCCTCCATCGACACGTCGAGAGGAAGCTGCTCATCCTGGTACTCGATGTGTGCAAAGGGATATGCGCCCGTGAATACAGTCTTTTCAACACCGGTGAACTGTTGGAGTAGCGCCCTTTGCTCAGGAGGAATGTAATCATCATTTACCAGCGGTGTGGTATCTTCAGCACGCGTCAAAATCTCGCGTGATTGCAAAATACGTGTTTTATTTAAAGGTGGTTCGATACAGGACGTGCGGATGGCAAAAAAGCTATCGGGTACAAAACCCTGGTGGTTGACCTGATTCATAATTTGCCATTGCCTGAGACCTCCATCGCCTCCCAAGGCAATCTGTCCAGCACCGAGGCCTCCTAAAGGCAACGCGACATGGCGTAACGTTTCTCCCTCATAGGTATTGCCACAGGTTTCTCTTGAGGGTCTGGTATCGTCATGTATAAGGTTCGCCATACACAATCCTCCGTAGGTAGTTAAACAAAACACCACTGTTTAAAACTCTTCAGCGAGCAAAGGCGATCGTTCACCCTTTTTTTATTGCTTTTCTTGATGAAGATACAGAAGTCAGGTGAGAATAGCAACATGAAAGTACTGGCTTACACCTGATGTAATCTGATAGTAACTTAAAAATGAGGTAAAGTCAAGCTAAAATTTACTTAAAAATTCATTGACTTTTAAAAAAACGCATGGTATAGTTCGCTTGTTATCATGATGGTGCTCGTAGATGAGCCAGTAGACCGACAAGTTTTTCAAAGAGGACGGGACATGTTATGAATAGCGAGCATATTTTCTCGTACATTAATGGAGATCGCGAGCTAGGACGGCGCAGTTTCTTAAAGGGAGTAGGTTATAGTGGACTTGCACTGGCAGGAAGTGGGCTGCTCGCCGCTTGCGGAGATCAGTCCTCATCTTCGGATAAAATCGCGCCTAAGGGTGCAAAGATCTCGGGCAAGCTATCCGTTGCCTATCTGGGTACAGCGGACCAACAGAAGGTTTGGAACAAGCTATTTGAGCTTTTCCAGAAACAGTACCCGGATGTACAGCTCACAGCGCAAGGGAATCCATCGAATAACTGGGCAACGTTCTTCAATACTATTTCTACACAGATTGCCGGTGGCAAGGTGCCGGATGTGATCCAGGTAGCGACGGAAGGGCACCGTCTATTTGCCAGTCGAGGATTGGTAGAGCCGATCGACGCGTATCTGGAGCGTGACAAAGATGAGCTGGCGGAATTCTTTGACGACATCAATCCGCGCCTGCGTCAACTCGCCTCCAACGATTCTCCTGATAGTAACACCTATTACCTGCCCGGCGATTTCAACCCCATGTGTATGTGGTATAACGCGGACATGTTCAAGCAAGCTGGTGTTGCCGAGCCAAGTGACTCATGGACATGGGATGACTTTCTCAGCACGGCGCAGAAACTGACGAAGTCTGGTGTCTATGGTATGGCGACCAACAACGGTTATTTTACCGGAATCATGCCCTGGTTGCTGACCAATGGCGCGAGCGTGTTGAGTGCGGACCTGAAAAAATCCACCATTGACACTCCGGCAGCTATCGAGGCGTTGACCTTTATGCGTCAGCTTGTCAGCCAGAACATCAGCCCAGCTCCCGGTGGCACGTTCGATCCCAACCAGGCTACCGCGCAAGGGAAACTGGCGATGTTCGGAGGCGGTTGCTGGCCGATCATCAATATGCGCGAGCTGAATCTGGTCAGCAAGATGAAAATTGCCAAGTGGCCGCAGAAAGTCCAGTCGGGCTCACCTATTGGCTTTAACTCCTATCCCATCATGAAGGCTTCCCTTAATAAAGAAGCAGCGTGGGCTTTTACCAAGTTTATGACCTCGAAAACAGCTGGTCAGTATTTTGTGCAGCAGGGAGCCACAGTTGTGCCAATGCGGCGTTCGATCGCTACCAGTGATCTCTTCCTGTCGAACGCACCACAGGGTATGGAGAAACTCTATGCGGCGTTAGATTATGGCACGCTGCTGCCTGCACCCAATAAAGAGAACGTGATCGAGTTAGCGATCAACAACATCACCTCACAGGTCCTGACTGGCAATATCACGCCCGAGCAAGGAGCATCGCAACTGAACCAGCAGATTACAGCCGCCCTTTCATAGGATACACTTGTGTGTGATTGGACAAAACATTCAATCACACACGTCTTTGAGGAGATAGCGCGCGAAGCGGGAGAATAACGTGGAAGCATTGGCGAAAATGAGCAGCTCTACAGCTCAAGCAGAAACACATACACGACACCTACAAAGAGGAAGGCCGAAGCGGACAAGGCAGCAAAGGCGTGAGATTATCGCGGCGTATCTCTTTCTCAGTCCTGCACTACTGCTTTTTACGGTTTTCATCGCTATCCCATTTCTAGGTGCGTTCGGGCTCAGTCTCTTTAGTTGGGATATGTTCACCCCGGCGCAATTCGTAGGGCTGGCGAACTACGTGAAGCTGCTCAACGACCCCTCGGCCCACACAGCCATCTTGAACACGATTGTGTTTACAATCTGTTCGCTGGTGTTGCACCTCGGATTGGGTATGCTACTGGCGCTGGCGGTCAATCGGGCGATTCCGAGTGGGTTGAAATACTTTTTGCGTACCGCTTACTTTTTCCCTTTGATCATGTCGTGGGCCGCGGTGGCCTTGATGTGGCTTTATCTGCTCGATCCCAACTTCGGCATCGTCGGCTTTTATCTGGGGAAACTGGGATTGCCACATCCCAACTGGCTTGAGACATCTTCGCTCGCGTTGCCTGCGCTCATCTTCGTGGATCTGTGGCGCACACTCGGCTTCACCTTCATCATCCTGCTTGCTGGCCTATCGGGGGTGCCTTCTCATCTGCACGAAGCGGCGCGATTGGATGGGGCGAGTGCCTGGCATCGGTTCTGGAATGTGACCGTGCCATTGATGTCGCCTACCCTGCTCTTCGCGTGCATCATCACCGTGGTTGGCGCGTTCCAGATCTTCGATCCCATGTATATCATGACCAATGGTGGACCAGGTACGGCGACGCTGAGTATCGTGCTCTACATTTATCAGACGGGCTTCCAATCGTTCCAGATGGGATATGCCTCGACGCTGGCCCTGATCGTGTTTATCGTCATCATGCTCTTGACGATTCTGCAACTGACGATCAGCCGCTACTGGGTCTTTTACGAGTAAAAGGAAGGGTTGTGCTGCATGTCTCAAATTGTACTACCCAAGCAAAAACATACACGTCTGTTGCCCAGCATCAACAATACACTGCTCAACATCATACTGGTGCTGATCGGGATTCTGATGCTGGCCCCTTTTTTCTGGCTGCTCGTCAATTCATTCTTGCCGCCCGCCAACTCGCTCACGGTGCCGCCCAAATGGTTGCCAATACCTTTCACACTTGGCAATTATCAGCAACTCTTCTCGCTGATTCCCTTCGGTCTGCTGATTTTTAACAGCCTCGAAATTGCCATCATTGTGACGGTGGGTGGAGTGATCACCAGCGCGCTGGCGGCATTCGCGCTGGCAAGGCTTGAATTTCCTGGTCGCAGAGTAATCTTCGCGCTCTTTCTCACTGCGCTGATGGTGCCGACACAGGTCACTGCGATTCCGACATTCATTCTGATTCGTTACCTCGGTCTACTGGACACGCACGAAGCGGTTTACCTTCCGGCGCTGATCAATGTGCTGGGGATTTTCCTACTGCGCCAGTTTTTCATGACCATTCCACGCGAACTAGAGGATGCCGCGCGGCTGGATGGTGCTGGCTACATCCGTATTCTGCGCTACGTCGTTCTACCACTCGCGCGACCGGCGCTGGCCTCGCTGGCTATCTTCATCTTTCAGGCCACCTGGAACGACTTCTTCTGGCCCAACCTGTTCCTCTCGACTCCTGATAAAATGACGCTACCTGTCGGTCTGGTTTCGTTACAAGGCCCCTATGGGGGTGGCGCGCCGCCGACCGTGATTTTCGCTGGTATCTCCATGGTGCTGGTGCCCATCCTGATCGTGTTTCTCTTCGCCCAACGTTCTATTACCGAAAGTATCGCCTCGACGGGGTTGAAAGGATAAAGCGGTGAAAACGTCGACTGCCAGCCTGACACAAATGACGCAGATGCCTGTTGCTCCCATGCCGGTACGCGTCGCGCGGCTGATCTGGGAACATATGATGCTGTTCATCTTCGCCAGTTTGCTGCTTTACCTGGCCGTGCTGCCCGCAATCGCCGTGTGGCTACTAGGTGCGCCACTGCTGGCGCTGTGGATGGCGGTACTGACACTCGGCCCCAGCTGGCTGGGAATTGTTGTAGGCACACGCATGCTGCTCGCGGGAGAAGAGGTCTCCTGGCGCATGTTGCTCAGGCTCATACGCCAAAACTGGCTGATAGGAGTTCGTATCAGCGCGTTACCAGCGCTGATGATCAGCATCTTTATGGCGACGTACACTCTGCTGGTATCCTATCCACGCGAGAGTTGGCTTTATCTACCGCTCTTTTTCGATGGGGCTGTTACGACACTGGTAGTGCTCGCGGGCCTGACAGCCTTTTCGTTACCGTCGCATAATCTGCGTGGTTGGGCATTCTGGAAAGTTTCGCTGGCGGTCACACGGCTACAACTCGCGAAGCAACTGGTCATACTGGCTTTGTTTGCTGTGCTGGAAATCTTTGTCACAGTTGTATTCAACGCTGTCAGTCTCCTGCCGCTGTTATGTGTTCCCCTGGTCATTTGTCTGGAGTTGCTCACGCAGCAGACGTGTGCATCGCTTGTTGGTTCTAAAGAAAAGGCATAGTCAGCCAGGACGGGTAGATGGTGGTATCCCGCTAGCGCACAAGTGTTTACGTTGGTAAGCTTTTGGGTGTAAACTTCAAATGGGTGTAAATAGAGAAATATAGAGGTAAAAAACAGCGGTGGAAACACAGAAACAAACAGAGCAAGAGACGGAAAACACAGATAACACGCATCACACTGTGACGTTACGCGATATCGCGGAACATGCGCAGGTATCAGTTGGCACAGTTTCGCTGGTACTAAATGACAAGAAGGGTATCGCACTGGTTACACGTCAGCGGGTACAGGATGCGGCGCGTCTCTTGGGCTACGAGTTACCACCGAAGCGCAATATGTTGACGCAGCAGACGATCAGTATCATCATCGAACGGTTGCCTGTGGTGCCCACCTCTGACCCATTCAACAAAGCGATCCTGATGGGCATCGACGAGGTTGCGCGCCGCAACAACTATCGGGTGGTGTTCGAGTTTGTTTCGCCCGACGATTCCCTCACAGACCGCCACTGGGAGCGTGATACGACCGCGGGCATCATCATTCTGGGTGGAGGCGACCTCAACCAGCAATGGGTGCAGGCTGCGGTCGAGAGCCATCTTCCCGTAATCATGGTCGACCACTTCATCCCTGAATTGAAGCTCCCCACCATCGTCCCCGATAATTTCGCCGGAGCCTACGCAGCCACCCAATATCTGCTGGAGATGGGCCATCAGCGTATCGGCTTCATTCGTGGACCCTCGAAATACTGGACACTGGGCGAACGGCAGGCTGGTTATATGCTGGCCCTTCAGCGCGCGGGCCTGGAACCCGATGCGCAACTGGTGCCTCCACGCGTCTCACACGGCGATGTGAAAGGCTTTGGTGAGATGAACATGCTGCTCGACCTGCCCGTGCCGCCGACGGCGGTCTTCGCGGTCAGCGACAAAACGGCTATCGGCGCGTACAGGGCTATAGCCGAGCGTGGACTCACCATTCCTGACGACATCTCCATCATTGGTTTCGATGATATCGAAGAAGCGCGTATCCTGCACCCACCACTTACATCGGTGCAGGTGTCGGGCGAAGTCATGGGGCACGTCGCGGTAGAACGTTTGCTTAGCCTGATTGAACTGCCCGAGCAGGATGCGCAATTTTCTTCTATTAAATGGACGATTCCGACCAGGCTTGTCAAACGTGGCTCAGTACGCAATATGCGCAAAAAATAAAAGATACCTCAATCCCCATGATGCAGGATTTAGTGACATTCTGGCTTACAGGACTTTTGCGCTCATTTTCGGGCATAGCGAGGGGAGGAGGACGCAATGAAGGGAGGGTGGTGATGTGGTTTGGTGGAGAAATACTTTTTATGAAGTGTAGATCGTACATAGTTGTACTGCGAAGGAGAAAAAGTTATGGCTCGTATTGGATTGCTCACGTTTTCTGATGGTCGAGATTTTGTGCATCGCGACCTCGTTCCCTTCATCGAAGATATCGAGCAAAAAATTGTTACGACGCTGCAAGAAAAGGGGCACGAGGTCGTGCGTGGCGATGAGCCTATCTGGACCAACGAACTTGCCACGAGGGAGGCGCGCAGGCTGGCGGATGCGCGACCAGATCTGACTATCTTCAATATTCCGGTGTGGGCTTTCCCGCACTTCACTATGCTGGCGGCACACGCCACGCCTGGTGCTATGCTGCTTTTCTCGACGCTCAAACCGCAATATCCGGGCATGGTTGGTATGCTGGCGGCGGCGGGTGGACTCGATCAGATCGGGCGCACCTACGGGCGTACCTGGGGTGATATTGCTGATCCGCAAGTACTTGCGCGCATCGAGCAGTATATCAACGCGGCGTCATCTGTCAACGCGCTTTCGGGCAGCACCTTTGGTCGTATCGGTGGTCGTCCGATGGGTATGTATACCGCGGTATCATCGACCGATCAATGGATGAAACAGTTCGGTATCGACGTGGAGGAGATCGATCAGTGGGAACTAGTACGCCGCAGCGAACTGGTTGATAAAGCAAAAGTGCAAGCGGCACGAAACTGGCTCGAAAAGTACGCCGCCGGAGTTCATTACGATGGGAAACAATTGACACCCGCGCTACTTGAAAGGCAGATTGCCTCTTATTACGCCATGCGCGAGTTGATCGACGAGTGGAAGCTCGATTTCTCCGGCATCAAAGGGCAGCCCGAGCTTACGACGCATTTCGCAACCATGGATGTCACCGAGGCCTTCCTTAACGATCCCTACGACTGGGATGGCGCGAAAGAGACGCACGTGTGCGCGACCGAGGCCGATATGGACGCCGCCCTCACGATGCAGATATTGAAAGGTCTCTCGCACACACCGGTTCTCTTCGCCGATGTGCGCCACTATCACCAGGAGCAAAACGTGTGGGATCTGTGCAATTCGGGTCAGCACGCGACATGGTTCGCGGCGCGTAGCGATGATCCAGCGGAAAACATGCGCCATGTACACCTCTATCCCGAAGGCTTTTACTTCAAGGCCGGTGGTGCCTCGATCCATCATCTGGCCGCGCCCGGCGATTTCACTTTCGCGCGTCTCACGCGCCTCAAAGGTCGTTACCGTATGCATGTGTTGCGTGGAACGTTCGAGACCTTCGATAATGAGACCAATGAGGCGTTGATGCACCAGAGCGATTACACATGGCCGCATGCTTTCGCGCGTTTCGATGCATCCAGCGAGGAATTTCTTGGGCGCTACGGCTCTAACCATATTCACGCCATTCCAGGAGATCATGTCGACGAGTTGCGCATCGTCTGCCAGTTGCTCGATGTCGATTACGATGGGTTTGGAGGTGCGGCATGAATGCTCAAAGTTCTGTTGTGATGGGTATTGATATCGGTACCTCCAGTTCTAAGGGTGTGCTGGTCACAGCAGGTGGTGACATCATCACCAGCAGCGAAAAGGCGCACGAACTTTCGCTCCCGGCACCCGGTTGGGCCGAGCATGACGCGGAACAGATCTGGTGGCAGGATTTTCACGAGATCTGCCAGGACCTATTGCGACAAAATACACAAAGCATCGCCGCGATCTGTGTGAGCGGTATCGGACCGTGCTTTTTAGCGGCGGGCGAGCATGGCGAGCCTTTGCGACCAGCGATTCTTTATGGCATCGATACGCGCGCGAGCAAGGAGATCGAGGACCTGACGCAACAATATGGGCAGGAAGAAATTCTGGCTCGCTGCGGGTCTCCACTCAATAGCCAGGCCGTGGGGCCGAAGATATTGTGGTTGAGACGACACGAGCCAGAAGTCTGGCAACGCACAGAGCAGTTCTTAATGGCAAGTTCATTTATCGTGGAACGGCTCACCGGCGAGTACGTGCTCGATCATCATTCCGCGAGCCAGTGTGATCCGCTCTACGATATTCATGAGAACAGCTGGATAGAGGAATGGGCACAGGATATCGCGCCTGGCCTCCCGCTACCGCGATTACTCTGGCCTTCGGACATAGCAGGTTATGTGACAGAAGAAGCTGCGGCCCTGACGGGTCTACCCATCGGTACACCGGTCGCGACCGGCACCATCGATGCCTGGGCGGAAGCGCTCAGCGTGGGTGTCAGTGAGCCAGGGGACATGATGCTCATGTACGGCACCACGATGTTCATGGTCGAAGTACAACAAGAGGCGTTGTCGCACCCTTCGCTGTGGAGTACGGCTGGTGTGTTCGCGGGCACACATTCGCTGGCCGCGGGCATGGCGACTTCGGGAGCGCTGACCGCGTGGCTCAGGCGTATCGCGGGCGATATAGCCTACGAGACGTTGTTTGCAGAAGCGGGGAAAGTCGCACCAGGCTCGGAAGGACTGGTGGTGTTGCCCTATTTCGCGGGCGAGCGCACACCACTGTTCGATCCTCAGGCGCGTGGGATTATCTGTGGCCTGACCTTGCGGCATGGGCGCGGCCATATCTATCGCGCCTTGCTGGAATCCACTGCCTATGGCGTGCGTCATATCCTGGAAGTGATGCGCGCTGCTGGAGGCGAGATCAAGCGCCTAGTTGCGGTGGGTGGTGGTACAAAGGGCAATTTATGGCTGCAAATCGTCTCGGACATTACTGGACTGCCACAACAGATTCCCGCCAATACCATCGGTGCGTGCTACGGCGATGCGTTTATGGCGGCCCTGGCGGCTGGACTCGTGACGGCGGACACCAACTGGAACCCGATCGTGGCGAGTGTGCAGCCCGATACTGGTACACAGGCCATTTATGGGCAGCTCTATAGCATCTATCGACAATTATATCCAGCCACACTCGATCTCACCCATCAACTGGCCGAGATACAAGAAGCTCAGGGTTAACAATAGCTTGTTCTACTTAAAGAAGAGCATACGAGTAATACTACTACTCGTATGCTCTTGCTCGCTTTGTCGTAAATGTTAGACGACCTCTAGCTGGTTGGCGTCAGGCAGGGGGTGAAAAGGACGGTGTGGCTCCGCCTGATACCAGAAAGCGGTTGAGGCGATATCGTCCTGCAACGGTAAGTAACGTCCTCCGCTGCGCCAGCCGAGGGCCTGGATGGTGACGCGCAGATTTTGTGTGAAACGAATGGGGTCCATAATGTGCCAGCGGTAGAGGCCAAAACGTTGCTGACTGCGATAGAGGCCATCCGGCTTTATCACCTGTGGCATGCCAAGAAACGGAGTGGAGTAGACCCCATACTCGCTGATCGTCGGATCGACCTTGCCTTCGAGGAAGGTACTGGTGAATGTCGATCCGTCGAAGATACGTGGGCGGTCGGCGCGTTGCTGTAGGAAGCACCATGCGCCACCGAAGTAATCCTCGGTCCCCGTGCCACAAATGGTGGGAAAGTCGGTATCGCCATCCAGGTAGAACTTCATCTCGCCCTCGCCCCACCAGCCGCTACTATTGCTCTGCCACGCGAGATAGGTGCCGACGTAGTGGCCGATACCCTCTACATCATCCAATAATACATGTACATCTTGATAGGCAACGGGAGCGCTGCGCCGCCACCGCGCGTGAAAATAGCCGCCGTCGGAGGGTACCTCGGTGAGTGTGTAGGTGATTTGATAATAGAGAATAATGGGATCATCGCTCAGATTCTCCAACGTCAGGCGCGCGTGCTGGCGAAAGGGCATCTCCCAGTACGAATTCATGCCGCCCGAAGGGTTGGCCGCAATCGGTTGTGAATTGACGTTGCATGGTTCACACCAGCCGTTGGCGAAGAAATCACCATACGGGCACTCGATCGATGGTTGCGCCTCTTCATCCCAGTACGCACGCAAGACAAGCTTGCGCCAGTTGCCGGGAAAGGTGGTCATCCAGAGATGCTGGATAGCTCCTGGTCCTTCGATATTCGCCAGCGTAAAAGTGCTATGTGCCGCAATCTCGACCGAAGGCGAAACCTTCCAACCCTGTCCCAACTCACGAGCGCAACTGGCACCGGTGCCCTCGGTCGCCATAGCTCCGCGGCCCTTCTCGCCGGTGGGATTTTCCGCGCTGATCGAGCGTGTGCGCGCATAAGAGAGCCGCGAGAGATTGCCCTGACCCATACCCAGGCCGTTGAATGTGTAGTCGTTCGGCATTATCTGTCCTTCTATTAAAAAAGATCTCTATAAGAGCAGGGGAAGCGCGGTATCTGCGTTTCCCCTTTCCACACTCTCCCATGCTCGCACGGAGTCTGGATCGATGCGAGCGGCATGCTCGACCAGGAGCTATTGAGCTACCGCTCGCACATCGTCGAACTTGCCAGTCGAATCGTAGGCAAACAGACCGAAGTGGCCGGTAGTGTAAGTCGTATCGCTGACCGTGAGCATCAACTGACCATCGATATAGCCCTTGAGCGTTGAGCCATTCGCCACGATACGCAGGTTATACGTCTGATTGTCGACAATAGTAAACGGCGCGAACGCGAGCTGCGCGTACGGTCGGACGGCGAATTTCACACCGCCGTCGGCCTGGTCGAGGATCAGGTCGTATCCTTGCGTGCCACCGCTACTGTTGGTACGCACACTGATGCCTACCGCATGCCCTGAGACAAGGCGCACATTGGCGGAGTAGATGAAGTTGGTGCCACTAGCTGAAGCGATAAACCAGGCATCGCCAGGTGTGCTCACATTGAGTAGTCCACCAGGATTACTCCAGGTCCCTCCGTTGGCTGTCCAACCACTCACACTCGTGCCAGTGAAAGTCTGTTCCAGGATAGGCGCGTTTTTGACCAGGAGGTTGTCAAACTCGCTCGTGGAATTGTAGGCGAAGAGAGCATAGTGGCCGGAACCATAGGTGCTATCGCTGGCTGTTAGCGCCTGCACACCATTAAGATAAGCGCTCAACGTCGTCCCAACGCTATCCAGGCGCAAATTGTAGGTGCGCTGGAAGTTGACGTTGATGGACGCGGAAGCCAATACCGTATAGGGGTAACGCGCCAGTTTGATCACGCCATCAACCTGGTCGACAATCAAGGCGTACCCTTGCGTGCCATCACCAGTACTACGTGTGGCAATACCAACCGCGTGACCGCTATCTAGTTTTACATCAGCTGAGACGGAACCATCAGTAATTGTATTGTTATTCACATTCCAGCCGTCATTGGCTCCTACCTGCGCGATCACATGACCACCGCTGGCGGTCCAGGTTCCCCCGTTACTGGTAAAACCGCTCAGACTGTTCGTATCGAACGAGTAAAATGCCTGGAGCAGAGGAGCGCTCACGTTTGCCACGATCTGCGTCGTACCAGAAAGGGTGAGCGCGATCCACAGCCAACTCGCGTCACCGCGCACCTCCTGCGTAAAGGTGACGTTGTTGCCATTGACACTCACCCCGGTCCCTTGCGCGGTCGGATCGAACGGGCCGAGGCGCACACGCGCATTGCTGATGGAGGCGGCAGCCGAAACCTGCATAGTAACCTGTGTCGGCTGTACCTGAACGCTGTAAGAAACCGTCGTGCGCGCAAATGATGAGCCATTCAGGTATGTCACCGGCCAACCATTCACGTTGAGCGAAGTCCATCCCCAGGGCAAACGAGGGATCAGCACAAGATTGTTTCCGCCATAAAGCGCGTCATCAACGCCTGCCATAAGACGCGCGTTTTTGAGGAAGAGCATATATTCGACCAGGTTGAGGTCCTCGGTCACGCCGTTGCCGACACTGGGCGCGTTCCCCTTATCGGTTGTATCCGTTTCACGGATGATGTCCCACGGCGAGAGCTTGGTCAAAACTGGGTAATTCCACAACGTATTGGCCTGGTTGGGGCCAAACGGGGCGAAGTTCATGTCGGTAGAATTGAACGTGACGTGCTCCAGGTTCTTTTTCGCATCGCCCATACGATCGGCCTCCAGCAAGGAATTGAGCGGCCAGCCTCCACGTTCGGAGAGCGCACCATAGTCCGTGCCAAAACCACGATTGTTCCCAAACGTTTTCCAGTTGCTCCAGAACGTCTGCATATGATAGTCCAGTGTAGCATTGGAGACGTCGCGGAAATTGATATCATCAGCCCACAAACCCTCGTAAGCATCTTTGGCCGAGCCTACCGAATGCCAGGCAGCGTGCACACTACTCGGCAACGAGCCATCGCTATTGACACCATACATCCAGGTACCCGCCTGCATGGGTTGGCCGAGCCAGGTGGTATTGGTGGACCAGCGCAAATGGGTGTTGATGGCGTTGTAAATCTGTTGCGCAGCGGCATTCCAGCTATCGCGCTGGGATGTGTAGCCGAGACGATTGGCAATATCGGCGGCGTTGCGCAGCACAGCATAGGAGGTGCTGTTGACATAAATGCCCAGGCTGTCGGAAGATGTTTCGACGTTGGTACCGTAGACCAGGCCAAAAGAGTTCGCGCCGCTGAGGGAGACCAGCGTGTTCATGCCGTTCTGCAAACGTGTCCAGTAGAGTGACTGGTCCTGCGTGCTCAGATTATCCGCGCGCATCAGATTCGCCATAGTGGAAAAAATCAGGTTTCCAGCCGCGATATCCTGGCCGTAGTGACCGCTGTACGTTCCGCTGGTATCGGGCTGCAAGTAGTTCAGCGTCTCGCGAGCGCGGTCCAGAAAGCCCCATTTGAACAATTCCGTCATCGCTGGCCCCATATCGGCGACAAAATAGGTGCCCCAGTATTCACCATTATAGAGCGAGGGATCAATATAACCGGTGTTGGCCTGGTTTTCGACCTCCAATAGCCAGTACATCGATGTATTGATCAGTTTAGTGAAATTGGTTGCCTGCTCGTTGCCTCCGAAGGAGACACGTAATGAGCTCAGAGGGGTGACAGGTGTAGGCGAAACCTCGACCACGGCAAAAAAGTCGTACACGGCCATAGAGGGAATCGATATTTTGACGACATTGCCTGTTGGCTGTACATACGATGTAATATCCACGTCATAGACGCGCGCATTCGTTGTCGTGAGCGAGACTTCATTGCTACCGTTATTACCAATATCAATGGTATCGGTGCCATTGCCTGCGGCGCCGCCACCGATAACTCCCGCCAGAAAATAATACTTTTTGCTACTATCGATATTGGATTGACTCCAACGTAGCAGCAGAGTGCCGCTCGCGGCCAATTGTGAGAAATCGCCACCAACCGTGAAGTCGGTTGTGCTACCACCAAATTCGCTACTGTATCCATCGTAGTAACCCAGATTCCAGACAACGTTGGTTGTATCCCAGTGGATGTGCGAGTGTCGATTGTACCAACGCGAAACCGGTCCTAGATCTAACGAGTAGAGGTTCGGTCCCCAGCCAGTCGAGGGATTGGCGTCATCGAATCTGACCTCTAGATACCCATTGGACCACATTGTGCTATCACTTAACTTGAACTCGCGCGCGGTATAATTGCCTTGCCCACTGGAGCCGGTATTGAGCAGAACTTGACCGGCAACGGTCAGCTTCACCTCGCCCTTGGTGATCATAGTGAGATAAAGCGGGGCGGGAGTGGAGACAACGACGGGAATGCGATATGAATACCAGTTGGTGTTATCGGCCCATCGCTTGGTGAGATAGGCGGGCGCACCACCAGATGTCGGATTCTCGATCGCGGTGTTGGAACCGACACTCTGATACAGGTACTGTTCGGCCAGGGGTCCTTGGGTATCACCTGGATACGTCGAAAGTAAGGATGGATCAAGGAAAAAATTGCCTGGATCACCGGGAATACCCGTGGCGGCAGAAACCCATGGGAGCGCAGAGGAATCGAATATGCTTGTCAGTGGATTGCATAAAGCGGCAGCAATCACTGTTGTTCCATACAGAAAATGTCTGCGTGAGAGGGAAACAGGGAGAAAGCCACCGTGCCTTTGTTCATTCATAGAGCCTCCTATAAACGAGTTTTAAATTTCAATTAAAATATACCACATATTTCAAGAAATTTTAAGTACTTGTTCTATTAAATTTTGTTGGATATTTTGTTCAATGTATTTTAGAGGCAAACTTGCTTAAAGGGAGAGATCAGGATTTGAGCAGTAGCGAGGAGAAGAAAAATCTGGCATTGCAAACACGTCGTTACCCGTTGAAGCAGTCGGAGGTATCTTCATTTATAAGTAATCAAGATCGATTGAAACTGTCGGAGGTATCTTCATTTATGAGTAATCAGGAGCTATTTGGTAACGTATTCGCTCCCCTCAATCGTCGCCGTTTTCTTCAACAAGCGAGTGCGCTTGGTGTTTCCTCGCTCGCGCTACCGTCATTTTTAGCGGCATGTGGGAGTGCTGCTAGTACTAGTAGTAGTAGCAACGTAAACATGGCTGGCCCAATTGATATGCAGACGCTCATCACGAATGCAAAGAAGGAAGGTCAGCTACAAGCGGTTGGTATTTCACCAGAGTGGGCCAACTACAAAGAAATGCTGGCAGGCTATTCCGCAAAATACGTACCGGTCGAGTATCAGGCCGAAGCATTATTTTCTTCTGCACAACAACTCGAAGTATTCATCAGGTCGAAATCACATGCGCAGGGAGATATCAGTGATGCCGGATTTAAATTCGGTTCACGGGCGAGGACGCAGGGTCTTGTGGCAGCATACAAACATGCACATTGGGCTGATATTCCTGATGACCTCAAGGACCCTGATGGCTATTGGTGTACCGAGTACTATGGTACAGAAGCATTCGTTATCAACACGGATATCGTGAAAAATCCGCCGACCTCGTTCAAAGACTTGCTCACAGGGAACTATAAGAATCAAGTGGGCATCGACGGTGATCCACGTCAGTCAAATGATGCTTTCATTGCAGTCTACTCGGCGGCACTTGCACAAACTGGCAGCCTTGATGATATTCAGCCTGGTATCGACTTCTTCAAGCAGTTAAAGCAGAAGGGTAACTTCACTCCGGCCTTTACGAACCTTGCCAACATGACCAAGGGTGAGGTTGCAATTGGTATTATGTGGGACTTTGCAGGACTCGGTTACCGCGACATACTCAAAGGTAGACCCAATCTCAAGGTCGTTATTCCTTCTGATGGCTCCATTGCTGGTCCCGACATCTCTTTCGTCAACAAGACTGCACCAGATCCCTTTGCCGCACGCCTGTGGATTGAATACATCTACTCCGATGAAGGGCAACTCTCCTACCTGAAAGGTTATGCACATCCAGTGCGTTACCAGAAATTGGTAAGTGAGGGTAAGGTGCCAGCAGAGCTTGCGGCGAAGCTGCCTGCCGCGGAGCAGTATGCAAATGTCAAGTTTGTCACCGACCTTGCCCAACTCTCAAAGGCTTCGGACACGTTGATACAGAACTGGCCTTCCGTTACTGGTCAGTAGTTTTTATTGGAAGCTAGCTGGTAGTGATGAGTAGAAAAATTCTCGGCCTTTTCTACCCATCACTACCAGCTAGCTTCCACCTCTGTTTTCTACTTTAGGAGGTGGTGGAAATGCAAATGCCTGTGTCGACCAATGCTTCGACGACAGTAACGTCAACGAAAGCCAGAACTCCGCGAAGGTTTCGCCTAAATTACTTGCTTGTTAGCTGGTTAGGGTTACTCCCATTCTTGCTTTTTTGTCTCTTGTTCGAGTTATTGCCTGCCCTTATCATTATTCAAGAAAGTCTTACAAATAGTGATACAGGTGCATTTACACTGAACAACTTTCAACATTTGCTTGCGAGCATTACCTATCTTCATGCATTTCAAACCAGCATTAGTCTTTCGATTGTCACCGCCCTTATTGGTGTTATTGTAGGCTCGTTCGTGGCCTACGGGGTGTTCAACATAGGAGCAGGGTGGCTCAAAAATCTGTTGATTGGCTTTTCGAGTATTGCCGCGAACTTTGCTGGTGTACCACTTGCATTCGCCTTTGTGTCAACGCTTGGTGTCACTGGTTTGGTGACTGTCTTGCTACAAAATGTGTTTCACTTTAGTATCTATAATGCGGGCTTTAGCCTCTATAGCTTCCTGGGACTCGTACTTGCCTATACCTATTTCCAGTTGCCATTGATGGTTCTCCTGACTGTTCCAAGCTTCAGGGCGCTCAAACCGGAATGGCGTGAGGCTGCGACGAATCTAGGTGCATCAAATGCAACCTATTGGCGACGTGTGGCTCTGCCGGTTCTCTTGCCCTCGCTCATAGCCGCTACCATGCTTCTGTTCGCGAACTCGCTTGGTGCTTTTGCTACCGCATACGCATTAGCACAGGGAAATATTAATCTCGTGACCATTCAGATTGCGTTTGCAATCGATGGTAATGTCAGCGTTGATCCTGGACTGGCTAACGCACTTGCTGTTGGTATGTTCATCGTCCTGCTACTGGCTGTCACACTTTATACAACGATGCTTCGTCGCGCGAGCAGATGGCAAGGAAGGTAAGGCAGTATGAATGTACAAAGCAAACAAACGACACGCCTTCCGTTCGGACTGGATTCACTTTTCCTTGCATTATTTGTATTCTACCTTCTGGTTCCGCTAGGCGCGACACTGCTCTTTGGTCTTTCGGGGGGAAAGGGCGTTGATTTTAGTAGCTATCAGCAGATATTTGCCGACAAAGACTTCTCGAATACGTTGCTGTTATCGCTTGAGTTGTCGCTTGCCGCAACTATACTTGCAGTGGTACTGGTTACTCCAACGGTGTATTGGATGCAGTTACGCTTACCACAGGCTCGTCCATTGCTGGATTTTCTCTCGCTCGTTCCCTTTGCGGTGCCTGCAATTTTACTTGCAGTGGGACTAAATGAGGTGTATGGCGGCTCAAACATCCTCATTAATATTCTTTCGTTTGGCCTTGTACCACTGTTGAGTAACCAACCGTTCAACATTGTTAGCACACCACCGTTATTGGTCTGTGCCTATGTGGTTGTGTCATTGCCATCCGTTTATCGTTCGATTGATAATAGTCTACGCGCAATCAACACACGTGTGCTTACGGAAGCGGCGTACAGTCTTGGTGGTGGCTGGTGGCGCACATTTTTAACAATTGTAATGCCTAATATTCTCCCTGGCGTGATCAGTGCCGCACTGCTGACCTTCTCGACTGTAATGGGAGAATTCACGCTTTCCTCACTATTCGGTATCTATACGTTTCCAATTTACTTGAGCCAGGTGGGACAAAGTGATGCACGCAAAGCTGCTTCGCTCTCAATTCTTAGTTTTCTCTTCACGCTTGTCTGCGTGCTCATCATTCTCCTTTTCATTGGACGTAGGGTCGGTGATAGGCAACAGACTATTCAAATGGTGGCGACGAAATAGCCCCAAGGGGTAATGTGTTGATGTGTTGTGCTAGCATGTATTTGGTGACAGCTTCTCCCTCATTACCTGTAAATAGGGAATAAAGAAACGATTATGGCTTTTATTGAATTAGAAGGCATCGAGAAATACTTTGGTCCTACCGTGGCAGTAGAGCATATCGACCTTTGTATGAAGCAGGGCGAGTTTCTGACATTGCTCGGTCCAAGCGATTGTGGCAAGACCACCATGTTGCGCATGATTGCGGGCTTTGAGATACCGACAGAGGGCAGCATTAGACTTGATGGTGAGGACATCACTCATCGTCAGGCAAACAAACGCCCGATGGGCATGATCTTCCAATCATATGCACTCTTTCCGCATCTCACTGTGTCTCAGAATGTTGCGTTTGGTATGCAAATCAAAAAGCTACCTAAAAGTCGAGTGTTGCAACGCTGTGCTGAACTGCTGGAACTTGTAGGACTAGGTGAGATGGGTTCACGCTATCCGCATCAACTCTCTGGTGGACAACAGCAACGGTCGCGATTGCTCGTGCGTTTGCTGTTGAACCGAAAGTGCTCTTACTCGATGAACCGCTTTCGGCACTCGATGCTAAAGTACGCGTCTCACTACGAAACGAGATTCGTCGCATTCAGTAACAACTCGCTATGACGGCAATTTACGTCACGCACGATCAGGAAGAGGCTCTAGCAATCTCTGACCGTATTGCGGTGATGGCAAAGGGCAAGATCGAGCAGCTCGATCAGCCAGAGGAGATTTATAGCAACCCGCAGAGCATTTTTGCTGCGACTTTCATTGGAAGCAGCAATCAATTCAACGGCGTTGTTGCATCTGCGTCCGAAGGTGTATGTAGGGTCGGTGAGTACACAATCGTTACATCGCATCTTGAACAGCTAGGCAACGGAGCACATGTGCTTATGGTCTGGCTCAGTGCCAGTTGAGCAATCCCTAACTTCTCGGCAGCGCGAGTCATATGCTCTAGTCGCGCGACCGTCAGGAAATATTTGAGCTGTAAAAGTTCCATGCTTTCTCTCTTTTTTGATACCGTCTACGATATGATATCTATATATAATTATATATTGGACAGTATCAATAAGCGATGGTAGAGTAGTCTTAAGAGAAACAAACACTGTGTTGCGAAAGGAATATGTTCTTTGTGAATTCAGAATGGAGATGATGTGAGCCATGTCGTGACGGAAGAAGGTGTGCTTCGGCAGCAAAAAGTGTTGACCGCATGCACCCTGGCGCATCTGGCGGTCACGGTTCTGATTGCAGAAGCTGAACTCACGCTGAAACCTGCCCTGGTGAGCTTGCTGGCTTCCCCGATCGTTTTGCCCCAGATATATCGTCGCATGGTCTCTGCATGCAAAAGCGCTATCCAGCGGACATCATCAGTAGAAGGAGGAAGAGAATGGAAAGTATGACCTTTACATATGCAGCCACCCAACCGGTTGCACGCCGAGTGCATGTGGGTGTGGTTGGGTCGGGCGATCTGGAAATTGTGCTGGAACCCTCACCCGAAAAGCTCGCCAATGTGCGGGTGCGTAGCAGTGTTGACGGCTATGGGGTTACGTGGAAGGCGGTCCTGGACCGTTTCTTTACGCGGTACGCGCTAGCGGCCACGTTTGAACTCAATGATTTTGGTGCGACGCCTGGTATGGTCATGCTGCGCTTGCAACAGGCAGTGGAGGAGAGCCAGAGATGATTCCTTCCGAACCCACACCTGCTCCACGAAATCATCGGCAAAGCTTTCTCGAATTGAACGCCCGTGAACGCGCGCGCGCCTTGCTTGATGCCGGAACGTTTCGGGAATTGCTCGATCACCTGGAATCTCCCTGGCTGGAGCCCCAGGGCATTGTACCAGAGAGCGATGATGGCGTGATCGTCGCACGTGGTTTCATCGCGGGCCGGGACGCAGTCGTAGTAGCTATCGAGGGAGCCTTTCTGGGTGGAAGCATTGGTGAGGTTTCCGGCGCGAAAATCGCTGGAGCACTCGAATTCGCCTTACATGATTGTGAACAGGGACATGCAGTCTACCCGGTTCTCTCCCTCGAAAGTGGGGGAGTGCGCCTGCAGGAAGCGAACCTTGGGATGGGTGCAATTGCCGAAATCAGTGCAGCCATAGTGTCGCTACGTCGCTATGTCCCTGTGATCGGGGTAATCGCAGGAATGGTTGGCTGCTTTGGGGGCATGTCGGTTGTCGCTGGCCTTTGTAGTTACTTGATTGCTACGCGTGAGGCAAGACTGGGACTCAATGGCCCAAAAGTAATTGAGCAGGAGGTAGGCATTGAGGAATTTGATGCTCGCGATCGGTCGTTGATCTGGAGTGTTGATGGTGGAGAACAGCGCTACGCTTGTGGTCTGGTCGATTTTCTGGTCAAAGACGATACTCCGACTATCATCGCAACGCTCCAGGAATGCCTGCGACGAGGTATGCCCCCTGTCCATCGCAGCTCCCAAGTGGGCTACTACCAGTCACTATTCACCAATATAGATCTTTCAGAACAGCTTGATCGTGCTTCTACACAAGCTATTTTTGGGAAGAGAGACACACATTGAACACGCGATCCTTGACTACAGACCGCAGTCGAATCTGGTTCACCGTCCTGGCAGGTGGAGCAGATACATCTGGTAGCTATCCAGCCTCTGTGCTGGTTGCAGATACCCTTTTACACGATGAACATGTCCGTTATCTTGCCGTGGTGCCCGATGCACACAATCGTTTCCCACGCGCCCGTCATGGCGAAGTAGGGATTGATGAATGCTGGGCGCTCGCATCCGCAGTACGCGAGGCTATCTCGCAGGATCAAGATGACCACCGGCGGGCGCTCGTCGCCCTGGTTGGGTTCCCCGGTCAGCCATATGGACGACGCGAAGAACTGCTTGGGCTCTATCTGGCTTGTGCCGCTGCCACCGATGCGTACGCCTCGGCTCGCCTGGCTGGTCATCCAGTAATCGCGCTCATCGTCGGACACGCTCAATCGGCTGGTTTTCTGGCTCATGGCTACCAGGCGAATCGCCTGCTTGCCTTTGATGATCCCGATGTTTCCGTCCACGCCATGGGAAAGGAGGCTGCCGCTCGTTTGACCAGGAGGAGCGTCGAGGAGATGGAAAACGTGGCGCAGCAGATTTTGCCGATGTCCTATACCATCCGCGATTACGCGCGGCTGGGTTTTCTGGATGTGCTGATCGAAGAGGTGCAGCCAGATCATCCGCGAGAAGCAGATGTTCAGCGGGTCAAAGAGGTAGTCTTAACTGCCATCGTCGATGCCCGTGCGGGTCCACGGGATCTCAGCAGGCGCTGGACCTCTTCCGCTGCGCGCTCGGCAAGAGCTGCTTCCATCAACGTACGTGAACGGATGGCCGTGCAATGGAACTAAGGGTACACGATGCGGTCGACAAGCACGCTGGACTACTCGATGTGGAGTAACCCAGCGTGTTTCTTGTCAGGGCCTGTTAGAGCGGGACTTTCTCACCGCAGTTTGGCTTGACCCCATTCGCGCCTGTTTGGTAGGGCGGACGCCATAAGCGAAACGGCCGGAGCGGTCGGTGACGGGAGGGGGCTGGAGCGTCATAGCGTCACGATATGTGGTCGAAATCGGGTGCCAGGACGTTCACGCAGAACGTGCGGGCGGTCCGTAGCTGCGCAAAGCTTCTCGAGCCGCGTGTCGGCATGAACCCGATCAGTGGGGGTCAGGGAGACCAATGATGGCGACCCCGGCGGCCATGCCGACGGGGTCGCCATCATTGGTGACTGCCGTGACGACTGCCACCCCGGTCGGGTAGTGCCCGAGCGTCTCGCGAAACAGTGCTGGGTCGTTTGCCGCAGACATGCAACCTCCACCACAGAGGGTCGATCAGGCGGTCGCGGCGTGCCGCCCCACTAGTGGTTGGCGACGTACGCCCTGCCCTTCGGCAGGCGCAGTGTCGTGTGCACGTGGAAGCGAGCTGGCAACGGGGTGGCGAGTCAGAACGCTGGCGTGGTCGACGCCAGCCATAAGGAAGGGCTCAAGACGAGCTGCTCGTCGACGCTCCCGGGGTCCTCGCCGCCTGGAGGCGAGCGGCGGCGGCGATCCATGGCGCTGGATCGTGGTAGAAGGGCCGGATCTCGCAGATCTGCTGCCCGCGGAACCGGATCACTTCGGTGTTCTGAACCGTCACACTGTCGTCTCCGGCAAACGTGAACTCGACGACTTCGACGGCATGGTCGTCCCCAACGGTCGTTGCGACGGACTTTATCTTCACCACAGCGAGTGACTCGACCACGCGTGGGATCAGCTCGCGGAAGGCCTTCTTGCCTCGGTAGACGCCCGCGAACGGCAGGAAGGAGGGGATTATGATGACGAAGTCGTCGGTCAGCAGGTCCTCCGCCGCCGCGTAGTCGCCGGACGCGTTGAGCGCGTAGTGCCTCTTGACGATCTCGATCTGCTCTTCTGGAGTCATAGTTCTACCTCCACCGGCGAGCAGGTCATTCGCTCGTCGGCCTGATAACGATCATGGGGCCTTCTGTCCCATGATGGTAAACGCATCTAAATGG
>CAZZWK010000023.1:0-46099 GCA_964657925.1 uncultured Dictyobacter sp.
TCCGCGAAGGTGGACGCACTGTCGGCTCTGGCATCTGCACCAAGATGATCAACTAGTAACGAAAACCAGGGGTTATGGACAATGCTCGTGAGAGAGCGGACGCGCCCTCTGACCCCTATCCGTACAGGAGAAAGAAATGGCTACGGGAGCAAAACAGCGTATCCGCATCCGCCTCAAGGCGTTTGATCACCGTATTCTTGATCAATCGGCGGCACAAATCGTGGATACTGCTCAGCAGACGGGCGCGCGTGTCTCAGGACCAGTGCCGCTGCCCACGGAGATCAACAAGTACACAGTGATGCGATCTCCATTTATCGATAAAGATGCGCGCGAACAATTTGAGATTCGCACGCACAAGCGTCTTATCGACATTATCGATCCAACCAATAAAACGGTTGAGGCGTTGACACGTTTGAATCTGCCCGCAGGCGTGGATATCGAAGTAAAGCTGTAGGGGCGCACGAACGGTGCATCCTACCGTTGAGAACACTACTTGTATTGGAATAGCCACATGGTGAGCAAAATCAAAATAGGCTCTGGTCGCTATTTGAATGAGTAGAGAGGGAATAGGAAAATTATGCTGAACGCACTTTTGGGCAGGAAAATCGGCATGACTCAAGTGTTCGGACCCAATGGAATTGTTATTCCGGTGACGGTCATTGAGGCGGGTCCCTGCTTTGTGACGCAGGTAAAAACGGTCGCTCACGATGGTTATGAAGCGGTCCAACTTGGTTTTGAGCAGAGGTCGACCAAAAACGTGAGCCGTGCGGAACTCGGTCATCTTGGTCATAGCCTGTCACTTCTCAAAGCACAACGCAAGGCGTTGCAGACGCTACAACAGAATCAGCCGAGTGAAAATACGACTGAAAACGAAACAACTGAAGCGAAAAAGACCGACAAAAAGGCTGAAAAGTTACAAAGGATACAGGCGAATCGCCAACGTCGTCCAGGTCCAAGTCTTGGACCTTTCCGATTTTTGCGCGAGGTGCCCTTACAGCCAGGAACGGGCGAGGGCTCGGTAGAGTTAGGGAAGCAGTTTGACGTAAGCCTATTTAACAATGGCGAAGTCGTTGATATCGTGGGTACCTCGAAGGGTAAGGGTTTCCAGGGTGGCGTGAAACGCCATGGTTTCAGTGGTGGCCCGAAGACGCACGGTCAGTCCGATCGTCATCGCGCTCCTGGTTCCATTGGTTCTGGTACTACTCCGGGTCGTGTCTTGAAGGGAACCAGGATGGCGGGTCGTATGGGCAATGCCCGTGTGACCGCGAAGAAGTTACAGGTAGTACAAGCTGATCCTGAGCGAAATCTGCTGCTGGTCAAGGGTTCAGTCCCTGGTGCCAATGGCGGCTTGCTTATGATCAAGAAAACGATACGGTGAGGTAAACCGCAATGCCCTCGACTACAGTCTACAATTTGGCCGGAGAGGCCATAGAACAGCTCGAATTGAGCGAGCAGGTGTTCGGTGTTACCCCTAACACAGCGGTTCTGCATCAGGTTGTCACTGCGCAACTGGTGAATCGTCGTCAAGGGACTGCCTCAACCAAGACTCGCGCCGAAGTTTCGGGTGGAAACAGCAAACCATATCGACAAAAAGGTACAGGCCGCGCCCGCCAGGGAAGCACACGTTCCCCACAATTCCGCCATGGTGGCGTTGTATGGGGACCAAGGCCGCATATCTATCATCAAGATGTGCCGAAAAAGATGCGCCGCCTGGCGATTCGTTCAGCGCTCTCCGATAAGGTCGCGAACGAGAGCCTGATCATCGTCGATAAACTCACGCTGGATATGCCGCGCACAAAAGATATGCTGACCCTGCTGAAAAAGTTTCCTTCAAATGAGGGACGGCGTGTGCTGGTCATGTTGCCGCAGCGTGACGAAAATGTTATGCTTTCGACACGCAACATCCCATCAGCAAAAGTGCAGCACGTCTCCTCGATCAACGTCGTAGAGTTGTTGAAGCACGATTACGTCATTATGCCGGTGAAAACGGTACGTTGGATCGAAATGGTCTTTGGTGAAGGTCTGAGCGCTGAAGAGGCGAGCCGTAGAATCGCTGAAGAAACTGACGAGGTGAGCACACAAACCTCGGATGTGACGAGCGAGGAGACTACTGCTGTGACGAATACCGAGGCCGAGCCATCAAGCGATAGCGCGACCAGTGCTATCGACGCGGATGAGGAGGAATAACGGTGGAAATTACAGAAGTATTGCGCCAGGGTATCGTCACAGAGCGATCGGTGCGGCAGCAAGAAAAGAACATGTACAGCTTCAAAGTCGCGCTCACCGCCACCAAGATCGAGGTCCGTCAGGCGGTCGAACACCTCTTTAACGTGAAAGTCGTCTCGGTCAATACCATGCGTATGCCGGGGAAGCCACGACAGATCCGTCGCCGAGGAGCAGCTCCTCGCCCGGTTCCGCCTCGTGAGTGGAAAAAGGCGATTGTGACCCTCGCCGAGGGCTACACGATCGATGCATTGAAGGCGTAAGGGATAAGTAATGCCAACAAAACAGTACAAACCAACATCTCCTGGGCGTCGTGGTATGTCGGTTTCGACCTTCGAGGAGATTACAAAGACCAAGCCAGAGAAATCTCTCACCGTACGGTTGAAAAAACATGCAGGGCGCAACAACCAGGGCAAGATCACGACCCGTCATCGAGGCGGTGGAGAGAAACGCGCGTATCGTATCATCGATTTCAAGCGTAACAAGCCGGGTGTACCGGCTAAAGTTGCTTCGATCGAGTACGATCCTAATCGTACCGCTCGTATCGCTTTGTTGCACTACGTCGATGGTGAGAAACGCTACATCATTGCGCCAGTGGGACTGAAAGTCGGCGATCGTATCGAGTCCGGTCCCGATGCCGATATTCGTGTCGGCAACGCGCTTCCCTTGAAAAACATTCCAACTGGTACCGTTATTCATAACATCGAGATGGAGCGTGGACGAGGTGGTCAACTGGCTCGTGGTGCTGGTGTCGGGGCGCAATTGATGGCAAAGGATGGCGATTATGCGCAGATCCGTATGCCATCAGGCGAGCAGCGCCGGATTCACATTTTGTGTATGGCGACCATCGGCCAGGTTGGAAACGTTGACCATGAGAATATCAGCCTCGGTAAAGCTGGTCGATCGCGACATATGGGCCGCCGTCCAACGGTACGAGGCTCGGTGATGAACCCGCGTGACCATCCGCACGGTGGTGGTGAGGGACGTGCACCGATCGGTGGGCAGCCACAGACACCCTGGGGCAAGCCAGCGATGGGATACAGAACGCGTCGTAACAAACGCACGGATCAGTTCATTGTACGCCGTCGTAACGCTGGTAGGAGGAAGAAGTAGCATGTCTCGCTCACGAAAAAAGGGACCGTATATTCACGAGTCGCTTAGAAAAAAAGTTCTGGGCATGAGGCGTAGCAACGACCGTCGTGTCATTAAGACATGGTCGCGAGCCTCGATGATTTTCCCCGAAATGGTCGGTATGACGATCGGCGTCCATAACGGGAAGACGCATGTGCCGGTTTTCATCAGTGAAAATATGGTTGGACATAAACTGGGTGAATTTGCCCCGACCCGCCACTTCCGTGGACACGCAGGTGGCAAAAACGAGAAAACCACTTCGGTACGGTAAGTACCCTGTGGTCAGTTTCCAGGCTCGTCGTTTGTTGCACTGTGAGAAGCGCGAGCCTCTATCCAAGTATCGAGGACCTGTCGCACAAGCGGCACGCCCGAGTGTATTAAAGAGGTAGAGATGCAAGTCAGGGCTATTGCTAAGAATATTGGCATTCCGCCGCGCAAGATGCGTCTGGTCACGAACGCGGTGAAAGGGCTTCGAGTAAATGAGGCTCTGGCTATTCTCCAGTTCTTGCCCAACGCAGGTGCGACGCCCGTCAGCAAAGTGGTGTCGTCGGCAGCGGCAAATGCGGAGAATAACTATAATCTCAATCCAGATGAGCTCTATATTCTAAATATTGTGGCGGACGACTCATTCCGTATCAAGCGTGTCAAGCCACGTTCTCACGGACGTGCGGCTCGCATCTTGCGACGCTTCTGCCATGTTACAGTGATTGTTTCCGACGATCCAGCCGATGCTGGTCGCTAGTCGGTTCTAGAAGCTGCTAAATAAGGAGGACACTTTTGGGACATAAAGTGCATCCCAATGGGTTCAGGCTCGGCGTCGTCAGAGGATGGCAGTCTCGCTGGTATGCTGAGCGTGATTACAAGGATATTCTGGCCGAAGATTTCAAGATTCGCCAGATCATCAATAAAGAACTCGCCAATGCATCGGTCTCCAAAATCGAGATCGAGCGCACGGCTGCCGACCAGGTCCTGGTCAAGGTGTATACCGCGAAACCAGGAATCGTGATCGGCAAGAGCGGTGAGAAGGTTGATCGACTGCGTACATTGTTGGAGGCGAAGACCAAGAAGCGCCGTGTGCGTATGGATATCGTCGAGATTCGCCAGCCCGAACTCGATGCCTATCTGGTCGGTCGTAGCATCGCGGAACAGCTTGAGAAACGTGTCTCATTCCGCCGCGCAATGAAACAGGCCGTGCAGAAGTCGATGCGTGCCAACGCCAAGGGTATCAAAGTCGTGTGCGGTGGTCGCCTGGGTGGTGCTGAGATCGCGCGCACGGAGAAAGAGGTCGAGGGCAGTGTTCCGCTACAGACCTTACGTGCCGATATCGATTATGGGCAGGTCGAGGCGCACACTACTTACGGTGTGATCGGTATCAAAGTCTGGATCTATCGCGGCGATATCCTACCGAGCAAACGCCGTGAGTTGACGGACGTGACCGCCGAGATTTCGCAACCCAGCTATGCGCAACGGGATCGTGGAGATCGTAATGATCGCGGAGACCGCCGCGGTTCTGGTGGTGGAGACCGTCGAGGTCGTGGAGATCGTCCGCAGGGCGAGCGAGGTCCGCGCCCACAAGGAGGAGATCGCGCACCACGAGGTGGAGACCGTGGT
This sequence comes from uncultured Dictyobacter sp., assembly GCA_964657925.1. Lineage (GTDB taxonomy): Bacteria > Chloroflexota > Ktedonobacteria > Ktedonobacterales > Ktedonobacteraceae > Dictyobacter. The sequence goes on from CAZZWK010000023.1 coordinate 4,966, forward strand.
CCACGCCCACAGGGCGATAGGCCAGCGCGTCCACCACGTCAGCCCCGTCCTGAGCAGCAGTCGCCTGTGAACGACAGCGCGGCCAATACAACAGCGACGACAGCAACGGTAGCACCGGTGGAAACGCCAGCGGCGCCCGAGACCGGAGCCGCTCAGAGCGAGTAAGAGGAGAGCTAAGCCATGTTATTGGCACCATCACGTACAAAGTATCGTCGACAGCATCGTGGCCGCATGAAAGGTCAAGCCATGCGGGGGAGCACGATCTCATTCGGCGAATTCGGGGTACAGGCATTGGAAGCCTGCTGGATGGAAGCCCGTCAGATCGAAGCCGCGCGTATCGCGCTCACCCGTTTCATGAAGCGTGGTGGTAAAGTGTGGATTCGCGTCTTCCCGGACAAACCCATCAGCGCCAAGCCTGCCGAAACCCGTATGGGTAGTGGTAAAGGCGCGGTCGACCATTGGGTTGCCGTGGTCAAACCGGGTCGTATCATCTTTGAGATTGCCGGTGTAAGCGAGGAGGTCGCGAAAGAGGCCGCTCGCCTGGCAGGCCACAAATTGCCTGTGAAGACCCGCTTCATCACACGAGGGGAGGCCGAGAGTGTCGAAGCTTAAAGATCGTCGCCAGGAGGTTACTGGTCTCTCGTACGAAGAGACACAGAAGCAGATCAAGGATCTGCGCTTGCGCCAGTTTAATCTGCGACTGCAAAAACAGCGTGGCGAAGTCAAAGATAATCGGGTGTTCGCACGGACACGCAAGGATATTGCGCGTTTGTTGTACCACCTGACTGAGTTGGAGAACGAACAGTTATGACGCAGCAAGTCAGCACCACGCCAACCGAGCACGAGGCCCCCAAAGGCCGACGGCAGCAAAAAGTCGGGCGCGTGGTTAGCAATAAAATGGACAAGACGATTGTTGTCGCTGTAGAGACGTTGAAAAAGCATCGCATCTACAAGCGCACGTACAAACAGACAAAGCGCTTCTATGCCCATGACGAGGAGAATACCTGTCAGATCGGTGATCTCGTGCGCATCGAGGAGAGCCGTCCACTGAGCAAGCTGAAACGCTGGCGTCTGGTGGAGATCGTGCGTGCCAGCAGTGGCATCGTGCCGGTAGAAGAAGTCGTGGCTGAAGTCGATCCTGAACTGGATACAGACGAGTCTGAGGAAGAATAAGGGAGAAGCGATCAAATGATTCAGCCACAAACGCGTCTGAAGGTCGCCGACAATACAGGCGCGAAAGAAATTATGTGTATCCGTGTAATGAGTGGATCGTCCAAACGGTACGCGGAAGTAGGCGATGTGATCAAAGCCTCCGTCAAGGTGGCTACGCCTAACGGCCAGGTGAAGAAGGGCGAAGTGGTGAATGCCGTGGTTGTGCGCGTGGCGAAAGAGTACGCGCGCCCCGACGGGTCACATATCCGCTTCGACGAAAACGCAGCCGTAATCATCGCCGCTGGTAACAACCCTCGTGGCACCCGCATCTTTGGGCCGGTGGCACGTGAATTGCGCGAGAAGAACTTCACTCGACTCGTCTCGCTTGCACCAGAAGTGCTTTAACGAGGAAAAAGATGGCAACGAAACAAAAAGAAAAGAAGCCTCTCCACCTTGCCAATAAGATGAATATCAAGAAGGGTGACACCGTCATTATTCTCACCGGCAAGGACAAAGGCAAGGAAGGACTGGTCTCGCGGGCACTCCCACAGAGGAGCAAAGTCATCCTTGAAGGCTTGAACATCGTCAAAAAGCATATTCGACCACAGGGACAGACACGACAGGGCGGCATCATCGAGAAGGCCATGCCTTTGCATGTCTCGAATGTGATGCTGAAGTGCCCCGAGTGTCATCAGTACACCCGTGTCGCGCATGAGCATCGCGTGTCAGGGCAGGATCAGAAACTGCGTTCTGTACGTGTGTGTAAGAAATGCCATAAGGTCATTCCTGGACCAACGAGGAGTTAAACAGTATGGCAACTGCATTCAAAGAAAAATATCGCAACGAGGTGATTCCGAGCCTGCAAAAAGAATTTCAATATCGCAATCCTATGCAGGTACCTGGTATCAATAAAGTAGTGATCAACATCGGTATGGGCGAAGTCATTCAGAACGCCAAGGCGATGGATGCCGCAGTCGCGGATCTGGCGACGATCACCGGACAGCGTCCGGTCATAACACGCGCCAAGCGCTCGGTGGCCGCCTTCAAATTGCGTGAAGGGATGCCGATCGGTTGCATGGTCACCTTGCGTGGTCAGAGGATGGAATATTTCCTCGACAAACTGATCAACGCCGCATTGCCGCGTATTCGCGACTTTCAGGGTGTAGCGACCGATGCCTTCGATGGCCGTGGCAACTACACGCTGGGCTTGCGCGAACAATTGGTCTTTCCCGAAATCGACTACGATAAAGTGGATCGTTTACGCGGCATGGAGATCACCATCGTGACCACCGCGACAACCGACCAAGAAGGACGACGGCTGCTCGCATTAATGGGCATGCCCTTTAAGAAGTAACGCTGGAGGCGTAATGGCGAAAATTTCAATGGTAGTGAAGTCGCAGCGCAAGCCTCGCTTCAAAGTGCAGCAGCACAATCGTTGCCAGCTTTGCGGACGACCACGCGCTTACATGCGCAAATTCGGTCTCTGCCGTATCTGCTTTCGTGAACGCGCACTACGCGGTGAGTTGCCCGGCGTGACAAAGTCAAGCTGGTAGAATCGTGCAGAGAAAGGACATGTAGGCAGAAAACGCATTGTTTTGACTCCTACATGGTAATGGAGGACCATCCATGAATATGACTGATCCCATTGCGGATATGCTGACGCGCATTCGTAATGCGGCCATAGCCCGTCACACGCGAGTGTTGATTCCAGCCTCAAAAATGAAGTTGGGCATCGCGCGCGTATTGAAAGAAGAGGGCTACGTTAAAGATATCGAACTCTTAAAAGATAACCCGCAGGGCACGATTCGTCTGACGCTGTCCTATGTCGATAAAAAGCCTGTTGTCACGCAACTGAAGCGGGTAAGCAAACCCGGTCTGCGCGTATACACCAAGCAAGCTGATATTCCTCGCGTGCGCGGGGGTCTTGGCATCGCGATTCTATCGACTCCTCAGGGCTTGATGACCGGTTCGAGCGCCTACAAGCAGGGTCTTGGCGGCGAAGTTGTCTGCTACGTTTGGTAAGGGAGGTATTCCATGTCTCGTATTGGACGTGCACCAATCACTGTGCCAGACAAGGTCCAGTTGAGTTGGACGGACAATAATTATGTGACCGTCAAGGGTCCGAAGGGCGAATTATCCCAACAGGTGAGTCCAGTGCTGTCGCTGAAAATGGAGGACGGTCAAGTGACGGTGACGCGCCCTTCGGATAGCAAGGAGCATCGCTCGATTCATGGCCTGTATCGTACACTGATCAATAATATGGTGGTGGGTGTGACGACCGGCTATAGCAAGTCGTTAGAAATCCACGGCGTGGGTTATCGTGCGGCCAAGGTCGGCAAGAATCTGGTTGTGATCGTTGGCTACTCTCACCCGGTCGAGGTACAGCCCCCGGACGGTGTGACGCTGTCCGTCGATGGTGTTGATGCGGCCACAAAAGCCACAAAGATCAGTGTCAGCGGCATCGATAAACAGCTCGTCGGTGCGTTCGCAGCGAGCATTCGTAATATTCGCAAACCGGAGCCGTACAAGGGCAAGGGTATTCGTTACGCGAACGAGAAAGTACGCCGCAAAGCAGGTAAGTCGGGCAAAGTAGGCGGTAAGAAGAAGTAATAGCTGGCTCGCGTGCTCTACAGAGGAGACTATCGCAGTTAGACGTAGTGCCGATCACGTCGCTCTCGCGTCTCTCCAGGCACGCTTGTTTGAAGAAAGGGGGATTGCAGAAGATGGATCGCGGTCCATCTTTTGTGATCACAAGAAAAGCGATGATCAAGAAATTCCATGCAAATAAAGCACGGCTGCGGCGGCACCAGCGCATGAGGCGACACCTGGAAGGAACGTCGGTTCGTCCACGTCTCAATGTATTCCGTAGTGGACATCATATCTATGCGCAAATCATCGATGATGTCACCGGAAATACACTTGTCGCTGCCTCAACGCTTGAAGAGAGTCTGCACGACTTCAAGCCACAGCCACAATCCGAATCTACGACCACCGAATCTACCTCTGCTCCCGTAGAGGAGGAAGCACCCGAGGCGGAAGAGGTTGCTGCTGGGGGGAGAAGTAGAGGTGCACGGCAGGGAGGCCGCAATCAGCAGGCCGCCGCTCCTAAGAAGGCAAAGAAGAGTCAGGTGGAACAACTTGCGAGTATTGCGAGCAATCGTAAAGTGGCTTTAGCGCGTGAAGTTGGCAAACTGGTCGCCCAGCGCGCAAAAGAAAAAGGTGTAACTCAGGTGGTCTTCGATCGCGGTGGCTACGCTTATCATGGCCGTATTGCCGCCCTCGCCGAAGGCGCGCGCGAAGTGGGCTTAGACTTCTAGGCTTCTTGAAAGGCAGTTAAGAGAAAATATGGCAAGAATAGATGCTTCAAAACTCAACCTTGAGGAGACAGTGGTTCAAGTGAGTCGCGTCTCCAAGGTGGTAAAGGGTGGTCGCCGCTTCAGCATTCGCGCTCTGGTCGTCGTGGGTGATCACAACGGACATGTGGGCTTCGGCTTCGGCAAGGCCAGTGAATATACAGAGGCCATTCGTAAAGGGGTCGAGGACGCGAAAAAATATCTCATCGAGGTTCCTCTGAATGGTACCACCATCCCTTTTATGGTAAAAACAAACTTCGGAGCTTCTGAAGTGCTGCTGAAGCCAGCGGCGCCCGGTACTGGCGTAATCGCGGGTGGTGCGGTGCGCGCGGTGATGGAGTCCGTGGGTATTCGCGACATCCTGACCAAAACGTTGGGCAGTACGAACAAAGCAAACACAGTGCAGGCATGTATCGCGGGCCTGCGCGAGTTGCGCTCAGCCGATGCGGAGGCTGCGCGCCGAGGCAAAACGGTCGTTGAACTCCTGGGCAAAAAACGTGCCGCGCAGCTCGCGAATGCCGCTGCCCTCGCTGCGGAACAAGAGGCCGCGCGTACGAATCGCGAAGATGAAGTTCGAGAGAGCCGACCATCCTCCGGGCGCCGCGATCGTAATGATCGTCGCGGTGGCGGCGGTGAGCGCAATGAGCGCCGTGGTGGTGGCGATCGTAACGAGCGCCGCCGATAGGAATGGGGAGAAAATGGCAAAACTGCGTGTAAAATGGGTGAAAAGCTCAATTGGCTACCCAAAAGATCAAAAAACAACTGTCAAAGCGCTTGGCTTGCACAAACTTCAGCAGACCGTTGAGCACGAGGATCAGCCCGCTGTGCGTGGCATGATCAACAAGGTGAGCCACCTGCTACAAGTAGAGGAGGTCATTGAGTGAAACTCTCTGATTTACGGCCCGCTCCTGGTTCGCACAAAACCGAGCGCCGTCTCGGTCGCGGTCACGGCTCTGGTCGTGGCAAGACGGCGGGACGCGGTACAAAAGGACAACTCGCCCGCACCGGTGGCAAGGTCAATCGCTCGTTCAACGGTGGTCAGACGCGCCTATCCAAGCGCCTGCCTTTCGTGCGTGGCTGGAACAACGGTAGCGACTTTTTCCGCGACGACTATACTATTATTAACATCGCAGATATCAGCGAGATCGAGGCCGGTAGCGAGCTGCATCCCAAAGACATGGTCGCTCAGGGTCTCATGACCGTTGCGCGAAGCAAGGGATTGATTAAGCTGCTGGGCGATGGTGAAATCGATCGCGCGCTTACCGTGCATGTGCATAAAGCTTCGGCCAGTGCGCGCACGAAGATTGAGGCCGCTGGTGGCCGTATCGAGCTGATTCCGGTGAAGACCCACGACAAAACAAAACGACGTAAGGACGAGGACAAAACCGCGACAACTGCGCAGCAAGCGGACTAAAATGCTGGTAGCCAGGGAAAATGGTGAACTCACAATGGATTTGAACGTGCAACCTTCCCTGGCCCAACACGTATCCGTTTATGTAGAATATCCTGTGTTTTGCTTCTTTCCAGAAGGAGGCTCCCATGTGGGAAAGACTGCGTAGTATTTGGACTGCTCCTGACCTGCGCAAAAAGATCCTCTTTACGCTGGGCATGCTGCTTATATTCCGCATCCTGGCGAATATCACGGTTCCGTTATCGCATACAGAATTACAAAACCTGCATAATTTATTCAATACCAGTTCGAACAGCGGTTTGAGCCAGCTATTGGGTTTGCTCGATGTATTTTCTGGCGGTTCATTGCAGACCTTTTCAATTGTTTCTTTCTCTGTTTATCCCTACATTACCGCGACCATCGTAATGCAGTTGTTGCAACCGATTATTCCTGCTCTGCAAAATCTGTCGACGCAGGGAGAGGCAGGTCGCTTGCGTTTCAGTCAGATCACACGTATCGTGGCTGTGCCGCTGGCGTTTTTGCAGGCACTCGGTCAATGCGCGTTGTATCAGCAGAAGAACGTGCTCACGGGTTTTAGCTTGATCGATCCTCAGTACGCGCTTGAGACGTTCACGATCCTGCTCTCATTGACAGCTGGCACGATGATCCTGGTCTGGCTCGGTGAGTTGATTACCGAGAAGGGTATCGGCAATGGCATTTCGCTGATCATCCTGGCGAATATTCTTAGCAATCTACCGAACTACGTCAGCAATGGTGTGACAACGATTCAGACGGGTAGTAGCACAAGTGTCGTGAGCATCGGTGTTTTCCTGCTGATCGGTTTGATTACCATTGTCGGCATCATTTATATCTATCTGGGACAGCGCCGTGTGCCGGTGCAGTATCCGACAAAGCGTAACGTAGGACGTGGTATGCTGGTCGGTTCTGCCCAGACGACGTATATTCCTATGCAGGTCAATAGCGCGGGCATGATCCCGTTGATCTTTGCCTCGTCGATGCTGCTCTTCCCGACCGTCATCGCGCAGTATCTGACCGCCAGCACCACACCCTGGCTGAAGAATGCGGCTTTGTGGGTCTCGACCTACGTTATCAACACCAATACCTGGTGGTACTGGCTGATCAACTTCTTGCTGGTGGTAGCCTTTACGTACTTCTACGCTTATGTATTGTGGCAGCAGCAAAACATCCCTGAAAACTTGCAGAAGCAGGGCGCGTTCATTCCAGGCTATCGGCCTGGCGAGCCAACCAGTAAGTACCTGACAACCATTTTGAACCGTATTACGCTTGCTGGTGCTGTTTTCCTGGGCGTGATCACCGTATTGCCGTACATCGCCAGGGTTGGAGGGAACCAAATGCTTGGCGCAGCCGCGTTGCTCATCGCGGTCGGAGTCGTGCTCGACACGGTGCGACAGCTCGAATCGCAGTTGGTGATGCGTAACTATTCGGGTTTCCTGTCTTAATCAAGGGAAGAAAAGTGGTCCTGTGCTCTCTTGTAAGATAAATAAGTGATCAAGGAGGCGCAGTGAGGCACTTCCTTGGTTTTCCAATGGAGGAACACGTGAACATTATCCTGATCGGTGCACAAGGTTCTGGTAAGGGCACGCAGGCGAAAAAGCTTTCGACCACTCTCGGTGTACAGCATGTCGCGAGCGGCGACCTATTCCGGCAAGCGGCTGAAGAGAAGACTGATGAGGGCGCGCGTATCAAAGGGATTCTTGATCGTGGCGAACTGGTGCCCGATGACCTGACGATCAAAATGGTTTTCGCGCGTATCTCGGAGCCAGATTGTGTACGCGATGGTTTCCTGCTGGATGGATTCCCGCGCACGATCCCGCAAGCGCAGGCGTTGGACGCGGGGTTAGCATCCGACAAGCGTGCAATCAATTGTACCGTCTACCTGGAAGTGCCACGCGAGGTATTGTTGAAACGCTTGTCGGGTCGCTATATCTGTCGCGCTCATCAGCACGTGTACAATATCGAGACGAACCCGCCTAAAGTAGCGGGCATCTGCGATATTGATGGTAGCGAGCTGTATCAACGCTCGGACGATAGTGGTGAGGCAGTACAGAAGCGTCTGGATATCTTTTTTAACCAGACGATTAAGTTACTCGATTACTACCGGAAGCAAGGCAAAATAATTACTGTGGATGGCAATAAGGGTATTAACGATGTTGCCACTGGCCTGGTATCTACCATACGCGAGCACGTCCAGAGTTGATGGTGAACGCATCTATGTGCGTGCATAGGTAATTAAAACATTCCCTCTCGACTTTGGAGAAGGAATATGCTATAATTCATAGTTGGCTGCAGCAGTGTCAACTGCTGCCCTTTTATAGGTAATAAATCGAAACTCTATCCTGTGTAGATCCGCCATCACAACGAAAAGTCGTATGTGTAATACATGTAGAAGAAGAAAATACATGTGATTGTGCTTTTCGATGGTCAGGAGAGCGCGTGTGATACTGGTTGACCTGGGTGAAGGCTGCCGCCCAGGCCGATCATCGTTGACACGGCCTCATACCAGTTGTTAGTACCATTGGGCTGGTTCTGCATAGGGAAGCATTAATGAAATCCACCGCTAGGGAAAGGATGTTATGCCAAAAAAGGATGAAATCGAGGTGGAGGGTAAGGTTTTAGAGGCCCTCCCTAACGCTATGTTCAAAGTGGAGATCGATGAGAGCCACCAGGTTCTCGCTGTGCTGTCAGGGCGTATGCGTATGAATTTTATACGTATTGTGCCGGGAGACAAAGTACGAGTCGTGCTTTCTCCTTATGACCTGGCGCGAGGACGTATTACATGGCGTGCGCGATAACGAAGCTTGCGTAAGACCGCTGGTTACTGTTGGCGACATTCGTCTGCGTGTCCTTTGTGGTCTTTCGTGCGGAGATCGCGTCTCCTTTTTTCCTATCGGTATCTTTTTGTGAATAACCATATCGGGTTGGGTCAGGTAAGTAAGCAGGTAAGATAAGAATATACATCTTCCGTCCATGTATCTTCTCATTCCCGTACTCGCCTTCTCTTTTCAACTGGATTGCCGGTGTGCATTTCCACCGGAAGTTCGGCGAATTATTGTTGTTTCTTGCCTTTTCTAAAGAAAGGGGCTGAAAAGTGAAAGTAAGCGCTTCTGTAAAACCGCGTTGCGATAGTTGCAAAGTCATTCGTCGCAATCGTGTGGTGATGGTGATCTGTAGCAAAGATCCCAAGCATAAACAAAAACAAGGCTAAATGTAGATAGTTCGGAACTCGGGGCTGAGAGAGCGACGAAAGCCGAAATAAAAAGCTGGAGGAAAAGATGGCAAGAATTGCCGGAATCGACATCCCACGCGAGAAGCGTGTAGAAATCTCGCTGTGCTATATCTACGGCGTCGGGCTGACAACCAGCCATAAGATCCTGGCTCGTACACGGATCAATCCTGACACACGAGTGAAAGATCTGACAGAGGAAGAAGTGAATCGTTTGCGCGAAGTGATCGACCGCGAATATAAAGTCGAGGGCGATCTGCGGCGCGAAGTCGATATGAACATCAAGCGACTGATCGAGATCGGAAGCTATCGTGGCATTCGGCATCGACGTAACTTGCCTTTGCGGGGACAGCGCACACGTACGAACGCGCGCACACGCCGCGGTCCGAAACGCACGGTTGCTGGCAAGAAGAAAGCAGCGGCCAAGAAGTAGCACAGGAGAGAAGAGAGAAAGATGGCAGACAAAAAGAAACCAACGGGAAAAATCAGGCGGCGTGAACGTAAGTCGGTGCCGCGTGGGCAGGCACACATTCAGGCGACGTTTAATAATACAATTGTAACCCTCACCGATCCTAATGGGAACGTGTTGTCCTGGGGAAGCGCCGGGGGACAAGGTTTTAAAGGTTCCCGCAAAAGCACGCCCTACGCCGCTCAGGTGACGGCTGAAACGGCTGCTCGCAAGGCTATGGAGCACGGTTTGCGGCAGATCGATGTGTTTGTGAAAGGGCCAGGTTCTGGTCGTGAAGCGGCCATTCGTTCTCTACAAGGTGCTGGCCTCTCTGTTTCTTCGATCACTGATGTTACACCGATACCGCACAACGGTTGTAGGCCACCCAAAAGGCGTCGCGTATAGGCGGCTTTGCGCTGCACTATACCTGTGAGGAGGATTTTTTTACATGGCACGTTATACCGGCCCGGTTTGCAAACTTTGCAGACGTGAGGGGGTAAAACTTTTCTTAAAAGGTGACAAGTGTATGACCAAATGCACACTTGATCGCCGCAATACACGTCCTGGTCAGCACGGTACCAGCCGCGCTCGCAAAGAATCAGGTTACGCGAGACAATTACGCGAGAAGCAGAAGGTGCGTCGCACGTACGGCATTTTGGAGCGGCAGTTCAGCAAACACTTCTACACTGCGGCCCATCGCCCTGGCAAAACGAGCGAGAATATGTTGCAGATTCTGGAGATGCGCCTGGATAATCTGGTGTACCGCCTGGGATTCGCCGATTCGCGCGCGCAGGCACGGCAGCTGGTCTGTCACGGGCATTTCGCCGTCAATGGTCGCAAGACGGATATCCCTTCTTTCATCGCTCGACCGAACGATGTGATCAGTGTGCGCGAGCGCAGCAAAGGGACCGAGTACTTCAAGACTCGTGCGTTGCTGCTGGCCCAAAAAGGTGTTCCCACCTGGCTGAACCTGGATATCAATGCACTCTCTGGTCGCGTGATCACGATTCCTGCCCGAACGGATCTCGATTTGCCCTTCGACGAGCAGATGGTGGTTGAATACTATCAGCGGTAAGTGGTTGTGTCGGCGGAGACTTTAAAACTCTTGGACTACCAGCGTTTCTGCCTTGACATCTCTCTGGCTTTTGGCAAACACATGGTTTGCCCTTATGCGGTGAGCACTCTGGAGAACTGGTAGAAAAAGAAAGGCGGGATAGAACCTTGCTAGATATTGCATTACCTCGCATTAAAAATACGAAAACTGTGGAAAACTATGCGAGCTATGATATTGAACCGCTAGAGGCGGGATATGGGATGACGTTGGGCAACGCGTTAAGGCGCGTCTTGCTCTCGTCGTTACCAGGAGCGGCAGTCACCTCTATTCGCATCGAGGGTGTGCAACACGAGTTTCAGGACATCACCAACGTGATGGAAGATGTCACTGATATTGTGTTGAACGTGAAGCGCCTGCGTCTACGCAGCTTCTCAGACCACCCGGTTTCGATGCGCCTGGAGGTCAATGGTGAGGGCGAAGTTACTGCCGCCGATATCATCGCTCCCAGTACCGTAGAGATCGTGAATCCAGAACTGCATATCGCGACCCTGGATAACGAGAATGCGCACCTTGATATGGAACTGGTCGTCGAAACGGGTCGAGGCTATGTGCCTGCCGATTCGAAAGAGGATCAGCCTATCGGTGTGATCCCTGTTGACGCGATCTACACGCCTGTACAGAAAGTGAACTACTCTGTAGAGCATACACGTGTAGGCCAAATGACGAACTTTGATAAAATTGTGCTTGAAATTACGACGGATGGGACAATTACGCCCGACGAAGCTCTGCGCCAGAGTGCCGATATTATCGTGCGACACTTTACACTGCTCGCCAATTATCGCGCACAACTGCCCGAGATCGAGAAGCCACCACTGAGTAGCTTGCCCATCCCCCAGAAGATCTACGACACACCTATCGAAGACCTGGATCTCTCGGTTCGTGCTTACAACTGCTTGAAACGCAGTAACATCACGAAGGTGGGACAGGTGCTCTCGATGAATGAGGAAGATCTGCTTGGGGTGCGCAACTTCGGTGAGAAGAGCTTGCAGGAGCTAAGAGAACGCCTGCTCGCACGTAATTTCTTGCCCAACGCTCGTACCAGCGCCGTTGGAGCTGACGCAGACGGCGATCACGAAATGGAGGAATAAGTTGAGGCACCGAATTGCCGGCAATCGGATGAGCATGCCCGAGCCGCGTCGCCGGTCTGCACGGCGTAACCTCATGGCGGGCCTGATCCGCTATGATCGCATCCAGACCACGACCGCTCGCGCCCGCGCCATTCGCGGCGAAGTTGAAAAATTGATTACAACGGCTATTAATGGGCGCAAAAAAGCACAGGCCCATCTGGCCTCTGTCGTTTCCGACGCCGACCAGGCCGCGCGTATCCTGGAATTCGCACGCAGGGGACGTTTCTCTCTGCACGCCGAAGTTGCTTCCAACGCGGATCGTGCGCGACAGCAAAAGGCACCCTTGACCGACAAGGGACGCAGGTTCCTGGAAGATAAGCAGAAGGCGCGCCGCGACGAACTGTTGCGCATCATCTCCAACGAGGATGAGGCCGAGAAGGCTCTCAACGCCGCATACGAGGCGATGGTGATCGAGTTGCACGCCCGCCGTCTGATCCTGAGCGCGTTGCCCGATGAACTGGTCGTCAAAAAGATGTTTGACGAGCTGGCTCCTCGTTATAGCACGCGTCCCGGTGGATACACACGTATCACCAAGATCGGACGCCGCAAAGGTGATGCCGCTGAGATTGCGCAGATCGCGCTCGTTTAATGGCTGCAAAGGGCGACGACTTGGTTCATTTATCTCTTTGCGTATGCTGGTTGCATAGGGTTATAGTAACTGAAACTGTTCTAAAAGCAAAAAGAGATCGCACATAGACAATATAAAAATATGAACATCGTTTGTGGCATTGAGTACGACGGCACCGGCTATCACGGGTTTCAGCGGCAGGCTGAAGACCGTGGTCGCACGATCCAGGGCGAATTGGAGGCCGCGATTCAGCGGGTTACCCACGAGACCTGTGTGGTCAACGGAGCTGGTCGAACCGATGCTGGTGTCCATGCGAGTGGTCAGGTGATTACCTTTCAAACGGAGACACACCTGGCGCTCGACGCCTGGGCACGCGCGCTAAACGCTTTTCTACCCTCGACCATCTCAGTACGCTGGGTGAACGAGGCACCAGAACGTTTCCATGCTCGTTTCAGTGCCGTCAGTCGATCGTACCGCTATACTATATGGAACGATCCACTGCCGACAGCTTTGTACGCACGCTACAGCTATCATTTCCGTCATCCACTGGATGTGGATTTGATGCAGGAGGCATGCGCAGCACTGATCGGACATAAGGATTTCGGGGCGTTCGGACACAGCCCGCGAGGGACACGTTTCCAGCATCCCGAGGCGCAAACGTGTGTTCGTAATATGTTTAAGGCACACTGCTTTCGCCCGCATGCTATGGAGCCAATTATCTATTGTGACTTTAGCGCGAACGCCTTTTTGACCGGCCAGGTTCGTCGCATGGTTGGCACATTGATTCTGGTGGGGCAACGTCGCCTTTCGCTTGCAGCTTTCAACGAAATCGTACACCGTGCGGAGAAGACGCACCCTGGTTCAGCGGTCCCATCACGCGGACTGTGCCTGGTACAGGTTGAATATCCTGAACAATTTGGAGAAAAACAGAATGATGAAGACATATAGCGCCAAGGCCGCTGACCTGCAACCTCAATGGTATATCATCGATGCCGAGGGACAGGTTCTGGGCCGCGTGGCCTCGCAGATCGCGACAATCCTGCGTGGGAAACACAAACCCACCTTTACGCCGCATCTCGATAGCGGTGATTTTGTGATTGTGATCAACGCGGACAAGATCGCGGTGACCGGCAATCGTATGGAGCAAAAAGTCTATTATCGCCACTCGCAGTATCCCGGCGGTTTGAAAAAGACCACTCTGCGACAAACCCTGGAAGGTAAACATCCAGAGCGCGCGCTGGAGCATGCTGTGCGTGGAATGGTGATGCACAATCGCCTGGGTGCGCAGATCATGAAGCATTTGAAAATCTACGCGGGTCCCAGTCATCCACACCAGGCTCAGCAGCCGGTTGTGTGGACAGGACCAGAGGCGTTGTTGAAACAGTCTACAGAGGCATAAGGCCTTATTCCGAAACCCAACGTGCTGCGATAAAGCGAGCAACTTACAGGTATGGCTGCTGCTAGCGCGCTCAGGATTTTGGATAGGTAGTAGAAAAGAGGAGAACTGACCTTGGCTAATACCCCACGAGGTGATGCCTACTACGGTATGGGTCGACGGAAAACGGCTGTGGCTCGTGTACGTCTCTTCCCCAATAGCGATGGTAGCATTACGATTAACGGTAAAAGTATCGAAAACTACTTCGGCGCTCGCGACACCCTGCTCGCGGCGGTCTCGGCACCATTTCGCGTGCTCGACCTGCAAAACACTAATTATTCGCTGAATGTGCGAGTCGTTGGTGGTGGTTCTTCGGGCCAGGCTGGTGCGATTCGTCATGGTCTCGCGCGCGCACTGGTGACCTTGAATCCCGATTTCAAGCAATCCCTGCGCCGAGCTGGCTATCTAACACGCGATTCCCGTATGAAAGAGCGCAAAAAGCCAGGCTTGAAGCGTGCTCGTAAGGCCCCACAGTACACGAAACGATAAGTTTCTTTGCTGGCTGGTGGCAGAGTATATAGCACTAATAGCACTGGAATAAGGGAAAGGCCCGCTGAAAAAGATCAGCGGGCCTTTCCCTTTAAGAAAAACGTCTCGTCCGCGTAGGGCAAATCATGTGTGACGAGTGAATAGCATTAGCGTTGCGCAGCCACCTCGGCGTATACAGGCGTGCACCACTCGCTGTATTTGGCGTTGCGACCACGCACAATGTCGAAGTAGAGATCTTGTAATTGTTGGCCGATGGGGCCTACTTCGCCCGTACCCACTGGGTTGTGATCGACCTCGACGACAGGGGCGATCTGCGCGCCCGTTCCGCAGAGGAAGATCTCGTCGGCGACATAGAGCTCGGTGCGATCGATCGGGCGTTCGCGTACGGTAAGTCCGAGTTCGCTCTGCGCCACTTTAATGATCGTATCACGTGTGACGCCCAGCAGGATGTTTTCCGTCACGGACGGCGTGACCAACTCATTGTTGACGAATAAGAAGATATTCTCGGCACTGCCCTCGGATACATGGCCTTCGTGGGTGAGGAGGATCGCCTCGTCGAAACCATTTTGCAGCGCCTCAGTCTTGGCGAAGGCGGCATTGACATAGCTGCCGGTGATTTTCGCGCGTGCTGGTAGCGCGTTATCATCGATGCGCCGCCACGCGGAGACGCCACAGCGCAGACCACCGATATCGACGTAGTTGCCCATCGGCTCTGAGGTCAGGATGTAGTCATCATGCATATCATGCAGACGAACACCGATGATTTCGTCGGACTTGTAAGCGACGGGACGCAGATAGACATCCTGTTTTTGCTCGTTGCGCCGTACCAGTTCTGCGCTGATATCGATAAGTTCGTCAATGGTGTAAGGCAGTTTGATGCGCATGATTTTGCAAGAGCGTTGCAGGCGCTCATAGTGCTCGCGCAAGCGGAACAGATACACCTGCTGAGTGTCCTCGTTCCAATAGCCACGAATGCCCTCGAAGCAGCCCGTGCCATAGGCGAAAGCGTGAGTGCGAACGGAGATGACCCCTTGTGCCGCGGGGATATACTCACCATTCATGTAAAGTGTTTTTGCGTCCATTGTGTGTGAAGATAAGCCGCGTATTGCTACTTATCCCTCCTCCTCTCTGCTGTAGAAACAATGCCAATAGGTTGTATGCTAATGCAACATGTGTTGCGCGAGTGTGTCACGGGAACGAAAATAGGTACGATCCGATTGTCTGATATGCGAAAGGGAGGCCTGGGATAGCATCTCCAGGCCTCCCTTTTTCTCCTGTTATTATAGAATCTTTTTGCCGAGGGCCGAGAGAATAAGTTCAACGGCAAGCTGTGCCGTTGTATTTTCTCTGTCAAGAATCGAGTTGACCTCGACAGCGTCCATAGAGACGAGTTGTTGTGTTTCCGCCAGCATCTCCATGGCGAAATGCGCTTCGCGATAACTGAGACCGCCACGAACAGGCGTGCCGACACCAGGAGCCTCGCGTGGGTCCAGTGAATCCATATCGAGGCTCAGGTGAATGGGCGCGTTGCCCTGACCCGCGATCTCGATACTTTGCTGCATGATCTCAGCGATACCACGGCGGTCTATATCGGACATCGTAAAGACGTGAACATGATGTTCGCGCAGCAAATTTTGCTCGCCCACATCCAGGGCACGCGCACCGATGATGACGATGCGCTCTTTCTCGATTTTGGGTGACCAGCCACCGATGTCGGTTAGCCGCTTGTCTCCCAGGCCAGCTAGCGCAGAGAGGATCATGCCGTGAATGTTGCCCGAAGGCGTTGTCGTCTCGACGTTAAAATCGGCATGCGCATCGATCCAGATAACTCCGACATTGCGATGAACGCGCGCGACCCCGCTGACCGAACCAAGCGCGATACTGTGGTCACCGCCCAGGATCAAGGGGAATTCGTGCTCTTGTAACCCTTCCGTTACCGTCTGCGCCAGCTCTTCTGAAACAGTCACAATTGGCTCAAGATATTTGAGCTTTGGATTGCCGGTTGGCTGCTCATCGGGAAAGGGCACAGCGAGATTCCCAACATCATGGACGCTATGACCGAGCGCGTGCAATTGCTCGTTCAGACCAGCATAGCGGATGGCGCGAGGGCCAATATCCACACCACGTCGATCCGCCCCTAAATCGATTGGAGCCCCAATAACACGGATACGCATAACAATTCTAACCTCTGCTCAACGTCGAGCATTTACTTCTAACTATTCAACCTTGCGACAATAATCCTCTATCCTTTCGCGAAATGAAGAGGATATGTGTTTCATTATAGTCATTGTTCTCTGCTTTGTCCATCGAAATCGTTTTTATAGAAAAGCTGAGCTAGACATAAACGGCGAAAGAGCATAGAATGAAGCTGTATTACGCTGGTGCCAATCCGATCTTTGTAAAGAAGAGCATATGCGTATGCTCTTGAATGAAGAAGCGACGAAGCTTCTCATGCATTGTTGCATTAGGGCCTTTGCTGGCCGCAATTGAGGAGGTTCTTGTTTATGTCCGTAGATGTTGTCAACCCCTATGAAGTAGCTGTGTCGCAGTTCGATGAGGCCGCAGACCGACTCGGACTCTCGCAAGCTATGCGCGCAATTTTACGCAAGCCCAAACGTGAACTCATCGTAAACTTTCCTGTACGCATGGACAATGGTGATGTTCAGATGTTTACTGGCTATCGCGTTCAACATAATATCAATCTGGGTCCCGCCAAAGGTGGCATTCGCTATAGTCCCCATGTTTCTCTGGATGAAATACGTGCACTCGCCATGTGGATGACCTGGAAATGCGCCGTGGTCGGTATCCCCTATGGTGGTGCCAAGGGTGGCGTGATCTGCGATCCACACCAGATGTCGCGTACTGAAATCGAGCGTATGAGCCGCCGCTACGCGACGGAAATCTCGATCCTCATTGGTCCCAACAGCGATATTCCCGCCCCCGATATGAATACCAATCCCCAGGTGATGGCCTGGATTATGGATACCTATTCGATGCACCAGGGCTACTCGGTGCCAGCGGTTATCACTGGTAAGCCTCTGGCGATCGGTGGCAGCGAGGGCCGCCTGGAGGCTACCGCTCGTGGTGTACAGGTGGTGACGCGCGCGGCGATGCGCCTGTTGGATATGACGGCCAGCGACGCCTCGGTCGTGATTCAAGGTTTCGGCAATGTCGGCAGTGTGACTGCCCAGTTACTGCATGAAATGGGCTGTAAGGTGGTTGGTTTAAGCGATATCAGTGGTGGCGTATACAATCCCAGAGGCATCAATGTTCCACTGGCTATGCGATACTCGAAAGAGCATGGCGCGTTGCGCGGTTTGCCGGGTGCGGAGCCTGTAACCAACCAGCAACTGCTTGAACTGCCTTGCGATATCCTCGTGCCTGCCGCGCTAGAGAATCAGCTGACCGGTCAAAATGCTTCGCGTGTGCGCGCCTCGCTGATCATTGAAGCGGCCAATGGTCCGACAACGCCCGAAGCCGATCACATCTTTCAGGAACGTGGTATTCTGGTTGTGCCCGATATTCTCGCGAATGCTGGTGGAGTGACCGTCAGCTATTTCGAGTGGGTGCAGGATCTCCAACACTTTTTCTGGTCGGAGCCGGAGATCAATCAGCGCCTGGAGACGATCATGAGTCGAGCGTTCGAGGCGGTGCGCGCGAAGTCATTGGAGCAGAACACGACCATGCGTATGGGTGCGTACCTGCTGGCGGTCGCGCGTGTGGCCGAAGCGACGGAGGTCCGTGGCGTTTATCCTTGAGTTCACGAGCGCGCGGTCCGCGTGGGGCAAACTACGTGTTTGCCCTATTTTTCGTCTGGTTCGACAGCTAAAATCTTCAACCAGAGCGTTGGTTTATTATTGTTCTCCATCATCTCTAGCTGAAAAATAATGTTCACATAGGGCGTCTGGTTCAGTTGTTCCTGCTCGTGTGCTCCCTGGCTATAGGTCCCTTTGACCGGGGTGCGGTCGAAGCGCAGGCGCAGATTCTGCTTTTTTGTGCCGCTTGTCCAGGTGCTCAACAGGTGAAGATGCTCCATTTTAAAGATCGGTGCGGGATAACCTGCGCCAAAGGGTCCCATTTGCTGAAGTAAAGCATATGTTTCGGCTCTGAGCATGGAGAGTTTTGTCAGTTGCAGGTCGATCATTCTTGGTGCCAGCGCA
The DNA here is from genome assembly GCA_964657925.1 of uncultured Dictyobacter sp. Lineage (GTDB taxonomy): Bacteria > Chloroflexota > Ktedonobacteria > Ktedonobacterales > Ktedonobacteraceae > Dictyobacter. The sequence continues at coordinate 23,467 of CAZZWK010000023.1, forward strand.
TCGGCGATCTCATTGCTTTCTGGCGATAGCACCGCGCCATTTTCATCGATGGCTTGTACCTGTTCCGTTGTATCAGAAGCTTGAATGGTGACTAAGCTATGTCGCTCCAAGAGGTGCTTGCGTAGTTGTTCGATCCGTTCGCTACGGATTGTGAAGCCCGCCGCTTGCGCGTGGCCTCCATAACGTTCCAATTGAGTATCGAAATCCTGAAGGGCCGCTATGATATCAAAACCACTACGACTGCGTGCTGAGCCGCGGCTGAGACCTTTTTCAGGGTCGTCGCTGAGCACCAGTACTGGTTTGTCGATCTCTTCCGCCAGTTTGCCCGCGACCAGTCCGATCAGGCCCTCGTGCCAACCTTCACCATTGACCAGTACAAGGCCCTGCGTCTCTTGCGTCTGTGCCTGGGTACGTACCGCGTGCATCAACGTCTCCGTCTGCTGCTGACGCTCAACGTTGAGCTGCTCCAACGCTTGCGCGGTCCGAGCGGCTTCGGCCTCGTCATCGGTTGTGAGTAGCTGGAAAGCGATGCTGGCCTCCTGCATACGACCGGCAGCGTTGATGCGCGGCGCGATGCTGAAGGCGATATCACGTTCAGAAAGCGTGCCTATGCGCAAGCCCGCGCTATGGATTAACGCTCGCAAGCCAGGATTCTGCGTCTTATTGAGTCGAAGCATGCCCTGGTGCGCCAGAATATGATTTTCTGCCAGCAAGGGAACGATATCCGCAATCGTACCGATGGCGACGAGATCAAGTAGCGCCTCTTCATCTTCAATTTGACGTTTAGTGGCTCGATAGAGCGCCTGTACCAGTTTGAATGCTACTCCTGCCCCAGAAAGGTAGCGAACACCGTGTGGGCCGCCAGGCGCGTTCTTTATGCGATCATCGTGATCGTCGTTTATGAAGGCATCGTCACGCCAGGGATTGACAATGGCGTACGCCGATGGCAGCTGTTCAGGAACGTGATGATGGTCGGTGATAATCACATCGATGCCCAGTAAGTTGGCGTATTCCACTTGTGCTGTATCCGAACTGGCGCAGTCGGTGGTAATGATTAATTGGCTGCCGCGCGCTTTGAGCATGTCCAGGGCCGCGCTATTCAGCCCACAACCATCGCGCAAACGATGGGGGATATGATGATCGAGTATCGTGTCAGTGCTTTTTAGCAGGCGGAGCGCGCGGAAGAGCAGCGCGGAAGAGGTCACACCATCGGCGTCGTAGTCGCCGTAGACGGTGATATGTTCTCCCTTCGTCAGGGCGATTTGAATGCGTTCCACAGCCTTCGCCATATCGATCAATTGCCAGGGATCACACGTCTGACTGTAAGGTGCGGCGAGGAAAGATTGCATCGCTTCGACTGTAGTAATACCTCGGTTATGCAGGATTTGCATCTGCAATGGATTGAGGTGTGCCTTCTGTCCGGTCTGAAATTCGCTCTGTGAGAGCTGTGGATAGAGCACCCACTGTTCCGTTGCATACGATGGTGAATTCACTGTGCCATCCTTTTCGCCTAATCGGGCAATAGCTGCATGAATACACTATTTCCCAGGAGACGACCGCGAGCACTCAGGCGCAGCCAGCCATCTTCGTATTCCAACAGGCCCGCCTCATTGACCGTCCGTAAACGATCACCTACAAACTGGGTGAAGGGTATGCCGAAGCGCTGCTCGAATGTTGGCAGGTGGAGGCCGGGCGCGGTCCGTAGCGCAAGAAAGCCCGTCTCCGCCATGGCTTGTGCGGGCTCGATCGGCTCGCTATCCACTTCTGGTAACTGCTGTGCTTTGAGTCGTTTAATATATTGCGCGGGCTCGCGTTCATTGGAAAAGCGTCGCCCACCAAAACTAGAATAGGCCCCCGCACCCATACCGATGAAGGGCAGGTTGTGCCAGTAGGTCAGATTATGGCGGCTGTGATGTCCTGGTAGAGACCAGTTGGAAATTTCGTAGTTGAGGTAACCTGCGGCCTGTAGACGCTCGTCGGCGTATTCATACATGTCCGCGCACAGATCTTCCTCGCCAGGAGTGATTTTGCCCTGCTGTGCCCAATCAAAAAATGGTGTGCCCTCTTCAACAATGAGCGAGTACATAGAAAGATGTTCTGGCCGCAGTTCCAAAGCGCGCTCAAGCGTTTCGCGCCAGTGTTGCATGCTCTGGCCGGGCAAGCCGAACATCAGGTCGAGACTGATCGAGTGGAAACCTGCCGCGCGCGCCCATTGCACCGCTTGTGCGATCTCTTCGGGTGTATGGATGCGTCCCAGCGTTTGCAGTAGCTGGGCATCGAAACTCTGTGCGCCCATACTGAGACGATTAATGCCAGCCTGGCGAATGGCGACGAGTTGTTCTTCGCTCAACGTGCCAGGATTGGCTTCCATCGTAATCTCGGCATCCGCATCGACATCGAAAGAGGCAAAACAGGTCTGGAGCAGTCGCGCGATCTGCTCAGGGGTGAGCAGGCTGGGAGTGCCCCCACCGAAAAAGATACTGCGCGACCGCCGTCGCGTATCTGCGGTCGGTCGTGCTTTAGTACCGGCGAGTTCGATTTCGTGCAGCAGCGCGCGCACATATGGCTCGCGCAACGGCAGCAGACCAGCATATGTGTTGAAATCGCAGTAATAGCAACGGGTATGACAGAAAGGGATGTGCAGGTACAACGCCGCTGTTTCCAGCAGCGTTTGAATGTTTTCTGTGGGCTGGAGAAGAGTCTGTATCTGTTGTATACGTTGTTGAGTCTCATGTGTGGTTGTTGCTAATGGCGTTGTCATTGTTGTAGCGTCGTTTCCCTGTTGCCTGATCTTATTCTGTCTACCCTATTATATGCTTGGTTATATGTTGGATTGTATAGCTTGAGCATCCTTTCTCCACCAGAAGAAAGGATGCTCTTGTTTATCTACCTACGATTGACTTTTTTAAGCGGTCTCACTATATTAGGGAGCCGTAGTGCCGCCAGTAGCACCGGTAGTGGTGCCACCGGTAGCAGCACCTGATGGATTGGTCTCGGTAGGTGGTGAAGACGGTATCGATTGTGGCATGTTGCTCGGGTCGAGCAGTTTATTCTGATCGACTGAGCCAATTTTGACACCGGGCAGAGCCTGTTGTTCCAGTAGCCATACCGTCAGCGCATTATTTTTGAGCGATTGCAGTGTTGCGTTATCAATGGCGCGCGACGGATCAATCTGTTCGATCTGAATAATATGGAACGTGCCATTCTCACTCAACACCGGACTAAGCTCACCAGCCTGGCGTCCGGAAGCGAAGATCCAGTTGTCGATGACCGCGCTGATATTGTCGCCGGAGCTTTGCGCGTATTGTCCCTGTACGAACCAGCCGAGTTCTCCACCCTTATTTTTGCTGGTCGTATCCAGCGAGTCCTGTTTCGCCAGTTTCGTGAAGTCCGAGCCGCTCTTCAACTCTTTCAACACATTATTAGCGGTACCCTGTGTCGAAAGCGTGATGTCGCGTACACGTACCTGTTTGGCGGGCGAGGTAATCAGCGAGGCCAGGTATGACTGCATATTGTTGCGGCGTACAATCAGCGTCATCATCGTATGCACGTCGGCGTCGCTAACGTTGTCGCTACTGAGAAACTTCGCGTACGACGTGCCGATGGGCAAGTTGTTTTTGAAGCTATTGATGGCGTTGTTCAACTGGCTGGTGGTGGGCTCGATTTTGTTCTGAATAGAACCGGGCTGTTTTGCCAGCCAATCGCGAATGAGCACATCGTTTTGCAGCCACTGCGCGCTGTCGTTACCAATTTGTGATTGGACGTACAACTGCTTCTCGTTAGGGATCGTCGTTTGCTGCAACGTCTGCAACTGTGTGTTCAGGGTCGTGTATTGCGTCTGAGCATCGCTTTGTTGCTTGGTCGCTGTTTTGAGTTGATTTTCCAGGTCTGTGCGCTGGCTACTATTGCCGTGCAGCGCGGCGATCTGCTTTTTGAGGCCATTGACCTTGTTGGTTGCGCTCGTAACGGTATTTTTTTGCGCGGTAACCTGTGTATTGAGGCTGTTTGCCTGGGCGTTCAGACCATTTTTACCATCGATCGTGTTATCTTCGATTTGTCCTTTGAGGGCCACCAGCTTGTGGTAATCAGCCTGTGGAATGTTTTGACCATTGACCGAGGTGATGGGTTCATTGGGGATAACGATGTTGTAGTTGATCCAGAAGGCGGCAAATATAACGAGGATCGCGACGACGAAAAGACCGATCGTCACCCAGATCGCGCGGCGCTGGATGTTTTCTTTCTCTTTACGCGAAAGATGGCCGCCCCAGCCAAAAATAAGAGGTTTACCATCGCGGCGGGTGGCAACGTGATGCGCGGTTTGGCGTGTATAGCGTTTCGCTTGCGGGGGACGCGCGGGACGTTTGGTCTCTGGCCGACGCGTCGTTTGACTATTCATCAAAACCTCCAACTTGATAATCCATGGTTTGAACCACGAGAAATATCATCTCCCAATGCACGGGAAGATGCACACTCGACTGGCATCTCGGGCGACCGATCTTTCCAGTGGTCTCCGTGCTCAACCTGTCACATAAGTCAAACCTGAGGGGTAGAGGGTAGTGGACGAACTGCTCGGTCATCCAAACCACCCTCTTGCTACCAGTGGGCTACAAACCAGGAACGTGTGAGCGATTACATCCCACGCATATGCTCGGCGGTGTAGGGGAGTAACGCCATATAACGAGCCTGTTTGATCGCGGTGCTCAGCCCACGCTGGTGCTTAGCACAGGTGCCTGTTTTGCGGCGTGGCTCGATTTTGCCGCGATCGGAGATGTAGCGTTTCATGAAACGGCCCGCATCTTTGTAGTCGATCTCACGTACATGATCGTGACAAAATTGACAAATCTTGCGGCGTGACGTACGCTCGCCGCGTCCGCCATCGCGCCTGGGTGGCGCGCCACCTTCTCTTCTCTGCACAGTCCTTCTCCTTCAACTAGAAGGGATGATCATCCAGATCTCCTAGCCCGTCGTCCGACTCATTGATGAAATCCGACGAGGAACTGCTTGGCTGCTGACTCTTGGGTGTGATAAGTTCCATCTCATTGATGGTAACATCAAGTGCTACGCGACTAGCCCCAGTTTTATCTTGATAATTCCGTGGCTCTATACGGCCCTCAACATATACCTTCTGACCCTTTTTGAGTAAGCTATTGCAATTTTCTGCTAATTGATTCCAAGCCACAATGTTGAACCAATCGGTTTCTTTCTCCCCACTTTCTGATTTACCATAACGGCGGGTTACAGCGAGAGAAAATTTCGTAACAGCTTTTCCATTTGGGGTATAACTCATTTCAGGGTCTCTGCCAAGGTTCCCAATCAAAATGATTTTATTCATTGGTGATAAATCCTTTCGACGCGTCTCTTCCACCTTAACTCGTGCCAGGAAATCTGATGAACGTACCCTGTTTTATCTTTCGTCTTTATGCTTCGACTGGCGCTTCGCTGCTTGGGGTATCCTCGTTTTGCTCGGCGTTATTCGTCGCTTCAGGGGTTTCCGTGGTTTCGACGCTTTCCGGTGTCGTCACGACCTCTTCAGGCGTCACGACATCAGCGGCGGGAATTGTCACGATCTCTTCAGGCGTAACAACGTCGTCAGCAGGTGTCGTCACGACCTCTTCAGGGGTCACAACATCGTCGACAGGCGTCGCCACGACCTCTTCAGGCGTAACAATCGGAGTCTCTTCGGCGACAACGGGCGCTTGCTCCTCTGTCGCTACCGGGGCCTCTTCACCTTCCACTGGCTGCTGCTGCTGCTCAGCTGCGTTTGCGGCTGCTGCCGCCGCCGCTGCTGCGCGAGCCTCGCGCTCCTCGCGTTCCCTTTGAACTGCCTTCGCGTCGCGTTTCTGCGTCATGTAACGCAGGACGATTTCGGATACCTGTAGCGTGCGCTCAATCTCAACTACTGTCTCAGGAGTCAGAACCATATCGATGAATACATAAAGTCCATCGCGGTGATGATCGATCGGGTACGCTAAACGTCTGCGCCCCCATTGATTCACCCGCGTGATCTGACCGCTGTGATTAGCGACGATCTGCTCGATACGATCGTAAACCGGTCGTGTCTGCTCTTCGTTGACTTCGGGGTTGAAAATTACTCCAAGTTCGTAATCTCTTGTCACGAAGCCACCTCCTTCCTCTGGGTGTGCTCCCGGTCGGCGTGAAAAGCTGCCGGGGCAGGTGGAGCATCAACACTGCGTTGATGCTGAATGTCAGATGCCGCTTCTCTTGTGTGAATAATGCGGCCAACAAAAACAAATCCACGATTATCGTGGGCGTGTAACGCTGCGGGGAAAGCACGTTCGCCCCATGCCGTAAACATGATGCGCGTGCGAATTCTTCCCTGGAAGCCGTTAGCAGGACGCATTATAGCACTGTTTGCGCGGACTGACAATAGAAGAGTTACTCGACCCTTTTCGCGAAATCGCGCTGTCGATAAAAACAGCCTTGATAAAGCTTCAGTGCCACCAGGACTGGCAAAAGCAAAGTAGAGAATAATTCACTACTCGTACTCACTTACCTTCCTATTCTGTTTTGCCACTAAAGAAACGGAAATGCTTTTCCCCCTGAAAATATGTAACCCTCCAGGGTATAGCAACCGTGTAGGGTATATATGTAGTTCTATGTGTTCATTAAAAAGCTGTTCCAGGTCCTCTCTTTCCTGCTGGAAGCTTTTTTCTAGCAGGAGAAAAACAGTGAGGTTTTTCTGTACCAGCAATAGTGGCTTGGAGTTTTAAGCAAGGAGGAGAGATGGTATGTTTGCTTTTACGGCAATCCAGGTTAGCGTGAAGATGTCTCCCGATATCAGTTGGGTGGACTACCTCATCATCGCTGTTTATTTTGCGGTCACGCTCGGCATTGGTTTCGTATTGCGCACAAGGATGCATACATCTGAAGACTTTTTTCTCTCTGGCCGCTCGCTTCCCAGCTGGGTGACTGGCCTGGCCTTTGTCGGAGCGAATTTGGGCGCACTGGAAATCCTGGGTATGGGAGCGAATGCGGCGCAGTATGGTATTATGCAGGCCCATTTCTACTGGATCGGTGCCATCCCGGCTATGATCTTTGTCGCGATCTTCATGATGCCATTTTATTATGGCAGCAAGACGCACTCGGTGCCTGGTTTTCTGAAACTACGCTACAACGAGGCCACGCGTGGCTTCAATGCCGGTTCATTCGCGGTGCTCACATTGCTAACTTCGGGCATAAATATGTTCGCGGCTGCCCTGGTCTTCAACGTGTTGTTGGGCTGGAATCTGACCGCTTGTATCCTCCTGTCGGCTGCATTCATCATGGTATATATACTGCTCGGCGGCCTGACATCCTCAATCTACAACGAAACCTTGCAATTTTTCCTCATTGTCGCTGGTCTCCTACCTCTCACCATCATCGGGCTGATCAATGTCGGTGGCTGGTCCGGACTGGAGAAGAGGGTGAACAATCCACAGTTTTTCCACCTGTGGGCTAATACCGCGACCAATAACAACCCGTTCGGGGTCAACTTCATCGGCATTATCCTGGGCCTGGGCTTTGTCCTGAGCTTCGGCTACTGGTGCACCGATTTTCTGGTGGTGCAACGCGCGCTCGCGGCAGAGGACGAGGCCGCGGCGGAACGCACGCCACTGATTGCCGCGTTCCCCAAATTGTTCTTCCCGTTTCTGGCGATCATTCCTGGTTTGATTATTCTGTCCGTCCTGCCTGGCCTGGGGCACGGTGGTGGTTTCAGCAACTCGTACAATTTCGCCATCCCCTACGCCATGGTGCACTACTTCCCGAGTGGACTGTTGGGGTTAGGCTTGACCGCTCTACTGGCTTCGTTTATGTCCGGTATGGCGGGCAATGTCACCGCGTTCAACACGGTATGGACCTACGATCTGTATCGCTCGTATATCAGAAAAGACGCGCCCGATAGCCACTACCTATGGATGGGACGCGTGGTCACCGTGGTCGGTATTCTGCTCAGCATCGGCACGGCATATCTGGCGTCGAGCTTCAACAGTATCATGGACTATGTGCAGGCGCTGTTCTCTATCTTCAACGCGCCTTTGCTCGCCACTTTCCTGCTGGGCATGTTCTGGAAACGCACGACGCCGTGGGGTGGTTTCTGGGGCTTGCTGATCGGGACGTTTGTTTCCATCTTCATCTGGATATCGGAACAGTTCTTCAATTTGTTGCCGTTGGGTAGCTCCGAGGGCTCTAGCATGTGGCGCGCGTTGATCGCGTGGTCGGTGTGTTTTGTGATCACGATTGTGGTCTCACTATTCACGGAGCAGAAACCAGAGGCGGAACTGGTGGGGTTGGTCTACAGTTTGACACCCAAGGCCAAGCGCGTGCAAACGGTCTGGTATAAAAGACCATTGGTGCTGGTCGGCACGATCGCGGCAATTTTCGTTGTGTTGAACGTGATCTTCTGGTAAGCGCTTGCGCACAATCGTGAAAGGCAGTAGCGTTATGAATCAAGAAAATGTACAAGATGCAAATCAAGACAATGTACGCGATACAACAAAATCTGGTGCGAGCCACCAGTTATCGATCGCGCAAATCATTGGAGGGACGATCGGACTGATCGGCCTGATTATTCTGCTCTATGGTCTGCTAGGACATCCTGATTTCAGCCGTAGCGATGGCATTAATATCGATCTGTGGTGGGGCTTGCTCATGGTTGTTTTCGGCATTCTGATGACTGGCGGAGGCTACCTATCGTCGCGTCGGCGTGTGCTCCGTTAGTGGTAACGCGCGGTATGTTCCTGTTCCTGGCATCAACATGGAGAAATTACGGCGTGATAGCGTATAGTTGATTGACAGAGTGGTGGCGATGGCCCATACTACTAGTCGATCACTGAGAAATCCATGTTGACCCATGCCAGGAGAACTTGCTGCGATGTCTGCCTCTGACCTACAACCGATTACATTCGCGGAGGAAACGGCGCTTGCTCGTAAGCAGCGCCGTATTTATCGTCTGGCTCTCCGGCAATTATTGTGTTTTGGATTGTTGCTAGAGCTTGTTGCCATGGCCTTCTGCACGTGGTCTGTACGTCACACGGCGACAAATAGTGTGCTATGGTCCGAGTGGTCCAACACCTTTCCCTGGCTGATCCGTTTGTACACATGGCTCATTTCCGGCTGGACGTTTGTCTCGGACCTTCTTGTACCTGGCGGTTTACACATATATGCGCTGGCTATCGTGCTTGGAAGTTTTCTCCTCTTCTGGTTGCTGACTATGTTATTGACGCAAGGGCTTGGCCGTGTAGCGCTTCCTCGTGCTTACTCGCGTTCGATTTTCAGTGTGCTGCTTATCTGGACCGTGCTCTTCTCTTTGACGATGCTCATCGTGCCCGTCGAACTCAACGCGCTATCGCGCGATATGTTTTTATTCAGCTTATACGGTCGCATGGTGGATCAATATCATCTCAACCCTTACGTCGTGGCACCTCAAACATTGTCGCACGATAGCATTCAACAGATGCTCGCAAGCATGCAGCAACTGCCCTCGGTGACATTCGGACCTGTGTGGATCGACCTGTGTATCCTGATCTCGCTCGCCACCCATTCTAACCTCATACTGATGCTGGTAGGTTTTCGCTTGCTCGGCCTGCTGGCTCATCTGGGCAACGTTATTCTACTCTGGTCGATGCTCGGTCGCCTGGCACCAAGTCGGCGGCTCGCGGCAACGCTGGCCTATGCCTGGAATCCCCTGGTGCTCTCGTTGGGCATCACCTTTGCCCACCAGGAAGTGATGCTGGCTTTTTTCGTGCTGTTGTCCCTGTTCAATCTGCGACACGAGGCGACTCTCCTGGGTTGGATTTTCGCGTTGCTCGCTGCCGTGCTGAATTTCCTGGGCCTGCTACTGCTCCCCCTCTTCGTGCTATTGCTGCTGCGGCTGTCGCGTGTGCTGTCTCCCGTTGGGCGTTTCTTCTGGTGGACCGGGTGGACATGCATCTCTGTGCTGGTGATCGGTATAGCGTACGCGCCTTACTGGCAAGGAGGCGCGCCAACTACATTGCTCGTGGCAACACTGCGCTTCTTCTGGCCCTCCACGGCTCTCAATTCATTGGAGGCCGCGCTACTCTCCCTGCCAAATAATGTTGCTGCTGCATTTATCTGGTTGCTTGCTCCGCATGTCTGGATAGTGTTCGTGCTGGCCTGTGTCGCCATTATCATGCTGTTCTCTCTGCGTTTCGTCGATACGTTTACGCGGCTCGCGTTGCTGGGGTATTGGATTGTTTCCTTTTTGGTCCTTTTACAGCCTGTATACTGGCCCTGGCTGTTATTTCTTCCACTGGTACTCGCACTCTGTTCAGCTGATCTGATCGCGATTCTGTGTGTGCTCTTTTTGAATGTTGGTGCCGCAATAACATACTATCTATGGTTGCAAGCTATTGACTGGCCGCAACAAGGTTTACTGACCATCGGCTTGCCTTTCGTCGCCTGGGGCTGGCTAGCAATCATCATCATTTTCTGGCAGATGGTGCGAGCGCAGAGGCGTGATAAACGCCGGTCAGCTACCGAGAGGCAATCTATTCAGCTATTGCAGCCCTAGCAGGCTCAATTTGTGGTTGGTACTCGACGGTGCCACTCTTGCCGCCGCTTTTCATGGCAACATATGCCTGCTCGATCGTAATAGTCGTATCAATGCCCTTACACATATCGTAGATGGTCACGGCGGCGATAGTCGCGGCCATAAGCGCCTCAACCTCTACGCCTGTTTTATAGGTCGTACGTGTATGCGCTTCAATCGTGATCGTGTTGTGTTCTTTATCGAGCGAAAACTGCACATCGATATGCGTCATAGGCAGTGTATGGCATAAGGGTATGAGCTGCGCGGTCTGCTTGGCGGCCATGATGGCCGCGATCTTCGCGACCTCAAGCACGCTACCCTTGGCGACACTGTTGGTCTCGATCGCGTGCATTGTATGCGCCGCCAGACGCACGTGTGCCCTTGCTACAGCCGCGCGTTCGCTCATAGCTTTGTCGCTGACATCGACCATGCGTATATTGCCGTCCTCATCCAGGTGACTCAAAGCTGCTTTCTTCGTTTCTGATCCACTCATTACCGTTCCTTCTCTGTTTTATGACTCTGCTGAATGTCCTATTCATCGGTTTTACTCTTTGTTGTATCGTTCTATTGTATCATCCCTGCTTTGTTGTACACGCCCCGGTCCAGGGAATGAACTACTGGACAGCTGTGCCTTGCTGTACTCACGTGGTTGTGGAAACGCGGATAGTGAAGGTTTTATGTGATTAATTGTTGTTTTTAGCTGAGTGAATACGGGAACTTGCTCTCTAGAGGCGTATATGTTATAATCGGTGTCGCACGCGGGGACACTCGTGAACAAGGCCTCTCTTCGCCTTCGATCGAGCATTAGGGAAGTGTTGAACGATCCTTCAGATGTATCTTCCACGCCTTCTCATTGCCTGGATCTTTGTGATCCGGTCCGCCTGTGTTGCCAGAAGAAAATTCCATCCACCCGTCTTGGGTTAGATGGAACGGATAGTGAAGAAGAAAGAAAGAGTTATGCCAAAACAGAAATTAAAGACTCACAAGGCGATGGCGAAGCGTCTTACTGTGACCGCCTCCGGCAAATTCATGCGCCGAAAAGTAGCCATCAGCCACTTGCGCCGCAACAAATCAAACCAGCTTATTCGTTCCGCCGATAAAAAGTTCGAGTTGAAAGCCGCCGATCGCCGTCGTTTGAAACGGTTGCTTCCATACGCTTTTTAAAGTTTAGAAAGAAGGAGAACGGATAAACTATGCCGAGAGTAAAACGTGGCGTTCCGGCGCACAAAAAACACAAAAAGCTTTTACAGATGGCGGAAGGCCATCGTGGCACCCGCCGCAGCCTGTTCCGCCCAGCCCATGAGTCGGTCATGCGCTCCATGGCCTATATGTACCGCGACCGTCGTACCCGGAAACGCGACATGCGCGCACTGTGGATTACGCGCATCAACGCAGGCGCGCGTATGTATGGAGTCAGTTACAGCCAGTTGATGCATGCCATTCATACCGCCAATATTGAAGTCGATCGCAAGATTCTCGCCGAAATGGTGGTTAATGACCCAACCGCTTTTGGTGCTCTGGTCAAAACAGCCTTGAATGCTGTGAACGCGTAAGCACCAGCAATCATTGCGTAAAGGACCCGCTGTATCGTTATGATACACGGGTCTTTTGTTTTAAGGATAGATGCCGTATGACACCGACGACAGTGATCACGAGTCCAGCGAATGCGCGCATTAGCAAAGTACAGGCACTACACACGAGCCGTGGACGAAAAAAACAAGGTCTTTTCTTGATGGAAGGGCCTCATTTGTTGGGGGCATTGCTCGATGCGCAGCTATGGCCGCGCGAGGTGTATTATCAGCCGTCGCTCTTGCAGCATAGCATGGATGGCGCAGTTCTCTGCGAGCGCCTGATGCATCTACCAGATGCTGCCACGACCGAGCTGATTGAGGTGAGTGAACGTGCGATGGATGCACTCAGCGACGTGCAGACCGCGCAAGGCGTACTGTGTGTACTCTCCCTGCATGCGCTCGACCCCAAGATAGTGGCCGCCCGTCGTGATGCCGTGTCACAGACACATCGTCCCTGCCTGCTGATCCTGGATGCTATTGCCGACCCCGGCAACATGGGCACGATCCTGCGTACCGCGTTGGCTGCTGATGTCGCCAGCGTGTTGCTCTCGCCTCATTGCGTCGATTATTTTAGCCCTAAAGTAGTACGTGCTGCCGCGGGCGCCCATGTGGTTTTGCCAGTCGAGACGGACCTGGCATGGTCCGATATTACAGTGCGTATTGCAGCGCACTGTGGTGCACCGTCACGTGTTCTGCTCGCTGAAGCCGGTGTCTCCTCGCCATATTATGCGCAGGATTTGACGCAGCCGTTCGCGCTGATTATGGGAAACGAGGCACACGGACCTTCGCACGATGCTCGTGCCCTGGCTACTCTTCCTATCAGTATTCCCCTCGCCAATAGTGTTGAATCGCTGAATGTCGCTATGGCGACGGGCATTATTTTGTACGAAATGGTGCGTCAGATGCAGACGAAAAAGTAATTCGTCACTCTACGCCGGTTGTTCGCCGTTTTGTGTTTCAGTTGACGGCGAGGAATGTGGAACATCATTGTTGCCTTGCTGTGTCAACGGTATTGCTTGCTCCTCTAATTGGTCGAGCGTGAATGGTTTTGTGGTGCCTGGTGATACAAAACCGCCTGACGTTGATTCCGGCAGTGGAGGAAACGTCTTTGACGGTTGCCCGTCTGACACATCTGCGGATGGTGTTGTTGATGACACTTTCGTATTCCTGGCATTCATAGCGCGGAAGATGCCGCTGACCGTCAAGGGGTTTTCTGCTTCGTCATCTGTCAGTGTATTGACATGAGTCGAGGTGGTCGCCAGATGTGGAGCGGTATAAAGCGAGTTTTCGCGCAGCTTGAAGACTCCGACGGATGAGCGCAGTTGCTCTACCTGATGGACCAGGCGTTCCATGTTCTGCGCGGCTGCCTGCGTGCTCTGGCTGCCCTGCTGCGTCGAGTCGAAAATCTCGCCCATTGCCTGTACCACAGCATTGGCTGAGTGCACTTGCTGCATCGCCATGCCGTTGATCTGTTCGGTCTCATGTGCCTGGTGTTCGACCGCGGCGAAGATGGATTCTAGCGCGATGCTCGCTTCTTGCGTCAGGCTCATGCCCATCCTGGTCTCTTGCTCTGTATCCTGCATAGAGAGTGTGACGCCCGCGATATCCTCGCGAATGCTGCGTACGATATGCGTGATCATATTGGCCTGGTCTTTCGCACGTTCGGCCAGTCGTCGAATATCGGCGGCGACCGCTCCGAAGCCTTTGCCGTGTTCGCCAGCCATCGCGGCCTGAATAGCAGCATCCAGGGCCAGCCGATTCGTCTGATGGGCGATGCCGGAGATGGCTTCTCCGATCTCGTCGATTTTTTTTGAGCGCTCACTCAACGTTTGTACTTTGTTGGCTGTGGTCTGCACATTGCCATCGATGCGTTCCATGCGTGTGATAAAGCGCTCCACCGACTCACGACCGGTCTGTACATCCTGGCGCGCGATGCATGCCACCTCGTACAATTCTTGTGAGCGGTCCGCGATATGGCGACTGGTGTTGATCATCTTTTCGAAACCGTTATTGACCGCGCGAATCTGCCCAAGTTGTTGTTTGCCCATACCCACTAAATGAATCATCTTATGCACGATCCTTTGCGCCGTATGTTCGACTTCGCGGGTCACCGCTTTCACACGCACCACGAGGCTTCCCAACTCTTCAACCATGTAGTTGAACGAGTCCGCCAGTACTCCCAGCGAGTCCGCTGTAACCTCCGCTTGAATGCGCAAATCGCCCTCAGCCACGCCGCTCACTTCGTTGACGAGTCTCTCCACCTGTCCCTGCAAGTTGTCGCGCTGTGAGCGCATCTCTTGCAGCAATTGCACAATGGTGTCGAGCATCATGTTCATTGACACCGCCACCTGATGAATTTCATCACGACCGACAATGGTGGCGCGCGCATTCATCTCTCCGCGCGAGATGCGTCTCGTGAGTGTGCTCAATTGATGCAGTGGTAACGTGATCGTGCGATAGAGAACGTACCCGACTATAAGCACGATGCACATGCCTATAAACGCTGCCAGCAGGGTAATGTAGGTGAATGGGTTCGCGTAAACACGCGGGACCTGTAGCGTGCTGGCGGTGATCTCCTCCGTGGTCTGCGTCATCACGGCCCACAGAGCCTCCATCGTGAATGCCGAGGTATCCGCCGTCATTACCAGTGCTTTGACCTGGCCTACCGTTCCCTTTTGGTTGATCGCGGTGACAGACTGCGCTATCGCTGTTTCGTACGCGGGCCAGAGATTGCTCTGCACCTGCCGTAAAATATCCTGTTGTTGTTGCAATAAACGCATATCAGCAGGGTTTGTATGTAACTGTGTATATGTGGGCACCATCCCATTGGCTGTGGTGACGAGATAGGTGCTTTGAAATTGTGTCAGGACCTGATCGAAAGCGCTTTCCGCGATCTGCACCTGATTCAGGCTATCCTGCGTCTGTTCCTGGCTCACGCTCTTGTCGGGATCGTATTGTTTTTGATAGGCGGCGTCCAGTTCTTCGCGTATCTGGCGTAGAGAAGTATTCGCGTTCTCTACCGTGGTCGACGCGCTAATATTCAGCTGAATCTGTCGGTTATGATCGCTTTGTAATTTCATGAAGACGTAACCGAGTGACAGCATAAGTACGCCTGGCAGTAGCGCGGCAAGCAAAAAAGCATAGAAAAGTCGTTGAGCTACGCGTATGCGTGTAATGAATCTGAGCATAAGTGGATCTATTTCCTCCTCACCTGCTACAACACACCCTCGATTTTGTTGTAAAGCGTTCGCTGCTGCTCTCAAGCGAAGCTTTGTTTGCTGTCAGTGTAACGAAATCAGGCATGAAACCCAATTTTTTAGCACAGTATAACCCGAATCTCCTAATAGCGGCTTTCTTACCTGCTGAAAAGAAATCATGTCCGATCCTTGCCAAAACGTCATAAGAAGCGAATCCTTTGTTTTAAAAGGACTCGCTTCTTATGACGTTTTGGGTAGAATAAGAGTTCCATTTTAATGCGGCATCCACCATCCAAAGAGCGGTGCGAAGGTCGAGTAGAGCAGCCAGACGTTTAGTCCGAGGATAATGGCGGCGCATAGCGTGGTCGCGCTAGCTGTGAATTTCGAATTGACCAGATTGCCCATAATACTCTTGCGGCTGGTAAAGATGATGAGTGCGATAACTGGAAAAGGGAGCGCGAAGCTCAGGATAACTTGGCTGATGAGCAGCGTCTCGGTTGGATTAACGCCGATGGCCGCGACCAGTATAGCTGGCAGCATAGTGATGAAACGCCGCAACCAGATAGGAATAGTGAAGCCGACAAAGCCTTGCATAATGACCTGACCAGCCATCGTTCCTACCGTTGAGCTGGACAAGCCGGACGCGAGCAGCGAGATAGCGAAGATAAAGCCAGCGGCTGAGCCGAGGAGAGGCGTCAATGTTTTATAAGCGACACTGATATCGGCGATATCGCTGTGTCCGTGGGCATGAAAAGTGGCCGCGGCCATGTACAACATCGCCATATTAACCAGGCCCGCGATGCCCATGGCAATAACAATATCAGGGATGTTCAGGTGAAAAATGGTGCGTGCCTCTTTTTCACTGCGTGGCACAATTCTGCGCTGAGTCAGGGACGAATGCAGATAGATGGCATGAGGCATCACCGTGGCCCCGACGATACCTACGGCGAGTAAAACGCTTTGCGCGTTACCGACCCAGGGAACGACAGCATGATAGCCTACCTGGCCCCAATTTGGATGTGAGAATATGCTCTCGACGAGATAGCAAAGCGCGATAACTGCGACAAGTGAGGTAATTACCGCTTCAAGTGGGCGAAATCCACGACGTTCCAATGTGAGAATAATATAAGTGATGCCACCAGTGATCAATGTTGCATAAAGCAATGGGATACCGAAGAGCAGATTGAGCGCGATGCTGGCCCCGAGAAATTCTGCCAGGTCGGTCGCCATAGCGGCAATTTCGGAGACGCCCCACATGATGTATACAATGGGCCTGCTAAATTTCTTTCCGGACAGTTCCGCCAGGTTATATCCGGTCGCGATACCCAGCTTGGCCGACATGCTTTGCAGTAGCATCGCCATCAGGTTGGCGAGCACGATGACCCACAGCAGGTTATACCCGTAGCTACTACCACTCTGAATATTCGTCGCATAGTTACCAGGGTCGATATACGCGACACTGGCGATAAAAGCAGGCCCGAAAAATGGCAGGAGCGCCCATATGCCCTTCGTACGTCCATCGAGAACCGCTCTGGCCGCCGCACGTGTGCCTCGTTCTTCAGTGAGTGTGTCCGCCCCCTCCACTTTATCCACGCTAGGGTACGATCTCATGCATGCCCTCCTGGCAATTCTGGTGATGAGTTGGCCGTTTCGGCAACGACGGGACGAACCAGCACATGTTGGGTAACCGCATCTCCGACCGCATACACCTGTTCTCCCACACGCAGACTATAAACGCCTCCATAGGCCGCGACAGCTTCCACGCACATTAGCGCCCCTGGCACCATACCGAGCGAGGCCAGGTAGCGTAGCAGCTCTGGATTGTCGTCGCTAACGCGCTGCACGATGACTTGCTGACCCGGCATGACTGTCGCCAGTGGCTGGCTGGCTGGCACAACGACTCCACC
The DNA here is from genome assembly GCA_964657925.1 of uncultured Dictyobacter sp. Taxonomy (GTDB): domain Bacteria; phylum Chloroflexota; class Ktedonobacteria; order Ktedonobacterales; family Ktedonobacteraceae; genus Dictyobacter. The sequence goes on from CAZZWK010000023.1 coordinate 40,691, forward strand.
GCTCTTATTAGGAATAGGATCGCCGTGCGGATCTTCGGTCGGATGATCGAGCAAGATATCCATGCGATCGACAAACGCATCCGAGATAGCGTGCTCCAGCTGTTCTGCTTCCGGATCTACGTCCTCCAGTGGAAAGCCCATAATGCGTACGAGGAAAAGTTCGAGCAAGCGATGTCGTCTGACCAGCTCTGCCGCCATCGCCTCTCCGCTCTCGGTTAGTTCGACGCCATGATAGCGTACGTAGCGCACATAGCCGCGCTCACCCAGCCATTTGAACAATTGCGTGACGGTCGCATCGCTCAATTGACCGGTAGGTTCCAGTGTTTGTAAGCGTTCCTTCATCACGGACGTGGTGATTGTCTCACCTCGCTCATGCAACTTATAGCAAAGTTTGAGGCAGTCGATCGCTCGAATCGGTAGCGTGTAAAGTTCAGGCGCCATCGCTATCTCCTTTTTATCTTTCTAAAAATAAATTTTAGCTATATAAAAAATATTACCATTTGTGAAAAGAAAATGTCAAGCGGAACAAAAGAAGATTCTTACCCAATCACTTTGAAGACTTTCTTCAGACAAAAATCGGGTAGTAGGTAGATACAAGTTCGTTATGTTTCGCTCTTCACAACAAAAGGCATGGATTACTCAATAGTTTCCATGCCTTTTGTTGACCATTTGTTAAGCGGTGGCCTCCACGATCACTGGTAAACGCGTGGTTTGCTCTACGCGATCGTGGAGGCCATAAACGTAGAGGCTATAAACCACGAACTATGAACTCATACACTATGGATAACGCACTATTCGTGCGGAGGTGATAATGTAAAGGAAGGTGGGGTCTGGCCTGCAACCGCATATGCGGCAGCTTTCAGACGCTCGACCGCTTCTTCCGGTACGTAGCGTCCACCCAGTGGAGTTGGGTGAATATTGGGGCCGTGATAATCGGTGCCACCTGTGGGGATCAGGTGGTAGTTGTCGGCAATCTGTTTTAACTGTTGGACTTGCTCCTCGCTATAGGGTCCATAGTAGCTTTCCAGACCTACCAGGCCGACATCGATCAGAGCGGGCAGCCAGTGCGGCAAGCGTTCCAGACCGGGAAAGTTGTAAGGATGCGCTATCACTGGAAGACCGTTGGCGCTACGAATCAATTGCACCGCCTCCCTGGTCGAGAGTTTGTAGCGTGGTACATAGCCGATCTGCCCTTTGCCCAGATATTTGTCGAAGGCCTCGCTCACCGAATTCACATAGCCCGCCTCTTGCAACGCCTCGGCCACGTGTGGTCTTCCTACCGACCCATGCGCTATCGCGCGTACACGTTCCCAGCGTATATGGATGCCGTGTTCGTTCAGTTGCTCGACCATTTTTTGACCACGACGCACACGCGCGTCGCGCAGCACGCGCAAGGCATCTTGAAATGCAGGTTTTGTGTATTGGAGATAGTAGCCGAGTATATGAATCTCGCCCTCTTTGGTATCGGTGTTCAGTTCGATACCGGGGATAAGCTCGATGTCGCAGCGTTGTGCCGCGTTTCTGGCTTCCTCTATGCCGTCTGTACTGTCGTGGTCGGTGAGTGCCTGCACACGCAGACCCGCTTCGTGCGCCTTCTGAATGAGTTCAGCGGGCGCGTAGAGTCCGTCGGACGCGGTGGAATGGGTATGTAAATCGATAGTATTTGCCATACTTGTTGCAACCCTTATACGTTTGTACGTTTAGCGTGCGTAATCGACCGAGCGCGTTTCGCGCACCACACAAATTTTGATTTGCCCTGGATAATCCAGTTCATCTTCGATCTTATGCGCGATATCGCCCGCGAGCTGCGAGGCCGCGAATTCGTTGACCTCTTCTGGTTTGACGATAATACGCACCTCGCGTCCAGCCTGAATGGCAAACGATTTCTCGACGCCCGTAAACGAGTTCGCGATATATTCGAGCGCCTCTAAACGTTTGATGTAGAGGTCGATGGTCTCACGTCTGGCTCCTGGACGTGCTGCTGAGATAGCATCCGCTGCCTGCACAATGGCTGCCTCCAACGACTGGGGCTCAGTCTCGGTGGCGTGATGAGCCACGATCGCGTGCACGATCTTCGGTGATTTGCCGAAGCGCCGCGCGACTTCACCACCGACAATAGCATGTGGACCCTCGACCTCCTGGTCGATGGCTTTGCCCATATCGTGCAGCAGGGCCGCGGTTTTCGCGACGTTGACATCAGCGCCCAATTCGTGTGCCATGATGCCCGCCAGAATCGAGACCTCAACAGAATGGGACAACACGTTCTGGCCGTAACTGGTGCGGAAGCGTAAACGACCAAGAATCTTCAGCAGGTCTGGTTGCAAACCATGCACGCCAGCCTCCAGCGCGGCGTTCTCGCCAGCCTCGCGAATCACATTATCGACTTCTTGCCTGGCTTTGGCGACGACATCTTCGATCCGCGCCGGGTGGATGCGTCCGTCCAGGATTAACTTTGTCAATGCAATACGCGCGATCTCTCTGCGCACTGGATCAAAACCTGAAAGAATGACGGCTTCAGGCGTATCATCAATGATCAGGTCGACGCCGGTCGCGGCCTCCAGAGCACGAATGTTGCGCCCCTCACGTCCAATGATACGCCCCTTCATCTCGTCGTTGGGCAAGGGCACGACCGAGACCACAGCCTCCGCGACCTGGTCGGATGCGCAACGTTGAATCGCCAGTGTGATAATCTCGCGCGCTTTCGCGTCCGCCTCGTCGCGCGCCTGCTCCTCGATCTGGCGCACGCGTTGGACCGCATCTTTGCGCACCCGTTGCTCGATACGCTGTAACAAGATATCCCTGGCTTGTTCCTCCGTCAGTTGCGCGATGCGCTCAAGTTCCGTTTGCTGCATGCGCTTCAAGTCTTCGGCCTCGTCACGCGTCTGCTCGATAGTGCGTTCGCGGGCGAGCATTTTATACTCGCGCTGCTCCAGCGCATCGACTTTGCGATCGAGATGTTCTTCCTTTTGCTGCAAACGGTGCTCTTGTCTTTGCAGCTCTACGCGTCGTTCCGCGTTCTCATTTTCAATGGTGAGCCGTATGCGCGCAGTCTCGTCGCGAGCCTCGCGTAGCGCTTCCCGCTGCTGATCTTGCATCGAGAGCAGACGTTGTTCGTGCATCTCTTTCTGCGCGTTTAACTTCTCTTCAAATTGCGTTTTGTCGCGGGTTTTACCAATCCAGTATCCAGCCAATGCAGCCGGAATACCTCCTATAAAAGCTGATACAAAGATCAGCACGATGATGAATATAGTAGATGGCACTTCGGCCTACCTTCCCAGTAGCAGGGTGATCCGGCCTATAAAGGCTCAAAGATAACGATAGTAAAGATAAGCAATAGCAGGTGAGAATAAAGAAAGACTACTAGTTCTTGCACAACATAAACTGTGTGTGTAAAGTATACTATATGCCAAGCATACTATATAGGAGTGTCAACAATACGTCAAGCCAACTCTTCTCATAACGCATTTACACTTTTTACAGCTAGTAATTCAATACACTGCTACCCTGTTGTTTGGAAAAAGTAAAACACGAGCGGGATCAGGCACAGTGTGGAAAGCGTAAGATAGCTGTAATGAAACCATTTGTTTCTTCCCAGGCGTGCCAACATGATGAAGCCGCTCAAGAAGAGCAGCAGCAGCATTTGCAATGCTGGCGAGGGATCATGTGCTATCGCAACACCACTGGGTAGGTTGGGAAAGAGTAGCGTATAGAGTAGCAGTAATATGCCGAAGCTCACGAATGCGCGTTGAGGTTTATCGACGTGCTCCGGTCCGCGCCAGAAGAGCACGAGCAAGGCGATTGCTCCCAATAGCAGCACCAGTTCCAGCGTCGCGTTGACCCAGCCAAGACGTGTGGAAAAGCCTGAGAAAATTCCTTGTGGAATAGCCCAGAGCGTTGCCCACGGGGCTACGAGCGCGCCTGTGCCCTGTGGATGTAGAAACGCGAAAGCATCTTGTAATTGTTTTGCCAGGGCGTAGCAATAGATGCCGCAACCCAGCAAGACGAGCAGTGACGAGAGAGCCATACCTGACTGCCATAAAGCCTGCCCCATCTTTTTCTCACGCCATGCCGCTTGATAGACCTCGAACTTGCGCCAGGCGAATTCGTAGAGAAACACGAAGAAGAGCAGCACGCCCGCCAGGTCCGTTAATGCCGCCAGTCCGCCGATAAGGCCAGCCGCGAGCCATGCCTGCCGCCGTAAAAGATAGCAGCAGGTGACTGCGAAAAAGAGTAGCAGAGAGACGGTGTAAGCATTGAAGGTAAAAAAGGCTGTGGGGAACAGTGCCAGGTAGAGCACACTTCTCCTGGCTATACCGCTGCCGAATTCGTCCTCGACCAGTCGATAAAAAAAGATCAGTGCTCCCAGGAAGGCTAGATTAGAGATGATAATGCCTGTGGAGAGAATATCGAGATGCAGAAGCGTGCTTACAATGTGCACAATGGTGGGGTATAAAGGGAAAAAACCACTGTAGCTCTGGTCGGGATAGCCGGTGGTGGCGATCGTCATCAAACGGAGGGCATCGGCGTGATACCAACTATAGAGCATGGTGCTTGTTGTCAGTGCGAAGGAAGAGCCACCAAGAGTTGGGAAGAGGACGCCGCCTACATATGTTAACAAAAGAAAGAGGATACGCGTGATAATAAAAAGAGGGAGCACCGCTAACAATGTCTTCCACCAGGGTTCCAAACGTTCACGCCATGCATGTTGTACAACAGCCTCGCGTGAATCACTCTCGCTTGCAGATGCTGGGGGTTCAGATGTATGCATATAGAAGCCGCTCCTACTATAAAATGATTATTTGTATAGATTGTATGTGTATAAAATATGCACAACGGAAAGCATGTGATCGTTCGTTGCGCGGCTCTTCTCTTTTATGGATCTGAAAGGAATGAAAATGAGCACAAAAGATAGTTCATCCCAGTCATCTTCGTCCTTGATACCGACGCACGTTGTTACCTGTATTTTACTGCGTACCGATGGTTCTGCGCCACAGATGCTGCTCGTCCAGCGCAGCCAGCGCGTTGGCACTTACCATGCTCATTGGGCTGGTATCAGCGGATTTGTAGAGCAGAATGTGACGCCAGAGGAGCAGGCATTCACGGAAATTCGCGAGGAGACTACACTACAACGTGAACAGGTGCGTATGCTCCGGCGCGGTAGCATCGTCGAGGTCGTTGATCCCGATGCTGGCCGCCATTTTTACGTGCATCCTTTCCTGTTCGATGTGCTGACACCCGATAAGATTCAAACGGATTGGGAGGCGGTCAATATGCGTTGGATCAATCCTGATGAGTTAGACAACTTTGAGACTGTGCCTAAGCTTAAAGATGCTTACGAATCAGCTATCCATGGCGAACCGGTGGACCCCAGATAGGGCAAAGTCCCTGTGTACCCATGCTTGGACCGCA
>CAZZWK010000023.1:46109-56135 GCA_964657925.1 uncultured Dictyobacter sp.
CAGAGCACAAACACAACGTTTGTGCTCTGCGGTCCAACTTTGTCTGGGTTGCGAGTCACAAAGGCTATGCTTCAATAAACGAGAGAAAAGCGCAAATTCACAGCTTTTTCTACAACTCTAACGGCGCGCTGTCTCACTCACTTCCCTTTAAATTCCGCTTTCCGTTTCTCGATGAACGCCTGCATACCTTCGCGCATATCCTCGGTGCTGAAGAGCAAGAAGAAATTTTTGCGCTCGATATCCAGTCCTTCTTCCAGCGGCGTTTCGAACGCGGCCAGTACCGCGTCTTTCGCCAGGCGCACCGCGACGGGAGCCTGCGCAGCCACGGTTTGCGCCAGCTTTTTAGCCTCGTTCAGCAACTCTTCTGGCGCGACGACATGGTTGACCAGACCCAACGCGGCCATCTCTTGCGCGCTGACCATGGCGCCAGTCAGCACGATCTCCATGGTGCGATATTTGCCCAGCGTGCGCGCCAAACGTTGCGTGCCGCCCGCGCCCGGTATCACGCCAATCAGAATTTCTGGCTGCCCGAAGCGTGCTTTCTCGCTGGCGATGATCATGTCGCAATGCATGGCGAGTTCGCAGCCGCCGCCTAACGCGTAGCCATTCACTGCCGCGATCATCGGCGTATGAATGCGGCGAATGCGTGACCACTCGTCGAATCCGCCCGTCAGCATCTCGACCGGCGTCTTGTCGGCCATCTCTTTAATATCGGCGCCAGCCGCGAACGCTTTTTCACCCGCGCCGGTGAGGATGATGCAGCCAATGCTGGCGTCGCGATCGAAATCCTCCAGAGCGTTCGCCAGTTCAGCCACGACATGGGTGCTCAACGCATTCAGTTCTTTGGGTCGATTCAGTGTGATGATGCCGACGCGCTCTTCGCGTTCGACCAGAATCGTTGCATATTCGTATTTAGCTTCCGCCATAAAAATAAAACCTCGTCTTCGTGTGTTGTTAGCAACAATGCCATAGCCATCGCAAGGCTTTTTCCACTTACCCAGCTTATTGTGTAACCCTCCAAAGTATATCACTGAATTGTTGCGAGCCCATAAATGATGCTCCTACAGAACAATAGGAGCACCATTTATGGGCTCGCATGGCGCTGGCTCTATTCGCCTAAATGGCGCAGAAAGCTGGTGACGGTGCGCACACCGTTAAAAAACTGGTCCAGGTCGTATTTCTCGTTGGGCGCGTGCATATTGTCGTCCGGCAGGCCAAAGCCCATCAGCACGATTGGCGTGTGGAGTACCTGATCGAAGAGGGCCGCGACCGGAATCGATCCGCCTTCGCGTAAGAACACTGGTGCTTTGCCATACACTTCGGTGAGCGCGGCTGCCGCGGCCTTGATCGGAGGTGTGTCCTGCGAGACGATGGTCGCTTCTCCACCATGAATCTGCGTAACGATGACCGAGACATCCTTGGGTGCGACATCGTGAACCGCTTGCTCGAAGAGCCTGAACGCATCCATCGACTTCACGTCGGCGGGCAGTCGCAGGCTGATTTTCGCCCGAGCAACGGCTGGAATGACCGTTTTCGCGCCCTCGCCCGTGAAACCACCGACGATGCCATGCACTTCGAGAGTTGGTCGCGCCCCGGTGCGTTCCAGCGGTGGAAAATCCTTTTCACCTGAGAGTTCTTTGACGCCCATCTCGCGTTTGTACAACTCGGCCTCGTGCAAGGGATCGCGCTCCCAAAAATCCTGCTCCTCCTGTGTTGGCTCGCGCACAGCGTCATAGAGTCCTGGCACGTTAATATGCCCCTCCTCGTCTTTCAAACGACTGATAATGATGGCGAGCGCGTGCAGCGGATTAGGCGCGACTCCGCCATAGACACCCGAGTGCAAATCCCCTTTAGCACCACGCACCTCGACCTCGGTGTAGGTGATGCCGCGTAGACCGTAGATGAGCGCGGGCTCGTCTTTGGCGGGCATACCGACGTCGCAGATGAAGGCCCCGTCGCATGTCAGGCGTTCTGGATAGGTCCTGACATACGTCTCGATCGATTCGCCACCGGCCTCCTCCTCGCCCTCAAGCAGGACTTTGACGTTGATAGGCAGTTTGCCTTCCACTTTGAACAGGGTCTCCAATGCTTTGAGCATCACCATAACCTGTCCCTTGTCGTCCACAGCGCCACGCGCGTAGAGTTTGCCATCGCGTTCGCTCGGCTCGAAAGGCGGCGTCTGCCAGAGTTCAACCGGATCGACCGGTTGCACATCGTAGTGCCCATACATCAAGAGCGTAGGCTTTCCTGCTGCCTGCAACCACTCCGCGTAAACGAGAGGGTGCCCATCCGTCTGAATCACTTCCGCCAGGCTCATACCCAGCGCTTTCAGTTGGTTTACAGCATATTCGGCGGCTTTCTGCATATCCGCTTTATGTTCGGGTAGGGTGCTGATACTGGGGATACGCAGCCACGCCTTCAAATCTTCAAGGAAACGGTCATGATTTTCGCTGATATAGGTTTCTGTCCCTGTCATAGTAGTTCCTTTCGCAACGTTTTTTTCATCGTACCAGCCTGTACGAGTCTTTGTCCAGTGCGCTTCTGGCTTTTTAATGGCAGCATCGATTTTCGCCTATAGGCCATTCGTCCTACAGATCACCATATATCTAAATATCCCAGTTTATTTCAAATATGTTCATCATTGAGATGAATGTGTACCTTTCACTCTCTGTGAGTGGGAAGGAAATGCTGTTTAGACCCCGATGTGAATAGGGGTATAGAAGGAGATATGTCGATGTTGCAGTTGTCCCTGAAGCCGAAGACGATGATGCAAAAATTCAAGAGCCAGGAGAATTTAAGCACCTTGATTCGGCTCGTCACGTTGATTATTTTGGTTTTTGTGGCTGTTGGCGCGATCGGTATTCGTCTATTTAGCGCCCATGCCGCCGGTTGTACGCATCCATATACCGTACAGTGGGGTGATACGCTCAGCGCGATTGCTTATCGTAATGGCACGACCTGGCAGGCCCTGGCACAGCAAAACGGTATCGAGAATGCGAACCTGATCTTCGTGGGTCAGGAAATATGTCTGGCAAAGGCGGCGACTTCGCCGGGGGCGGGTGCGGGTCAGCCGGTACCGACAGGCAACGTGAACCAGATCATCAGGAGTGTGTTTGGCTCGTATGCCTGGCAGGCGCAGCAGGTGGCGATGTGCGAGTCAACCTTGAATCCGAACGCAACCAATCCTATCTACGTGGGCAATAGCCATGCAGCAGGCCTGTTCCAGATTCTCTATCCCTCCACATGGAGTTCTACATCGCAAGCCACGGCCTCGCCTTACAATGCTGTGGCGAATACACAGGCCGCGTACGAGATTTTCGCGCGCGATGGTTACAGTTGGCGCGAATGGGTGTGCCAGCCCTGATCCGTCTGAAAATATGACGTAGCATGTCAGCACACGAGAGCGATACTTTAGAGCGAAAATAAGGTATCGCTCTCGTTTTTGCTGCCCAAACTTTGGGATAAACCTTTTGGAACATCCATCGAGACCAATGAGCAAACTTTTGATGAATATCGTGTTTATATCCGACAAGGCCCTCCAAAACTTTAACATTCAAGCTCAGATAGTACCTGGCGCATTCAGGTCAAATGCCACCTGTGCTATAATGGCATGAACAATCGTTCTTACTTTGCTGGCTTTTGGGGTGAAATCATGCCTATTCGACAACTCGCGCCGGATGTCGCGGCGAAGATCGCCGCGGGTGAGGTGGTGGAGCGTCCCGCTTCCGTGGTAAAAGAATTGATCGAGAACAGCATCGACGCGGGCTCGACAGGGATTCGTGTGGACCTCAGTCATGGCGGTCTACAACTTATTCGTGTGACCGATAATGGCTCTGGCATCCCCATCGATGAGTTGCCGCTGGCGCTGCAACGGCACGCAACCAGCAAAGTCGCGCTAATCGGTGATCTCGAACATATTCGCTCGCTCGGCTTTCGCGGCGAGGCGCTCGCCAGTATCGCGGCGGTGGCGGAAGTCACGCTGCTCAGTCGCAAACATGGCACGGACGAGGGCGCGGAGATCGAGGCCAGTGGTGGCATCATTTCACAGCCCACAGTTGCTGCATCGCCCGAGGGCACGACGATTACGGTACGCAACCTGTTCAGCGCGGTGCCCGCGCGCCTCAAATTTCTCAAGAGCCGCAATACGGAGGTGAGCCACTGTCACCACTTGCTGGAACAATATGCTCTGGCCTATCCCGAGATTCGCTTCAGCGTTTTCAGCGACGGTCGCCAGATCTTTTCCACGCCCGGTGATGGTCAACTGGCGAGCGTACTGGTAGAAGTGTACGGTTTGCAAATCGCGCAACAGATGATACCGGTGCAGGAGCAGCCGCGCGCCGATGATCCGAGTTATCCCGTCGTCAGTGGCTACGTCAGCCGACCAGTCTGCTATAAAAGCACACGCCAGTATATTTCGTTTTTCGTTAACCGTCGTTGGGTACTCAGTCGTATGCTCACCGCGGCGGTGGAGGGCGCTTACCACTCGCTGTTGCTCTCTGGTCGCCATCCTATTGCCGTGATCAATGTCGAAATCGATCCTACGCTGCTGGATGTAAACGTGCACCCGGCCAAAACGGAGATCCGTTTTTTGAAGGAGCGTCGCGTGTTCGCGGCCATTCTGCGCGCGGTACGGGACGCATTGTTGGAAGAACCAGAGATGCCGCAATGGCAGCCTGGAGAAGCCGCCCCCGAAACTTCGACTCCTGAAAACGCATCCTCGCCTGCATCGAGTGCTGAAATAATGAACGATGAGGACCTGGAAGAGGATCTCGCGCTCCTCGATGCCAGTGAGACCAGGGGTGAACCGCGTCAGCAGCGTCCGACAGATTTTCCGCGCGACAATCCATGGCTGACGGTGACGGAGGAGGAGAGCGGCTCGAAACCTCCCGTTTCCAATCGCCTCTGGCAGAGCCATGTGCAAACGTCGACTACGCGCGCCTCGTCTCCTTCGCGTCTGAAATCTTCTGAGCAGCAGGAGACAGCAATGCCGGATGATGCTATCCCTTCATCTCCGACCAGTGAGGAACATACTTCCTCTGAGGAGACTGTAGCGGCGGTGGAGGATGTGCGGAATAGTATGGATAGACACGCGCCTTCCTCCATCTCGGTCTCTTCGCCCTCGCCGATTGAAAAACTGTGGGGTGGTGATGAGTCGAACGTTGTCAGTACGACCAGGGCGAACGGCGTTGATACAGAAAGTATAGCGCATCAGCCGCGCCAGACCTCGTTATTAGCGCCAGATGATAGCGCCTCGCCCCTGTCGGTTGTCGGTCCGCAAGCGGGGCGGCATTTCCCGCGTTTGCGCGTGGTGGGCCAGGTGGCGCAAAGCTATATCGTCACGGAAGGCGAGGATGGCATGTACTTGATCGACCAGCACGCAGCCCATGAGCGTATCGTGCTCGAACGCATGGTCTCAGCCATGAAAACGCGCTCGACCCTCTCACAACTGTTGTTGACACCGATCAAGCTCGCGCTGGCACCCAGCGAATTAGAGGCCATCGAGGAGCATCAGCAGGAGCTTGAGCTTATCGGCTTCGCGTTCGAGTTCGCGGACGACAGTACATTGGAGGTTAAGGCGGTACCCTCGGTGCTGGTCAAGCAGATGAATGCGCGCTCGTTGCACGAATTGTTGCTGGATACTACATCGCCGGAAAGCCTGGGCGATACACAGACATGGGAGGAGCGCGCACTGGCGAACGTAGCCTGCAAGGCCGCCATCAAAGCAAACTATTTTCTGACCGTGAGCGAGATGCGCGAGATGTTAGAACAATTGGAGCAGACGCAGGCCCCGTTCAGCTGCTGTCATGGTCGACCGACCACCGTGCATTTCGGTTTGACCTCGTTGTCGCGTGCATTCGAGAGGCGCTGATGGCGACAATGACGACACTGACCGAAATTCTCAGTTCCGCGTCGATGTGGCAGAGCGAGCATCCAGTGCTCACCTACAGTATACCTGATGAACTGCTAGATGAACTACGTGTGGGCCAATTGGTCGCTGTGCCCTACGGTGAACGCGTGGTCGAAGGCATCGTCTGGAATATCATCGAAAACGTGGATCTCGCGGAATGGCAGGCGTTAGAGCCTGACGTGGAACTGCGTCCCCTGCACACTATTCTGGACCCTCTGCCCGCGCTGTTGCCGCACCAGATCACGCTCGCCCAGTGGATTTCTGAATACTACCTGACGCCGCTCGCTTTAGTGGCGCAGATGATGTTGCCGCCGGGTCTGATGCAGCGCTCGCGTATGGTGTTGCGCCTGGCCGCGACGGACGCATTGACGGATGAGCAGATCGACGAGTCGATGAGAAGCACGTCTCCACAGCTACGCGCGCTGATTGGCTTGCTCATGGCCGAGGGTGAGTTGACGATCGCGCACTTGAAAGAGATGCTTGGCACGAAACGCGCAAGCGAGGTGCTGAAGGAGGCGCGCACGCATGATCTGGTGCTACAAGGCTCGGAACTTGAGATGCCGCGCGCGCATGCCCGTGTGAAGCAGCTCGTGCACATCTTGGCGGACGAAGCGACCCTGACGGACTGGCGACAACAGGCAGGCGAGTTGGCAAGTCAGTATGATACCACCCCGCTCGCCGCCGCTTTTCGGCCCACGCATCTGGACGAAGAGGATGATACGCGTGGCAAACGACGCACCGCTCTGCTTGATCCCTGGGGATTGAACGTACCTATGCCCGCGCCCAGCAAAGTACCGTTAACGACCGCGGAGAAAGAGAGTATACAGGCGCAACGGCAGCTTGCCGCGCTTGACCTGCTCGCGCGCCGTGTGCAACTGCACGAGCAGTGGACGCCGAACGCGCTGTGTAAGGCCAGTGGTATGACGCAAGGACAACTGCAACAGTTGGTGCGTGCAGGCATTCTCGCCATCGAGCGCGAGGAGGTGCGGCGCGATCCTTTGCGCGGTCACAATCTGCCCGCGACCTCGCCACTCCCACTCACACCCGATCAACAACATGCGCTGGATTGCATCACTGGCTCGCAATATGATGGGCGTCCTGTTCTGCTGCATGGCGTGACTGGTAGTGGCAAAACGGAGATTTATTTGCAGGCCATCGCGTCCGTCATCGCGCAGGGCAAACAGGGGATCATCCTTGTGCCCGAAATCGCGCTGACCACACAGGCGGTGCAGCGTGTCGCCGGTCGATTTCCTCGGCGTGTGGCGATTATCCATAGCGAGCTTGGTCTGGGCGAACGCTACGACGAGTGGAGACGTATACGCGCGGGCGAGGTCGATGTCGTGATCGGCTCTCGTTCGGCCCTGTTCGCGCCTCTGCCCAAACTGGGCATCATCGTGGTCGACGAGGAGCACGAGCCAGCCTACAAACAGTCGGAGCGTCGTCCGACCTATCACGCACGCGAGGCCGCTCTCAGGCTTGGCTCTGCCTTGCATATTCCCGTAGTATTGGGTAGTGCCACCCCTGCGGTCGAAACGTTCTTTCTGGCGACACAGGGGGCATACCGACTTGTGGAATTAACGGGGCGCATCAACGCAACACTGCCACCCGTAGAAATTATTGACCTGCGCGATGAGCTGCACGCAGGTAATACCAGCATCATCAGTCGTCATCTGCACGAGGCCTTGACGCTGGTGCTCGAACGCAAGCAACAGGCGATTCTCTTCTTGAATCGACGTGGCATGGCTAGCTGTGTGCTCTGCCGCGATTGTGGCTACACGGTTCTATGCGATCGTTGCGATATTCCTATGACCTATCATGCCACCGAGCGCCGCTTGCTGTGCCACTACTGCGGGCGACACAGCCAGATCTTGCAGTTTTGCCCAAGCTGCAAAAGCTCTGGCCTGCGCTACTTCGGTCTGGGCACGGAGAAGGTGCAGGCGACCATTGAGCAGCTTTTCCCTCAGGCACGTTTGTTGCGCTGGGATCGCGACACGGCGCGCAATCGTTTCGCTCACGAACAACTATTGAATCAGTTCGCCAATCGCGAGGCCGATATTTTGATCGGCACACAGATGATCGCGAAGGGACTCGATCTACCAGGGGTAACGCTGGTGGGCGTGATCTCAGCCGATACCGCCCTGACTTTGCCCGATTACTCGGTCACCGAGCGCGCCTTTACATTGCTCACACAGGTCGCGGGCCGTGCTGGCCGTGGGAAGGACGCGGGCCAGGTGATCATTCAAACCTTCAATCCACAGCACTTTTGTGTCGAGACCGCCTCGCGCCACGCCTACCACGAGTTTTATGCGACCGAAATCGTAACGCGACAAGAGTACGCCTACCCGCCGTTTCGTCGCTTCGCCAAGTTTACTTATAGTCATGAGAATCGCTATCGTTGCCAGAACGAGGCACTCCAACTCTACGAGCATCTGAACGAGTGGATTAGCCGCTTGAGCCTGGATGATACGGATATTGTTGGTCCCGCGCCCGCGCTATTAGAGCGTATACGCGGCAAGTATCACTGGCAGATGATCGTGCGTGGACCAGACCTGCATCGACTCTTGCGCGTGATCGAGGCACCCGGTTGGAGCATCGATATTGATCCTGTTAGCTCGCTTTAGCGTCATCTGGCTGTGCGACCATGCATAAAAAGTCGCGCAACTGCGGCATCACCTCTTTCGCGTGCGTGTAAAATGCCAGGTGCGAGCCGCCTGGCACCACGAAGAAGCGCACGTTGGGCACTTTGCGCGCCACCATCTCTCCATCTGAAAACGCGACTTCCTCGTCCGCCGTACCATGCATGACAAAGGTGGGCGCGCTGATCCTCTCCAATGGATAGCCAACAATCCTGGCAAACTGCTCGCTATCGTTGGCGAGACCAACTGTGCGTTGGTCCTGCAACATGACCGAGTGCAGCAGGGCATCCGTGGCGGGCAACATGAACGGGAGTTTCGCGATGGGTAACGTCAGGTAGAGCAAGGGCTCGAACGAGGTGACGCGCTCGTAGATCTCACGGAAAAAGCGTTTCCAGGCAGGCATCTCTTGCTTCAACCCGCCCTCGATGTAACGTCGTGCCACGCCACTGATCAGCACCAATCCACTACAACGCTCGGGATGGCGTAGAGCGAACTCGATCGACGATGGGCCACCACCGGAGATACCGATAATCGTCGCCCTGGCGATGCCTAGTGTATCGAGGAGCGCGGCGTACAGATGGGCCTGTTGCGCGGGCGTTTGTCCGCTGTCGAGTGGCGTACGCAAATAGCCGGGGCGCGAGACCGAGATGAAGGTGAGATCGGGCAGTGCTATCAGTCCCGCCAGTCCCACACCCAGGTCGTATCCTCCCGGTGTGCCGTGCGCGATGAGTACAGCCGGACCATGACCGGTAAGCGTATACTCGACCAGTCCCGCGTTCGTCTCGATCAATGTACTCCCTGTTTGAAGGCGTACTAATTCTTGCTTACGCCACGTTTTGTACGCCACTGTAAATCCGATGATCGCCGTTGTGCTCGCGGCGATAACTGCTTCGACCACCAGCGCTGTTCTCTTTTTCATGGCTATGACCTCTGTTGCTCCGGCTCATGCTAATTTTAAAAAGCAACCTGTCTTAAAAATACCATAAAAAGAGCGAAGAGGGTCTATATAAAATGATAGAATGAGGTTATGGGTATACTTTTAGGCCTGACTGCGGCAATTTTCTGGGGAATCGGCGATTTTCTGGCGCGTTTCGTCACGCGTGACGTGGGCACGTACCGCACGCTTTTCTTCATACAATTCATTGGTATCATAGGACTCGGTATCTATCTGCTGAGCACGGGCGAGCTACAACATACGCTGGCAAGCTCGTCCTGGCAGCCATGGGCCTGGGCTATGCTGGCTATTTTGCTCAATATCATCAGTTCACTCTCGCTCTATCGTGCGTTCGAACTAGGAACATTGACCATCGTCTCTCCAATCGCTTCCAGTTACGCGGCGGTGACCATTATTCTTTCACTGTTGAGCGGCGAGATATTGACGCTCACGCATGATATCGGTATTGTGCTGGTGCTGATCGGCATTATTGTAGTCACCACGCCACTGCTTGCACTGCCCTCGCACCACACGCCACGCGTCAAGGC
>CAZZWK010000023.1:56235-77197 GCA_964657925.1 uncultured Dictyobacter sp.
GCCAATGGTTCGGCATCCTGGTGATCTTCGCGGGTATTGCGCTGGTCAATGTGTAATTTTGGCAATTTGAAAACGTGTAACCTCGTGAGTAACGCTGCTCTCAGTGTTTCTGGATAAAAACAACGATGATAGAGGCAAGGCAGATGAGGGCCATCGCTAACAGTTCGTGCCAGCCTAACAACTCATGCAGGATAACGAAACCAGCGAGCGCGGCGATTGCTGGTTCCAGGCTCAAAAGGATGCTGAAGATACGCGAGGATAAACGTCTGAGTGCCTCCATCTCCAATGAATATGGCAGCGCGGAAGACAAGAGACCCACACCCGCGCCGACCAGCAGGTGCAGGGGATTGAGCAGAGCAGCATGCGCCTGCAGGATGCCGAGGGGTAGTAGCAGGATGGCTGAGATCACTGTGGCGAAGGTCAGACCAACACCGCCTGGAAAGGCATTGCCGACGCGCGCGGTCAATAAAATGTAAAAAGACCAGCAGAGGCCTGCGAGCAGCGCCAGCCCTATCCCTGCTAATGGGAGTGCACTGTGCCCTTGCAACGGTGTCAATAATAGGATACCTGTTGCCGCTAACAGCACGGGAAAAATATCGATCAGGCGGCGCGATTGGACCACTGCTAGTGTCAGCGGACCGATGAATTCGAGCGAGACCGCGATGCCCAGCGGGACCAGATTGAGTGCGCTATAGAACGAGAGATTCATTGCCGCTAGCGTAATTCCTAGCAATGCAGCTTTGCGGTACGCAGGCCAACCATAACCCTTACGCAACGACGAACGCCAAACTACCAATAAAAAGATCGCCGCCCATCCCACACGCAAGCTGACCGTGCCCATGGGACCCAACGACGAAAATAAATCTTTGGCGAGTGCGGCACCAACCTGTGTCGAAGTGGAGGAAAGAATGACGAATCCTACCGGGAGTAATGTGGTCGATGAAGCTTTTCCTGTAGCAGTTTCAGCGGTCTGAGCGTCTAAAATAGGTTTCTTCATCGTTTTTTGTGTTGTTTCTGGTGTCCTGATCTGTTCATACCATCATTGTATGAGTTCAAGCACTCTACCTGCAAGGACAACTGACCGCACACCTGTATGACTGCATTGACCATACCCAAATTGGCGCTATACTAGAAATCACCAGCAAGACAAAAAAGACCTCTGAAGATGAAGGATGAAGAACGATGGCACAGCAGAATTCGCTGTTCGGACCAGAGCCGGGCGAAGATTCCACAAAACAGACAGGGGCATCGAAAGCCGTTGACGCGAACGAACCTCTGGCGGCCCGTATGCGTCCTCGCACACTCGACGAGATCGTCGGTCAGGAGCATTTGTTGGGCCCGGACAAGATTCTACGCCGCGTGATCGAGGGCGACACGATCACCTCGATGATCTTCTGGGGACCTCCCGGCAGCGGCAAAACCACGTTAGCGGAAGTGATCTCGCATCATACCCATTCGCGTTTCGTGCGTTTGAGCGCCGTCTCGGCGGGTGTGGCCGATCTACGCAAGACGATGGACGAGGCGAAGAAATATCGTCAGATCGGCAAGCGAACAATTTTGTTCGTGGATGAAATTCACCGCTTCAACAAAGCGCAGCAGGATGCGATCCTGCCGCACGTGGAAAGTGGTACGGTGACCTTGATCGGGGCGACAACAGAGAATCCCAGTTTCGAGGTCAACGCCGCCCTTTTGTCGCGTGCGCGTGTCTTCGTGCTGTATGGTCTCAATGAGCAGCAGGTGATCACGATTTTGCGACGAGCCTTGCGCGACAAAGAACGCGGCCTGGGTCGCTACAATATCGCGGTGGATGACGATGCGCTCTACCAGATCGCTGTCTACGCCAACGGAGATGCACGCACAGCCCTCAATGTGCTGGAACTGGCGGTCCAGGGCGACGAAAACAGCGTTCATGCACAGGCATCGAATGCAGCGGTACCCTCGTTTTCCTCTAAAGACGCGATCGAAACCGATCAAGGGCCGCAGCCGCGCCATATCACCGTCTCCATGATCGAGGAGGCGATGCAGCATCGTGCACTGCTCTACGATAAAAGCGGTGATCAGCATTACGACACCATCTCGGCTTTGCATAAGGCTGTGCGCGGCTCTGATCCCGATGGCAGCCTCTACTGGCTTGTGCGCATGCTTGAAGCGGGGGAAGATCCGCTCTACCTGGCGCGTCGTATCATTCGTATGGCCTCGGAAGATATCGGCATGGCTGATCCACAGGCGCTCGCGGTCTGTGTCGCGGCCCAGCAGGCGGTCCATTTTGTGGGTATGCCTGAGGCGGGTGTAATGTTGGCGCAGGCGGTGGTGTACCTGGCGACCGCGCCCAAGAGCAACGCCGTCTATATGGCCTACAATCGTATCCAGGAAGAGGTGCGCAGTGGCGCGAACGATCCCGTTCCACTATGGATACGCAACGCTCCGACCAATTTAATGAAAAATCTCGACTACGGTAAAGATTACAAGTATTCCCACGATTACTACAAGGATATGCAGAGCGACGACCCCAATCGCCCACCCGCCGCAAAATTGCAGGAATATCTACCCGAACGCCTGACCGGAAGAGAGTTTTACCAACCAAGCAGCCAGGGGCAGGAGGCAAGTATTCAGAAGTGGCTTGAGAAGAGACGTGAGAAATAGCCGATTACACAATAGGATCAGGCTCGGTGACTACTTTGATCGGGCCTTCTCCCTCTTTAGAAGGACGGAGGGTGATATCCGCGGTAACATTGAGGGCAGAGAGAAGGTCTAGAATCGTGCCTAAAGTTGGACTTGCTTCATGTCCTGTAAGTAATCGAGAGATGGCTTCTCTCTTTTTGCCCGTACGAGCAGCAAGATTTTCTTTGCTAATATGCTGTTGTGCACGCATCATCTCAATAGCCTGCATGAATTGTAATTCCGCCGACATCTCCTGGTAACCTTCGGCTACCTCTGAATCCTGTAAAAATTTCTGTTTGCGTTGTTCATATCTGGTCATGTCTTCAAAAATCTCGGCTGGTTGTTCGCCGTTCGCTAACTCAAAATATTCTACAATCCACACCATATATGGATCGTAACTTATAAATCACGGATAGTCAATAGCAAGAATTATCGATACAAAAAATAACCCGCTAACCCCGCCAAGGCAAGAATCAGCAACAAATTGACACGTTTCGTGTTTGCCAGGGTGATCGCAACAAGGCAGATGAGCAGACCACGCCAGTCGTTTTTCGAGGCGGCGATCAGCGTCCAGAAGACGGTGAGCGAGATGCCGACGACGGCCAGTGAGATGCCACGCATCAGCCCTGGTATCCAGCGCAGGTGTTCGATATGTACGTAGATAGCTTCGACGACGAGCACGAGCAGCGGCGGGACGGTGATCGCGATCAACGCGAAGAGCGCACCCAGATAGCCATAAGTGAAATAGCCCAGGCAGATGACCCACAGGCCGTTGGGACCGGGACTGATCTGCCCGATGGCGATCGAGTTGCTGAAATCCGCTTCATCGGCCCACTTGTTCGCCAGCAGGTCCTGGTGCAAACTGGGCAGATTGGCGAAGCCGCCGGAAGAGAATAGGCTGGCCTTGAGGAAGAGCAGGAAATAGACGAGAGGATTAATCATGCCGCTGAATTTCTTTCTTCGCTGTGAAAAGTGGTCGCGTGAAAAGGACGATGCCCAATATTGCCAGCGCGGGCAGCGTCACGACGACCGGTATTTGCCAGATAATGATGGCGATCGCGCATAGCAAGATCAAGATGATATCCGCCACGAGACTCAAGATACCCTCTTTACGCGCGGTTTTGAGCTGTGGTAGCGCGGTGTTGATGGCGACCAGCAGCATCAGGCCCGCCGTTGCCGGTATGACACCTTTGAGAATGGCCTGTACAGCCGCGAGATGTTGTATCAGTTGAAAGCCCACCGAGAGCAGGCAGGTGATGATGACGCTGGGCAAAAGCATACCTGCCAGCGCCGCTACCACACCAGTCGCGCCGCCCAGGCGTTTCCCGATCAGGATGGTCAGCGCGACCAGATTGATGCCGGGGGCGAAAAAGCATAAGCTCCACAGGTGCAAGTAATCTTCCATCGTCAGCCAATGACGTTTTTCCACAAATTCGCGAATGATTAAGAAGGTAGTAGAGGTACCACCTCCAAAGGATTGTAGCCCGATGCTGGCCCAGATCAGAAAAATCTTCCAGGCACCCGGCTTTGGCATCTGTGCAGTGATTTGCATTTTGTTGTGCCTTTGCTAAAATGGTAGTCAAACGGTCGTGTAACTGTGTGTCGGGAACGCATGCGAGCATATAGTAATCGTCGTTCTCGTCTTTATTATCGCATTGTTTCCCGCGCTGTTTTTGTCATGCGCAGCGTGCGGCTAAAAAGATTGTGAAACTATGCGCAATGAATTACTCTCCTGGTTCGCGCGCGAGGGTCTTGTTCTCACAAGTGTGTCGATCATGGAGGACGACCCCGCGCACGATGAAATAAAGGTTTCTCTGCGTGCGCCGCTGGTGGCTTTGAGCCGTGCCAGCCATGATTTTCGCGAGTGCCCTGATCCGGTCGTCTTCGGCTATCCGGAATCATCGCTGACGATGATGGTGCTAGATGATATGCATCAGTTTGTCTACTCATGGTATGAGCATGCTGTTGCGGCGGGTATGGCGCGCTGTTTCGTTTGCAATGAGTTGTTGACGATTCCCGAGGAAAAGCCGTGGGACGCGGTCTTTGTGACCGATCCTCTTTACTGTTGGCTCCTGGTTCATTTCGACTGTAAACGCTACTTGAACCGCGATCTCAAAGGTCGTCACCCCTTTGAAATCTCCGCGTCTGCGCCAGAAATGTTCGATATGCATCTGCAATGAGGTGTGCATGGATAAAAATCAGATTTCTAGCCTTCTGGAAGGTATCGCGACCCTGCTGGCGTTGAAAGATGGAAGCAGCGTCTTCGAGATTCGCGCATACGAAAATGCTGCACGCGCGCTTGGCTCACTCGATGGCGATATCGCGCAACTGGTGCGCGATGGTAAACTCAAGGGCACAGCGGGATTGGGTCCGACCACGATCAAACGTATTGAAGAGGCAGTGGAGACCGATCATATCGCCTTTTATGACGAACTGGTCGCCGCCACACCGCAGGTCAAACTGGATATGTCGCGCATCCCCGGTGTGGGTCCTAAACGTATAAATACCATCTACGACCAGCTGCATGTCAACAGCCTGGAGGAGTTGGAGCAGGCCTGTAAAGATGATCGCGTCGCGCACATCCCTGGCTTCGGCAAAAAAACACAGGATAAGATCTTGCAGGGACTGACCTTTCTCGGCCAGCACTCTGGCCGTTTCCGCTACGATGTAGCGGAGGACGAGGCCGAGCGTATCCGTGCCGCTTTAGCGACACTCCCGAGCATCGTACGTCTCCAGATCGCGGGCAGTCTGCGCCGACGACGCGAGACGGTAAAGGACATCGATATGGTGGTAAGTGTGGACGATAGCGCGACAAGCGAGGATCGTAGCGCCATTATGGATTTTTTTACCAGCCAGCCCTCGGTCAAAGCAATCACGGGCAAGGGCGAGACGAAATCCAGCGTCGTGCTCTCGACCGGTATCGCGATGGACCTGCGTGTGGTGGAAGACAGCCAGTTCCCTTATACCCTGCACCATTTCAGTGGGTCGCGCGAACATCATATCGCGTTACGTCGTCGCGCTTTAGCGATGAACATGACCATCAATGATTATGGTCTGTTCAAAGTAGAAAAGGGCAGCGAAACTCTGGTGCCGTGCAGCAACGAGACCGACTTGTACGCGGCGCTCGATATGCAATATATCGAGCCGGAACTACGCGAGGATATGGGCGAGATCGAGGCGGCCAGCAAGCATGCCTTACCTCAACTCGTGCAGGATAGCGATGTGCGGGGCGCGTTGCATGTGCATTCGACCTACAGCGATGGGCATAACAGCATTCGCGAGATGGCTGAGGGCTGTATCGAGCGCGGCTATGCTTACCTCGGTATGTGCGATCACAGCAAAGCGGCGGCTTACGCCAACGGCTTGAATGCCGATAGATTAAAGCAGCAGGCCGAGGAGATCGATCGCTTGAACGAGGAGTTCGCCGGTCGCTTTCACATTTTCAAAGGCACGGAATGCGATATTCTGCGCGATGGCACGCTGGATCTGGATGACCAGACGCTCGCGACGCTCGATTTTGTGGTGGCCTCGATCCATAGCAATTTTAACCTGTCGCAGGAAGAGCAGACGCAGCGCATGCTGCGCGCGATCAGCAATCCCTACGTCGACATTATCGGGCATCCCACCGGTCGTCTCTTGTTGGAGCGCGCTGGCTACGATATTGATCTCGATGCGATCATCGACGCGGCTGCCGAGCATCACGTCTGTATTGAGATCAACGCCCATCCCTCACGGCTCGATCTGGACTGGCGCTATGTGCATAAAGCGCGTGGCAAGGGCATTAAAATTCCGGTTGATACCGATGCCCATACAGTTGCGGGATTGGACGTTATGCGCTATGGTATAGGAATCGCACGCAAAGGGTGGTTACGTCCGGTTGACGTTTTGAATACAATGGAGTTTGAAGCTTTGCAATCTTTCTTTCGGGAACGAAGAAAGCATGTGTAGGCTTCCACAATAGTACAAAGGAAAGATAGTATGGCACAGCAAACAGAGTTGACAATAGTCCCGCGTACAGTGATGGGCAAGGCGACAAAACGCCTGCGCCGCGAAGGTATTTTGCCCGCGAATATCTATGGTCATAAAAGCGAGCCCACACCCGTCCAGTTGGACGCAGTCGAGTTTGATCGGCTCTTACGCAAACATGAGACGCGTGGTATTCTCTCGTTGGTGCAAGAGGGCTCGCCCGCCGAGAACGTCTTGATTCGGCACGTGCAGCACGAGCCCAGCACAGGTAAGATCCTGCATATCGATTTCGCCCGTGTTAGCTTGCGCGAGCGCATCGAGGTCAAGATTCCCTTAAATATCGTGGGTGAAGCCCCTGGCGTGAAAATTCAAGGTGGCGTGCTGCTGCACCAGCTGGAGGCGATTGCCGCCGAGTGTACGGCTGCCGATATCGTTGATTCTATCGATCTGGATGTTTCAGGATTGGAAGATATCGACTCGGCGATCTATGCCCGCGATGTCAAATTGCCCCCACGATATACCCTGGTGACCGATCCAGACGAACCGGTTGTGAAGGTGGTCGCGCCACGCGTCGAGTTGCCTGAAACAACACCCGCTGAGGAGGAGTCATCCGCTGCTCCCGCTGCCGAGGAAAACGCCGAGTCCTAATACTCGTGGCATTCTATACTCTTTAATAGGCTAGAAAGCTAAAGCCAGGCCTATTAAAGAGTATAAAAAGCTGTAATCCGGAGAGTAGTAGCTTATTTCGGTGGTCCGTGCGAAAATTTGTGGAAGTGAGCGGTTTAATCATGCGTATCATGATTGTGGCAGATCAATACCCACCGATGGTTGGTGGAGTTCCCAGGGTGACACACGGCCTGGCGGTCGATTTCGTGCAACGAGGTCATCAGGTATGGGTGGTGGCTCCCAGCTATGGTGCGCGCGATATAAAGCGGTTAGAAGAAGGTGTGCACGTTTTTCGCTTCTCCTCTTTCGAATGGCCCACCTACAAAGACTTGCGCATCCCCTTTCTACCTCTTTTGCCTGTACGCAATCTCATTAAGCGCAGCGACCCCGATATTATCCATATTCACTCACCGGTCGTTCTCGGCAATATCGCGCAGATTTTCGCCGGTGGCCTGCATAAACCCGTTATCGCCACCAATCATTATTTGCCCATCAACATGAGCCGTTCGCTGATGGCTGATCCCGTCATTGGTCGCTCGTTCAGCACTATTTCGTATTCGTATCTTGTGAATTTTTGCAATCATTGCGAGTACGTGACCGCGCCGACGATGACCGCGCTCAATTTATTGTATGAACATGGCTTGCACGCGCCCGCCGCCGCCATTTCTAACGGCATCGACTTAAAGATGTTTTCCCCTGGTCCAGCCGACCCCCAGGTCTTACACCGTTTCCACCTGCCAGAGGATCGCCAGATCGTGCTACATGTGAACCGTTTAAGCGAGGAGAAACGCGTCGATGTGCTGATCGAAGCCACCGCCAGCATGCGGCAGCAGGCTCACATCGTGCTGGTGGGCACCGGTCCCGCCGAGCACGAGCTGCGTGCTCAAGTCGAGCATCTCGGTATCAGCGATCGCGTGAGTTTTCTCGGTTTTGTGCGTGACGAGGATCTGCTCGCGTTACGCCGCTCGTCAGCTCTATTCGTGATTCCATCGGAGGCAGACCTGCAAAGCCTGGCGACCATGGAGGCCATGGCATGCGGCTTGCCTATCGTCGCCGCCAATTCCTATGCGCTACCAGAGCTAGTGCATCATGAGAAAAACGGATTTTTGTTCCAGCCCGGCGATAGCACTCAAATGGCTGCTCAGATGGATCAGTTGTTGCGAGACCAGACATTAAGGACGCAGATGGGTGCGGAAAGCTTGCGTATTATTGTCGCTCACGATCGTGTCAAAGTTTTAGATCAATGGGAGGACCTCTATCGCCGTCTCGCCATCGAGTTCAAGGATGCTAAAGAGAACCGTCAGCGCATACGCATCGCCCATAAATATCCCGCTTATTCGAAGCAGAAGATCGTTCAACCTCAGCGTTCGCGATCTCGCCTGTTACACTCTAGTAGCGCTGCGCTGGATCACCCTGATCCCGGTGCTATAAGTGATTACAAGCGAACGAATACTGTACGCCGCAAGCCGAAAACAAAAAAGCAGTAGCGTATGTGCGAACTTTTTTGAAGCATCGCCAAAAAGAGGAACCCTGATCATTTGCCAGCATCAGGGTTCCTCTTTTTGTATAGAAGGTTGTTGTGCAACCAGCTAAACGAAAACGGCTTTTATTCAGATTGCGGTACGTTCAAGCGCACGAGTGATTGTGCGCCGCGTAATCACCGCAGTCATCTGGCGCCGGTACTCTTCAGAACCATGGATATCCGAGACCAGTTCCAACCCTTCGGCAGCATGGCTGGCGGCCTCGGCGATGGTATCGGCATCCAGCTTTTTCCCAACTAATGCAACCTCGGTGGCGCTGGCGCGACTGGTCTGTACCGCCGCGCCAGTGATCGCGATGCTAGCCGCGCTACACATACCGTCGTCACCCAGCGTCACCATTGCGGCACAACCGGCGACCGCGTAGTGCGAGGCCTTGTTCGAGAGTTTCTCATAAGCCGAGCCGGTATGCGCGGCTGGTAGCGGGAAACGTACCTCGATTACGACCTCCTCTGGCTCTAGCGCGGTCGTGAAAGTACCGATCAAGAAATCATCGGCCTTGATAGTGCGCTGTCCGTTGGGACCTTGCGCCACGATCTCACCTTTGAGCGCGAGCACGATGCCCGGCATGTCGGAGGCCGGGTCCGAGTGCGCGAGACTGCCCGCGATCGTGCCGCGATTGCGCACCTGCTGATCACCGATGACCGAGGTACCTTCGGGCAGCGCTGGCAGTGTCTTTTGTAGCAGTTCGGACCGTTCGATATCGGCATAGTGCGTGAGCGCGCCGATGGCGATAAAGCCCTCTTCCTGGCGAATATACGCGAGGCCCTGAATATGACCGATATCGATCAGGTGCTCGGGCTGGGAGATGCGCAGCTTCATCGCGGGAATGAGGCTATGGCCGCCCGCCAGAACTTTTGCCTCGTCTCCATATTGTTGCAGCAAGGCAATGGCCTCGTCGATCGAGTTGGCGACATGATAATCAAATGGGGCAGGAACAGACATGGATGTGCCCTCCTCTATTTTGTATGCTTATTGAGCTTGAGAGACGGAGTGAATGGTAATGTGAGACGAGCATAAAAATACATGTACTACGACCACTAACGAGAAATGGTCGTATCCCTACTTTGGTGTGGATGCTTAGTCTCCAGCAGTAGCCGGTGTTGGCTGTGCTGTGGACGACATCGTTTCAGCCGCCTCTTGTACCGCGCGCACGATATTCTGATAACCGGTGCAGCGGCAGATATTGCCCTCAAGTCCTTTGCGTATCTCTGTCTCGGTTGGGTGAGGATTGTTTTTAAGTAACTGGTACGAAGCCATGATCATGCCAGGGGTGCAATAGCCGCATTGGAGACCATGTTTATCCCAAAATCCCTGTTGAATGGGATGGAGGCTGCCCTCGGGCGCGAGTCCTTCGATCGTGGTGACCTCGCTATCGTCGGCCTGAACCGCCAGCACCGTGCATGATTTAACCGCCTCCCCGTTGAGCAGAACGACACAGGCTCCGCATTGAGAAGTGTTGCAACCAACGTGTGTCCCCGTGAGGTCGAGAACATCGCGTAAGTAATGGACGAGCAGCAGGCGCGGCTCGACTTCGGAGTGGTGCTGTTGACCGTTAACGGTCACTGTAATTGTGCGCTTCATCGTCATTAGTGAAAAACCCTTTGCTTCTACTAATTTATGGGCTCTCTTCTTCATTCGGGAAGTGAAAAGATCTCGCAATAAGCCTCATTCTGCTGACAGGGCGTTAGCAGAATTCTGTCTGATGCTAGAAAGTAGACCTTCAACGAGGAAAAGCGTAACATAGGGAGCGCTTAAATGTCAATTGCTGTCTGGCATGAAAACAAGAATGCGGCCTATTTTCTCCTGCTTGTTTTCAATAAGATTATTCCAAACTCATCCGCAATCATTGCTTACATCATCTATTGTATAGGCGAAAGTATTTTATAATGCAACAAAGAGAAAAGCTCGTCTTTTCATTAAAGATTTACTATGAACTCTCTATTGTTGAGTCACCTTTTCACATTTATGCTCGTGTAGGGTAATGTAGAAGAAATTTACGAGTTTCTTCTAGCTAATAGCACAGTTTAGTAATATATTCGTATTAAATCTTTAAAAGTTAAGTGGAGAAATTTCTCCTTTTAGGAAGGAAAACCGTTAATGTTTTTTAGTGATCCACGTTTACAATATCCGGTGCGCGTTGACAAACCGAGTCCCGTGTTCGCGAGAATGTTGCAGCAGGCCCTTGGTGGTATTGAGGGCGAGATAAGAGTGATGCTGCAGTATTTCTTTCAGGCGTGGGGCTTCCGCGGACCCGCCAAATATAAGGATATGCTCTACAACACGGCTACTGAGGAGATCAGCCACATTGAGATGTTGGCGACAATGATTGCGCTAAACCTGGAGGGAGCACCAACCAAGATTCAAGATCAGGTTGCAGTCGGTAACCCTATGGTTGCCGCGATTATGGGTGGAATGAACCCACGCCATTTCCTCTCGACGGGACTTGCCGCCAGCGCGGAGGATGCTAATGGCAATCCCTTCAATGGTTCCTGGGTTGTCGCCACCGGTAATCTTGTGGCTGACCTCTACGCGAACATCGAGGCCGAAACAACCGGTCGTCTACTCGTCACACGTCTGTGGGAAATGACCGATGATCCGGGACAGAAGGATACGCTGGCCTTTTTGATTGCTCGTGACACGATGCATCAGAATCAATGGTTAGCGACGCTCGAAGAGCTTGAGCAGCCGATACCCGTTCCCAGTGACTTCAAAAACGAGAAGATCGAATACAGCTACGACTACTTTGTGCAGTCCAACGTTCCATTGCCCGCGCAAGCTCGCTTTACAGAAGGTACCTCGGTAGATGGTCGAGGCAAATTCGGCATCGTTACCAATCAGCCGATGGGAGAAGTACCTGTACTTGCGCCCGCGCCACTCCAGTCTCATACAGCCGTCATTTCAAAAGCTCCCGATGTGCCTCTGGTCCCCATGATGCCCAGTCCGGCAGAAGCAGGTGCCTCGCCTCAGAATGGTGCGTCGGTGGTTAATATCGCGCCCGCATCACAGGTGAACGCAGCCGATGGTGCCGCTACGGGAATCGCCGGCGCCGTAGGAAATCTGGTTTCAAAGGTGACTGGTGGAGAAGCTGGACCCGACCCGAGCCAATCGATTAAAGAAGGTCCCTCCAGGTCTTCCTAAAAGCAAATCTGCTTGTGTCAGGCTATTGACGAAGTCAGGCCCAGGCAGCCACGAAAATGATAGGACAAGAAATTCATAGTAAAGGTGGGGAGATTTGTTCTCCCCACCTTTATTTATACCCTTTACCATGGCATTCACCGCATTTGCCCTTTACACCTGTCCCAGCGCAAGCTGTGCAGGTGGTGGAAGAAATGGTATATCCGTACTCCACTTTGAGAAACACACCTTCGCCGCCACAGTTGAAGCAGGAAATGACGCCACTTCCGGCACATCGCCAACATTTGACAGTTTTATGTTCGTCTGCTCTATATTGATCCATAGCTTCCGCTCTCACCGCATCTATTTTTGAAAGCAAAAGGGCCAGGTTATCGACAACCTGGCCCTGTACACTACTGAATAGCTTCCAGACATAGTAAAACGAACAACAAGATGCTTAGAGAGCGATGGTGACCGCCTTCACTTCGGTGTAGTTTTCGAGCACCTCGTGGCCCATCTCACGGCCCCAACCGCTCTGCTTGTATCCGCCGAACGGTAAGGCCGCGTCGAAGACGCTATAGCAGTTTACCCACACCGTGCCTGCTTTCAATAGCGCGGCCAGCTTGTGCGCTTTACTCAAGTCTCGTGTCCAGATGCCTGCCGCCAGGCCGTAAGCTGTATCATTGGCAATGGCCGCGATCTCTTCAAGATCATCGAATGGCTGTGCCACCACGACTGGTCCAAAGATCTCTTCCTGCACGATCTTCATGGTCTGGCTGGCATTGACAATGACCGTTGGCTCGACGAAGTAACCACGATTGCCGTAGCGTTGTCCACCAACCAGCGATTTAGCGCCCTCGTCAACACCCGACTTCAGGTACCCCGTCACGCGTGCCAACTGCTCGTCTGAGACCAGTGGTCCCATCTGAGTCGAAGGGTCCATTCCTGGGCCGATTTTGATCTTCTTCGCCTGCTCCGCCACGCCTTCCGCGACCTGATCGAACACACTTTTCTGGATATAGAGACGCGAGCCCGCGCTACATACTTCGCCCTGATTGAAGAAGATGGCGTTCGACGCGCCCGTGATCGCGGTCTGAATATCGGTATCGTTGAGAATGATGTTGGGGGATTTGCCACCCAGTTCAAGCGAAACCTTCTTCAAATTGCCCGCGGCGGCCTTCAGTATTAACTTGCCGACCTCGGTCGATCCAGTGAACGCGACCTTATCGACATCATCATGCGCCGCCAATGCCGCGCCAGCCGTCTCACCATAACCGGGGACGATGTTGACGACTCCGGCGGGAATACCTGCCTCCAGAATCAACTCGCCCAGGCGCAAGGCCGAAAGCGGCGTCTGCTCCGCCGGTTTCAACACAACCGTACAACCAACCGCGAGCGCGGCTCCAAGTTTCCAGGCGGCCATCAACAGCGGGAAGTTCCACGGAATAATCTGGCCGACGACGCCGATAGGCTCACGCAATGTGTACGAGAAATGATTGGGGACGGATATGGGGATGGTGTTGCCCTCGACTTTGGTGGCCCAGCCCGACATATAACGGAAATGATCGACAGTGAGCGGAACATCGGCGGCACGCGCTACAGCGAAAGGTTTGCCATTGTCCAGCGATTCAAGCTGCGCGAATTCGTTGCTGTGCTGCTCGATTAGATCAGCGAGACGGTAAATAGCCTTCCCGCGCTCGGACGCGGTCATTTTGTGCCAGGGACCAGATTCGAAAGCACGCCGAGCGGCACGCACCGCCAGGTCAATATCTTCTTTATCTCCCTCGGCAACATGGGCCATAACTTCACCGGTCGCAGGATCATAGACTGGAAATGTTTTGCCTGAAACAGCTTCGACCCACTGCCCATCGATAAGCATTTTTCTGGGTTGCGCAAGAAATTGAGTCACCTCTGGCGCTATTTTAATTTCTGCATCGGAAATAGCCATAAAAGTACCTTTCTGTGTACCTCGTGATCTTTCGACAACGATGTCTCATACACTTTTCCATGCTCGACCAAAACGAGGAAGGAACAGCCTTCCATCTCCACATAAACACTGTCAGCAAACCCGTGTTAGCAATCAGCATAGCGCAATAGCGTGAAGGGAAAAAGTTCTGTTCTGAAAATTACAGTGTTTCAAAAACAGTGCCCCTTATTCCGAGCAGAGGTGTTTTGTCGCTGTAATCAATTCAGCATTTACGACTTTGCTGATTACTTATACCTTGAGTATAAGCAGAAATAGGGAGCGAGTCAAGGGAAGATATCTCAATTTGTTTCATTGTGCCGTTTATTGCTTGACTTCTCGCAGGTACGATCATGAAAACTGTAACACAAGTAATTTGTTATACAAGTATTTCATGGGATATATCTATTGACAAAAGAAGAATTTATACAGTATAATTTGTCTATGTATTTATGTACTTTTGAAGAGAGAACGTGCTACATAATTAAAAATGTGTATATAAATTAGAAGATGATGATGTAGGAAACATGTGAGATGAGTAGGCTGCGGAAGCGATTTTTCTCTTGCTCTCTTCAAAAAAGTGTAAAAGCGTTTCTACTCAAATGTGGAGATGTTATTAGGAAACGGGGTGCGTTATGTTGTCGGAAGAAGAGGTTAAACCTACGAGTATGTCCACAGCGGAGGCAGGGCATAAAGGTGGAAGTGCGGTCCGCGAGCGTTATGGCGAGGATTACTATCGGCGCATCGGCAAAAAAGGTGGCACGACACTCAAAGAACGCCGTGGGCGCGAGTACTATCGCGAAATCGCGCAGCGTGGTGGCGCGGCCAACGTCAGAAAATATGGTCCAGAGCACTTTGCCGATATGGGCAAAAAAGGCGGCAATACAACCAAATCGCGTCAAGACCCGGACTTTTATAGCCGTATTGGCAAGCTTGGTGGTGCGGCCAAACGCAAGAATCGCTTACAGCGAAACGCTCCCGAATAGCGTTCAGACCAACAACACGATCATGCGCTTTCATGTGTTTGAAAGCGCATGATCGTGTCCACATCATACCTGTGCTTGTTGCTGACTTTCGGATTCGTGCGCCACGCCATCACCCAATTTTGCCAGTCCATCGGCGATGGCCTGGACCACACCAGTCTCCGCTGTCTGACGAGCCACACGCAGAGCATTTTTGATTGCGGTGGCGTTCGATCGGCCATGCGCGACGATGGCCGATCCATTGACGCCGAGCAAGGGCACGCCGCCATATTCGGCGTAATCGATACTTTTGAACATCTTCTTCAAGCCTGGTTTGAGGATGGCCGCCGCGAGTTTGCTTGGCAGAGAGCTGGTAAGCTGTGTTCGCAGCAGGGAGATCAGCATCTCCGCCAGCCCCTCACTCAACTTCAGCACGACATTGCCAACGAAGCCATCACAAACAACGACATCAACGCCGCCTGTGGGCACATCGCGCCCCTCGACATTGCCGATGAAGTGGATGCCCAGCATAGAAGCGTTCATTTTCAGCAACTGATGGGCCTCAATAACTTGTTGGTTGCCTTTTGTCTCCTCTTCGCCATTTGCCAGCAGACCGACACGGGGAGAGACGATATGGAAGATGCGTTCCATATAGATCGAGCCCATCAATGCGAATTGTTGCAAGTACTCAGGTTTGCAATCTGTATTCGCGCCCATGTCGATGACCAGGCACGCCCCCTTAGTAGTAGGAAAAACGCCACCGAGGGCGGGACGTTTCACACCAGAGATGCGTTTCAGGGTTAAGAGCGAGGCGGCAAGCATCGCGCCACTATTGCCTGCCGAGACGGCGGCGATTGCTTTTCCGTCACGTACCTGTTGTAAGGCCAGTATCATTGATGCATCTGGCTTATTGCGTACCGCGTTCGCCGGATGCTCGTCCATTTCGATAACAGTATCGGTGTGAACGATAGGGAGATCAAGTCCGCTGATATCATGTTTTGCCAGCTCGGCGCGTATGACCGGCTCGTTTCCCACTAATACAACGCCGATGTTATACTCGCGCGCCGCCTCAATCGCGCCTTTGATGGTCTCGACAGGTGCCTGGTCTCCCCCCATTGCATCGAGCGCGACACGTACTCTATCGCTCATGCTGTTGTACCTTCGGGCTCTCCGATCGTTTCTCGCACAAGCTTCAGCAGCTTGTCTAAGTCGAACGGTTTATACACGATATGTTTGACACCCGCCTCACGAAATTCTTGCTCTTCATTGCCCGCACCCAGAAACGCGGTGACAACGATGACAGGAATCTGGCGATCGACCGCCATCGCCATGAGTTTAAGCTCATCGCGTCCATCCAGGTATGGCATCATAATATCCAGCATAATCAGATCCGGCATATGCTCACGGACCGCGTCAAAAAAGCGCAGGCTTTGCGTGGTCATATACGTCTCGTACCCCTCGTCTGCCAGTGCTTCAGTGAGCAGATCAGCGATTGTTGGATCATCGTCCATGATCAAGATCTTTTTTGCCATTGAAACTCACCCCCTCAACTCTCAAAAAAACAACATGCTCTTTTGAAATATATTCGATATATCGCACACACGAGAAAAAAGCTCAGGGAAAAGCTTTCCACTTTTTCACTATCTTCTCGTGGCTATGTCTTTGTAACTACCCTGTATTATAACACTAAGCAAGAGTTGGTAGAACATCCTCGCGAGACTTAAATCTGCTATTCCTAGTCGGTCGTTGCCTTGATCTCTTGACCCAACGCTTTCATTTGTGACGAACGTACCGTCGCCCCTTTGCCAGCAATCATGAGCCAGGCTACCAGCGCGCTCACTAGCGCGAGTACAACACCTAGTAGGACGACGACACGGAAACCGCTGACGAAAGCCTGGTCGATCGCGGTTTGCACTTGAACACGTATCGCTCCCGTCACGCCATGTGGAATTTCAATACCCGCCAGGCGTCCACTCTGTGCCTCAATGCTGTGTTGAATAGTCGTGGGGAGATGGAGTACTGCTATATTTTGATCGAGATTACCCCGGAAAACTTGCGCGACGATGATGCCCATGACCGCGATGGCGATTAGACTGGCCGTGCGCGAAACCGCGTTATTGATGCCCGAAGCCGTCCCCGCATAATGCCCGGCAACGGCACCCATGACGGTGGTGGTGAGCGGAGCTACGGTTACAGCCATGCCAATGCTCATGACGATAATGGCCGGGAAAAACGTGGTCCAATAGCTTCCTCCGATGCTCGGTAACGCGAAGAGCGCGAAGCCGATAGCGGTAATGCTTGGACCGACAATCAGTGGCAACTTGGCACCAAAGCGCGCCACCAGTCCGCCGGTCCAACGCGAGAATAGGAACAGCGTGAGCGCGAAAGGAATGAGCGAGGCCCCCGCCGCCGATGGCGAGTAGCCCTGCACCTGGATCAGATTGAAAGGAATAAAGTAGGTGAGACCGCCAAGCGCACCGTACAGCAGGAAGGTGAGGATGTTCGTGCCGCTGAACGTTTTCGATTGAAACAGGGAGAGTGGCATCATCGGATTGGAAATCCGTGCCTCAGTCACCAGGAATAAAACCAGCGCCACGACTCCAACGACCAAGGCAATCAGCACAATAGGACTCGTCAGTCCAAGCGAACTGGATTCGATCAGTCCGGCGACGATGCCCGCGAGACCGACGGTTACCAGCAGTGCACCCAACCAATCTAATCCTTTTTTGCTGCTCTCGTCGCGACTCTCGGGCACGCGCCAGAAAACGATGATCAGTACCACAATCGCCAGGGGAACGTTTAAAAAGAAGACCCAGCGCCATGTAGCGTATTGTACTAACCAGCCACCTATGACAGGTCCGATGACGGAGGTGACCGAGGTAAAGCCCGACCACGTCCCGATCGCTTTGCCGCGTTGCGCGTCATTGAACGCAGAACTGATGATCGCCAGACTACCAGGCACAAGTAATGCGCCTCCGATACCCTGGACGGCACGGGCCAGGATAAGCGCGTTGATTGATCCCGAGAGTCCACACCAGACCGAGGCAAGCACAAAGAGCGTGATGCCGATACTGAAAATACGTTTGCGCCCGAAATGGTCACCCAGCGAACCCCCAACCAGAATGAGCGCCGATAAGAAAAGTGAGTACGCTTCCACCACCCATTGCACATCGGTGGAGGACGCGTTGAGATCCCTTTGCAGGACAGGCAAAGCCACATTGACGACGGAACCATCGATAAATGCCATACTCGAACCAAGGATGGTCGCGATCAGTACCCATATCCCTACATTATGCGGTTTGGCATGATGAGGTGCGGCGTGTATGACGCCTTCATCGCAAGGAGATTTCACGGAGTTAATCATGGTCTGGCCTCTCTCCTGCTAGAGCAGGAAAAGCATAGCAGCAGCATACGCGGAAGAAAAGCAGGAGATCCTTCCGCGTATGCTGTCGAAAAAGTCACAGTTTTTTTAGTCTACGCAGCGGCGCCCGCGAAGCGTAATAGGTCCGTGATCACAAACTGTCCATGCTCCGTGGATGGTAGCGATGGCGTCCATGCATCGGGAGCATTAAGATATGAGGTGGGATCAGCCTGAAGTAGCCCTAGCAGCACTTCAGCGACGATGCGACCTCCAACCTCGCCCAGGTACTCGCCGTTGTGGCGTACCTCGGCCTCCTTTAAAATGTAATACCAGAGCGGCGTCTCCCCTCGCCATCCAAAAGGGGCAAGTCCTATCTCCTCTGTGGTAAGCGCTGGGACGCCCATCTCTTCAGCGATCGCCTCGCCCGATGGGAGATCGAGTGCCCGTCCGCGCTCCAGATCCCGATATGCCAGCGAATGTTCTTCCTGTGTTTCGGTCACGCCAACCACCGATTCTGGCAAATCGATCAGCGAGTGGGCCAGCTTTGTATCGATCTGTTTGCTGGCCTGTGGCGAATGTTGTTGCGCAAGGTGAAAGAAGTACGCCCAGTCGATGACCCTCTCAGGAGGCACCGGACTTGTGCCCGCGTAATCAGGGAAGACCTGTCCTTGCTCACCACGTACATTCAGTGTGTACGAAGATCGAATCTGGCTATGCCCAAAACGATAAGCCGCATCGGCGAATTCGACTGGAATGAAGAGCTGCTGTCCACGCGGGTAGAAGCGTGGCCCGTGCTGGAGAATATCAGCGACCAGCGCGTCTCCCACAGTTAAAGGCAGGAATTCGTGTACGACGATCCATTGATAGTACCAGCGCGTGAGTTTGCGTGCCTCGTCAAAGACCGCATCGCTTTTGCCGCTCCGTGTTCTGACGTAATCAACGATGCGGTTATGAAATTTGAGCATCGCGAGGTGGAATTGTGAGAGAAAGAGGTGCACGTCGTTGCGTGGGTCCGCAACCAGTGCCCGCCCCTGTTGATTGCGCGGCACATCGTCAGGCTGGCCTATGGCATTGATGCCGACTAAAAGCTTATCGGCATCGTTTAAATCGTAGAGAAATGGCTCTCCCGTTGGTCCCGCGCCATACACACATTCAAGGTCCAGGCGCGGCACACGAAAATTGTGCAGTTCTTTCAAGCGTGCGTGGTGGGACAACAAGCTGCGGTCAGCGGTAATATCATGGGCGATAAATTGACCAAAAAATGTGAAACCGGCGGCGATACGCGCATTATCGCTATCCTTCTCGTGTTCAGCACGCGCGGCAATATCCATTGGTGAGCCGATGCGACTGATTGCAAGCAGCAGATTTTCGTGTGTAGGTGGATGATGAAGGTGAGGAAACATTCTACCGTATTTGCTGTTTCCATCCTGAGCATGGGGAAGAAGAGCATCCTTTAAATGGGGCGCGATCACACAACTGTGGGTACTACTCATCGATGTTTTTCCTTTCTGTCATCAGCAGTCAGGTATGCCTGGTCAGTGATGCACCGAGGAGAGGTGGAACCGATGATGCCGTAGTCAAGCGGGCGAGGATTGACTGGAGAGACACGTCCTGACATGCATGCACCCCTCGTGTGTAACGATCGTTCATATGATTGAGAAAAGTGCGACCTTTGCCATGTCGAGGCAAATAGTGTCTCATCGGCAGTATACCACACGTTTCTGCGCGAATTCAGCAGTTTGTCGCGCTTTATTACTATAGCATTAGTGCGCTGTGAGTATGCTGTGAGTATGATGTTTATGTGGTTCGCGTTTAGGAACCCGTTTACATTCCAGGTCAATTTCGTTATACTAACGTAGAATTAGAAGCGTTATGGTTGTGTTTGGAGGATTCCGTTCGTGAAAGTTATATGCAAACAACAAGATTTGAGCCGTGGTCTCTCAACAGTAAGCCATGCAGTCTCGAATCGCAGTACCCTGCCCATTCTCTCGAATATTTTGTTGACGACCGATCAAGGTCATCTGAAACTCTCGGCCACAAATCTTGAAATTGGCATCAATTGCTCCATCGACGCGGAAATCTATGAAGAAGGCTCAACGACGATTCCCGCAAAGACGTTTATCGACCTCGTCAATAGCTTGCGACCAGGACAGGTCGAGTTGACTGTGCCCGCCGAGACGCACGAGATCAATATCAAAAGTACCGGCAGCAACGCCAATATCAAGGGCATGGACCCATCCGAGTTCCCACTCATCCCCACTGCTGAAGGCGGCGAAGAGCCGATTATTCTGGATGCAAGCCAGTTGAAAGAGATCATCTCCGAGGTGGTGATCGCCGCCGCCGATGACGATTCTCGCCCGGTGCTTACGGGCGTGCTGGTCGAAGTTATGAACGAGCAGATGACGTTCGCCGCCGCTGATGCCTTTCGCCTGGCTCTACGTGTCGCGGCACTGCCAGGACACGATGTCGCGCATAGCAGTATCCTTATTCCTGCGAAAACGCTCAGCGATCTCGCTCGTATCCTTCCTTCGGAGGGCGCGGTGCAAATGGTGGTCACGCCCAATCGCAGCCAGGTTCTCTTTCACACCGAATACATCGATCTTGTCTCTCGCCTGATCGAGGGCACATTTCCCAATATCAGGGCCGCCATCCCCAAGGAGCATACAACACGTGCCGTGATCGAGACCAAAGAGTTCGCCGCCGCCGTCAAAACAGTCACCCCGTTTGC
>CAZZWK010000024.1:0-18886 GCA_964657925.1 uncultured Dictyobacter sp.
TATTTCTCTATCAATTTTCAAGCCTGCTCATGTTTACCCTTTAGCCAACCTGTACACCTATCGATAAATACTATATAATCCTCTCATTATTTTGAATGAAGGAATAACAACCGTGGAAAATTCCGAAATAGACACCCATAGCGTACTTCACCCATCATCCTCGTCCACCCATATCCATCAACCAACTCGCGCGTCTCGTATCGCTCACCTGCTGGAGGGTGGCGACACCATCATCTACGCCATCGTCGGTGCCTGTTTTCTGCTCGGCGCGCTCTTCGCCCTCGGCTACAGCTTCCTCGACTTCTATAGTCGCGTCACCGAGGCACTCAGCACCACCCCCGGCAATCATGGCACTATCGCCACCGCCGTCATCCAGTTTATCTCCGACCTGCTACTGGTCCTCATCATCATGGAGGTACTGGGCACCGTCACCCACTATCTCAAAGCCCAGGAGACCTCGCTACGCCCGTTCCTCTTCATCGGCATCGTCTCCGCCACCCGCAGCATCCTTTCAATCGGCGCGCGCCTCTCCATCGCCGGTGCCATCCAACCCAGCGACTTCATCAACTCTATGATCGAACTGGGCGTCAGCGCGCTCATCGTCCTCGCCCTCGGCATCACTCTCAAACTGCTGGCCCGCGAAATCGATTAACTACACGAACTCACTGTTCTCATTTGACATCCCCTCCCACCCTCTGCTACAGTACACCAACGACAACAACTAAATGATGAAAAGAGCCAGTAGTGACAGAGCACACACCATATAACGATCCGATCGCCGACCAGGAGCAGCCACCCGAGCTTGACCTCACCAACATTCGCGAGCTTAAAAATTTCCTGTTCGCCCACGGCATGCGCCCCAACAAGTCCTTTGGACAGAACTTCTTGGTTGATCGCTCGGTGCTCGAAAAAATCGTGCAGGCCGCCTCTATCGAGCCTGACGACGACATCCTGGAGGTCGGCTCCGGCACTGGCGTGCTCACCCGCGAACTCGCTCAAAAG
Source organism: uncultured Dictyobacter sp. (assembly GCA_964657925.1). Classification (GTDB taxonomy): domain Bacteria; phylum Chloroflexota; class Ktedonobacteria; order Ktedonobacterales; family Ktedonobacteraceae; genus Dictyobacter. The sequence goes on from CAZZWK010000024.1 coordinate 1,003, forward strand.
GCTCACCGCGTGGTCGCGGTCGAACTCGAACGCGATATGCTCACGCTATTGTCAGAAACGACAAAAGACTATAAGAATGTTGAACTGCTGGCCCGCAACTTGCTCTTCCTTGATCCCGCCGAACTCTTCGCCCAATCCCCCTACAAACTGGTCGCGAACCTCCCGTACTACATTACCGCGCCCACCTTCCGCCACTTCCTGGAACATCCTCACCCTCCCCGCCTCATCGTGGTTATGGTGCAACTCGAAGTCGCGCAGCGTATCACCGCGCAACCAGGCGATCTTAGCTTGCTGGCTGTCAGCGTCCAGTTCTACGGCACACCAACCATCGTGGCCCAGGTACCGGCCAGCGCTTTCTATCCCGCCCCCAAAGTCGATTCCGCCATCTTGCGCATCGATGTCAATCCACAAACTCCGCTGACACAACCTGAGCGCGATAGCTTCTTTCGCGTCGTCCAGGCGGGTTTCTCCGAACGGCGCAAACAACTGCATAACGCGCTCACCCACAGCCTCCACTACAAAAACGAGCTTATTCGCGCGTGGCTGGCAGCCGCTGGCATCGATGCCGGTCGCCGCGCCGAAACGCTGAGCATTGACGATTGGTTGCGGCTATGGCACGTGCTAGAGTCCGCAAAGCGCACAGAAGCATAATTTGTGCTATGATATGGATAGCCTGATACACTTGCGATCTATCGGATACAAACACATCGATACGCACGCTTCTATCACGTGCTCTGTCGCTCGCGTACTCCTTCCTCGCGAACCAGATGCGTTCTCGTACGTATATCTCTATAAGAGTATCTTTGACCGCGCAGGGCCGTCATCGCTGTTACAATATCCGCTAAATATATGGTGAGAATGTAGCCGGTCAATGCAGAGATACACAACGTTTATATTACATACATTCAGGGATAGTTGATCTTAATGGCAACGCAGGAACAATTCTGTGAAAATTGTGGCGCAGCGAATCCGCCCACCGCGCGGTTCTGCCAGCATTGCGCCACACCGCTCCCATTTACGCATACAACCGATTCATTACCGGAGCAAACACTCCTCAATAGTCGCTATCAACTGGAAACGCGCATCGGTCAAGGCGGTATGGGCTCAGTCTATAAAGCTATCGATACACGCTTCAACAATCGCCCGCTGGCGGTAAAAGAGATGAGTCGCGCCGGTCTCTCTCCCATCAACGCTCAGGAGGCCGAGGCCGCATTCGAACGCGAGTCTCATCTGCTTGCCGACCTGCTGCATCCAAACCTGCCCCGTATCTACGACCACTTTACGGAGGAAGATCGCTCCTATCTGGTCATGGACTTTATCGAGGGACAGACCGTCGAGGACTACCTGGAAAAAGCCGGGGGCGGCCCTTTGCCCCTGGAACAAGTGCTGGCCTGGGGTGAACAACTCTGCGATGTCCTGACCTACCTTCATACTCACCAGCCACCCATCATCTTTCGCGACTTAAAACCCTCGAACGTGATGCTGAGCGAAAATGGGCACATCTATTTGATCGATTTCGGTATCGCGCGTATTTTCAAACCAGGCCAATCGCATGATACCGTAGCCCTCGGCTCGCCTGGCTATGCCGCGCCCGAGCAATATGGCAAAGCTCAAAGCACACCCCGTTCGGATATCTATAGCCTGGGTGCGCTCCTCCACCACCTACTCACCGGCGTCGATCCCAGCGACCGGCCCTTCTTTTTCGAGCCTGCCTCACAACTGAATCCCAGGGTGCCACAGGAACTCGAAGACCTGCTCAAACGCATGCTTCAGATGACGATCGAGGCTCGTCCAGCTTCCGCACAAGAGGTCGCCCAGATTCTACGACACGTCGACCAGCAACGTATCAGCGGCACCTTGACGTTCTCTACCAATCATCACGCGCCCACACCCACATTTCCTGGTCATCCCAATAGCCAGTATCTACACGAGGCCTATCGCCTCTACACTCAGCATCGTATCAATGAAGCTCTTGTTCAATACGATCGCGCACTCCAAATTGATGATCGTGACCCCACCGCCTGGCAGGGTCGTGGCCTGACACAGGCTCTCGGTGGTCAGCACCGCGAAGCCCTTGCCTCCTTTGAGCACGCCCTCAAGCTCGATCCCACCATGGTCTCCGCGCTCAATGGCAAAGGCACCGCCCTTAATATGCTCCATCGTAATCAGGAGGCGCTGACTGCATTCAATCAAGCCATCGGCATGGAGAAAGACAACACCATCGCCTGGAATGGCAAAGGCGCGGTTCAGAGCGCCCTTGGACAGCCAGAGCAGGCGTTGACCGCGTTCGATGTAGCGCTCCACTTCGACTCACGTATGTCTCAGGCCTGGGGCAATAAGGGATTGGTCCTGCGCCAGTTGCGCCGCCTTCCCGAAGCCCTCCATGCCTTCGACGAGGCGCTAAGGATCGATCCTGATTCCGTCATCTACCTCAATGGCCGCGCGATGGTGCTCAACGAGATGGGACGCAACCAGGAAGCGCTCAAAGCCTATCAGGAAGTGCTCACCCATGATCCCCATTATGCTCCAGCCCTCTGTGGGATCGGTGACATATACTACGCCCAGCATCGCTTGCAACGCTCACTCGAACACTACAACAAAGCGCTACAATACGATCCACGTTTCGCACGCGCCTGGGAACACAAAGCCATCGTGCTCGCGGATCAGCATAGCTACAGTGAAGCCTTGCGCTGCTACAACGAGGCCACGCGCCTCGATTCTCGTTACGCCTCCGCATTCAATGGCAAAGCGACTACGCTCTGCCACCTCGAACGCTACCAGGAGGCGCTCGATGCCTACAACCGCGCCCTCAATCTCAATTCTGGTGCAGCGCAAAGTTGGAATGGCAAGGGTAACGCGCTCTATCACCTCGAACGCTACTCAGAAGCGCTCACAGCATACGAGCAAGCCCTACGCATCAATCCGCGCATGGCCTCGGCCCTGCACAACAAAGCCCTGGTGCTCAAACAACTGGACCGTTACGAAGAGTCGCTCGACGCGGCCGAACAGGCCATCGGCCTCGCTCCCAAAGATCCCGACAACTGGCAACGCAAGGCCGAGGCGCTCAAAAAACTTCGCCGCCGCCGCGAGGCTCGTCTCGCCGAGATGGAGATGGATCGCTTGCGCGACCGCGTCTGACAGCTATCGTAACTGCTTCGCCACCTGGCTACGCAAAATAAGTCTGCCGTTCTCGTCATCGTACAGATCGACACCAGCCGCGCCAAAACGACGGACATTGTTCGAGGACGAACCACGCGTCATCTCGTAACCCGCCACATATATGACTTGCGGTAGATCAATGCCCAGTAACACGTCCTTAATCGTGCCCATCTCACTACCCTTTTCATTCACAACCGGACGCGACAACAGCTTCTGCCCACTCGCGAATGGCGGTACCGCCTTCGATAACATCTGCTCATTGCGGATATTCACACGTCCACCCTCGAACGAGACAATGCCCGTCACGACCAATGTGAGATTCCCATACAAACGCGTTGCCACACTCAAAGCATAAACACTATCCGTGCCGGTCTGAAAATAGAAATCGTTGAGATGGCCCAGCGATTTTCCTTCGCTTGGCACGACTACATCCATATTATATAATTCCGACCATCTGGTCAGGTTATCGCTCATATCCTATTGGCTCCTCTTCAGAAATTTTCCCCATCTTATCACGTTTACCCGCTCGTCAAAAGAGACAGGCTATCGCACTATTGCACCGTTTCCTTCACCAGTGCCGGGCTCGGCTCGGCAAACGGCCCTACCCCATACAGATCATCCTCGTTCCATAATGCTTGCGCGGTCGCAGCGGTCGTAGCAATCACCAGCCAGATCAACAAGGTTCCCAGCGATAACGCGACCCTCGTATCCTTCAACTGAAAAATGGCGATCAATTCGCTCGCAACGGTGAAGATGAAAAAGGTCGCGGTCAATACCAGGGCGTTGATCGGTGAGCGCAGGCTGAAATATGCCGCGTTAAACGCAACGAATTCTACCCACGTTATACCTTGCAATGCCAGAAAAGCATTGCGCCCAGGCGTTCCCTCCGGCTTGTTCAATACCCGTAACGTCCCCCAGATCGTCGAGAGATTGTTGATCGTCCATGCGGGCGCGAAAGCCCATGACGGTGGCGCGATCTTAGCTTGCTTCAACCGTGTGAAATAAGACACATCTCCAAAAAAAGTTTCACGCGTGTTCTTTCCTCGATTGCCCGTCGCTACGCTCACCAGGCCCGACAAACTGAACGTTAACACCTGAACGATCACATAAAATGCCAGACCATGATACCAGCGCCACCTGTCAGTTTGCCCACTTGCGGCCATCAGTCGTGCCTGAACTTCCTTTATCGATCGAATACGTACAGCCATTATTTTTCTCCTCCGAATATTTTTTGCCCTTTAGTATTGACGTTTCACAAATCGAAATGCATATCCCAATAAACTATCTGGGTCGCACATACATCATCACACCGTTCTTCGGGCGCAGCGTCATCAACGGTTGCGCCTCAACCTTGTGACCCGGCACCGACACCAACTGATAGCGTTGCGCGATGGTAGCAATCATTAAATGCGCCTCGGTCAAGGCAAAATTATTCCCAATGCACAATCTCGGACCATGACTGAACGGCACATACGCGTGTCGCGGTCGCTTTGCCACCTGCTCCGACGCGAAATGCTCCGGGTCGAACTGCTCCGGATGCTCCCAGAAATCTGGATGCCGATGCATGGCATACGTGCTCCACAAAATGTAACTGCCACCTTCGACCGCGTATCCGCCGATCTCATCATCGTTAACGGCCTTACGCATCAAAATCCATACCGGTGGATACAGCCGCATTGACTCGTCAAAAATCATACGCGCGTACGGAATACTCCTTAGATCATCGACCGTCGGTGTGCGCCCCGCTAACGTCTGCTCCAGTTCCGCGTACAATCTCTGCTCGACATCCTCATGCGTCGCCAACAAATGCCAGCACCACGCTAACGCGTTCGCGACCGTCTCGTGACCAGCGACCAGCAAGGTCATGATCTCATCGCGCAACTGCTGATCATCCATACCCTGACCTGTCTCTTCATCACGCGCCTCCAGCAGCATCGAGAGCAGATCACCATGATCGCGTCCCTCACGTCTGCGCTCCCTCAACATGTCAGCCACGATACTATTTAAATCACGTAACGCGCGCTGATAACGTTGATTCTTCCCCGTTGGCACGACAATCGGCGGGAACGGACGCATAAAGTGCTCCATCAAAAACGTATTGACATGCATGAACGAGCGTCCAAACGCGTCCGCCTTGTCGTTGATATCGATATCGAATAACGCCTTGCACACGATATCCAGTGTGACATGCATCATCTCTTCCGCGACATCTATCGCCCGCTCCTCGCGCGCCGCCACTTCCCAGCGCTCCAACATACGATAGGTAGCATCGGTCGTAACCTTACCCACGTCAGCAATGCGCTGCTTATGAAACGCTGGCTGCATCAATCTCCGCTGATACAGCCAGCTCTCCCCCCCGTAATTGGTCACCAATCCGTTGCCCAGTAACGGTCGAAAAGCATTATAAATGGGCACGTTCTTGGTATAATTCGTGTAATTCTCCTGCAATACATGCCGGATATAATCGGGATGATTGATAATCAGCGCGGGCCAGAACAGCAGCTTGATACGGACAATGTCGCCATGCTTCTGTGGCAATGTGGCAAGAAACTGCAACTGGTCGCGCTGGAACGTCTGTAAACTCTCCAACGATTTGATCGTGGGAATCACTTTCGCCGCTCCATCCCGCATGACAACACCGTTTGACAAGGGAAGACTCCTTTGCGACCATAAAACGCTTACACTATGCTATATGCAACACTTGAAACAAAAAGGCGTAAATATCGCTCTGCTCCTCAATGACTTTGCCCGTCGGCTTGCCCGCGCCGTGACCAGCCTTCTTCTCTACCCGCAACAAAATCGGATTATCACCCGCCTGCGCCGCCTGCAAGGTGGCCGCGAATTTGCGCGCGTGCGCCGGTACTACGCGGTCGTCGCTGTCCGCAGTCATGATCAGCGTCGGTGGATACTCCACGCCCGTTTTTACGTTGTGCAAAGGCGAATATTTATACATGAACGCGAACTGCTCCGCGCTCCCTTCCGCGTTTCCAAGCTCGGACACCCAGTAGCGCCCGACGGTAAAACGATGGTAGCGCAACATATCGATCACCGGCACCTGGCAAATAACCGCGCCATAGAGGTCCGGCCTCTGCACCAGACAGGCCGCGACAAGCAATCCACCATTGCTCCCACCCATCGTCGCGATACGTTCTGCTCGCGTGTACTTCCGCTCCACCAACCACTCCGCCGCGGCGATAAAATCATCGAAAACGTTCTGTTTCTTTTCTAGCATACCAGCCTGGTGCCACTCTTCGCCATACTCGTTCCCTCCACGCAAATTCACCTCCACATAGATCCCTCCGCGCTCGATCCACAACAGGTGCGAGACCGCGAACGATGGCGTCAGACCAATATCAAAACCGCCGTAGCCATACAGCAGCACCGGATTGTTGCCATCCAACGGCAGATTTTTCCTATGTGTGAGAAACATCGACACCTGCGTCCCATCCTTCGAAGGGAAAAATACCTGCTCGGTCTCATATCCACTGCTATCAAATGCATGCTGCACCTTATAGAGTGTGCTCAGTGCTCCATCCGCGAAATCGTAACGAAAAACGCTGACCGGATACAGATAGGAGGTGAAACTGAAGAAAAACTCGCTATCCTGTGGTTGCCCACCGATGCCTCCTATCGATCCCAGCATCGGTAGCGCGATCTCGCGCACAAAACGTCCGTCTTTCTCGTACACCAGCACATGATTACTGGCATTATGCATCGTCACCAGCACCATCTGTTGGTGCACGATCGTCACAAAAACCAGTACATCCTCTTGCTGCGCGACAATTTCGCGCCATCGCTCGCGTTCAGGATGCTCACTATCGATCACGACTATCCGTCCACGTGGCGCATCCAGATTCGTCTGCATGTAAAAAAGCGGCCCATCGTTGCCGATATATTCGTAGCTCGCGTCCGCCTCGTCCAACAAGCGTACAAAAGGGCCATCGCTCGCCACTTCGCGGTAATACAGGCGGTTATTTGGATTCGTTCCCTCCCACACACTCAAAAACAGGTAACGTCCGTCATCCGAGATAAACGGCGAAAAGCTCAGTTCCTTCGCCTCCGCTCGCTCGAAGACAAGCCCATCCGCATCCTGTGCCGTCCCTACGCTGTGCCAATACACCTTGCTGAAATTGCTCTGATCCTCCTCGGTCACAGTCGCGGGATCGGGCAAACGATTATAATAAAACCCCTGATTGTCATGTCGCCAGGCTATGCTGGCAAATTTGCACCAGCGAATCACCTCATCATAATCGCGCTGCTCCTCGATATTCCTGACCCGAATCTCCTGCCAATCACTCCCGCTCGCCGATACACCATATGCCAGCAAACCTCCATCCTCGCTCACCACCTCGCTGCTCAACGCAAGCGTCCCATCACTACTCAACGTATTCGGATCAAGCACCACCGTAGCCTCGTCCCCCAGATTCTTTTGCCGGTACAGTACCGCCTGATTCTGCAAACCATCGTTCTTATAAAAGAAATACCACTCGCCCTTCTTCCTCGGCACAGTATAGCGCGCATAATTGTATAACTCGGTGTATCGCTCTTTGATGCGCCCACGCTCCGGCAAAGCGTCCAGGTACGCACGCGCCACATCGTTCTGTGCCTCCACCCATGCCTTCGTCTCAGCCGAGCTTTCATCCTCCAGCCAGCGATAAGGATCGCTCACAGCTGTCCCATGATAATCTTCAACCGTATCATCGCGCCTCGTCACCGGCAAATCCATGGCTAGCCTCCCCGTTTGTCATACTCTTTTATCCATTATGTCTTATGCTCCTCTTCCCACCCACAACCCTCTCTTATGCCTGATCTTGCGCCTTCATCAGCGAACGGATAAAATCACTGATGATCGCCTGCACCTCCGGCAATCGGTCCTGAAAAAAGTGGTCGGCCCCCTGAATGGTCATAAAACGCTTCGGCGCTGGCACCTGCTCGAACCACTCCTGCGCTAAATCATATGGCGCGAGCTCATCATTCGTGCCGTGAATAAACAGCTTCGGCTTGTGACAGCCCGCGAGCGTATTCTCCCCGAACATGCGCGCTGGCACTCCCAACCCGATCATTGCCTGCGCCCGGTCGTCCATAGCCGCAACCCGTAGACCTACCCAGGAACCAAAAGAGAAACCAGCAATGATCGCGGGCACACCCGGATAATGACGGCTGAGAAATTCTAACGCGTATCGTACATCCTCCATCTCTCCACGCCCATCGTCGTACGCGCCCGTGCTATGCCCCACACCACGAAAGTTGAACCGCAACGCGGGTATATTCAATGCCTGCATCGTCTGCGCTGTCTTGAACACGACTTTATTATGCATCGTGCCCCCACCAAGCGGATGCGGATGACAGATCACGCCTACGTATTCCGGCTGACTACCCACCTCCTCCGGCTTGAGAATCCCCTCCAGATAGCCATTCGGCGTCGGTATGTTGACATTCAACACCTGATTACTTACCATCATTCACCCAATTCCTCCTACTTGCAATAGTCCCCTCTCATACATTACACGTGTAATTAGTCCACCTGCAGTTTCACCTCCACCTCACCACCTGTATCCATTATTCACAACCACCCGCGTTTCTTATTCCACCACCTCTCGCTCGCCCTCATTCTCCTCTGGCACTTTCTTCTTGACCACATAACTATTCGCAACCTGTAACGAGACTAACACCAGACGCCCCAGCAACGTGAAACTCACCACCAGCGCGACGATGATGAGCACAATACAAATCATACGCAACGTTCGATCAGTAAAGAGGATAATACCAATAATAAACACTGGCAAAAACGCAAACACAATGTTATTTATTCCAAACAAGAAGAGCGCGTGCCGATGCCATACCATATTACGGTCCTTACGCCGTTGTTTCTCCAGACTTTGCCGACCCAAACGCAGCGTAAAAATACCTACAGACAAGAGTACCAACGCGACCACAAGTAAGAAAAAAAGACCGATAAATGCTCCTGGACTTACACCGGCCATCTCAACCTCCTATCGATAACCACCATAATCCCCAAAATCCTCCTGCTTCCATCATACTATATCAAACGCCACAACCATAGATCACTATCCTTTATCTCCCTGACCTATCAGCCGATATACTTTTTATGGCTATTGCGCAGGAATAAAAACCTATATTCCAATACGCGATTTCCCTGGAACACTCTGGATACTTTCGTTTAAATATTCCTCTTCCCACAGAGGGGACAATAAAAGGAAATAAAACTATCCTTTGGGATAGTTTTACCTTAGTACGTGCTACGTGCAATGAAGTATGATAGAGCACCAAATTATCAATACACCCTCAATTTTTGAGGATAACTGACCAAAAACAGGAAATCGCGCACGAAAACTATTGAACTTCAACCGATTTGAGTTTATAAATGAAAGATACCATCACATTATGACGCATAGTGTCTCTCCATTGCTTTGCGTCCTTCTTTATTGAAAGGTCTATCCATGGATACCTATGGTCTTCATCAATATCCCGGTCGCCTCTTCGTCGTCGAGGGCGTCGATGGCTCCGGCAAAAGTACACAGATCGCCCTGCTTCGTCAGTGGCTCATCAGTGAGGGCTATCCCGTCTTCTTCAGCGAATGGAACTCTTCTCCCCTGGTGAAAAAAACCACCAGCCGCGGCAAGAAAAAACAAATGCTCACCCCCACGACGTTTAGCCTGATCCACGCGACCGATTTCGCCGACCGTACAGAGCACGATATCATACCTCCGCTCAAAGCTGGCGCAATCGTGCTGGCCGATCGCTATATCTATACGGCATTCGCCCGCGACGTGGCCCGCAATGTCGATCGCGAGTGGGTCCGCGAACTCTACCAATTCGCCGTCAAACCAACACGCGCCTTCTATTTTCGCGTCCCGCTCGAAATCTCGCTTCACCGCATCCTCACTGGCCGCAATGAACTGAAATACTACGAAGCCGGTATGGACCTTGGCCTGAGCACCGACACACGCGAGAGCTTCAAACTCTTCCAACAACGCATCGTGAACGAGTACGATGCTATGGTCGATGAATTCAGTCTGACGGTGATGGACGCGACTCTGCCCATTCCAGAACAGCAACGCATGATGCGCAAACTGGTTCGCCCGCATCTCGTCGGTATCCGCCGCATCCGTCCTCCTATGGCCGAGGCAAATTGGACTCCTCTAGTGGAGGAGGCGCAGGCCAGAGAATCGCTGACGTTGAGTGGCATCGAGGGTTGAACCCTTTCTATTTTGCCCTGAATCATGGATAACACTGCTACAGCAGTACACATCCTCTTCGCCCTATGCCATTTTATGCAAAAATATAAAAAGGGAACACACGTATGACAGAGCTTGATTTCTATGGTATTGACGCCATCGGCATTCAACAGCACGAGCAGATTCTCCCTGGTCGCTTGATCGTGATCGAGGGCACTGATGGTGTCGGACGCTCATCCCAGGTGAATCTCCTTCGTCCCTGGCTGGAAAGCAGCGGCTACGCGGTCGCTACGTCTGAGATGACACAGTCCGCGCTCGCGGGCGAAGGACTCAAACAAGCCAAAGAGGGCAATATCCTCGGCCCCATCACCCTCAACCTGTTCTACATGACCGATTTCGTCGATCGGCTCGAAAGCCAGATCCTCCCCGCCCTACGCGCTGGCTTCATCGTGCTCGCCGATCGCTATATCTATTCGCTCATCGCACGCGCGCTCGTCCGCAACGCCGACAACCACTGGCTCCGCTCTATCTACGGCCTGGCCCTCAAACCTGACCTCGTTTTCTACCTCAAAATCGGTCTCGATGACCTCGTTCCACGCGTCCTCCAGGGCAACGGCTTCGACTTCTGGGAATCCGGTATGGATATGCACATGGGTGATGACCTGTTCGAAAGCTTCGTTCGCTACCAGACACGCATGCTCGCCGAGTACGACCGCCTGGCTCCGCAGTACAATTTCCAGGTCATCGACGCAACCCTGCCCGTCGATGCTATCTCCAACCGACTCAAAAAACATATCTTGCCATTCCTGCCCAACGGCTAACCCATTCATTCGTTCGGCGTTGAGGAAAAAATACCTATCTTTTTTTCCTCGCAAAAAGGTATTGACGACACCAAAACACTGATATATAATAGGCCTTGTTCTGAGCGAACATATTCCTCGATAGCTCAGCGGTAGAGCAATCGGCTGTTAACCGATGGGTCGTAGGTTCGAATCCTACTCGAGGAGCCTCTCAAAAGACCACCGGCTCGGTGGTCTTTTTTTTGAAAATGCACAACCTTTATCCTCCTTTTCTCTTTCACATGGCGCCCACAAGGAGGTCTATCAGCCATGAATACCCATCGAGAAACTGCAACCAACAACATGCCCACTTCACACAACCAGCTTTTTTTCGCTGCCCTGCTACAAACGATCCCTCTCCCCGTGTTCGTGATCGATCGCTCCCTACTCATCCACTACTACAATCAACAGGGCAACTTCTCCTTCCCCCAAAATACAGCCTCCATATCCTCTCTGCCCTCACTTCCACAGGTCATTCACAATCCCGCCATCCTTCAACTCACCGAGACCAGCGTGCGCACCAACCATACCCTCAGTAGCATGTTCGAACAGGAAAACGCTGATAGCGCCTGGAAGGTGACTATCTCTCCACTCGATACCTCGTTTACACCCAACATACCTCAAGACCCGCTCACGCAGGACACCTACCAGTACTTCGCCGTCATTATCGAGGATATGACCGAGACACGCTACCTCGAACGCGCACAACGCGACTTCCTCGCCAATATCTCGCACGAGTTGCGCACCCCCCTCACCTCTGTACGCCTGCTGGCCGAAACATTGGAGGATGTCATCGATACCAACCCTGACCGCGCCCAGGAGTTTCTCGAAAAAATCGAAAACGAGATACAATATCTCGGCGACCTGGTGGGCGAAATTCTCGAACTATCCCATATCGAATCCGGCCAGACGATCATGACGTTCGAACCCATCGAGGCCGCTCGCATCGTTCGCGAGGTAATGGCTCGCATGCTCCCACTGGCCCAACGCCACCGCGTCAAACTCGATACCGATATCTCCTCCGGTCACACCCTCGTGATGATGGATAGCAAACAAATTACACGCGTGCTCGTCAATCTCGTTCACAACGCGATCAAGTTTACTCCCTCCGGTGGTCACATCACCATCGGCACCGCCCCCCATAACGAACAATACGTCCAAAATTTCTTCGTCCGCGATACCGGAATCGGCATCCGCGCAGAAGAACTGCCTCGTATATTCGAGCGTTTCTATAAAACTGACCGCGCCCGCGTCAAAACTGGCTTCACCGGTATGGGCAGCGCCGGTACCGGCCTCGGCCTGGCGATCGCGCGCCACGTCGTTGAAACACACGGCGGCCACATCACCGCCCAGAGCACCGTCGGCCAGGGCAGCACCTTTACCTTCACACTCCCTGTAACAACCTATGAAAATCACCAGTCGTAAAAAACCTCTGCTTTCATCTCTTTCTATCTTGTTTACGCCAAAAATCTTAATACTATTTTTACACGAAATGCATTGCCGATCACGACTTTCCTATGCTACTATACTCAGCACAACGTCTTTCCTATATATATCACCGTTGAAGCTGATAGAGAAAACTGTTTGCCTTTTTCTTTTTGGTATAGACAAAAAGAACGTGTAGAAAAGAACAGTTATTACATTCCTGACCCCTTTTTACTCTTGTGTATTGGCGCAATGTTGGGTACAATTGGATGGTAGTGACGAGAGAGAGGATACAAACATGAGCAAATTCGTTATGGTTATCGACGATTCAGCGACCGTTCGCAAAATAGTAGCTACCTGCCTTGGGCGTCGCAATTTTGAGGTGCAGGGCTTCTCGGATGGCGTTGAAGCTCTCCGCTGGCTTACCGAACCACAGGGTCACATCCCCGACCTCGTCATTCTCGATATCGGCCTTCCCAAAATGGATGGCTACGAGGTCGCTCGTCGCTTGAAATCAAAACCTCAATTCAGCAATACAGTCATTATTATGCTCACTCGCCGCGACGGCATTATCGATAAACTCAAGGGACGCCTCGCTGGCGCTAAAGATTACCTCACCAAACCATTCAAAACAGAAGAGCTTATTTCTGTCATAGAATCACACCTTGGTGAGCCTGCTCCCAATTAAGCTACACTTCAAGAGTGCTATTCTCTACCTGATACAGCTATGACAAATTTACCTTTCGGTTCGCGTTCGCATGACTACGTCCGCGATCTCGCTAATATGAGCGATCACGACTTCCTTCAATACGCGGAACAGGTCGCTCATTCCAATACAACACCTCCCATCACAATAGAAAAATATCTTGTCTGCAAAGCTGGCAAGGGACGCTTCATCCTATCCTACTCAGACTTATGCGAGGTCACACTCCCGCCAAAATACTATACCTACCTGCCCTCATCCCCGTCCTGGATGCCAGGACTTGTCGCGTGGCAAAACGAGGTCATCGCGACCGTGGATTTCGCCTCCTACTCATCGCAATCGTCTTCCAGCGAACGACCAGCAAATATGCTGGTTATCTCCCACAACGATATGGCTATCGGCCTCCTTTTGAATGTCATCGACTCGATCGCCAATCTACCCTCCGGCCCACTACTACCCTCACAGTCACTACCCGCCGCCTACACGACGTTCCCCTGCCAGGATGCTATCGAACGCGCGTATACGAATGCCCTCGTTCTTGCTATACCACCCCTCTTCACACATATTCTACATGCCATCAAAGGAACACCGTCATGAACGATACACCTTTCGACGAGGACTCTCTTTCAGAGGAAGACCAGGCTGTTCTTCGTGCTTTCGCCACCCAAAATGAATGGCCTCACTATGCCCACTCGTCTCCGTCCCCCAGAGGTAAGAACACCGTTCCTTTGCAAGAACTCGACGATGACGATGTCTTCGGCATCTTCCTCGATGAGGTCAAAGAAGATATCCAGGTGCTCAAAGAGAATGTAGCACAACTTACTCATGACACCCCAAAACTCGATCTGTCCTACTTCCTTACCTTGCGCCGCGCCGCCCATAAATTGCGTGGTACCGCCGCTGAAATGGACTACAGCGATATGGCAAACATTGCTGGCTATATCGAAGAAATTGCCGAGCAAACAAGCGAACATATTATTCCTGCTGATAACGCGCTCGAAGCTACAGTAATCGCCATCTCCATCCTTGAAGCTTCCTTCGAACCTCTACAGCATGGCGCAATGCAGACCGCCGATATCAACGCCTACATTCCTGACTTCCTGGCTGTCTGCGCGCAACTCTCCATCGACCCGTTCCCGCAACAGGCTACACCATCCTCATCATCCCCCTCGCAAAAGCATGAGGACATACCTCCACCATCACCATCCCTCCCTGATACTGCTATTCGCGTCGATCGCGACCGTCTGAACTGTCTTCTTTTACGCGCTGCTCAATTGGGCGAACAACAGGCCATTCTGGAGGATGCCCAGCAACAGGTCACACAGGTACTCCAGGAGCTTCAACAGGCACAAAAAAATCTGCTCCAGGTGGAGACCTCTCTCACTCCCTTGCTGGCCGCCAATCTTGTACCTGGCTCAGCAAGGTCATCCAATAAGTTTTCTTCTTCTTCTCTCATCGCTCGTATTCAACGCGATACGACAAAAAATGCCCCTCCTCATGGGCATCGTAAGCATAAGCATAAATATAAGCATCATGACGCTTCTACTGAAGAGACCACCTGGGATAGCCTGGAGGTCGCTCAATTTTCGGATCGCGAATACCTCCTTCTCTCCTTCAAAGATGCCCTCACCCGAGTTTCTAAATGTACTACACGTCTAAAAGAGGCGTATCACCATCTGAACACAGCACAGAATGCTTACATCAACCGCACATCACAGGTACGCGATTCAGTGCTCACCATCCCTATGGTGCCCTTCAGCAGCCTCGCCTCCCAACTGACCGAGATCGTCGCCAATAGCACACTTGGACGCCAACATCTCGTGGAGTTCACAGTGCAAGGCGAAACGAATGAAGTCGACCAGGACATTCTAACGGCACTGGCCCCCGCCCTCTTCAAGGTGTTTCAAACCTACACTGCCGCCTCTATGCTCGAACGCCTCAAACAAGAAACACCCTATCACATCTGGCTTCATCTCAATACGGTCGGCAAAGAAATCTTTATCGAGCTCGGCTTTTCCATCGATATCCATGGCGGCATCATCGATATGCTCCGCTCACCACTCGAACAATTTCATGGCGTGCTCAGCGTCGATCATGATCATGCCAGCGGCATCTGTTTCACACTGCAATTTTCGAGCGCGCACAGTATCGTACAGGGACTGCTCGTTCGCGCACACGATGTCTACGCCCTCGTTCCCATATCACAGATTCAAAGCGTAACGACACTGGAGCAGGCCAGCGGCACAGAAAACTTTCATCTCGCTGACCTGCTCAATATACCTGCAACCTCACAAAACAACAAGGCCAACGCGAAAAACTCGAAAGTTCATCCCATCTTGATCTTGCGCCCAAGCGATTTCCTCTTCACGACCTCTGTAAGCGTGGACGAGGTCATCGATCATATAGAGTCCACGATTAAACCACTCCCGTATGGCAAAAATCAGCCCGGCATTCGCGGTGTGGCGATCGATAGTCAACAACACGTCCTCCTGGTGCCCGATCTACGCCGCTTGATAGCGCTCTATGAAAATAACTCGCTCTCCAACCCATCGCTGCCCGCCGCCCAACACATTCCTCACATTCTTGTCGCCGATGATTCCGCCATCATCCGCGATTCTGTGGTAAAAATGTTGCGCAGTGCCCACTACGAGGTGACCGAGGTCAAAAACGGCAAAGAGGCTTTGCGCCAGTTCGCCGTCTCTATTCCTGATATCGCCCTGCTCGATATCGAAATGCCGCTCCTCAATGGCTACGAGCTACTCACCGTTATTCGTTCAGACCCTGCCCTCGCTCATATGAAAACAATTATCCTTACCTCACGTGTGGCTGAAAAACATCGCCAACACGCTGTCGATCTCGGTGCGGACGACTACCTTATCAAACCCGTACGCGAAGATCAGCTCTTGCAAACCATCGAAACTTTGCTCGACCAACCCTAACCTGTGCGCTCGCTTTTTCAAACCCCCCCACCGCGTAGGGCAAACCACGCATTTGCTCCACGCGCTGGCATCGTCAACTTTGACAGCATATACTCTTGCGCTTCAACGCCTCGTTCCCTACAATAAGATAAAACACATTCATATGAGGAGGTGAAAAAGATGCCGCGTATCCCACCCGACGATTCGGTCTCATTGCCCGAATTCGTTACGGCGGGCGGTTCCACCATGACTGGCCTCTTTCGCACCATGGCCCTACGACCACATCTGATGCAACAAACCATGCAACTGGTCGAAACCGCTATGCGCGAAGGCACGGTCGAGCCTAAACTAAAAGAACTGCTCGCGATCCGCGTCTCCCAGGTCAACAATTGCTTCTATTGAACTCAAGCTCATACTGCCTTGGCAAGGCAGCTGGGCGTCGACGATACGCTACTCGATGCACTCTATCACATCGACACTCATCGTCACCTCTTCACCGCACGCGAAATCGCAGCGCTCCGCTACGCGGAGATTATGACCACCAGCGCACGCGATATCGATGAAGAACTCTGGGACACTCTGCAATCCCATTTCGATGATGGGGAACTGGTTGAAATTACCACAGTCATCGGACTGTTCAATTTCTTCAACCGCTACGCGGATGCCCTCAAACTAGACGAAAACCCATAACAACCCCCTACAGGCCATATCCCCTGTAGGGGCCGGTTATGATCATTTAAAAATAAAATCAGGTATTCCCACCCGTTGTAGGCGTCGATTTATCGGGACGCACCGGCGATTTATCGCCTCTTCGCGTTGTCCGATTTTATTTTTGAATCTTCATTATCGGCTAATAGGCGCGTCCAGCTTCCTTTTTTACCTTTCATCATATGTGGTAAATCATGTGCTGGGCCATCTACTCTAAATAGAAAGCACCCATACTATGCCAGACAACAACCAGAAATTCGAATCGCTCCTATCCGACCTGCGCCAACTCGAAACCTACCTGCACGACCGTGGCGACCGCTCTCAAAACCTCTCACAACGCTTCGCCGAAAACGCCAAACAGGACCCCGGCAACCGCGAGTTCGATCTCAACCAATCTCGCATGCTCGACTACCAGCACCACATCTGGCACGAGATCGCCAATCTGGTCGAAAAACTGGTCAAACAGTACGAATAATTCGCGAGTGATCTTCTGCTCACTTCTCCGTTATATATAGAGAATGGTAAATATTGATCTCTCTTACTATAGTGATCATGGAATAGTGAATATCTAACTATACCTATTCTTCATGCGGTACATCCATTCACACCGCACTATATTAAATTACTCTTTTTATCTATTCTGGAAAGGAAACACCTCTTGATTACTCTTGCTCGCATCCTTCTTCGCTCACTCATTGGCAAACCGCGCGCGCAACTCGTCGTCGGTATTATCGTCACACTCTTTGCGCTCTTCGTGCTTTTCGTCGACATCGCCACCCCCCCCGTTTCCGGCACAGGCATTGTTGCTGGTCTTATCTTCGCAGTCGTCGGCATCCTGCTCATCGTTCAAGGTATTCGCCACCTCGGCTCAACCAAAAAACCGGCTTCCTATACCGCTAGCTATATGCAGCCACAAACACCATATGCTCAGCC
>CAZZWK010000024.1:18986-27430 GCA_964657925.1 uncultured Dictyobacter sp.
TGCTCAGCCACCGTACGCGCCACAACCCGCTCCCTACGCCGCGCAACCGGTCAATGAGCCTCTCCGCTATCAAGATCAATAACCTCGAAACCCGCGTAGGCGTGCTCCCTTGTGGGCACGCACACGTTTCGCTTTCGCTCACCCCATGCCTTGCCAGATGCATCAACACCCTCGCCCCTTTTCATTTTGAGAATAGGCGAGCTTTTTCATACATCAAAAAGCTTGATTTTTATCCCCCTATCCGTTACGCTTACAAGCAAAGAGCGTATGTTTCCGCTTTACCAGTCCACCTGTTCACTATTTTCTTGCTTGCCATTTTTTAAGGAGAGCCCACTATGACAGTGACGCATACAGATTCGTCCGCGCCATCCACCGCCCGTGACCAGCAACAATGGAGTTATACCAGTGGCATCAGCGCTACTCCTCTACTCGGTCTCACCATCGGCGATACGTTCGACCACACCACCAACCTCTACCCCGATAGCCCCGCTCTGATCTCGCGCCATCAAGGGATTCGTCTGACTTACCGCGAACTCCAGGCACAGATTAATCAGTGCGCCAGAGGTCTGCTCCAACTGGGTATCGAAAAGGGGCAACGTGTCGGTATCTGGTCGCCCAATCGCGCCGAGTGGACTATCCTCCAGTTCGCGACCAGCAAAATTGGCGCGATCCTGGTTAATATCAATCCCTCATATCGCGTGCACGAACTGGAATATGTGCTGAAACAGTCCGGCTGTAGCGCGCTCGTCTTCTCCCCACTCTTCAAAAGTTCCAACTACACACAGATGGTCATCGATCTGCTGCCGGAACTCAACACGGGCAAGCCCGGCAAAATTCAGTCAGCCAAATTTCCCGATCTGACAACACTGATTCGCCTTGGCGATGAAAAGCTCCCTGGCATGTTCATCTGGCCTGAATTGCTGGCCTTCGGTGATGCTATCAGCGACGAGCAACTTGCTACCCGCCAGGCCGAGCAGGAATTCGACGATCCGATCAATATTCAATATACCAGCGGCACCACCGGCTTCCCCAAAGGCGCCACCCTCAGCCACCACAACATCCTCAACAACGGCTACTTCGTGGCCCACCTGCAAAATATCACCCACGAGGATAAAGTCTGTATCCCTGTCCCGCTCTACCATTGCTTTGGCATGGTCATGGGCAACCTCGGCTGCATTACTCACGGCGCCGCCATGGTCTATCCCGAGGAGGGTTTCGATCCCGTCGCCGTCATGCGCGCCGTACAGGAAGAGCACTGCACCTCGCTCTACGGCGTCCCCACCATGTTTATCGCCGAACTCGATCATCCCGATTTCGCTCAGTTCAATTTCACTAGCCTGCGCACTGGCGTGATGGCTGGCTCGCCCTGCCCCGTGGAGGTAATGAAACGCGTGATCGGGCTTATGCATATGGACGAGGTCGAAATCTGTTACGGTATGACCGAGACCAGCCCTGTCTCCACCCAGACCCGCATCGACTCACCTCTGGAAAAACGCGTGGGCACCGTCGGCAAAATTTCCGACCACCTGGAAATCAAGGTTGTCGATCCCAACACGAACCAGATCGTGCCCATTGGCACCCCCGGCGAACTCTGCACCCGCGGCTACAGCGTCATGCTCGGCTACTGGAACAATCCCGAGGCCACTGCCAGCGCCATCGATACAGCCCGCTGGATGCACACCGGCGACCTGGCGACGATGGACGACGAAGGCTACCTCAATATCGTGGGCCGCATCAAAGATCTGGTCATCCGTGGCGGCGAAAACGTCTACCCACGCGAGATCGAGGAATTCCTCTACACCCACCCCCAGATCAGCGACGTACAGGTCATCGGCGTGCCCGATCCCAAATACGGCGAGGAGATCATGGCCTGGGTCAAACTCAAATCTGGTGCGTCCCTCACCGAGGACGATATCAAAACCTTCTGCCGCGGCCAGATCGCCTACTACAAAGTTCCCCGCTACGTCAAATTCGTTGATGCCTTCCCCATGACCGTCACCGGCAAAGTCCAAAAATACCTCATGCGTGAACAATCCATCAAAGAGCTAGGCCTCGAAAAGGTCGCCTCCATCGAAACCGCCTGACCCTTCCAGAGCAAGTAGAAGCGCTCTTCTTCGAAAGAGGAGCGCTTCTACTTGCTCTACCTGAGATTTATTCACAAATTAACATATAATTGACAGCAAAATTTCATTTTATCCCCGCTATAATCTCCTTTTTAGCGGATAAAAATGTCTTCATTTTTAGTAATAGTGATTAAAAATCACTCAATTAAACGCATGCTGAACTACGACGATAACGATGAAGGATCTCAAGAGTTTTTTGGTGAGTTTGACATTAGCGAACCCTCGTACTTCTACAAACCTTTCTTGGACTTTCTACACTCGATGTTGCAGCCATGATTTCTATTCTGGCATTTTCCTTTGCGCTTCCTATTCTCGGCGGTGTACTGGTAATTGAAAGCGTGGAACACAAATACCAACATTTATCCTCTCACAGACGCATTCTTAGAGCTTATGGTGCAGCGGAATAGCCTTTGCTCTTTTTGGTGTATTTGCCACACTTTGGCACATTACCTGGATTGCTGGCACATTGTTTTTGGTTTCCGCAGTAATTGCTGGTATCATCTTTGGTTGGTATATTATAGAGTTACGTGAAGATACAGACCATATTTAGTCTGTATCTTTGTCTGGTCTTGGTGGAATCGGTAAAACACAAGTGGCGTCCGAACATATTGAGAGTATTATTGAAAAAAACATCTTCGTAGATATCGGGTACGTCATTAAGTGGTTGAGCAATATCTTCTGGCTCAACCACTTTCACCGCCTGCTCGTTCCCTGGCAAAGGAAAGGCACAAACTATTTAGCGTTTCTCCTTCGAGAATGTCTTCGAGTAATGTCTTATCATTTCCCCGCGCCCGCTCGGAAATGCGCGATATCCCCATCCTGAATCACGTACTCCTTGCCCTCCAGCCGCAACAATCCCCTTTTGGTCGCGACCGCGAACGAGCCGCAATCCATGAAATCTGTGAAACTGATCACCTCGGCCCGTATAAAGGTTCGCTCAAGGTCCGTGTGAATCTTGCCCGCCGCCTCCGGTGCTTTCGCTCCCCTCGTGACCGTCCACGCGCGCACCTCGTCCTCGCCCGCCGTCAAAAACGTAATCAGGTTCAACAACCGATAGCCGCCCTGAATTACGCGGTCCGCGCCCAGCTGTGGCAATCCCAACGACTCTAGATACTCCTGCGCATCCTCCTCCGGCAATTCCGATAGTTCCGCCTCTAACCTGGCCGAGACCGCGACCACTTCCGCGCCCTTGCTCCTCGCCCTCTGCGCCACCTGCGCGATGCCCCTCAACTCCCCACTCAATCCCTGCGCATCCACCTCTTCACCTTGCGCAATCCTATCGATCATCCCATTGGCATCCCCCAGCACATCCTCGCTCACATTCAACACATACATACGCGGCTTGATCGTGAGCAAAAACAGATCCTTCAACAACGCCTGATCCTGCTGCGATAGCTCCAGATCGCTGATCAACTTCAACTCGTTCAGCGCCTCCTGGAACCGTGTCAACATATCCAGCTCCTGCTGATATTTTTTATCACCCGATTTTGCCGCGCGCTTCGTGCGCTCGATCCTGCGCTCCACAGATGCGAGATCGGTAATCGTCAGCTCCGCGTCCAGACTCTCCAGATCGCGCATAGGATCAACCACGTTATCGATCGGTGGCACATTATCGTTCGCGAATGTCCTCAACACAATTGCCAGCGCGTCCGCATTGCGAATATGCCCCAGAAACTCCGCGCTCAGCCCTTCTTTATCCTCGCGGCCCGCCTGCGCCGCCTGACCCATACCCGCCACATCCACGAACTCCACCGTCGTCGGCGTCAACTTCTGCGGATGAAAAATATCCGCCAGCGGCTGTAAACGTGCGTCCGGCACCGGCACCACCCCCACATTCGCCTTCACCGTACTGCTCGCGTACCCCTCGATCGGCGCGCCCGCCTTCGTCAACGCATTAAACAACGATGTCTTACCACTTTGTGGCAACCCTATAATCCCTATCGTAAGCGCCATACTCGTTCCTTCTCCTCAAAACCGTCCCCGTACAGGAAACACCTTTACATCTATCTCTCTTACCCCTACTGCTTCACCTCTTGCACAAACCAGCTTACCATCAGCCACACTCCTCACCCAAAACTCAACAATAGTACTCTGCCAAACTCCATTCCACCCCCCGGTAGGAGCCGATTTATCGTGCTCACGCGACATTTATGGCGCAGTCGGCGGGTGACAATGAACCTTGACACAACAGTAGGGGCACAATTATGTACTTTTACGAAATAAACCGGATATGTTCCACAGATATATTCATCAACTGCAAACCTCACTCCTCCGCAGGTCTCCTTCAGTGTTTGCGCCAATCATAAACCCATCTCCATTCCTTGCGACATCTCACTCCCCTCAAAACGTCTCCTATCATAGCACAATCTAACGCAAATCTTCATCTCGAGGCATGCAAAAGGTTTGCCTGACGGAGATCAGCGTTTTCGAGTTGCGTTCCACTCAAATAGGCTTCACCAAGATCAGCAGAGATGAGCTTTATCCCATGAAGGTCAGGCACCATCTGTGGATGTTCCTTCCATCACTCATTCCAAACGTGTGTTCCTTGATGAATTAAGGCCAGTTGCTCTTGATTTGTCATATCCTCTGCCTTCTTTGAAACTCCTCTTGAAGCGTAGCTAAATGCGCCTCCGCATGTCTTTTTTCAACCTCTCTTCCCTGCCAGTTCTCTGGCTCAAACCGTTCTTTGTATTGCATATCTATACCGACGAGATTCTTGTGCATGAATTCGCTATCTTCCACTATATAGGAAAATCCTTCTCGACTCCAGAGCGTCTCATATTTTGTATCAAAAAGGTATTTCCCTGCTTGCAAGTCGTGCGCGAACATCGCCAAAAAGACACGCAGGTTTGGAGCAACCCAGACGGCTGGCGGTATCTTCCGTCTATCCAGGCGATCTCCATACAGCTTGCTATTCCCAATCAATAAAATGATCTGTCCTACTTCCCCTTGTGCTGTCGGTGTCAGGTCAACACATAATTCACTTCCATCAATAATGTGATTCATGAATGAAATCCACCCTGGATTCCACCAGACTGGTTGGATGCGTGGATCGGTATTGGCAAGATTTTGTCCTTTATAAGGCGTGGGAGGATCGTAGTCTCCTTCCAATTCCCGTTCCCAATTTCCCCGCCTGAGCACTTCCAATGGATTCCATCTCCAACAATCCATCACGTACTTAATGTAGCTCATTTCTTTACGTCCATTGCATAACCGATACCACTGCTTCACGTCTTCTGGCAAGTTACAGTGTAACTGCTCTTCAGTTTGTGCCAGTTCTTGATCTGATACGCCTGGTCGAAAAGTATGCGCTAACACGGGGGCTATTTGCATGAGCGTTGAGGAGATAATCTGCCAACTCTGATTGACACTTTGATCCATGTTCTCCAAAGAGAGAGCATGATTTCGTTGGGGAAGCGGCACGCAGCAGAGACCAGGATACGCCACCTCTTTGCCAGATACAAATGGCATACCTGGCAGTTCGTAGGGCAACTCATACCAGCTTGGTTCATTCAACTGAGGTAGAAACGAATAAGAAAGAATGCTACGCATGAGGTTCGCATAGGAATCGTAAACGTATCCTTTGTTCTCCAAAGCCACCGTGAGAATTTCCAGCAATTCGTTGATACTCGTCGCCACTTCATTACTCGGAAGCTGGGAAAGAAAGAGTGGTGCCCAGTGTTCACGAGGAATAACGCTCATTGAGCGGGGTACACCTTTTGTTTGGCTCGTTAAAGCATCATCTCCTTCTTGTCTTGCCAGAGAATTCTCAACGTCCACATCGTCTTCTCCATACAAAAACTCACGATGTTGCCATTTTTGTAAAGAAGACAGAGCATCTCGTAGAGAAGAAGGTGGTGAAATTTCTTTACGTAACTTGAACGTCTCACCATTGCTGATTCGCATATAGACTCGCATGTCTGCATTTGCATGGAGGAGTGGGAACCAATCTTCTTTCCAGGCAGCATAGGCTTTATCCTGAGGGCGTACAATACTGGGCGTTTGTGCTTTCATCTGTTCCCAATCATCGCACGCTTCTTGTAACGAGAGGAATGACCAGCCATCGAAAAGGGCTCCTCCGCTACCATTTTGCAGATGAAAAAAACTGCGCAACTCTTGAGGAATATTCATCTGCAATCGTTCTTCGGCCTCGTGAATCATACGATCACTAGCTCCAAAACGGAAGCGAGCAGCAACTTTGGGTGAGAAGGTGGTGAGAGCGTTGATAAACTGTTGCCAACGTTCCTCTAGGCTCAATACGCTTTTATTTGTTGAAGATTTCAAATGCATACGAACTACAAAATCGGGTATGAGTGAGGAAGACGCATCAGGGAAGTTTTTCCGTTTTTCTTGGTCTTTCATCTTATAGTACTTTCTAATAGTATTTAGAGCTCTAAAAAATCTTCCGAAATCACTAGAATATAGATTAAAGTTCATTACTAAGACAAGTTCGCTCTCCACCGACACTGCCATGACTCACGACATGCAAAACATGCCGTGAAGAGTATCGATAACAACGACCATACACTGAGTAGCTGAATGAAGGGAAACTTTCACATTCAGTTTCGGAGCAGCAGTAAGAGGAATGATCCTAGAGAGCTGCTTCTTTCGCTCGCCTATTAAATAAAGCTGCTATATGAATAATCCAATCAGGTATAGTTCTTGCAGAAACTTTTTTCGCAGCGGTGGGTTCTTTCTTTTTTAACAATGTTGCAATTTCGGGGATAGATATTTGACCATCCGCCGATGCAATAAAGCGTTGTCCATTTGCGTCAGGATTTTCCATTGCACGAATAAGTAAATCAGACACGTCTCGAACATCAACAATATTTAAAGAAATGTTTGGAATTGCTTTCATCGAGCCGTTTAATAAAGATGTTAGAATCCCAAAACTCTCTGATACGTGATTACTTAAAGATGGCCCCAAAATAGCAACAGGATTGATGGCAGCAAATTCCAGATTACCGCCTTCTTTCTTCATAAATTCCCAGGCGGCACGTTCTGCCAGTAATTTTGATTTTTCGTAAGATGACAAACCTTTTTCATTTGGGTCCGTCCAATCTGCCTCTGTGGTCACAGTAGTCTGGTTTTTATTGCTAAAACCAACTGCACCAAAATTTGAAGTCATCACAACACGTTTTACACCTGCATTGCGAGCAGATTTCAGTACACGGACTATACCCTCCACTGCAGGGCGCATCGCTTCATTTTCATCTTTTGGTATGTTCAAAAAGACAGGTGATGCCACGCTTAATACGTAGTCACAACCTTTCATAGCTTCATCCCAATTATCATCTTTTGATAAATCAGCTTCAACAAATGCAAGATTGTCAAAGGTCATGATGCCATGAGATTTTAGCGCATCGATCACCTGATTTTTACTGCTCATCGAGCGAAGTGTGGTTTTTACTTTGTAATCTTCTTGCAATAATTGTAGAATTACTTGCATACCAACAAAACCTGTACCACCTGTTACCAAAACAGTTTTTGCCATATCTTATGCCTCCTCTAACTATTTGAACATGAATCTCTTATGCTCATCTTAATACTTAGAGTTATGTCTAAGTCAAGAGGTATGAAAGCGAAAAAGAGAAAGGAAAAGGTGGTTATAAGTTATACTCAACGTGAGTTCTAGATCAGGCTTGTGATAAACATAGGATGCATCAGGGTTTATGTTCCATGAACCGGCTCGACGCACCTCGCACCTCCTCTAAGCGTACTGAGTGGCAGAGATGCGCATTTCACACGCATCTTTTCCGTAGGAAGTCTGATGAGAAGAGCATGGAGATCTCTCTTATCCAGAACGCACGTTAAACAATTGTTTCTACACAATTATAGTTATTGATCTTTTTTTAAAAATATGTTACGCTTTTTCTATACATAAAATATCTAACTATCATGTATTTCGATTGAAGCATATTTTCTTTCACCATTTTTTCTTTATGCAAAGGTCAAAATCATGCTCCAATCTTTCACAATTTACCCTCTCTACATCATCCCTTCCGAAAATAGTATTGTCACATTCCGTCACAAACAAAATCCAGCCTCTCGTTTCCGCTTCTCATCTCATCCTGTCCCAACTGTCACTTTGTCCTTAACATCTTCCTTTTCTCACATTGTCACTTCTGTCACTTTGCCCGCAACCCTTCCCTCTCTCGACAATTGGCTACACCAGGGTCATAAAGCCACGAATACACGTGATCCAGACGTATCTTCTACATATATATTCACTGTACCTGCTGTCACTTTATTTTGTCACTTTCCCTACATCCACATCTCATTCTTGCTAAGTGACACCCAACATACTCTCACTGTCACTTT
>CAZZWK010000024.1:27530-76907 GCA_964657925.1 uncultured Dictyobacter sp.
CTGTCACTTTCTCCTATCAAAAATCCCTGTCACTTCTGTCACTTTCTTCACCAGCATCTTATCAATGCCATCTGAATTTGTGACAACGCCCCCACCCCAATTGTTGCAAACTTTTGTCACTTTTCTCTACGAGGTATTTACGCAACAAAACTATGCATATACTTTTAACAAATTTTCCTTGATACTTATCGCAAAGCGTTTTCTATCAATTGTCACAATGCTGTCACATGTTTTGTCCCCATCTTTTCTGCACAAAAAGGCAAGAACTGTGTTCACTTGCAAGCAGCCTCTTCCCATCAGCTTGACGCCATCGCTCTATCACACTACAATATTACGGAACACTTTTCTCAAAATTATCGCCCGGCGGCATCGTTTTGCAACAAACCTGTCACTTTTCTATCGAACCGAAAATGCAACTCTATGACGATCACTAGAAATTCACCGCTATCCACCGTATATAGTACGGAAGACCACAAGGGTCTTCCGGCGGCGCGGCAGCTTTCCGACCTTCTTTGGTGGTCTTCCGTCAACGCCCGTTCATTCAGAAACCTGGAGGTATTCTTCTTATGCCACTCTACGAGTACTACTGCTCGGACTGCAAATCGAAATTCGAACTCCTTGTCCATCACAAACACGCCGACGATATCGTGTGTATGAAATGTCAGAGCGACAACATCCGTCGCCTGCTCTCCGTCTTCGCGCTTTCCCATAGTGATGGCGAGGATGCTTTCGATTCCTTGCCCACCGCCGGTGGCAGTTGTGGTTGTGACGATGGTTCCTGTGGTTGTCACTAAAAACGAGGTCTACTTCCCATGCTCTTCAATAAAGTAAGCTATCGCCGTGGCATCATCGAGGGCCTCATCATCTACACTCTCGGTCGGCTCGGTGCTCTCATCACCCCGGCTTTCTTTCCCAATTGGCTTTTTGTCGCCCTCCCTCTGCTCTTCTTACTGTTGATGTACATTATCCCTCCCTTCTGGGCCACGCGACGCATGACCTCGACCAAACGCGAACGTCTGAGCCGTCGCTTCCTGTTGCTGGGCCCTCTAATGGCTCTGCTCGCCCTGGTCATCGATTTTATCATCGATCTCATCGGCGGCCTCGCCACCGGACAATTCGAGGCGCAGCAGGGACCGCTTCTCGCCCGCTTCTCTGCCACTGGCGTTCAACATCTCAGTATCGCAAGCTATGCTATCTACGAGCTACGTACCGCCATTACTCTTTTGGCCCTGTACACTATCGCTGTCGTCTGCACCCGCCTGGCTGGTGGCGGATTCTTGAAGTTTACCATGCCCGCGGGCGGAAATCGCGTGACACTCTAATCGCCACTTTTCACTACCTGCCCTACCTGTCTCGCCTGTCTTTGTTTGGTCTCATTCGTCTCTGTTGCTTCTCGGTTGTACATTTGTTACAATGTCGTTGAGCAGCACGGATGTACTGCGAGCATTCGAGAATCGTAAAAATAGGCTACAATACGCGGCGTCGGCCCCATAATCCACAAAGAAAGAGACGGTGGTAACCTGTGTCAAAAGTGTATGCAATCGCCAATCAGAAGGGCGGCGTAGGAAAAACCACCACCGCTATTAACCTCTCTACCTACCTGGCCGCCGCCGGTCGCCGCGTCTTACTCGTCGATATAGACCCACAGGCCAACGCCTCCAGTGGTATCGGTGCGCTCAAAAATCGCCGCCCGCATACCATCTACGACCTGCTCGTACAGCAGGAGGACGAAATTTCCATCTTCGACATTATCGTTCCTACCTCACGCCGCGAGCTCGTCGTTGCCCCCTGTACGGTCGATCTGGCCGCCGCGGAAATCGAACTGGTCACCGCTATTGCCCGCGAGCACCGCCTGCGTAAAGTGCTGGAGCCTATCCGCGATCGTTGCGATTACATCATCATCGATTGCCCGCCCTCCCTTGGCCTGCTCACCATCAATGCCCTGGTCGCCGCTGATGGCGTGCTCATTCCCATTCAGTGCGAATATCTGGCCCTGGAAGGCTTGAGCCAGTTGCTCAATACCGTCAATATCGTCAAAAAACAACTCAATCCCGTGCTCTCGATCGCGGGTGTCGTGCTCACTATGTTCGACCCTCGCACTCGCTTGGCGGGCGATATTGTTCGCGAGGTGCGCGACCACTTTCCCAACGAGGCATTTCAAACCATCATTAATCGTAGCGTGCGTTTGAGTGAAGCTCCCAGCTTCGGCCAATCTATCCTGGACTACGATGCCACATCCCCCGGTGGCCTGGCCTACCGGGCGCTCGCGGAGGAGGTAATAGCCCGTGGCTAAGCAAAAATTGGGCCTGGGACGTGGCCTGGATGCCCTGATCTCCGGCGCGTCCGACGTGATGGCCGCGCAACAAACAACGCAACAATCTGCTGAATCAATCCCCATGGTTCCTATCGATAGCATCATTCCCAACCCTCGTCAGCCGCGCCGCGCCTTCCGCGAGGACGATCCCCGCCTGCTGGAACTGGGTGACTCGATCAAAGAACATGGCCTGATCCAGCCTATCGTCGTGACTCGCCTTGACGATACCGACACCGGCGCGTCTAAACGTACCGCCGACTCCTGGCTGAGCCGCGACGCGCTACCACCACCTATCTCCTCGGTTTCCGCTCCCCTCTACCAGATTATCGCGGGCGAACGCCGCTGGCGCGCCTCCAAAATTGCTGGTCTCTCTAAAGTTCCCATCGTGATCAAAGAGGTCACTCCGCAGCAGATGCTGGAGATGGCCTTGATCGAAAACATTCAGCGCGCCGATCTCAATCCTATCGAAGAAGCCCTCGCCTATCAATCGCTGGTGCAGGAATTCGGCCTGACACAGGAAATGGTCGCCAAACAAGTCGGCAAAGATCGCTCGACTGTAACCAACTCTTTGCGCCTCCTCCAACTGGCACCCAAAGTGCGCGACGCCCTGATCAATCAGTCCAGTCACTTTACCGAGGGACACGCCCGCACCCTCGTCGCTATTCAGAACGAGGCGGATCAGGTGCGCGCGATGGAACAAATCATCTCCTCCCACCTCAATGTCCGCCAGGCCGAGGAATTGGCGACACGCATCAAGAACGCCGAACACAACAAAGATGATCTGGCTCAGGACGAAAAACCCTGGCGTCGCTCGCCCGAACTCGATAACCTCGAAACCAACTTTCGCGAGGCCCTGATGGTCAAGGTCGATCTCAAGTGTAACGCCAAAGGCAAAGGCACCATCGTCCTCCACTTCAACAACCAGGACGAGCTCGAAAATCTCTACGGTCGCCTCGTAAAACCCGAAGAATAACATTCATTGAAAAATCTGTAAAATTGCTGAGGACCAACTGTTGGCTGAAGATACTTTTGAGGATGTGAGGTGGAGAATGGTGGCAACCCGCGTCGAGTTTATAAGCCAGCTCGCACGCTTTCAAAAAAAAGAACTTGTGCGTCCTTCCGCCATCGGTACAATGTCCCCCTTACGTATCACTCACCATCTCTCTCTTGTGGACCAGTGCGCTTTACGACATATACGCTGTATTCAAGAGGAGAGCAATCCCACGCTGACAAGCGTTACCACCGAGGCCACCCACCTGCACGCCCAATTGAAACGGTTCTCGTCTTTTTCTACCTTACTAACATCGATGGCCGCTAACCGCGTGGAACTTTTCACCTACCTTGCCCAACTACCACAGGCTGCCTGGCAACGTCCATTCCAACACACTGAATGGGGCTCCTGCGAGTTTCATCACCTCGTCGCCATGCTCCCCCTCTACGATCGTCAACATACCCAGCAACTTATCATGCTCAAAGGCTTCTAAAAAAAGCGAAACTTGTATTCCGTCAATTCAACTCATGCTTGAATTCATCCAGGTACGCTCGCATAAATTCAGAACGTTGATGAGCAAGCACACGACCGGTCTCAGTGGTCATCGTTTCTTCCAATTTCAGGAGCTTAACAAAGAAATGGTCCAACGCGTACATATGATCATCCAACTGATGCTTCTCTCCCATTGGATCATCCGCATCATACAGCCGCGTTCGACTGGTGCTGCGCTGCTCGCTCACAACCGCCCAGCGCAGTATGCCGATGGCCCCCAGCGCGTCCAGCCGATCCGCGTCACGCACGATCCGTGCCTCGATCGTCTCTGCTTCTTTGTTGAGGCTGAAACTGTGCGCCAGAATGGCATGCGTAATCCTCTGCCGCACCCACTCCGGCACCTCGTGTTCCCGCAGTATCTCTTGCGCAAGTTCGACCGAGATATCCGCGTGATGTCTGTACTCTTCCGGCGCGCTCCGTCCCAGATCGTGCATCAAGGCCGCGGCCCCTACAATAAAGCGCTCGCCTCCCTCGCTCTCTGCGATGTGAAGCGCCAATCGATACACCCTTTCCACATGTTCCCAACCATGTGCCAGATCAACCATCACAGCAAAACGCGCTTTAACCTCGGCATATATCTCCGTCAATATCGTTTCCTCATCAAAACTAGCATGCATAGCGACTATACCTTTCTAGGAATGGTTGGTGGACTACTCTATACTGAGAATAGAGGAGATAGTGGAGTATATAACCTCTCTATTATCCATCTCCCCATTGCAAACATATTCAAAATAGTACGCGTTCTTTGCGCCACCCTGTACCATACAGTATCAGCTAGAAGGAGACCTGTTATGCGCTATCCTGCACAAAATCGCCCCTCGCACACGGCAGTGGCAACCGAACTTTCTTCTCCTCAAACCAGCGCGCCCGCGCATAACGCCTCCGAAACCCTTCCCTCTGGCATCTCTGATACCTCCACGCGCCCACATGCTCAATCGCCCACTATTCGTGTCCTGATTGTCGACGACCATGTACTGATGCGCGAGGGACTTGTACAGCTTTTCGCGCCTGAAAAAGACCTGCAGATCGTTGGCGAGGCCGCTGACGGTTTCTCCGCTCTGGAACAGGTCCGCCTGCACCACCCCGATGTCGTGCTGATGGATGTCCATCTTCCCGTCATCGATGGCATCACACTGACCCGCCAGATCACCCAACTCTTTCCACAGGTCGCGGTCATCATTCTCGCCATGCACCATCAGCAGCAACAGGTCGTTGAAGCTATGCGTAGCGGAGCACGTGGCTACCTGCTCAAAAATACGTCCTCGCAGGAGGTCACCCAGGCTATCCGTTCCGTTCATTCCGGTACCGTCGTGATCACTCCCACACTCACAGAGGCCCTGGTGGAGGAGATCCGCAACCAGCCAGATGCCACACCCGATGGCCGCACTATCTCCCAACTCTCACCCAAAGAGCTTGAGATCATTCGCTATCTCGCCACCGGTATGAGCAATCGAGAAATCGCCGAACGCTTGATCTACTCCGAGAAAACCGTTAAAAACTATCTCTCGACTATTTTTCAGAAACTCCATCTTCGCGATCGCACCCAGGTCGCCATCTTCGCGTTACGCCATGGCCTGCTTCCCACCGAGGACGACGAATCCTCCCATCATCCTCCTGATACCGACTGAGTCTTAGTCGTGGTGCTGACCGGTTTGATCGGCTGGTACACCACATAGCCATCGAATTCATAACGACGATACTTGGTGTGCTTCGCATGCGCAACCATCGCTTCCAAAGCAGGCAAGCAGTTATAAACAGGTTGAATGCCCGAAGCATCGATGCGGCAAGCATAGGATGCGTAATGATCAGCATGCACGGTGTCATAATAACCCGGAGCCCGATTATGCGTTGCCTGTAGGTCAGCATTGATGACCCCGCAAATGACTTTTCCCTGGCTAGCAAAAATAACGCTATTACAGGTCCAGTATTCGGTATAAAAATGGCTGATCCCCACCCGCTCCAGATTATGGATAAAGTCTGTCTGTTGTTGATTAGCCGCCTGCGCCGCGGGCACCTCGCTGAACGTCAAATAGGTGCCCGCCAGCAGCACAAGTACGATAACGGCCAGGCAGATACGCGTTCCATATACTTTCAATCGCGTGAACCGGTTGCCCCACTGCCTGCTGCTCGCCGCATACCACAATGGTGCTATCACCGCCGGTGTGGCAATCAGCAAGCCGATCAAATAACGAGCATGGAACGCGGGCATATCGTTTGGCCCCGAACTGAATGTATACACCAGCACATTCAACACCGCCGCCGAAACCAGGCACAACTGTGCCACCCTTCTCACCAGCAGATATCTGCGCTCCACCTGTTCCGCCACGCTCTGTCCTCCCGCCTTCTTTTGCATATACAGTTTCCGCAAAAGC
Organism: uncultured Dictyobacter sp.; assembly: GCA_964657925.1. Taxonomy (GTDB): domain Bacteria; phylum Chloroflexota; class Ktedonobacteria; order Ktedonobacterales; family Ktedonobacteraceae; genus Dictyobacter. The sequence continues at coordinate 33,760 of CAZZWK010000024.1, forward strand.
ATCAGCGCGAAAATCAGGGCGCTACAGAGCAACACGAGATATCCGACTCCCCAGCTGGCCCTTGCCAATGTACAGTGCAGCGAGTGCGCTGTATTATCACTGGGCAAACCCAGCACAGGCAGCTCACTGACCGGACAGAAGGGGAAGGCGGTCGCTGTCGGAATCGTTATCGCGATCGTATTATGGATATTATGAATGATATTAGGCAACGTATATTTCATGGGAGAACTCATGCCCCCATGAGCTAGCCCAAGCAAAACTTGGATCGGGTTCTCGTGCGAATAGTCAGCGAAATGAATGTACGGATAGAAACCAACCAGGAAGCCTAATAGAGCGGAAATAATGCCTCCTAGCAGCAACTCACGCCAGCAGAAAATCAGCAGCAGAAATGCCGCCAATGCCAGGTATGGCAATGAGACCATATCGCTCCACATCGCCGCGCCAATAACCATCCCGAATAAGCCGTATCCTGCTATGCGTAGCAACCTTCTCGTCAACGAGGGAGAACGCTGATAGGTCAATCCATACCAGGTCGCCAGCAAGAATGCGAGCGAACCAAATAAAAGTGTCTGCGAAGAGCCACCCGTCGCGATAATCTGGCGTGTGAAAAAAGGCATCGAGCCAATACTCAAAATAACCAACGTGAGCAGCGCCAGCTTCTTTGAAAAAAGCAGACTACTAAGCATGTACGTAGAAATCAGAAAGCACATCACCAGCAGAATGACGCCCAGCCGTAAGGCAAACAGAGAAGGACCGCCGAACAGATGGAAGAAGAAGGCTCCCAGATACGCTTCTAGCACCCCCATATAAACCTGCCCATAAAAAATCGTTGGCGTTTGATGGTTATACGCTATATTTATTGCCGCAATCGCCATCGTGCCCTCATCACTATTAGTTGGCGGCCAATTGAGCACGGCCAGTAAAATACGCAAAGCTGTCGCAATGCAGATGATGCCGATTGCGACGAGTAAATAAGGTTCTCTCCTGGAAGGTTTATTCAAATGTCTATCCGCATGTGCATCGAGCACAGTTCTCTCCTCTATACAAAAAGCCAGAAATAGGAAAAAAGACGCTAAAATATGAGAACGAGTTCTTCCTGGTTCCTCAATAAATCAAATACTCAGATATATTGTACTGAATAAACCATTCCACAACCAAAATGGCTTCGGCAACCACACAGTTTACCTACTTCAGCATCGTATTGAATAACGAGTGAGATCCAAGCATAGCCACGCACCCTTCAAAAAATACTATGCTCATTTCTAATAAACCAGCGGTCACGCTGCATAGCGAAAATATCGAGCGACTCGTGTTCGTACTTGCTACCCGGTTGTTGATATTCAAAAGCCCTTTGTCAACGAATATGCATAGTCAATGGAATAACAATTGAAATAACCTGGACACAAAAAGCTTGAAAAATTTGCTGGAAAAATTTGAACGAGAAATGGAAAGGGAAAGCAATGCTATTGAGACAATTTAGACGTTTCTTTCGTAATAAAACAGAAAGTAAAAATACGAGTGTCAAGGAATTAGTACCTATAGTCCTGGTCGATGAAAGTTAAATCAGTAAATTGTCTATCAGAACTGAGCAAATTATTTGACAGTATGCTTACTCGGTAGTATGATATCATTCGATGCAGTAGGCGCTAGATGGTCTATTTCTGAGCATGTGGTACGATGGACACGGTAGTGAGAGAAAGGAAGACTCAATGGCGGCTGATGACGAGCAAGCCATACCTAGGAGGCGTAGTCGTAACCTTAACTACGACCCTTATCCTATTGTAAATTCTCCAGATCGGGATGCTATAACCCGTGATGATAGTTATTATTCTTTTGATGAAGGCCTGGACGATACCAATCGATCTAACACAAGTGTTGTGCGATTGAATCAACCCACAGGCCCTTATTCATCGCGTGCGACCGGCGAACCAAATTCTATTTCTAAACGCCGCCGCCCCACAAATGGCTCGTCGCAGACCGTATCATCCCCCAGGCAGACTACTGGAAACTTGCCTAAGCGCGACACAACCGGAGGATTGGTGAAGCGTCAAACTCAGTCTGATCCTCTCGATTTGAGGCAGACTACCGGCGGTCTTGAGAGACGACAAGCAGTAGCTAATAGACAAACCAGGGATACAGATTCTATTTTGAATAGCGGTAGTCGCCAACTTCGAAATACTCCCCCTCAGCTTTCTTCCTCGTACAATAAACCACCAAAGAAACATCAGGAAGAAAACGAGAGCCGAAAAATACACTGGTTGGTACCGGCTGGTGTTGGTATGTTCGCGATGCTCGTGCTTTTCATTCTTGGTAGTAGTGTTTTAAGTTGGGCCACGCTGCAGTACAACAATCTCGAATATGGCATGCCCCGCACCTATCAAACTGATGCCGTTGTGGGCCATGGGGGTGATAGTACCGTGCATCCGAGCCATTTTATCGCTATGAACCTGAATCATCAGGCGATCGTGATCGAGATGATGGCATCGAATCCTGCCAAGTCCGTGACCTACGTAGTAGCGAATATTGTGGGAGATAATAGCAGTCTTGCTCCCGTTACGCTCCAATTTCGAGATGTGAATAACGATAAAAAACCAGATATGATTGTGTATGTCCATCTCAATGGGCAGGAGCAAGTATCGGTATTTATCAATGATGGCACAAAATTTAGACCAGCGAATAGTACGGATAAGATTAAATATTAACGACGGTTAAGCATGTTGTCTTTTTACACAAGTAAATGATAGGGATAGTATAGCATCTATCTTTAATGTCAATAGATAAGCAGAAAAGCGGTCTCTGGAATAGAACAGAGTTGTTCTATTCCAGAGACCGCTTTTACTACGAGTAATTTATCGAAGGTGAGAGAATGTTTACGGGTCTACAGGCGATGAAAGATGTCCTGGTAGTGCTCGGATACGACATCGGCGGGGAAGTAGCGTAGCAAGCTAACGATGAGCAGCGCGAAGGTGATCCAGTCGAAGCCTGCATCCACGGGCACGCCAAGCACGGTGCCCACCAGGGGCATGACTGTACTCAATACAGCTTCGCCCAGGAGGTCGGGAAAGAACAGTACGACAATCAAGGCACCAATCGAACCTAAAAAGAGCAGCTTGCGATAGACAGGGATGCGCCGGTCGAGCAATAAGTCTTTCAACAAACGTGCTGTTTTAATGAAATGGAAAAAGATATCGAGCCGTTTGGGATGGGCGAATTTCTTCGCGATATGTTGTTGTGCCGCAGATTGTTGCATCATTCTCTCTTTCTCTTTTGTGATACGTCTTACTTTAAATACGTATCTATGCATGCCCTGGTTGCATCATTCGAGCCAGGGCCTCTACTGGAGGAAGAGTAAGTTTGTCATGTATTAGTGATGTAACAGGGCTGGAATGATCAATTGAGCCGCATATTCAAGATGCCAGAGGGTGAGGCCAATAGTTACGACAACGAGACCGACGTGAAAAACGCGCCAGTAGCGGATGAGTGCGCGATAGAATTGTTCGCGTTTCATGGCTTGCTGAACGCTTTCCAACTCATCAACATAATCGTTCAGCCCTGGAATGAGCGCTTTAGGATCATTCAAAGGGCTTTTGCGGTCGGGCACAAAACGGTAGTGGGGCATGTTTTGTACCTCTTGTGGCGTTTCCGCGAGCGAGATATACGCGATATCCCAGGAACTCGGGAGCGTTGAGCCGACCTGACTTGTTGGATTAAAAGGGGAATAACCTGAGTTGCTGCTACTACCTCGCGCAGCTGGTATCGGTAAACTATGTGGTTCTTGGACCGTGTGATTAACAAGGCTGCGCACATTTTCTTCGATGATTTCGACGCGGTCCTCTCCCTGTGGGGTGAGTGCTTTGTTGACCTCGGCTGTGATGGCGCGTGGGGCCAGACGATCGATTGTGCGACCGACGATGCCGCTGATGACGAGCGCGATCATACCATAAAGTGCGAAGGTGCCAGTGCGTGGGTTAAAATTGCCAAACGAGTGGAGAAAGACGAACACGAGCGCGATAACACCGAGGCTGATGTGCCAGTGCAACGATTTATTTAACTGACCAATGCGGCGCTGGCGCTTGGCACGGGTACGTGTATAGAGAGTTGTGGCGAGGATCAGCGCCACAAACGCGATGATGGCATACGTATATCCGGCGAGACTATCAGGCGAAAGATCGGTGCTGATACGACTATAAACGACAAAACTGAGGATACCAAGGATGATGATGGCAAACGTAATGAGAAGCGTATTACGCCAGGTGGCATTGACATCAAGAAAGAACCAGTGGTAGCCTTTATTATCCTTATTGTACATTCGTCTCAATCCCTTCAATCTGGCGTTTTATTCATCCTCTGAATTCAGCAGGCGAACCTTGAGCCACATCATCATCGAGTCGCGATGGAGTCCAACTGGGCAGGGTGCGACACAGGCACCACATTGGTAGCAGGAGCGGGTAAAACGTGCGACTGGCTCCGAGATGATGCCTGAAAGCGTTTCGCGATTGAGCACATCGATCGTTATAGGTTCCGCGACAGCAGGACAAACAAGCAAGCATTCATTGCAACCGATACATGCCTGTATCTCTTCGCGTACTTGTGGGCGTGTTTTGTGTAGGATTACAGGATTGGGTTTGAGCATTTTAAGCATGTAGGACCTCCTCACCTCTACGGTCTTGATAGCGATACTCCCGTCCATTGTCTGATCTCCAATAAGCTGGATTTTCTGGCGTGTTGTAACGGGTAGGGGCATACTCTCGATCAGCCGTGGTCGCTCGTGTGGCTGGAACATAGGCGGGGAGATTGCCGGAAAAAGGATTGATTTTATCTTCGACCATGTCATATTCGGGTTCAGTGGGCAAAGGCGCAGTGCGTTTTTGTTCAATGACACCTGTTGGAGATGCTGTTCTTGGGGGATTCACCGCGAGTATGGTCTGTAAGGGAGGGAGTGGTCGAGTTTTAGCACGTGGGCGCGAGAAGTATCTGCGGGCGTCGAATTGCCCTTTCAGCAGTGGCTTAATCATGCCGCGCACGGAATATCCCTCATCAATGATTTTTTTGATGGCAAGACCATCTGGTTGAGTGGGGCCGAGTGAAAGATAGCCGACGAGACGATCACCCATAATGGCGAGGCGACGATATCCGCCCTGACTGTTGTCGGTGAGTGCCTGTACGTCGTGATCATCACGCAGTGGTTCACCCACGGTCAGCATACAGAGTTCGCCCAGGTGAGTAGCGTGCCATTGAACGCCGAAAGGCTGTCGCTCTGGATCGCGATAGCCAGCCAGCATTGATCCAGCGACGCGGCCTTGCGCGATAGCGGCGTACCAGAGCGCGCGCGGCTCATATTTGCCTGTTTGAGGGTTGCGGAGCGCAGCCACATCACCTGCGGCATAAATATCGCGTACACTTGTGCGCATCTTATCATCGACCATGACGCCACCCTGAAATTTCATTGGCACGTTGCTATGAGCGGGAAGATCCAGGGCTGGTTGCGTACCGGTGCAGCACAGGACTAATTGACAGGGAAGCATTTCTTGCTGATTGGTGATGACGCCCGCGACTGCTCCGACGCGTCCAACGATGCCCATCACCTCGGTTTCCATATGCACGAGCACGCCCGCGCGCCGCACGTTGTTAAGTACCATTTCGGAGGCGGGCGTATCGAGTATACGCCCCATGAAGGTACGCCCACGAATAAGCCAGTGGACGCGAATGCCCCAATAGATCAATCCCATGACAGTTTCGATAGCATGAACGCCTCCACCGATAACGACAGCTTCCTCGACCTCGCTTAAGCGACGACGTAAGTCAAGGTAATCCTTCAGGCGATGCAAGGTAAGCACGCCATCGAACTGGCGACCAGGGATACTTTCGGAGAGTCCCATGGGTGCGCTGCCTGTCGCGATCAGCAGGGATTCGTAGCCGAAGCCACGATTATCGTTGAGCAGGACATATCTACTCTGCGCGTTGATAGAATTCACACGTGAGTTGATCACATGGATACGTTCCGCGCGTTCGGTGCCGACAGGATAGGCTAGCAACTGTTCACGGGCGACTTTGCCGATAGCGAACTGTTTTAACGCAGGTGTGTTAATTGTCGGATGGAGTTGATCGGTGATAATCGCTATGCGTTTATCGGGCGCGAGACGACGCGCCTCGACAGCGGCAGTAAGCCCAGCGATCCCGTTTCCGACGATGAGTATATCCGCTCGGTCTAATGTAGCGGCCTGCCGGTTCTGATACAGAGAGGGAACGAGTGCCTGTTTATCTTTCATTTTTCAACCCTATACTACTTATCGGAAACCCGTGGGTGCTCGATCCATCGTAGCACCGTTGGATTTCGGAATAAGATGGTAGTGAATACATTTCCGACTAATCAACATCTATGGCAACTAATTGATTGCCTTCGTGAATGTAGTAGACATCGGTCCTGGCATGTTCTATTTTGTGCCGTAGCATATGGTTTTCGGACTGTAAGCAATGCGCAGAGCACATAAATTGTACCTGTTTGCCGTTGGTTTCGGTCAATACAAAGCTCTGGTTGGAATTGATTTTGTTAATGAATCCAGCGCTATGTTCTACCTGTGAGCTGGGGACGTGTGATGTATGAGTAATCGCTATCCCTGCTGTCAGTACCAGGTAGATGCTCACAACTGAAAGCAGGCCGATGAGCAACATCACGGAAATCAAGGCAGTTATGCGAGAAGATGTCATATATTTGCGTCCGACAGCGTTTGCCCTGAAAGAGAAAAGAGCTTGACTGGCAAGAAAATCCTTCGTCTACTCTATTTAGCATTCTTTCGAGAAAACGATGTAAACCTCCATCAGTTCGTTTGATACTTTTACATTAGGTATTGTATACCAACATGTTTCTATCTCCGGATATTAGGATACGAATTAGCCCGAATTTCTCATGCATTCATCGTTTACTAATATTGGAGTAGTATATCTACTGCACGCCGATTCATCAAGAAATTTTCAATGTCAGGTACTGAGGGTAATAAGTCCTCTTTGCACAGCAAGAGCAACTGCCTCTGTGCGGTTGGTAGCACCCAATTTGCTCATGATCGCGCTGACGTGAAACTTAGCGGTGCGTTCACTAATAATGAGGTTTGAGGCGATTTCTTTATTGGGCATGCCCTGAGCGAGCAGGTGAAGCACCTCCAACTCTCGTTCGGTGAGATCGTCCACAGTGGAAGTAAGGGTTTTTTGGAAACGTGGCGAGAATTGTTGCTGGCCGATGTGGCGTAAGAGTTTTGATGCCACCACGGGTTGAATCAGTGATCCCCCTTCGATTGTGACGCGGATAGCGCGGAAGATCTCCTCACGGGGTGCATCCTTCAGTAAGTAGCCATTCGCACCCGCTTGAAGCGCGTGTATGATGCGTTCGTCGTCATCGAAGGCCGTAAAAATGATGATGCGAGGATGGTACGTTTGCTCATTCAACTGGCGAATGGTCTCCACCCCATCCATTACCGGCATCTCCAGATCGAGAAGAAGCATATCAGGATGGAGTTTTTCTGTCATTTGCAGCGTTTCTTTGCCATTAGCGCATTCCGCGATGACCTCAAAATCGGGTTGTGTTTCCAGTAATGCGTGCAGCCCCTCACGCACAATTGGGTGGTCGTCAGCAAGCAGGATACGAATCATACGCTCTACCTTTCGTGCTAGAAAAGAATTGAGATGCAAGGATAGGGCAAGCATTGCCATTATTGAAGACGGGCGAGGGTGTTTTCAATATGGGACAGAGACTTCGACGCTGGTGCCGGACCCTGGCGCACTCGAAATGTAGATGTGTCCCCCCAGGAGACGAGCGCGTTCGCTCATGCCCGCGAGTCCAAAATGGGTTTCACCCGTTGCATTCTGTTCGATGACGGTATCAGGATCAAAGCCGTGCCCATCATCCTGAATAATAAAACTGATCCATTCTTCTTCAGCCACGAGTTTCATAAACACCTTTTGGGCGTGTGCGTGTTTGCGTATATTGGTCAGCGCCTCCTGCGCTATGCGATACAGACCAGCTTCTATACGCGCGGGCAGGGCGGGGAAATCGAGCGCGGGCGTATAGCTGTATTCGATTGCAGGCATAGCTTCGCTGGTTGCTAGTGTAGCCAGTGCTTCGGGAAGTGTGTGTTCTTGTAGTGGAGCGGCGCGCAGGTCCATGACGGAGCGGCGCGCCTCTTCGAGATTGCCGCGTGCCAGCAGAAGCGCACGTTGAATAGCTTCGTGAGCTTTTTGAGGCCTCGTTTCGGCCAGAGCGTCAGCGGTTTCGAGTTGCAGCGCGATGGCTGAAAGACCTTGCGCGAGTGTATCGTGGATTTCGCGCGCCAGGCGATTGCGTTCCTCGATGGTCGCGAGGCGGGTGGCCGCCCGTGTATGTTCGGCTGAGAGGCGGGCGCGTTGGAGCGCAAGGCCGATCTGATCGCTGATGATGTGGAGCAATTGGAGCTCATCGGGTCGCAGTTCGCGCCAGTCTTCACTGGCGACGTTCATAACGCCGAGCAGTTCTTCGCCCGCGTAGATGGGGACACTCGCATGAAAACGCAGGCCGAGCGCGGTGGGATCGCTATCACGTTCGGCATTTTTCAAGCGACTGCAACGTAGCACATCGACGTTTGCCGGGTGATGTTCGAGCGAACCAGCAGTATAGGTATCGAGGCACTGGCAGGAACCGGACATACGACTGGGATGGTTAGCGAGGTAGGGAGGGAGATAACGAGAGGCAGCCACAATAGGATTGCCCTGTTCGTCAAAGACCCAGACCCAACCGGTTTGGAGCGCGAGCAACTCTGTGACATGTGACAGCACTTCTTGCAATGCTTTATGCACATCCACTTGATGATTGAGATAACCCGCAATGACATAGAGGATTGCCAGATCACGATTTTCGGAGAGAAGAGGCGATCTTTGTTTCAGCGATGGATGGTTTTCTGCTTGATCTGGCATCTTTTTTTGTTTCTTGTTTCAGCAACAGGGATAATAAAAGATACCTATGCTGTAGGACGAAGCAACGCACGCGCGGGAGCACCCTCGCTATTGGCGATTTTCAGCGGCAAGCAGAGGAGTTCGTAGTTACCGGCTGTGACGGCGGAGAGATTGAGACCTTCAATGATCCAGATATGAGCGCCGAGCAGGGCCTGATGAGTTTCAGTACCATCTTTATAGAAGCCGCCAACCGAGAGGTAGTCCACCCCGACTGTTTGTATCTGTTGCGCGGCCAGGTAACGTGCGGCCTCTTGAGAGATGTAGACGAAGTCTTTGACGAATGTATCGACTTGCCAGTAGCGTGTAGAGTTGATGGTTTTAAACAGGATGCGCTCGCCCTGAGCAATATGGTGAGGCTCTAGTTCCGCGGGTTTGATCGACTCGGTATCATGAATCTCGATCACGCGCACGGGTCCTATTACAGCCTCGAAAGGAACGGTGCTGATGTCCGCGCCTGCTGGGAAAAAGTGGAGTGGAGCATCCATATGGGTACCTGTATGGACGCCCATAGAGATTTCGGAGACGTTACAGTTATCGCCCTTATTTATATCGAGTTGACGTTGGATATTGATGGGAGGGTTGTCGGGCCAGAACGGCATGCCACTGTGAATGGTCACGCTAATATCGATCCATGGTTGATTCATGAGGTAGCTCCTTCAATTTGCGATAAGTGGGTACAGGTTATGGAAGATAGTGTCCCATTAGGGTACGAATTTTAGAGCTTTTCCAGATTCGCGAAATCGAGGCTCAGACGCTTTTTGCCATTTTTGCCCTGGAACTGTACCTCGACAAATTCAGTACCCGCATCCATCTCACTTTTGAGGATGATGCCATCACCAAATTTATCGTGGCGTACGCGATCGCCAGATTTGAAGCGCTGACCTACGGATTTTTTGGGCAAGATACGTTCGGGTTGTTGAGACGGTGTCGGTGAAGATGATGGACGTGGTCCGCCGCGATACGCTATCGTGCCATTCGTATTGTTGGTATTGCTGGAGGCTGGAGGTGTGCCATGACCATAGACGCGACCGCTCTGGTTACGATAGGGGTCCTGGTTTACATCATCCTCCCAGCTGTATTCACGCCTGTTATTAGGAGTATTTTTAGGAGCCGCGCGCTGTTGTGTGCTGATCGCGCCGGGAGTTGTGAGCAGTTTTTCGGGGATATCGGCGAGAAAGCGCGAAGGTTCGGTGTACTGGGTTTCGCCGAAGATGGAGCGGCGGCGCGCTCGTACGAGGTAGAGGCGTTGCATAGCGCGGGTAAAACCTACATAGGCGAGGCGACGTTCCTCCTCGACCTGTTCTGGCTCACTGATGGAGCGAGAGTGAGGTAGCGAGCCTTCATCCATGCCCACGATAAAGACGACGGGAAATTCCAGCCCTTTAGCCGCGTGCAGCGTGATTAGCGTTACGGCATCGCTATTTTCTTCTTGCACGAGCGAACCATCTTCGCCCGATTGTGTGGTATCGGCGCCACCGACAAGCGCGACATTTTCCAGGAACAACTCAAGCGCGGTATGGGTATCGATTTCGGAATAGTCCTCGGCCACGCGACGCAACTCTAAAACGTTGCCCCAGCGGTCCAATCCTTCGCTCTCGCTGGCCGCGCGTAACTCTGGACCGTAACCACTACGTTCAGCGATGCGGTCGAGCAGCTCTGGTAAGTGTAGCTCATCGATGGCATCATTCAGATCGGTAATAAGTTTGTAAAAGCTTTCTAATGCTGATTTCGCGCCTTTGCCCAATGTAGTAATCTCGTCGATATGAGCGAGCGCGTTATAGAGCGAGGAGGTGTGGCTAACGGCCCATTGTTGAAGCTCACCAAGTGTTTTGGGGCCAATTTTGCGATTGGGCACGTTAATGATGCGTTGCAGGCTGAGATCATCGCTGGGATTGGCGAGCAGGCGCATGTAGGCCAGCATATCCTTGATCTCTTTACGATCGTAGAACTTGCGACTGCCGATCACCTTGTAGGGAATATTCATGCGCAGGAATTGTTCTTCGAGCGCGCGCGATTGGGCATTGGTGCGATACATCACCGCGATATCGCTACGACGTTCGATATCGCCGCGGGCAAGTAGGCGCACGATCTCGTGGGCGGTGTAAAGACCTTCCTGCTCCTCGTTGTAGGCCTCGTGGAGGATGACTTTTTCCCCCTGCCCTTGCGCGGTCCACAGGTGTTTATCTTTGCGCGTACGATTGCGGCGCACGACGCCCTGAGCGGCATCGAGAATGTTCTGAGTGGAGCGATAATTTTGTTCAAGCATGATGATACGGGTCTGTGGGAAGTCGCGTTCGAAACGCAGGACGTTCTCCGCGCTGGCGCCGCGCCAGGTATAGATCATTTGATCGTCGTCACCCACGACACAAACGTTGCCGAGACCGTCGTGCCAGTCGTCTGTGCCGTAGCCCAGCAAGCGAATAAGTTTGTATTGTGGGAGATTGCAATCCTGGAACTCGTCGACGTGGAGGTAGTGCCAGCGGCGTTGATAGTGGTTGAGCACGTCTCGTTCGCGCCTCCACAACTGCTCGGTCAGCATGAGCAAGTCGTCGAAATCGACGCTGTTATTCTTGCGCAAGAGCTTTTGGTAAACCTTGTAGACGCGGGCCGCGACCTCTTCGCTGTATTTATTGGCGAGTTCGGCCATCTGATCGGGGCCGTGCATCTCGTTTTTGGCGCGCGAGATAAGACCTTGAATGGTGGAGGGGCGATACTGTCTGTCATCCAGATTCAACTCTTTGATGGCTTGTTTGATGAGAGTAGACTGATCGTCGGTATCGAGGATGACAAAATTCTTGTTGAGGCCGATTGGGAGAAGATAATCGGATTCGGTGCGGAGCACGCGCACGCAGATGGCGTGGAAGGTGCCGATGGTCATCTCCCTGGCTTCATTTACGCCGACGAGTTTTTCCAGGCGTTCACGCATTTCGCGCGCCGCTTTATTGGTAAAGGTCACGGCGAGGATGCGCCATGGCGAGATCTGTTCATGCTGCACGAGGTAGGCGATGCGATGAGTAATTACGCGTGTTTTACCACTACCGGGTCCGGCAAGAATGAGTACGGGGCCCTGCGTTGTGGTCACCGCTTGCTTTTGTGGCTCGTTCAGGCCAGCGAGAAGATTGCTTTGTTCCAGCATCGTCATCACCTTCCAATCAGACAAAAATATGATTTCCATTACCAGAGAAACCCTGACGCGACGCTATTGTATCATAGATGAGGATGCTCCGGGGCGAGAATATGATCAGCAGCTTTTGTTGTGGTAGGATTACAGTGAAGGATATAAGATTATTTATTGAAGATAAAGGAGCGTATTTTGACTCGCCTGACCATGAACCTGAGGTTACATCCCGATGCCGCCATTGATCTGCATATGCATACGACATATAGCGATGGTCGTTGGCCCGCTCAGCAGTTGATCGACTACCTGGCTTCCGAGCACTACGACCTTATCGCGGTAACGGACCATGACCGCGTCGACAAGGTTGCTGAAATTCAAGCGCTGGGGGCGGAGAAGGGGTTGCCGGTATTGTCGGGAGTGGAGATGAGTACCGATTGGAATGGAGAGGTTGGGCAGGGCAGGATGGGCGATCTATTGTGCTACGGCTTCGATGCGGAGCGCAACGAGTTGGAGGCGATGACCGAAAAACTGGTGCATATACGGTTAGAGCACGCGCGGGAGATTAACGAGAGGTTGCGCGACAAGGGTTACGAGTTTCCCAGGCAGGAAGAGATAGTCGCCGCGAATGGTGGTATCCTGCGCATGTCTATTAATGCGCGTTTGTTGCAAGAGCATGGCTACGCGTCCGATCAGCGAACGGCGATGAATATATTGCGAGAAGCGGGATCGACCAGTGTGCGCATCGATATGGCTGAGACGGTCGATGCGGTGCATAAGAGTGGTGGCGTCTGTGTGATCGCGCATCCTGGGCGCAGAGAGTATGGTTTCACCTTTTACGATCCGAAGCTGTTGGACCTATTGCGCGCCGAGATTCCAATCGACGGCATCGAACTTTATCACCCCTATCATAGTCAGGAGATGATCGAGGTGTATCGCGAATATATCGATACGCATCATCTCCTGTGCAGCACTGGCTCCGATTCACATAGTTTGCCGGGTCGTATGCCGAAGAAATATCGAGCCGAGATCAGCAAAAAGCTACTGGAACGGGTAGGGATTACGATCGAGTAGCAAAACTTTTCTGTTTTTGCTCGGCGTAAGAACGCACAGCCTCGACGATGAGACGATGTTCCTGATTTTTGATACGTGATTGTAGCAATTCCTCGGTGTCTCCCGCGAGGATGGGAACCTCGGCACGCGCGATAACAGGTCCGGCATCGACCGAGGGGATAACGTAGTGAACACTGCTACCGGTGATGCTCAAGCCCTCATCGATGGCGCGTTGCACGACGTGGAGGCCACGAAGGGCGGGAATGGTGGTGCCATCGCTGGTGGTGTAGGTATCGGCGCCGTCATCAGGCAGTAGCGCGGGATGCAGGTTGATCATGCGTTGGGGAAAGTGATTGACGAAGTCTGAACTGAAGATGCGCATCCAGCCCGCCAGCACGACCAGATCCACCTGAAAAAGTTCCAGAAGAGCGAGCAAGCGGTTTTCGGTCTGCTCACGTTTTTGCCAGGGCACGAACGCGGCGGGAATGTTGTGCTGAAGAGCGCGCTGCAAGCCGCGGGCACCAGCTTTATTACTGATCACTAGAGCTATAGTAACAGCAGGAAGCTGTCCTTGCTCTAGCGCATCGATAAGCGCCTGAAGATTGCTGCCATCGCCGGAGACGAGCACGGCGATTTTGAGTGATAGAATCTGGTCTGCTGTTTCGGTCTGGCTCATTGGACTAGTGATTTCCTTTCGTGCAGGCATTATGGCTGACCTGATAGGGCGTGATGGGCGATATCGTGGCGATAGTGCATGCCCTCGAAGGTGATATGTCTGGCTGCTTCATAAGCGAGGTTGGTCGCGTTCGAGAGGGTATCGCCGTAGGCGGCGATGCTGAGGACGCGACCACCGGCGGTGACGAGTTCACCATTTTTCAGGGCGGTACCAGCGTGGAAGACCTGAACGTTGGTGAGCGCGTTAGCCTCTTCGATACCATGGATGGGGATGCCAGAACTATAGGTACCGGGGTAGCCACCGGAGGCCAGCGTCAGGCTAACCGCGTAGCCGGGTCGCCAGAGCGTGGTGGGATCGACTGTGTTGCCATCGACGAAGTCGAGCACATTGAGGAGGTCAGCCTGCAAAAGCAGCATCATGGCCTGGGTTTCGGGGTCGCCGAAGCGGGTATTGTGTTCGATGACCATAGGACCGCGCTGCGTGAGCATGATGTTGGAGTAGAGTGCGCCACTGAAATTGATACCTTGCTGCTCAAGGGCGTAGAGTGTGGCGTGAATAATTTGTTGATAAATCTGCTCCTGTTGCGCCGCGTCGACAAAGGGTAGCGGGGTATAGGCCCCCATGCCGCCAGTATTGAGACCCTGATCATTGTCCAGGGCGCGTTTATGATCCTGGGTGAGGGTCAGAGGCAGGAAAGAGGTGCCGTTGCAGATGGCGGTCGCACCGATCTCGACGCCTTCCAGATAATCCTCTATGACTACTACATCGCCTGAGGTGCCGAAGACGCGATCGACCATCAATTGTTTGAGCGCATCCTGGGCGGTTGGCATATCCAGGGCGACGAAGGCACCTTTGCCCGCGGCGCTCCCGTCAGCTTTGATCACGATGGGGACGCCGTGTCGCTCAAGATAGGTCATGGCGTCATTATAATCGCTGAAGGTATGGTGCTGTGCAGTGGGGATACCAACCGCCGTCATCAGTTCTTTGGCGAAGACTTTGCTGCCCTCAAGTGCCGCTCCGGCCTGGGTGGGACCGAAGACGCGCAGGCCACGTTGGCGGAAGAGGTTGACGAGGCCATCGATGAGAGGAGTTTCCGGTCCCACGATAGTCAGATCGACCTCATTGTTTTCCGCGAACGAGGCCAGTTCTCCGAATTGGCTGGCGCTAAGATGGACGATTTCGGCGTGGTCCGCCATACCGGGATTGCCGGGTGCGGCGTAGATGTGCGATATATTTCGACTTTGCGCAAGTTTCCAGACCAGAGCGTGTTCACGTGCGCCTGATCCGATAACGAGGACGCGCATAAGATAACCTCCAGGTGAATTAAGAACAGGGTTTATTTGTTGCCCTTCAATACAGTAGCACGTGGGAAGAAGTGTGCGTGTTGAGAACCATGTCTGGCGCCAGCAATCGGGTCGAAAGGCCAGCCCTCGGTTTCCATACAGCCGTAGCAAAACTCGCTTTTGAGAAACGTGGTGGCCTCTTCATCAGTAATATCGGCGTGGGTCTCAGCTGTTTTAATGGCGCGCCCTAAACCGGCCAGGCTGATATAGCCCAGACTATCGACGCCGATATAGTCGGATACCTGTTGTACGGTGCGGCCAGCGGCGATCAGTTCCTCTTCCTGTGGAATGTCGATACCGAAGTAGCAGGGGTGACGCATGGGCGGGGCGCTGGAGCGGAGATGGATCTCTTTGACGCCACGATTGCGCAGGGCGGAGACGAGGCGTTTCATAGTATTGCCACGCACGATAGAGTCGTCGACGATGATCAAGCGCTTGCCCTCGATTTTGGGTTGGACAAAGTTGAATTTCAAGTCGATTTCAAGCTGGCGCAAGCGCTGATCGGGTTTGATGAAACTGCGATCGCTGTAGCGATTTTTAATGATGGCCTGGCTGTAGGTTGTCTTTGATTCAGCGGCATAGCCGAGGGCGGCTGGAATCGATGAATCGGGAACGGGCAGCACCAGATCGGCCTCGACGGGATGTTCGCGGGCGAGCTCGCGACCGAGGGCCTCGCGTACATTGTAGACATAGGCATTGTTGAGGCGGCTGGTGGCCTCGGAGAAGTAGATATGTTCGAAGACGCACAGGGAGTGTTGTGGCAATCTGACCAGGATTTCCGAGTGCATGCCGTTTTCATCGATGGTGATCAACTCGCCAGGCTCGACCTCGCGTACATAGGTCGCGCCCATGCGGTCGAGGGCGCAGGATTCGGAGGACGCGATCCAGATATCGCCGATGCGGCCCAGACACAGGGGGCGCATGCCCCAGGGGTCGCGCAAGGCATAGAGTTTTTGTTCCGCAAGAATGACCAGGCTGTACGAGCCGCGCAGCAGGGGAAACATTGTGATCACACGTTCACGAAAGGTGTCGCCTTCAGCATAGAGCAGGAGGTGAGCAATGGCCTCGCTCTCGGTGGTCGAGGTCAGGATCTCGGCGGGAAAGAGCTGGCGTAAGGTCTCGCCATTGACGATATTGCCGTTATGAGCCAGGGCGATCGAGGTATAGAGGTTTTCGTGCGCGCCAACCACAAAGGGGCCAGCGTTCTCGACGCAACTGGAGCCAGTGGTGGAGTAGCGCACATGACCGATGCCACAGTGGGTTTCAGGCAGGTTGGTACCGGAATCTTTGAAGACATCGCGCACCTTGCCCATGCCGACATGATGGGCGATGTGACCATCGCGGGTGTACACGGCCATACCGGCACTTTCCTGACCACGATGTTGCAAAGCGGTCAGAGCTAAAGTGATGTAGCGCCGCACGTCGATACTGGTATTGTCTGCTGGCGTATAGATTCCTACAATTCCACAAGCGTCGTGAAGTCGCTCCATTCTTTTTGTTCCTCTTTCAGTGATCGCTCTTCCGTAAGTTGGAAGAGGAGTGTGTTGAGTCAAAGATCAATTTAAATTTATTTGATATTCGGATTTGTTTTCCCTCTGGTCTCTTCTGACTGCGCCATAAATGTCGCGTGAGCACGATAAATCGGCTCCTACCGAGTTGGATTATCCACTTTGAGCTTGCCCGTCAAATCGGCGACGAGCGCATAGCGGTCGGCGATATCTTGCAGCGCGTCTGGCGTTACAGCTTGAAGATTGCGATAGACCTGTTTGTCGAGCATGCGATTTTTGTCACCGCCGGGCCAGAGGCGCCAGCTATCGTTGTCGATCACATCGGCGACCAGGAGACCGCCTCGTGGGTCGCGACCGAACTCGATCTTCAGGTCGACGAGGGTGATATCGGCGCTGGCCCAGGCCTGTTCGAGCAGCGCGAAGACGTGGCGACCCTCATGTGCCATCCAATCGATCTCCTCTTGCGAAGCCAGGTGGGAGGCGATAATGTCTGCGGGCCAGATCTGTGGGTCGTGGCGGGCATCATCTTTGAGAAATGTCTCGATGAGCACAGGATCGAAACGGGTGCCTTCGGGTACTTCAGGGTGACGTTTAAGATAGGAGCCGGTAGCGATACGGCGTTGAACGTGTTCGATGGGTAGCATTGTGCAGCGTTTGACCAGCAGGGTGGTATCGTCGATCTGTTGAACAAAATGGGTAGCGAGACCAGCATTATTCAACAGGCGGAAAACATTGGCCGTAGTGATCGTGCTAAGGCGAGATTTACCGGAGATCTCGTTGCGACGCGCGCCATCACCGGCGGTGATTTGATCTTTCCCCACCATATAGACAAGCGAGTCGTCGTGTGGATTCGCATATATTTTCTTTGTCTTGCCCTCGACGAGCAGGTCGCCAAAGTCAGCATGGATATTTGTCAAAACGTCTATCCTTTCCGGAGTCGTAGGTGCGAGATGCAAGAGAGTGAACACACGCAAGGTTTGCCCTACGCGAGCTATTGCAAGATGACACCATCTCCGCGATTGATTTTTCCGATGATCAGCAACTCGGGTAACAGGCTACGAGCTTCCAGCGCGGCTTTTGGCGCCAGAACGACGACCATACCGATGCCCATATTGAACGTACGGTAGAGTTCCGTCTGGTCCAGATTACCCAGACGAGCTAATAACGCGAACAAGGGTGGTACATTCCAGGAATGTGTATCGATGACTGCTTGCAGGCCGATGGGAAGGATACGCGAGATGTTGCCCTGGAAGCCGCCGCCGGTGATATGGGCGATACCTTTGATGTAGCGATTGCGGTCGGCAAGATAGCCGCGCAACATAGTGATTTCGCGCAAGTAGCAGCGATGTGGGCGCAAGAGCGCGTCTGCGAGCGGCTCTCCCAGTTCGGGAAAGACCGTATCGAGCGGGTAGGGCGCGAAGATACGCCGAGCGAGCGAATAGCCATTAGTGTGCAGACCATTGGAGGGAAGGCCAAGCAGTAGATCACCTTCGTTGATGGTCGCACCATTTTGTGTCTCTTCCGCTTCCGCCACGCCAACGATGGTGCCAGCGAGGTCGAAGGCTCCTTCGTGGTAGACATCGGGCATCTCGGCAGTTTCGCCGCCGAGCAGGGCACAACCGACTTTGGCGCAGGCATCGGCCACTCCCTGCACGATTGTCGCCACCTGTACGGGATCGAGTTTGTGCACGGCCAGGTAGTCCATAAAGAAGAGCGGGCTGGCACCCTGGGCGAGCATATCGTTGACCGAGTGATTCACAATATCGTGTCCGACCGTATCGTAGCGATTGGCCTGGACCGCGAGCAGCGTTTTGGTGCCGACGCTATCCGTCGATGAGACCAGCGCGGGCTGGCGCATTTTTTGCAAGCGTTTCGCGCTGAATACGCCCGCGAACGCGCCGATACCAGCCAGTACCTCAGGTCCTTGCGAGGCACGAACGGCTTCGCGCATCAGGTGAACCGCTTGCTCACCCGCATCGATATCGACGCCACTGGCAGCGTAGGCATGCGCGGACGATGTGCGGGCAGCGATCTGCGTTGTAGGAATTGATGATGTTGTTTGCAGTTGTTGGGCGTAGGTAAAAGCGTTTTTGAACAGGAGCAGACCATCACCCTCGCCATTGGAGTTGCCACGTCGCTGTGGATGTTGTAGCGCGTAAAGGTAGTTTTCAGGGTGGGGCATCAGGCCGAGGACATTGCCGCGACGATTGCAGATGCCCGCCACATTGCCACGGGAGCCATTGGGGTTGGCGGGATAATCGACGGACTGAGCGGTATAACCAGTTGGTTGTGAGTAGACGAGGGCGACCTGCCCATTGCTTTGTAGAGTCGCTAGATCGCCAGAAAAGACGAACTGGCCCTCGCCATGCGCGACTGGCGTCTCGATCAGGCGCTCGATGCCCTGGGTGAAGATACACGGGCTGGGACGCGTCGAGAGCGTCACCCAGCGACACTCGAATTGGCCTGAAACGTTGTCGGTAAGCGTGGAGGGCGGCGATGAGTCCGCTTCGCCATCGTCGATACAGCCAGGGAGGAGGCCAGCGCGCACAAGCACTTGAAAACCGTTGCAGATGCCGAGCACAGGCCTGCCCTCATCGATGAATTGTTGAAGTTGTGGACCGAGATGAATGGTCAGGTTTTTTGCCAGTAGCGTGCCGCCGCCGAAGTCATCGCCATATGAGAAACCGCCTGGTATGACGAGAAACTGGTAGGTAAGGAGAAGGTCAGGATTTTTGATAAGACTATTGATGTGGACGCGCTCGGCCTCAAAGCCCGCCAAAGTGCAGCCGTGGGCCGCGTCCATATCGCGGTTGAGTCCAGGCGCGCGTAAGATTAAGGCCTTCATGATGCTGGTTCCCCTTTCCAGGCAGCTTGTAACTCCGCCACGTCCACATCGATCAGCGTCTGAGCCAGTTGTCGAATCATGAAGCGCGAGGTTTTTGTGACAATACCGATATTGGCGAAATCGTTGACGCCATGGGCGCGCATGAAGCGCTCGAAGGTTCCGACCTGTTCAGGCGTGATCTCCACGAGGAAGCGGGAGGCGGACTCGCTGAACAGTTTCGCGATAACGATGGCGTCGGAGGTGAGATTAGCGTTGCTGCGTAAGGCCATCTGGTCAAGATAGAGCGTCATACCGAGCATACTTGCTAGCGACATCTCAGCCGCCGCGACCGCCAGACCGCCTTCGGAGAGATCATGGCAGGAGCGCACGAGTCCCGAGCGAATGGCTTCGCCCAGCGTTTGCATCAACCTGAGGGCGGTGATGGTATTAACACGCGGTAGCGATGTTTGTGGGAAGAGCGTGGCAAAAGAATCTTTGTCGATCACTTCCGCGTAGTGAGAGGCTTTCAGCTCATCGTAGGTCGCCCCGACCTGATAGATCACGTTGCCGGGCGTTTTGAGGGCCATATCGATAGTTGGTGTCACATCGTCGATCACGCTCATGGCGGAGATCAGCAAAGTGGGGATGACGGGCAGGCGACGATCATTCATGCGATACTCATTGTTGAGGCTATCTTTGCCGGAGACGAAGGGCGTCGAGAAACCGATGGCCGCATCGTAACAGCCTTTTACGGCGCGAACCAGCATACCCAATTGCTCGGGATCGGTCGGGTTGCCCCAGCAGAAATTATCGAGAATAGCGGTGCGGTTCACATCACCTCCAACGGCGGTCAGGTTGCGCAAGGCTTCATCCACGGCATTCATCGCCATGAGGTAGGGATCGACCTGGCCGTAGAGAGGATTGATGCCGTTGGAGAGCACCACGCCCGCGAGCGAGGTCTCGGCGGTGACGAGTGGTCGGAGCACAGCGGCATCGCCAGGTCCGTTGCCCGCGCGACCAACGAGTGGTTTGATCACCGTCGCGCCCTGTACCTCGTGATCGTAGCGGCGCACCACCTCTTCTTTTGAGGCGATGGATGGATGACGCAGCAGGGCGAGCAGTGTTGGCTCTAACGAGCTGCCGAGCGATGGTAGTGTATGTTCCGCATGAGACGAAGACGATGTGCTGATGTTGTGGGTCCAGGTAGCGTCTAGCGTGCGAATGGGCTGTCCATGATGGAGAAAATCCATGGCGAGGTCGGCGACAACCCCTTCGTGATAGGTGAGGACGAGGCGGCGATCGTCGGTGAAGGTGCCGAGAACGCTGGCCTCGACCTCTTCAAGCTCACACAGTGCCAGAAGTTCGTCGATATGGGAGGGTGGGACCGCGAGGATCATGCGTTCCTGCGCCTCGGAGAGCCAGATTTCCCAGGGTTGCAGGCCCTGATATTTGAGGGGAGCGTTGGAGAGCTCCACGCGGGCGCCGGTGTCCTCGCCCATTTCGCCGATGGCGGACGAGAAGCCGCCCGCGCCACAATCGGTGATCGCGTGATAGAGATGGCGATCGCGGGCTTGAATAATGACATCGGTGACTTTTTTCTCGGTAATGGGCGCGCCGATCTGGACGGCGGTACCGGCCTGGGCATTGATCTCCACACTCATCTCGCCGGAAGAGAAGGTCGCGCCATGGATACCATCGCGGCCTGTGCGGCCACCGAGCGAGACGATGAGATCACCAGGGGTCACTTCACGCGGATGGCTACCATGCGGCAAAATGCCGAGACAGCCGCAGAAGACCAGAGGATTGAAGCGATAGCCGGGATGATAGAGAATCGCACCATTGACGGTCGGGATGCCCATTTTGTTGCCGTAGTCGCGAACGCCATTGACCACGCCCGTCGCGATACGCCGTGGAGAGAGGACGCCAGCAGGCAGATCATCCTCAGGCGTATCGAGGGGGCCGAAGCAGAGCACATCGGTATTGGCGATGGGGTAGGCAGAGACACCGACAACGTCGCGAATGACACCACCGACGCCGGTATTGGCACCGCCGAACGGCTCAATGGCCGAGGGGTGATTGTGTGTTTCGACTTTGAAGGCGATATCCTGTGTCTGTGTCAAGCGAACGATGCCCGCGTTATCGCTGAAGGCTGAGACGAGCCAGTCTGGTTTGATCTCGTCGGTCGCGCGCATAATATAGTGTTTGAGCAGGCCATGGATAGTCTCGCTGGAGATTTCTTTGCCCGTGCCATCAAGTTCACGATAATTGACGGTGGCTTTAAATGTTTTGTGTGAGCAATGTTCCGACCAAGTCTGGGCCAACGTTTCGAGTTCTACGTCGGTAGGCTCGCGCTGCTGTTCATAGTAATAATGTGCAATGGCCCGCATCTCCTGGATATTCAAAGAGAGCAGGCCATCTTTACTGAGGGCTAAGAGCTGTTCATCGCTCATGGTCGAGAGCGGAATATTCTTTACCGATGAGGAAGGTTTATGCTGACTTTGCAAGTCAGACGAACCCTGCTTGTTTTCCTCACGGATCGCTATAGATTGTATGTCTACAGCGCTATCAGGCTGAGATGCTTGATTTTGTGCTGGATACAGGTTATAGCGTTGAATGATGGGATTGTAGAGGAGAGCCTGCGCGATAGAGCGCGCGTCGGCAACGCTCAAACGGTCATCAAGTCGATAGCGACGCCCGGTTTCCGCGTGATCGATGCCGACAATGTCGAGCATGCGAGCACCGGTGATCACACTTTCAGCGAGCGTATCGGTGACGCCAGGGTGGAAGAAAACATCGATCACGTGGGCGGAAGATGTGTCGGGCAGAACATTGTCGAAAGTGACAGAAGTGACAGTGGATGTTTGCGTGACCGGATTGATAAGTAACTGCTGACTGAGTACATTTATGTGTGAAGGGTCAAGGTGGCCTGAAAGGCGATAAATTTGCGATGTTTGGATAGTAGGTTGGTCGGGTTGGGAGATATGTGTTGCCAGGGTTGCGAGCGATGGCAGATGATTGGTTGATAATTGGGCTATTTCACGGACCAGTTGATGAGCATAAGTATCATAGCGCGCATCAACCGCCCGAACTTCTACCTGATATTGTGTCACTTTCCTCTGTTCCTGGCTTGCAGCGTCAAGGGCTGAGCGTTCGAAAAACAATGAGAGTGAGACCGTGTACGCGGCTCTCGTTCGATGGGACGGGGTTATTGTATCATTTTTAGCTGATGGATGGCAATGAAGAGGTGAGTTGGAGAAGAGGAAGACCCTTGTGGTCTTCCGTACTATATACGGAGTGGGTAAGGAATATAACAGAGACATAGGATATGGTTTTTGATGAGTGTTTTGGAGGTGGAAAGGTGTAGAGGGGCATGAAAAGGAATGAATTTTAAAAGTGACAGGAGTGACAGTGAAAGTGACAGCATTGGGACAATCGTAAGGTGAGTAAAGGGGGGTAGAACGAAGAGAAGTGAAAGCGATTTGTGGTGACGATAGTGTGTGAACTGTCAAGAAAAAGGTGAGAAGTAGAGAGCAAAGGAGTGTGATAGCAGAAAGTGACAAAAGTGACAGGATGAAAAGGGAGAGGCAAAGTGACAGTAGTGACAGTTGGTTCAAAAAGAACAGGGGAATTAAAAGTATTGTGACAGTGATAGTGGGAAGAGGTGAGAGTGTTAGTCATTGTGACAGAACTCCATTACCTATTATGAAGACAGAGAAAGAATAAATAGAGGTAATGGAATTGCCGTTCAAATACTTAAATATAGCATAACATATTTTTACGATAATGGCAAGGTTTTCAAAAGAGAAAAATATGGAGATAATATGGAGCAGGGAAGGCAAGAAGGCTTTCTAGCGGAGGATGCGAGTTTTGAGCAGCGGTGGCGGGCGTTGCGGCTGAACGTAGAGACATATTACGAGCGCGAGGCATATGCGCGAGGGGAAGAGACCGTTTCTGAAGACGGGATGATGTGGACAGACCAACATATAACGATCGGTGCGGTCGATACAACGCGGACGGGTGAACAGATCGATCGTGCTCTGGAGTGGTATCGGAACCGCGATGGATTTAATGGTGCGATCTGCTGGTATTTGAATGCGATGCTACCGGAGGGTCTTGAGGCCCAGTTGTATGCGCGCGGATTTTCGCCGAACTGGCAGCCGTTGTGGATGTGGTGCGAGTTGCAGGATGTGCAGAAGCAGTCAATTGATCCTACGCACGTCACCATCAAGGCAGTGCGGGAAGAAGCAGTCTGGCAGGTGGATGATTTGCCATATTATAAGCTGGAAGAAGCGCCCATGATGGCAGTATTGCAACGATTATACCCTAAATTTGTGTGGCAGCTGGTTGCGCTGCAAGATCAGCAGGTGGTGGGACGTTGCGTGGTGAATGTGACAGAGGGTGAATATGGAATTGCGGGCCTGTTCAATATGGGGGTGGTGCCTGCCGCGCGGCAACAGGGAATCGGGACAACTCTAGTGCGGGAGGCTTGTGAACTTGCGAGGCGTATGGGATGTCGGCATATGGTGCTGAACGCGACGCCGATGGGGGAGCCAGTGTATCGATGGGTGGGTTTTCGATCGATGGGCTATGGTCACACATGGTATCTGAGCAAAAAAGCTATGCGAGCAGGCAGTGCGAAGCGAGGATGGGTGGTGTTTCTGGAGGCGGTGGGGTGTGGTGATATCGCAAAATTGGATAGGATAGCTCAAAGGATTGATGCTAAAATTTTTCATAAGAAGACAGTAGGTGGCTTGACTGCGTTGGATATCGCGGTACATTGTCATCGACCGGAATCCGCGAGGTGGTTAGTGGAGCACGGTGTGCAACTCGATCTTATCTCGGCGTGGGATCTGGGGTGGAAGGAACGTGTAGCGGATTTGCTAGCGGAAGATCCGGGGTTGGTGAATGAGCAAAAGGGTAAGGAGGGAGTGACGCCGTTGCATATAGCAGTCGAACGCGACGATAGCGAGTTGGTGAAGCTACTGCTTACGGTTCCCAACGATCTGACGATCAAGGACTCAGTGTTTCAATCGACAGCATTGGGATGGGCACAATATTTTGATAGAGAGGAGATTGTGAGGTTGATTGAGGAGCAGCGAGATGAGCAAAGGAGAGATTAGTGATGTCTGAATGGTTAACTCATTTCTTCAAGAGGAAGGGCAAGAAGTATTTTTCAGTGCTGAATGTATTTGAGATGCATTATATGGAAGATACAGATATAGTATCTGCTGAGCAGAGGATGTTACAATTTCAGAGGCGGTGGAGAAATTTTGATCCAGATACATGCCGGAAGATTATTACATCGTACACCAGCGAGGATGATCGCTGTATTGCTATGTGGCTACTCGCCTTTCAACAGACGTATAGGTTGGACGAGGTGGTACCTTTTTTAGAAAGTTCTTCAGTCAAGGAACGCTGGACGAGTGCATTGATTTTGGCAGAGAGGCGAGACGAGCGGGCTCTTCCAGTGTTATGCACAATGCTGACAGAGTTTCTTCCTTCCTACGATCATCTGGGTCCTAAACTAGCTTATTGGGTTGAGTGCAGAAGAGGGTGGGTTCCTGTCCTGCTGCGCTGGTGGTGGCAACCGGAAATAGCGGGTACGTTGCGTGCCACATTAAATACCTGTTATAGCTATCATTTATCAGAGGGTATACGTCTCGATACATTGTACAGCTATGAAGATAGAATTGCTTATGAGCTTGGATATAGGGATGCAGCTGGCACCCTGGTAGGAATTCATGCCACAGATATTGTGCTCAGCATTGCTATGGTACAAGTAGCAATGGGAGCATACGCTGCGTATCATCCGGAATTGAACCATTCCGATTTAAAGATGGCGCTACTGGCGGCTAAACGGTGGATTGTCTCTGATGTGCAGGAACAGCTTATGGATACGTTCTCTCTTTCCCAGTCGGAAGTAGTGCATATTATCGAAGATGACTTCAACGCACAAAGAAAAGGTCGTGATAGGAAAGAGTGGGATGAGAATAAAACATGGGATGATGTCGCGCTCTTTGAGTTTCCGCCCTTTACGCAAGAGTATGCTCAAAAAGATCAGGAAGAAGATGAAGTAGTGAGAGATGATACATTAGACTACTATCAATCGTTGAAACCGAGTCGCTTTATTTCGCTTGATGAGATAGTAATACGCCATGATCCACCACCGGAGGGAATACTTTCCTACGTGATCGTGGAGCTAAAACTTTCGGGTCAAGGAATAGAGGACGGTATGTTATGCTTACGCTTTTATGGCGTGCTCGATCTGCATATGGATTTTTCGTATGAGTATATGCCGATCGGATATATTGAAATTACCTCTATACGCGACCGGCAGTGGGAGTATCACCGTTATGCGGTGCGTGCGACCGAAGGTGTCGTTTTTTATTTTTATTGTCATTCGTTCGAGGTGTCATTGGAGCCTGTTGTAGTATCTGAGGAATAGGGAAAGGATTATGACAATGCAAGTCGGTACTGGTACTGGTTACGTGCTGATTTTGCTGTTATTGGAGATATTTATATGAGTGACCATCTTAAGTGTAACTTTGAGGTGAGGACGGGGGAGGGGTTGAGATACTGGTTTCCGTTGCTTTATGACCTTTGTATTACGCATGGATTGAAGTTTGTTAATCCATATTTTACACAGCAATCTGGGCATTATTTGTATAACAAAGATTTTAATGTAGATGCAGCGGATGGACCTTTCAAGGATATGTGGGATAAGGTCTATGCTGGATTCGATATTGGTGTGACTTTCTGGTTGATTCTCAAGAGGGAGATCCGAAATATAATGATATAGAGCTGTACCTTAACTGGGAAGAGTCAGAGGCGCAATTAGGAATTTTGCTTGATATATCCGGAGCAGCATTTCGCTTTTTAACACTGGAGCATGCACAGTGGCTAATGATAACTACTGTGGAATTGTGCAAGAACATTTATGTGCTCTGTGAGCCGTTCGAAGCTAACATCTACTGGGAAAACTCTTCTGGCCGCTTTCCTGCGTGGGCGGCGTTTGGGGAGGTGCCAAATTTGGCAAGGGAAACAAAACGAAATTTTTTACCAGTCGAAACACAATTACTGAGTAATACATTCGGGGGGAAGAACCCTCTTTTGTTTATCGATCCAGTAGCACTTCCACGTGAGCACTATATTTGGGAATTTGCTCGTATTGCGCAAGGATTGAAGGGTTATGTGCACGCATTTGATATTGAGAACGAGTGAATGTATATGTTTATAGGGGAAGGCTACGTTTTTATGCTCTTGACAATCTTTGTGTTACAGGTTATGATCTAACCAGTTAGTTAATTAACCAACCAGTTAGATGATTGAAGGATATTAAAAAGGAATGACTGAAGCTGGAAGTAGACGTGGGCGTGCTCATGATGCGGAAGGAGCACGCGAGGCGATCCTGAACGCGGCGGAAGAGGTGTTCGCGGAACACGGCTTTGATGGGGCGAGGATTGATGCGATCGCGGAGACGGCGGGCTATAACAAGAGTTTGATCTTTCATTATTATGGTGACAAGCTGGGACTTTATGCCGCGGTTCTCCAGCGTATTGATCGGCAGGTAGCCGAAGTGCAAACACAGATATTGGAACCGTTGTTTAGCGATGAAGGGTTCGCTTCCGACGCAAGCAAGTTCAGAACATTTTTAGAGGCCATCATTCAGTTGTTTTTCGATATATTGGTCGAGAATCGACGTATGGTGCGCATGTTAGCCTGGGAGGCAGCGGAAGGATGGCAGACATATCGTAAAGTCGCCTCCCAATTCAACACGGAAGATGCGGATATGCTCAGACGGATACTCGTTCGAGCAAGGGACGCAGGTCTGATACGTTCGGGGATGGAGCCGGTGATGGTGTTTAGCCTGGCCTTTACGACCTGTATGTCTTACCTGAATTTTATTCCTTTGCTGGAAATGGCGTTTGAGGAGGAGAATCTTTCATCACGGGAAGCATTGATGCAAGCACGTAAATTGGTTACGGAATTTGTGGTTCATGGGATTATGGTTGATCCACGAGGTTAGAAGAGATTAGGGCCGATCCGTGGAGTTAGAGGCCAGGCTATAAATTGCCTGGTAGGCCGATGGAATCGTGCCCCTACTGAGTAAGTTTGTGTTTTTGACTGCTCATCCTGTTGAGCTGTCTTGATTACTAAGAGGAGAATTGAAGCTATGGCGCAGAAGATTACGATGAGCGATCTGCTCGCGGAGGAGACGAAACGCGATCCAGCAGCTTTTTTCGCGCATTTACGCGAGCAAGAAGCGCTTGTTTCTGTGGATGACTTTTTTGGAAGGGGGAAAGCCTGGATCATTACGGATTATGATGATGCTATCAACCTGCTAAAAGATACGCGTTTTACAAAAGATATGCGCAAGATTTCAGGGGAGGGAGATGCGCATGAAGCGTTTGCCGAGCCGGAAAGTCCTTTTCTGGTCCTGATGCAGAGTATGATCAATATGGACCCACCGGATCATACGCGTCTGCGTGGGCTGGTCTCGAAAGCATTCACGCCACGGATGATCGAACAGTTGCGTCCGCGTATTCAGCAGATTACGGATGCGTTGCTGGATGATGTACAGGAACGTAGGCAGATGGATCTGATCATCGATTTTGCTTATCCACTGCCCATTACGGTCATTTCTGAGATGTTGGGTATTCCTGTCGGGGATCGTCAGCAGTTTCGCAGCTGGACACAAGTAATAGTAAATTCAGGTGAGAAGCCTTTGCAAGAAGCTGAAATAGCGGTGGCAATAGGAGAGTTTCTCCAATATATTAAGACTTTGCTAGCGGAAAAACGCGCGCATCCAGACAATGACTTGCTCAGCAAGCTGGCACAAGTGGAAGAGAACGGGGATACGTTGAGCGAAAATGAGTTGATCGCGATGACCTTCTTACTGATTGTCGCGGGGCACGAGACAACGGTGAACCTGATCGGTAACGGTACGCTGGCGTTATTGCAACATCCAGAGCAGATGAGATTGCTGCAGAGCGACCCATCTTTGATGCTTGCAGCGGTCGAAGAGCTTTTGCGTTTTACGGCTCCGGTGAGTATGTCGGACGAACGCTGGGCGCGTGAAGACCTCACTATACATGGGACGGTGATTCACAAAGGAGAACTGGTATATGCGGCCTTAAGTGGAGCTAATAGCGATCCACAGCAATTTCACGATCCCGAAATGCTGGATATCACGCGAAAGGAGAATCAGCACCTATCTTTCGGCAAGGGCATCCATTACTGTCTGGGTGCGCCGCTGGCGAGATTGGAGGCGCAGATTGCTTTTGGCACGCTGATTCGTCGCCTACCCGATCTGCACCTTGCAAGCGAGTCAGAACAGTTAAGCTGGAATAACAATATGATGTTACGCGGTTTGAGGAGTTTGCCAGTGAGATTTTAGAAATGCGAGTGCAGAGGGTGTGAAGACTACTTTGCGCCCTCGCAGTGTTTTGATGAAGTGTTGAAGTCTCAGGATGGGGATATAATTGTTGAGGCACTGGGAAAATGCGCGGTAGTAGATTTTTCTTTCCACATTGAAATACCTTATGATCTGGATGGTCTTTGTCGGCAATTAATAGAGCAAGGGGCGAAGCTGAGTCCTTTTATGCGTGATTCGCTCATAGGGCAACTTTTTGATGGAGGTCTCGCAGAATCATTGGCATTGATTTCGGATGATTTTCTGATCGCTGTCGCCGAATTGGAGACAAGGAGGATAGAGAAGGTAGCAAAGGGTTGGGCGGGGACATATTCATATCAAGAACCATTTGAGCAGACTCCGGCCTATCAAGCGGTGATGGAGTTGTATGAGTTGGCTCAAGATGTCATTCGAGAGCATAAGAAGCTGGTATTGTATCTTTTAGGTGAGAATCTTTTTTATTAATGTGAGAGAAACGCCATTTCTGACAGCATCATTCGTTTCATTCCGAAAAATCCTAAGTATGTGCCTGACAAGGAAGATCAGGTAAGGGCGCTTCATTTTTTGCAATCTTTGATGCAAGAGAATAGTAAGGTTTTGTGCGTTGTTACTGAAGAGATTCGATTCATAGATGCAGGTGATGGTGTAGAAAATATTTACTGCCCTAGCTGTGGTGCTGCTATTGATATGGATTGGTGGATAAGTTGTACGGACCAGATTTATGAAAAGAATGCATTTTCTGATCTGACTATGGAATTGCCCTGTTGTCATAGGATTTCCTCTCTTAATGATTTACAGTATGTTTCGGCGGTAGGTTTTGCTCGTTTTTCGTTAGAGATACGCAATCCAACAGTATTTTTGAATAGAGAAACGATTCTCAGGTTAGAGGCTTTGTTGAAATGCAGTATCAGAAAAGTGCATGCGCATTATTGATGCGTACAAAAGAATTTACTAGAGGTATGACTTGGGAAAAACTGTTGCCGCAAATAAAAATGTTTTGCGAAGTGAGAAAAAGATGTTCTGTCCAAAATGTGGAAGTCCTCTTGTTTTGGAACAGTTTAGTGGCGGACGAGAGGAACTTTATTGTCTGAAAGGAGATATGGGTCTCTCGCAGGTGGTACGGCAGAAGCTTGAGGAACGCTATTGCAATCCGAAGGGAAAGCCTCCACTTCTTCCAGTTAACAGACGGATTCGTTGGGGAGGACGCTGGTTTTGCCCCGGCGATGGAGAGGTACTCAATGAATGGCTTGAATGCAATAAGTGTGGCAAACATATAAGTGATGTGGCTTATGCACTGATCGAGTTGCATCCGCATAAAGATGAGAAAGGGCAATGGAAGGGGTAGCTATTATGCACAAAGAAGTAATATCTACCTTTTCCACTTTGGAGATATCCAGAAATATTTTGTGCTCACCTTTGTGTAGAGGAAGTGAGTACTGGGTGGGGTTTGTGATCAAGACATTGCTCAAACCACAAATGGTTGTGCCAAAGGGTTGTTCATCGTTTATTTTTTTTATCATGAATGTATCGACAGGGCAGGTGAAGCAGCATATTTATTTTTTGCCTTATGGGATCGATGAGATTCAGCTTTGTTACAGCCACGAGGACAAAATATGGATGTTGGTAGCCGGTGGGAAAGATGTGCTGGTGACGAAGTTAGATCTTGTTGAGGAGAATGAGATTGTTCATCCACACATGCTGTCTGATGTAGGGTTAGGTGATAAAACGATTGTAGCTGTGTGGTGTGAGAAGCATGTATGCTCTATTATTTTTGCGGTGACAGACCTTGCGGAGGAAGGGCCAGCAAGTATTTACCTGGCACAGTGGGATATGAAGGAAGCTTGCTATAAAAGGGTTCAGTTGATAGAGCGGTCTGATGTGATACTGGCCCATATTTTTCCTGGTAGTTTTTTGCTTTTCACCTGTCGTCATGAAGAAGCACCTGATATCTCTGCTGTGCCCGCAAACAATGCTCAAGAAGAGATGTGGTCTATAGCTGTCGCAGCCTATAGGGATGATGCTCTACGTCTGAGTTCGCGAGAGATTCCTGATATTTCGATACCAGTTCGCAATAGTTCTTTGCCAGTCGAAGATCTTTTTGACCAAATCGCGTGTACGATGAAGGTAGCACAGGGTCCGTCGGTTAGTATTGAGGGGCAAACGTGTATCGTTGCATTGGAGTTGCAGGATGTTGCGAGGGGTGTTGATTTTGCGAAGACGTTCAGAGGAGGGCTATTTCAGATTGATACGGATAGCGAAATTTTGCAGCGGACAAAAGGTCGTGTCGGAACTAATTTGAGCATATGTCGATGTGGAGATCTAGTGATAGGTACAGATATGCTAGATGGCAAAAGACGACTGTGGTACTGGGATCTTGGCGAGGAGGAAGATATAGAGGTTATGACCTATTTGTCTGATGAGTTGAAGAGAGCAACATTGCTTGCTTATGAGCCACGAGTAGGGGAGCTTAACATTTTTTGGAGTGTTGAGGAATATATGAGGGGGATACGAATTGCGCAATGGGAAATTGGGAGACAACAAGTGGGGGGGCGAAGAGAGTTCAAAGAGTTAGAGGCTGTGTGGTATGAAAATATTGCCTTATTAGAGGCTAGATCGATCGCGTATTCACAGCAGAGGGAGGCTATGGTTATTGAGGATGGGGTTGCCGTGTTGGGGGTTAATCAGGAGAGGAAATTGGAAATGATTTTAGTCAGAGATGGGGTAGGAGGTTGATGAGCCAGGGGAGGCCGAATTTCCAGGAGCCGTAGAAGAGGAGGTTGGGCTCGCCTGTGGCGGAGATGTTGCCGTGATGTTGGAGGATGAAGGTTTGCAGGCTATCGAAGGTGACGTGGAGGGGATGGAGGCGTTTGATTTCGTCGTCTTCGGGTGTACGTTGTTGGACGGTGGCAAGGGGGATGCGGAGACGGGTGAGGAAGAGGAGTTCGCCGTGTGGAGTGGTCAGGTCGTAGACGGCGCCGAGACAGTATTGTTCTGAGATGTCAGCGGGCTGGATGCCAGTTTCTTCGCGGATCTCGCGGGTGATGGCGGCGAAGGGGTCGGGGCGGGGCATGTCTTGAGTGGCGAGAGGCGTATTGGAAGAGGAGGTAGCGGAGGGGTTGGGGTGAGAGGGGGTAGAGTCGGGAGGTGGAGATGTCGAGGGCGCGTTCGAAGAAGCCGCCGATGACGTGATAGCGACCGACGTAGACATCGACGCCCTCGCGTTTGTCGAGCAGGATGTAGTTGTCGCTGGTCTCGACGACGGAACAGACGCCGAGGGCATTGCCGAGTTCGGCACGGGTGTGATTTTGCGAGAATGCGGGAGTACGGGTGGTGACGTATTCTTTGTAGCTGGTGTTGCCGAGGGTGATATGCAGCGCTGTATCAAGGGGAGATGGTGGGAGAGGCGAGATGAATTGGAGCGGATCGTGGGGGACCGAGACCCAGTGGGTGGGCTGGGTTTTACGGAATGCGGGACGGGTGGAAGCATCAACCAGACGGAAAAGGGGGGCGTCGAAGAGACGACGATGTTGCTGCTGAGCCTGTTGAAGTTTTTCCTGCCACAGGTTGTCCATCCAAGATTGCTCTTGTGGGTCTGGATGGATGCACAGAGTGGGATCGTAGTGGACGATGAGCCCTTCGGGTCGGAAAAGGCCGTGGGCCAGCGTAGCGAATTCCAGGGTCATCGGATTACTCCCATTCGATGGTGGCGGGCGGTTTGGACGTGATGTCGTAGACCACGCGGTTGACGGCGGAGATTTCGTTGACCAGGCGGTTGGAGATGCGCCCGAGCAGATCGGGCGAGAGACGAGCCCAGTCGGCGGTCATGAAATCGCCGGTAGTTACGGCGCGGATCGCGATCATGTTGGCGTAGGTGCGACCATCGCCCATGACGCCGACGCTTTGCACTGGAGTAAGCACCACGAAGGCCTGGCCGAGTTCGCGATAGATACCAGCAGCTCGAATCTCCTCAAGCAGGATGGCATCGGCCTGGCGCAGGATGGCGAGACGAGGTTCGGTTACCTCGCCGATGACGCGAATGGCGAGGCCGGGTCCGGGAAAGGGATGACGCCAGACCCACTCGGAAGGGAGATCGAGGGCTGCGCCGATCTCGCGCACCTCGTCTTTAAAGAGCGTGCGCAGAGGCTCGACCAGTTTGAGCGACATATCCTCGGGCAGGCCACCAACGTTGTGATGGGTCTTGATTTTTTTAGCGGTGATAGCTGTGTCATGGCTGGTACTCTCGATCACATCGGGATAGAGCGTGCCCTGGACGAGGAAGGGGATGGGGCCTTGTTGCTGCGCGAGAAGCTCGGCCTGGGCCTCGAAGACGCGAATGAACTCGTTGCCGATAATCTTGCGTTTTTGCTCGGGATCGGTCACACCAGAGAGTTTCGTCAGGAAACGTTCGCGAGCATCGACCACTACCAGTGGGATGTGCATATGATTTTCGAAGGTCTCGACCACCTGCGCGCGTTCGCCCTGGCGCAGCAGGCCAGTATCGACGAAGATGCAGGTGAGTTGGGAACCGATGGCTTTGTGAACTAAGAGGGCCGCGACCGCAGAATCGACGCCGCCGGAGAGACCGCAGATGACGCGGGCGTCGCCGACCTGGGTGCGAATGCGTGATACCGACTCGTCAATGACTTGGGAAGAGGTCCAGGAGGGATCGCATTGGCAGATACGGAAGAGGAAATTGCGAATAATCTCTTTGCCCTGCGGAGTGTGGGTTACCTCTGGATGAAATTGGAGGCCGACGTAGCCCTGGTCATTGGCGATGGCCGCGACGGGATTGCTTTCCGTATAGGCGAGCACATGAAAGCCGGAGGGCAAACGATCGACGCTATCACCGTGGCTCATCCAGACGGGCAGGCGGAGGGTTGAAGGCGAAGGTTCGTCCAGACGTTCGGTTTGCTGTGGCGAGACCTGGATACCGGCGAAGATGCGATAGGAGAGCGCATCGTCAGCGATGGGAGGAGCGACCTCGATAGTGGCAGGACCATATTCGCGTAGACCTTGCGCGGGCGCGACATGGCCGCCGAGTTGGAGCGCGAGCAGTTGCATGCCGTAGCAGATGCCGAGGACGGGGAGACCACTATTGAGAATGGCGGGATCACAGGAGGGCGCGCCGGAATCGTAGACGCTGGCAGGTCCGCCGGAGAGGATAAAGCCCTTGATGTCGAGTTGCTCGTTTTTTTGCAGTTGCGCAAGGGTAGTATCGGCGGGCAGGAGTTCGCTATAGACGTTGAGTTCGCGGACGCGACGAGTGATGAGGCGGCTATATTGTGAGCCAAAGTCGAGAACGATGATCGTTTGGCGGCGCTCTGAGGGCTGCATGATTTTCCTTTCGCGGTTTTCAGGTATCTTTGAGCTTGAGTATATCACACGGGGAAAGTGCGAGACATACGCGGATACACAAGGGGTTTAAGAAGGGATTTGAATGTGGAGGGAAAGCAAGATAAATCTTGTGTATAGCTTAACTATTGCAGTCGTGAGAGAGAACCGTTACAATAAAAGGTAGACCTTTTTTGCTCTTTATATGCTTCTAATGGAAGGAGCCACTTTTATGGGCACAACACAGATAGCGGCGGGACTGTATCAGTTGCAGCAGGTCGATCTTGAACTGGATCGACTGAAGGCGGAGCAACTATCGATTACGAACGCATTGCAGGGGAGTGCGACGTTACGGAGGTTGTGGGCGGATTATCACGGAGTTCAACAGCAGTTGCAGGCGAGTCTACAGACGCAGAAAGAGGCGGAGTGGACGCACGAGGACCTGACACGGCGATTGAATGAGCAGGAGCAGAGATTATACAACGGGTCGCAGCGTGGGGCGAAGGAGCTGCAAGCATTGCAGCAAGAGGTGCAACGATTGCGGGCGCAACAGAATCGGCAGGAGGAGCAGTTACTAGAGGCGATCGATGGAGCGGAAACGCTGGCGGAAGTGGTGCAGCAGAAGGCGGCCCAGGTGAAGGAGGCGGAGGATGTGTGGCAGAAAGAGAAAGAAAAGCTGGTTTTGGACCGCGAGCAGGTGGAGGGGCGAGCACAAAAAGCGCAGGAGCAACGCGCGAGGTTAGTCGCGGGCTTGCCGGAGGAGCTGGTCAAGCGCTACGACGGGATGAGGAAGAGCAAGCAGGGGCGAGCGATTTCTAAGGTAGAACAGAATTCGTGCCAGTGGTGTCGTGTGATTCTTACGCCCAGTGAGTTGCAGAAGGTGCGTGTCAGCGCTGAATTGCAGACATGTACGAATTGTGGGAGAATTCTTTATTACGAGCGAGGGTGAGGAAAGGGGAGGCAACTGGGATCGGAGTGGCTTTATTTTTACAATGACCGGAGCACGTCAGAGTCGACGTGCATTGTTTTATTTTTTCGCCTCAATCATTGGTAGGAGACGACTTACCAGCGTCATTCACGCATGTAACCCGTGCCTATAGTGAAACGTAATGATGACAGAGAAAAGATACCTCTTCTAGCAGGAAACCCCCGAGGGAATAAACGGAAGAATACAATGATCTTCCATATTTTCGCGAAGAGTAGAGGTGGGTGGTGTGGACGAACGTCTATGAAGCGTGTAATATTGAGAGTACTTATGATATGATACCCAGATAGTGTATCTGGGAACATCGATAGAGAGAATTTCACATTTGGATGTCTTTAATCAGGCGCAGAAAGCAGGTCTGAACTGATGGGTGCTCAGTCTACATATATGTATCAGAACCCGAACGACGCGGGTCCTGGAGGGCCACAGAGGCCGAATAACGGGGAGAACGGGAACACCCCTGGCGGTGCACGTCCAGGCGGGGGTGGTCCTTCATTTCTCCTGCGGATGGTTGTGATTGTTGTGATTGTCATCGCGGGCTTTTATGTCTTCCAGCTTTTGACCTCGAATAGCGGCAGCACGACGAGCCCCGACACGATAGAAGTTCCCTATAGCACCTTTATTCAGCAGGTGAAAGAGGGGAATGTGGAGACAATCGTCTTCCAGGGACAGGACGCTACGGGCAAATTCAAGAATGCCGTCAGCGTGGTCGATAGCTCGGGCGCGACGAAGCAGGGTGTGAATTATCATTTCACCACCTTGCCGAATGGTGACCCAACGCTATTGCAGTTGTTGCAGCAGAACCATGTCAGCATTGATTCCAAGCCAGCGAGCGATGGAAGTGCGTGGTTGACGATCCTGTTGGATCTGGTGCCATGGGTGCTGGTGATCGGATTTTTCTTCTTCATCCTCAGGCGAGCACAGGCGAGCCAGCAGAACATTTTCAGTTTTGGTAAGAGCAAGGCGAAGATGGTCCTGGAGGATCGACCCTCGACGACTTTCGCGGATGTCGCGGGCGTGGACGAGGCCAAGAGCGATCTGGTCGAAGTGGTAGAGTTTTTGAAGACGCCGCAGAAATTCCAGCGGCTGGGCGGCAAGATTCCACGCGGTGTTTTGCTGGTGGGCCCTCCGGGAACCGGTAAAACGTTGCTGGCGAGAGCGGTTGCGGGCGAGGCGGCGGTCCCGTTCTTCTCGATCAGTGGTTCCGAGTTTGTAGAAGTGCTGGTTGGTGTGGGCGCGAGTCGTGTGCGCGACCTGTTCGAGCAGGCGAAGAAAACGGCGCCGAGCATCATCTTTATTGACGAGATCGATGCCGTTGGGCGGCAACGTGGTTCGAGCATCAACAGCAACGACGAACGCGAGCAGACATTGAACCAGTTGCTGGTGGAGATGGATGGTTTCGATACCAGGCAAGCGGTTGTCGTGATCGCGGCCACCAATAGGCCAGATGGATTGGATAAAGCGCTGTTGCGACCGGGTCGTTTCGATCGTCGCGTCACCGTTGATCGACCGGACTGGAATGGTCGTCTGGCGATTCTCAAGATTCACACGCGCAATGTACCATTGGCGAGCGATGTCGATCTGGTCAACGTCGCGCGCTCGACCACGGGAATGGTTGGCGCGGACCTGGAGAATCTGGTCAACGAAGCGGCGTTGTTGGCGGCCAGAAGGAACCTGGATGCGGTGAACCAGAATTGTTTCAGCGAATCGCTGGACAAGATCCTGATCGGCGCGGAGCGTCCTTTGATCCTGAGCGAAGGTGACTTGAACGTTGTGGCCTACCACGAAGGTGGGCATACGCTGACGGGTTTGTTGACCGAGTACGTAGATCCAGTAACCAAAGTCACGATCGTGCCACGTGGGCAGGCGCTAGGTGTCACGCAATATACGCCGTTGGATGATCGGTTCAACTATGGGCAAGAGTACCTGGAGGCACAGCTGGTCACCGCGTTAGGCGGACGAGCGGCGGAGCAGGTGGCGATCGGGCGTATCACCACTGGAGCGGAGAACGACTTGCAGAGAGTCACGGCCATCGCGCGACAGATGGTTGCCAAGTGGGGGATGAGCGAACGGCTGGGTGCTATCTCGTTCAGTGAGCGGGAAGATCCTTTCGCGGGCACCTCATTAGCCAGTAACTCGCGTGAGTACAGCGAGAAGACGGCCACCATTATCGATGAAGAGGTGGACCGTATCGTGAAGGTATCGTACGAGAAGGCGGTCGATTTACTGACCAGGCATCGCGCCACATTGGATCAGATCGCGAAGGCTTTGCGTACGTATGAGACGGTCGATGCCAAGCAGTTGCGGCAGATCATGATTCAGACAGGCGCGATCGAGGATGCACCGGCATCGTACCGAGAGGAAGTGCCAGCATCGTACTAAAACGCTAGTTGAAACGGTTAGGATTTGGATAAGTAGTGTGTTTATGAAGAAAAGGCCTGGTTTTCTCGTATGAGGTGCCGGGCCTTCTCTTTGTGTCAGGAGGAAGATAATGGTACAGGAGCCAATCGTTGTGCGTCCATTGGCGAACGAGCAGGAATACAGGTTGCAATTCGAGCTGGCGGACAATGCTTTTTCGGATGTGCCCTCAGCGGAGGGGCAGCGTCGATGGCAGAAGCGTATTTTCAACAATCCGGCTTTTCGCGCGGAGCAGTTGCGTGGCGCGTTCCGCGATGGTGAGCAGATGGGTGGGTATATGTTGTACGAGCGTGTGATGCGCATGGGAGAGGCACGTATTTCGACCGGTTGTATCGGCATCGTCGTTACGCATCCAAACTTTCGCAAGCAGGGGGTGGCGAGCGCGTTGATGCATGACGCGATCGATTTCGCGCGCGCCAATCGTCATCACCTGTTGTTGTTGGATGGCATACCGGATTTTTATTACCGCTTCGGGCATACAGATGTGATCGATATTTCGCTGGTCGAGATCGATCGAGCGGCGGTGCTGGCACAACCAGAGAGTGGATATGCAGTGCGCACTATGCGGCAAGAGGATGCCGCCGAGATACTGGGGCTGTACGAGCGACAATATGGAGGGTTTACGGGCAGTTTTGAACGCACATTAGAGCAGCAAAAGCATCTCTTGAGCAATCCAAACACACCAGCCTTCGTCGCGTTGAACGGTGAGGGCGAGATAAAGGGATATATCGCGGGGGTGGATGGTGTGATGGTGGGCGAGATAGCGGCGGACAATTGGGATGCGTTCAGCGCATTACTACAATTTCATGCGCGAGGTATTCGGACGAGCGGTGGCGCGGAGACTACGGACAATACGATCAAATTGCGTTATCGGTTGCCGTTGAACTCGGCATTGGAAGATATGCTGATCGATCATCTTGAGGTACCGGATACATCGAACTGGCAACATCCGGCGGAGGAGTGGGTGATACGCAGCGAAACCGTGCATCATCGCAACGCGGGCTGGCAGGGGAGGATCGTGGGATTAGCAGGGTTGTTGCGGGCTATGCAGCCGGAGTTGCAGGCACGGTGGCGACGGGCGTTGGCCGATTGGCGAGGCGAGATTGCGCTGGTGATCGGAAACGAACGGGCGACGATACGGATCGATGGGCGCGAGGTGCGCATAGAAGATGGTGGGCAAGATTGGGACACGCCCAAGCCGTTGCGCATCGCGCCAGCGATTTTCACGCAATTATTGTTTGGCTATCGTTCGGTAGCGGCGGTATTGCGCATAGTAGAAGAAAATCTCGCGGGCGATAAACGATTGGCGCTGGATATTCTTTTTCCGTATGGGCACGCGTGGATTACGCGTTCGGACTGGTTTTAGCACGCGATAAGCAAGCTCATTGGTAGGTTTCGGAGAACGGAGAGAGTGATGCAAGAGAGAGACGAGGAAGAGATTATCAGACGAACGAGGATCGGGATCGTAGGTGGGGGACAGCTGGGGTTGATGTTGGGGGAGGCGGCACGGAAGATGGGATTCGCGGAAGTGACGGTGCTCGATCCCACGCCACAGAGTCCGGCCTCGGCGGTCGCGGAGCAGATTGTGGGAAGTTTGCGGGATGAGGGGGCGTTGGAGAGGCTGGCGGAACGAGCGGACATTTTGACGTACGAGATCGAGCATATCAATACAGAAGCATTGCGGCATTTGCAGGAACGAGGGGTGAAGATGTATCCCGCGCCGGAATTGCTGGCGATTATTCAGAACAAATACGAGCAAAAGGTTTTTCTGGCAGGGCATGGAATCGAGGTCACGCCCTTTTTGTCGCTGAACGATAAAGTGGATATCGAAGAGGCGCTGAGGCGGTGGGGCTATCCGTTGGTTTTGAAGGCGAAGAAGGACGCGTATGATGGGCGAGGGAACGCGCGCATCGATCGGGCAGAGGACATCGAGGAGGCGTACGCCAAGCTGGGTGGACGGGCGTTGTACGTCGAGAAAGGGATCGCATTAGAGAAAGAGCTGGGGGTGATGGTCGCGCGCAATGCCAGGGGCGAGAACGCGATTTTTCCGGTGGTCGAGATGATTCACGCGAGGGATATTTGCCAGACAGTGCTCGCTCCTGCACAGGTTTCGCTAGAGGTGCAAGAAGAGGTGAAGAGAGTGGCGCTGGCCGCGATCGACGCGCTAGAGGGGATCGGTATCTTTGGGGTAGAGATGTTTCTGGATCGGGATGGCAAGATCTGCTTGAACGAGATCGCGCCGAGGCCGCACAATCTGGGGCACTACACGATCGAGGCATGCGAGACCTCGCAGTTCGAAGAGCATCTACGCGCGGTCACTAATCTCAGGCTGACAGCAACGACTATGCGTTATCCTGTGGCTGTGATGGAGAATATTCTGGGCGAGCGCAATGCGGTGGCGGAGCCGCATTGGACACACGATTACGACCATGAGCATGTTTTCCCGCATATTTATGGCAAGCGAGAGACAAAAGTGGATCGTAAGATGGGGCATATTACGGTTGTTGGTGATGATCTGGAGGAGGTGTATCGTGAGGCGAAGGCGGTGAGGGCGAGTTTTTCGATATAGGGTTGTTTTTATGTATGAGCTGGGGAGAGAAGGTATGGC
Organism: uncultured Dictyobacter sp.; assembly: GCA_964657925.1. Classification (GTDB taxonomy): domain Bacteria; phylum Chloroflexota; class Ktedonobacteria; order Ktedonobacterales; family Ktedonobacteraceae; genus Dictyobacter. The sequence goes on from CAZZWK010000024.1 coordinate 74,012, forward strand.
AGACGAGCAAGAGGAGATACGACTGGAGATACAGGGGGAGTGGGGGGTATTGGTTTCGATGGAGGGGATCGGTAGGCAGGCGATAGGGGAACCGAGGGTGCTGGTGACGATGGGCAGTGATTCTGACCTGGCGTTGATGATGAGGACGATCGACACGTTGCGTTATGAGTTCGGGATTGCGAGCCTGGTGCAGATCAACTCGGTGCACAGGGATTTGCGTACTGTTGTGCAGCATATCGATCAGCTACCGGAATCGGTGCAGGTGATTATCGCGTGCGCGGGCGGTGCGGCGCACCTGCCGGGGAATATCGCGGACTTGCGCGCGGACCTGCCGGTGATCGGGGTGCCACGGAACCTGGGAGCTTTGCAGGGAGTAGATGCGTTACTGTCGATGGTGCAGATGCCGGAGGGGGCGCCGGTCGCGGTAATGGCGATTGGGGAGGCCGGAGCAGTCAACGCAGCGATTCATGCGGCGAAAGAACTGGCGGTCGGAGATCCCACTATCAAGGACAGGTTGAGAGAGTACGCGGAGAAGCGTAAGGCGCGCGTGGCGGGACAGAATGTGACATTGGAGCAAAAATTGGGCGAATATGAGCGGCGGGTGTGACGAGAGTGGTCAGCGTTGTAAGTGAGAGGTATCGTTGTAACGCTCAAGAATCCAGAGGTTGCGGTCGTCGAATTCGCGCCAATGGGTGATGGAGGTATGTTTTGGGTTGGTAGTGGCGCGTTGTATCTGCGCGAATCCCATGCCGAAGAAGTAGACGAAGGACATCTCGATCACGCCACCATGGCAGACGAGCATGATGGTTTTGCCCTCATGCTCGTGGAGGATGCGATCGAAGGCAGTGCAGACACGGGCTGAAAACTCGACCCAATTTTCGTAGCCAGGAATCCAGTGATAGAAGAGACGGCGGTCCTGGGAGACGGAGTTCCACATGGAGAAGAACTGCTCGCGACTCAAAGAGCCATCCTCGTTGCGCCATTCCTCCAAGTCGGTGTCGGAGATTACTGGTAAATGGAGCGCGGGTGCGATGATGTGAGCCGTTTGTTGCGCGCGCGCCATCGTGCTAGCGATCAGCACATCAATATTGAGATCCTGCTCGTGAACGAGAGAGTCGCGCAACTGTTCCGCTTGCTGGATGCCGAGAGGAGAGAGATCGCCACTGACCAGTTTACCCTCGCTATTTTCGTGTAGGTAGTCGCCGTGCCGCACCAGATACAGTTGCGTCATTGTGTTTGTGCTCCTCTATCGTGAGTATCATACTGAGTAGTGATGGACGCAAGTGTAGATAATCATCAGTATACCTCAAGAACATGACTATCAACATGAGTATAGCTAAAGACGCTACCAGCGAGAAAGGTGAGGCACAGACGTAGCCAGGTGGTTTTAAGAAGCGTCCTCAGGTATCGTATCGAACGAAGGTGGAGCGCCGAGCAATTTAAGGATTTGCGCGTGCTGTTCTTTCGCGATTCTTTGTTGTTCGCTCATTTTCTGGATCAGTTCCAGGATCAACTTTTCCTGGTCATCGATGCGCTGGTTCTCGGTTTCCAGGCGTTGGACGATCTGTAGGATCAGCGCGTCCTGGTGATCCATATGATCAATGATGTGGCAGACTTCTTGTTCGCCTTTGACATCGGTCTGATAGTCGTTTTCGGCGGTGAGGCGATCTTTCGAGGCCTGCCGATTTTGAGACATCATCACGAAGGGGGCGCTATAAGCGGCCTGGAACGAGAGGGCCAGGTTGAGCAGGATGAAGGGATAGGGGTCCCAGGCCCATTTCAGGTGGTTAATAGCGGCAACAGAATTGATGATGATCCAGGTGGCGAGAATGAGGCTCTGGATAATGATGAAACGCCAACTACCAATAGTCGCGGTAACGGTGTCAGCGATCTTTTCGCCGGTGGTGGTTCGCTGGTCAGTGACCTCGTTCACATTCATGATGGAAGGATGGTGGTCGTGTCTGAAGGTAGGGAACTTCCAGGGGCTATTTTCAAGCCACTGTTTCAGGTTGCCAGTCGTTGGCAGATGGACGTAATTTCTGGGTTGAGGGGTGATATCCATTTTGAGCCTTTCCATTCTGAGTCTTCTGTTGAGCAGAGCTTTTGCTAATAAAAACGTTTGTAAATAACATTTTTAGGTGGAAGAACGAGCATGAGAAAGGCACAAAAGTACTTTTCTCGCGCTCTTTTTTGTTAGTCAAGCATATCCCAGATATTGGAGCGGTTCAGCCGGGAATAGATGAGTACGAGCCAGGCAACGGATAGAAAAGCATAGAAGAGGCCACTGGACTGCTGGAACAAAAAGAAAAGGGCGAGATCGAGCAAAACGTCGAGGGCGGTTGTGGCAACGAGAAGGTAGAAGCCCCATTTTTTCCAGTAGAAGAGGGCGATAATGGCGGTGATAATCGCGGCATCAACGACGACCAGGATGAGAGAAAGGGGCAGGAAGCCGCTTTGCACTGCGGCAAAGGCGGAGAACAGATTGATGAGCAGGGCAATGGCGGCAAATACCAGGCGAAGGACCAGCCAGGTAGTAAAGCCAGCGCTGCGATAGCGCAGGTGGGTGGATTTCGGGTTGGTGGCTGCCACTACGGGCGCGAGGGGCAGGCCGTAGCGGAAGGCCTGAGGTTGGTTATTGGCGAATTGTACGTGGAGGGGTGAGCCATCGGGCAGAGTGAAGTCTTTACCGGTGGTGCGCTCCACAGGGGTGTTCAAGGAGCCAAGGATACTGCCATTGAGGAGAACTGTGGCAGGCTTGTCCTCAGTGCTCCAATGGGTCTGAACGCGATAGGTAGCGGTGGGATCGAGGGCGAAATCCTGAACGGGCATAGAGGTTCCTCCTGAAAATAAAAGAGATGAGCATACAATGTCACATTTTTGCCAGCGTTTTGCTTAG